>JAKVJW010000009.1 GCA_022486815.1 Prevotella sp. | reverse complement strand
TCCGTATTTTTCTTTCAGTTCCTGAACAGGAGCATAAGGAGGCAATCCAGAAGTATGAGTAAGCAAATCGACAATGCGGATAGTGACACTATCCTTACCGTTACGCCAACTCTGGAAACCGGGGATATATTCATTCACCGGATCAGAAGGGCGCAGCAGTCCTCTTTCCATAAGAACCATCACACATACAGCAGTAGACATACTCTTGCTACACGAAGCCATGTCAAAAACCGTATTCGTCGTCATCGGCTGACGGAAAGGATACACCTGCCGGTTACCATAAGCTTTAAGAAAAGCCATTTTTCCATGACGGACAATCGCCAGGACGGCTCCGGGTGCACGGCCTTCCTTGATCGCTCCTTCAATCACAGGGTCTACATACGACAATTGTTTTGCATCCAGCCCGACCTCACCGGGTGCCACCCTTTGTAAAGACTGTGGCAAAGCATCCACACAAATTACAGCAAATAGTGATAATAAAATAAAACGTAAGTGTACCATATTTCATTTCCTCTTTTTAAATTGCTTTTTCATCTTTATCATTTTTCCCTTTTATAAGAAAACACATACCAATGAATGTAAACAAGGCATTGAAGATAAGAATCTCATAACTGAAATGGTAACCATTGAACCACCGTTCCGAATTCATGTCCAGAATAAGGCAGAGACAAGGAGCTGCCAACGCAGCAAAAGGGACAAGTTTATCACGGACAGGTCTCTTGACGATGATGCCAAAAGCAAACATACCCAGGATCGGGCCGTATGTATAACTTGCTAAAATGTAGACGGCATCAATGACACTGGTATTATTCAGTATATTGAAGATGATGATAGTAAGCACCATCAACAAGGCCATACCCAGATGTACCCTGCCCCGAATATGGGAGACCTGCTTTTCACTCTTGTCCTTGATTCCGAGAATATCAACTGTAAAAGAAGTAGTCAGTGCCGTCAGGGCGGAACCAGCGGCATTATAGGCAGAAGCTACAAAACCGATGATAAAGAGAACGCCGACAATGACAGGAAGATAACCTCCTGTTGCAATCACCGGGAAAATCTTGTCACCGGTAGCAGTAATACCGTGAGCTGCTGCAAAAATATAAAGCAACACGCCGAGTATCAGGAATGTTGCTATCACGACAAACTGCAACAGTATACTGATTATCATATTTTTCTGAGATTCATGATAGTTACGGCAACTCAAATTGCGCTGCATCATATCCTGGTCAAGTCCGTTCATTGCCACCATCGTAAAAATACCGGCAAAAAACTGTTTGAAGAAATATTCCTTGTCATTGACATCATTAAAGAAAAATATCTTACTGAAAGAACTGTTGGCAACAGACTTTATTATTCCACCGAAAGAGAAGTTCATATCATGGGCTATGAAATAGATACAAAGCCCTACAGAAACAATCAGACAAAGTGTTTTGAGTGAATCTGTCCAGATAATAGACTTCACACCACCCCGGAAGGTATAGAGCCAGACCAGACCTACTGACAGCACAACATTTACCCAAAAAGGAATACCCAAAGGACCGAAAGCAAGCAACTGCAAGGTAATACAGACGAGGAACAAGCGGACTGCTGCTCCCAACATCTTGGAAACGAAAAAGAACCATGCCCCAGTATGATAGGATGCCATGCCAAAACGATCACTCAGATATTGATAGATGGATGTGAGATGCATCCGATAAAACAGAGGTGTCAACACGAAAGCAATAATCAACTGTCCCACAATGAAGCCCATCACGAGTTGCAAGTAACCGAATCCACTCACAGCTACCATCCCCGGAACAGATACAAATGTGACCCCGGAGATACTTGCGCCAATCATGGCAAAAGCCACCATATACCATTTCGACTGACGATTACCGGTAAAGAAACCGGCATTATCGGCCTTATGTCCTGCAAAATAGGAAATAGTGAAAAGAACGACAATATAAGCTATAACTGTAATAAGAATAATGGAAGGAGACATATCTTTAGATTAAATATTAAACGTATGAGATGGTTTTCTATTTCCGATGTTGAACGAAAACAAATGTGAGATATTGATTTTAAAATAAATATTCGTCAGCGGATAACAAACAGTCTGACCTTCCTCATTTGTCATCATATAACAAGTACTTAGCACGTTGTTTCTTGAATTTTTCCACATCGCTTTTCCAGCATGCCCTGATCTCACCTGCAGTCTTTCCTGATTCTATCATCTTTCGGACATAGCCCACACCGATTAGTTTCTCGAAGAAAGGGGTAAAGAACCTATCTCCTATCCCAAGTCTGTGGTAAGCATCAATAACATAACTCAGATCAAGTCCCTTTTTACATATCTCCGAATCGGACTTATGGCTCAAGTCTACACCATAGCACTTCTGATTGAGCAAAGGAGGGTTCTTTGCTCCTATCTTGCTGCGGGGAGTAAAACTAAAGGTACAACCCTTCATAGCCGGATGCCCATAAACTTGAAAAGGGAGATCTGTGCCGCGTCCCAGACTGACGACGGTTCCCTCAAAATAGCACATTGAAGGATAAAGATAGACCGATTTCATATCCGGCAGATTGGGTGATGGTGCAACAGAAAGGCGATATTTTGTCTGATGGGTATAATTCTTGCACGTGATAACCTTAAGCGGACAGATACGTTTATCTTTCAACCAGCCCTCACCATTAATCATCTGTGCCAGTTCTCCCAAAGTCATCCCATAGACAACAGGAATAGGAAGAACACCAACACCCGATCTATACTTCATATCGAGTACCGGGCCATCAACATAAAAACCATTAGGATTGGCTCGATCAAGAATGAGAACCGGTATTTTCAGTCCAGCGCAGACGTTCATCAGTTTGCACATACTTATATAATAGGTGTAGAATCGAAGACCTACATCCTGAATATCTACGACCAATATATCAACATGCCCTTGAAGGTATTCTCCCAAACTTGTACTATCGCCACTGTTATACAGAGAACGGATAGGAACGCCTGTTGCCTCATCCACACTGTTGCCTACGGTCTCTCCCGCATCAGCATTACCACGAAAACCATGTTCCGGAGAAAGGATACAAGTCACCTTGAAATGATTTTCGGTCAGGATATCAAGAATGTGTTTATTCTTGACCATACCTGTGCGGTTGGAGAAAAGAGCTATCCGCCGGTTTCTAAGCATCGGAAAATAAGCAGAAGTCTGTTCATCTCCGTTTATCACCCTATCCTTTTTTGGACATTGTGCTATACACGTAGTCACTGTTAAAAAAAAGAAACATAAAACAAGGAACTGATTTTTCATTTCTATTCGATTTAGATCTGATACAAAGGTAGTAAAAATTTATAATATAATACGCTTGTGCTTTTCACTTAGTTTTATGCTTATTATTTAGGACCAGCCTTAAACAAACTAAACGAATCAAATACGATATTCTTCATACCTGCAAAAACATTAAAATTTAAAATAGAGTATTATACAGAAACCATAAAAAGCCACCTTATCTGATACCAGAATAAAGTCTGCGGTCATCTCATTGCAAAGTTACATATTTTAAGGATCCTACAATAAATAAAATCAAAACATAATGATCATTTAGTAATTATATTAGTATTTGATTATTATTTAACGTATTTAACAACATTCTTAAATTAAAAGCATATCCATTTAAAACAATATGGAAGCAATAGAAAAATTAAATAATCAAAAAGTATGAATAATATCATATATTTAATTATAAAGATATATATTTGTATAATTAAATATCATTTTGTCATATAAATTATCATTATAATATCAAAAAGAAAAACAGGATATTAAAGGAATGAATTAATAAGTAAAAGATGAAGAAAAGTGACATAATTATACGCAAGACAAGATTTGAGAATTTAAGAGAGATTTTTATCAACAACATCATTTGTGTTTCCAACAAGAACATCTGCAAAAGAGAAGAATATTGCAAACTTGTATTTTCAAGGAATCTTCTATTTGAGAAGCTACCATAATGTATTATAACTCAAAACATACATGTAATAATTAAAAAAGCGTTAATTTTACTGTAAATTTAAGAATACCAGCCGCTGTATTTTGTAACTCCTCATAACCTAAAGAGATAAATGGTGGCAAAACTCACAATTAAGAGCTTACAAGAAACACAGAAACCTAATTTTTATAACACAAATATATGGAAAAAAGACATTCTTTTATCGTTTTTTTAATGGTTGCTTGTATAAGCATGACACCATCGGCAATAAGTGCTGCTTCAAGAACCGGTACTTCGTTGTCAACATTGATTACACAACAACAAGCTACTATTACAGGTACAATACTTGACAGACAGGGACAGCCTGTCATCGGTGCCACCATAGCAGTAAAAGGAGCCAAAGGTATCGGAACGGTAACCGATATTAGCGGCCACTTCACATTAAACACACAAGAAGGAAATACACTAGTTATTTCCTACATCGGTTACAAAACTGTAGAAGCGAAAGCCTCTCATGGTATGAAGGTAACCCTTGCAGAAGATGTCGGAACACTTTCTGATGTCGTCGTCGTAGGCTACGGCACCCAGAAGAAAGCCAACCTGACCGGAGCTGTCGCCAACGTTAATGTAGATGAAGCTATTGCCAGCCGTCCTATTACCGATGTAGCCAAAGCCTTGCAAGGTGTGACCCCTGGACTGACCATCACAAATCTGACCGGTGGCATCGGCACAGAGTCTACCATTCGTCTTAGGGGATCTATAGGTTCTCTAAGTGCAACAGGTGGAACATCACCTCTTATCCTTGTAGATAACGTGGAAGTACCTGACCTCAACCTTGTCAACCCGGATGACATTGCCACCATCTCTGTATTGAAAGATGCAGCCTCGTCTTCTATCTATGGAACTCGTGCTGCATGGGGAGTCATTCTGATTACCACAAAACAAGGCTCCAAAAACGAAAAGACAAGAGTTTCCTACTCTAACAACTTTGCATGGAATACACCGACTAAAATTCCAAAACTTGCTTCCACAGTAGACAATGCCAATTTTATATGGACTGTGATGCAGAGGTTAGGAGTTGCCCAGGCAAATCCTATCGGCTACACCATTGACGAATATGCAGTCAAGAAGATTGCAGAATGGGACCAGAAATATGGCAAGATGTCTCAAAGCGAATTAGGAGAATTGCAAGAAGGACGTGACTTTGAGATCGTTAATGGCAAGACCTATTTCTATCGGTCTTTCGATCCTATCAAACAGTTCACCCGTAAATGGACCCCCCAGCAGAATCATAACATCTCCATTACCGGTGGAAGTAAAAAGACCACCTACAACATCAGTATGAGCTACCTGACACAAAAAGGAATCATGAAAATCAATACTGATCAATATAACCGTTACACTTTACATAGTAATATCACGACTAACATCTGTGACTGGTGGAAAGTTCGCACCAATATCCTCTTCACCCGTGATGATCACAGTCAGCCATACAAGTTTACTTCCGGTCAATACGATACTTGGTTTTATCTACTTCGCTGGCCACGCTGGTATCCCTATACGACCTATCAGGGGAAACCTTTCCGGTCAGCCGTAACAGAAATCAGCAACGGCAACCGAGAGAAACTCACTTCAACTTACATACTTGATAACTTAGGTACCGAAATTGACCCCGTCAAGAACCTGTCCATCAACTTTGATTACACCTTCGGCTACACGAATGATTATCAGAAACGCAATGGCGGTAAGGTTATGGGATATGATATGTTCTCTTCTGCGCCGTTCAGCAACTATACAAGTTTGTACAGCAGCTCTCACGACCATGTTGTCCAGACCAGTGGCTATACTCTGCAGAACATCATCAAACTCTATGCTACATACAATCTGAATCTTGCCAAGAAGCATGATTTTAAGTTCATGTCAGGACTTGATGCAGAGAAACGTGATGCTTTTTCCCAATATTCAGAGCGTACAGGATTAATCAGTGACGATCTGCCCGAGATAGCTCTCGCCACAGGCGATCAATATTCCTACAATGGCTCCTACAGTTTCCATAATGACTTTTCTGCAGCCGGTTTTTTCGGACGTATCAACTACGACTACATACAGAAATATCTTTTGGAATTAAACTTCCGTTATGATGGTTCTTCACGTTTCCCAGATGGAAAGAAATGGGCTTTCTTCCCATCTGTTTCAGCAGGATGGAGAGCTTCTGAAGAAAAATTTATGGAATGGGCAAAACCAACTCTCTCCTATCTGAAGCTACGTACCTCCTGGGGGACTATCGGCAATCAGGATGTAGCAGCCAATTCATTCATCTCAACAATGGCTTCCGAAAAGTCCGGATGGGTAGAAGGAGGACAGGAATTAAATTCCCTTGAAGCTCCGACTGTCATCTCGCCAAACCTGACATGGGAACGCGTTACGACCTTCGATATCGGAGTTGATGCTGGACTTTTCAATGATGACCTAATGTACACATTTGACTACTATCACCGTCTGACCTCTGACATGCATACTCCCGGCGAGCAACTTCCTGTCACATTCGGAGCTTCCGTGCCCATGCAAAACTATGGGGAACTGACTGGCGACGGTTATGAAGTCGGTATAGACTATCACCACCAGTTTACAAAGGACTTCGCTATAAAGGCCAGTGCCAACTTATCTCACATTGTAGAGAAAATCACGAAATATAACAAGGAAGACCGTAACATCTACGGTTACTATGAAGGCAAACGGTTAGGTGAAATATGGGGTTACGAAACGGACCGCCTTTTCCAAACAGATGATTTCAATTCTGACGGCTCACTTAAAGCCGGTATTCCTTCACAGTCACTTTTTGAAACCGGTAACTTTAAATTTGGCCCGGGTGACGTAAAATACAAGGATCTCAATGGTGACGGAAAGATTACCTACGGGAAGAACACTGTTGAAGATCATGGCGATTTGAAAGTAATCGGCAATTCTCTACCTAACTATGAATACAGTTTCACACTTGGAGCTACTTGGAAAGAATTTGACTTCAGTACATTCTTTCAGGGAGTAGGCAAACATGACTATTGGGCATATGGTAGCGTGGGCATTCCTGGCGGTGGTTCAGGCTATGCAGAATCTGTTTTCCAACATCAAATGGATTACTGGACACCTGATAATACCAACGCTTTTTATCCACGACCTTCCAACAATGCATGGAACAGTAACGGAATGAACTTTCTATGTCAGTCACGTTATCTCTGCCACATGGCTTATCTACGTTGCAAGAATATCACAGTAGGCTATACTCTGCCCGTATCTATCACCAAACGCATTTATATGCAAAGTGTACGTATCTACTTCAGCGGAGAAAATCTTTTTGAATTTGACCACATGAAGATACCCGTTGACCCTGAGACAACAGATTATAAAGTTGGTTCTGGAATTGGCACATGGTCCTTTGGCAGAGGTTATCCTTACTCCAGAACTTTATCATTCGGTTTACAAGTTATATTCTAACATTAAATGGTAAATGATATGAAAAAGATAAATTTAGGAATCACCCTGATCATCACTATATGCACACTGATATCATGTAACGACTTTCTCACTTGTAATCCCAAAGATAAAATTACGGACACACCAGACTTCTGGAACAGTGAGGACAACATCCGTACGGCAGTATTGGATATCTACACCAACTTCTTTGTCGGTTACAATAAAGGTTGGAGCCGATCGGATTATTATTCAGAGACCAATGTAGCTGACTGGAATGATGACAACGCACAAGAAGCAGCAACCTTCTTTACAAAAGTAGCTCCGGCCTCTGCAAGTGGATCCAACTGGGACTTTACTCTGGTCCGTCACATTAACGTTATGCTTAACCGGGTAAAATCTTCCAATTTGGATGACGAAGCAAAGAACCACTGGATGGGTGTTATCCGTTTCTTCCGTGCTTTGGAATACAGCCAACTCGTTAATCTCTATGGTGATGTTCCTTATTATGAGGAAGCACTTGACAACAAAGACTATACAAGCCTTTATCGTACCCGGGATAAACGTTCCGATGTTATGGACAAAGTACTG
The DNA here is from genome assembly GCA_022486815.1 of Prevotella sp. Classification (GTDB taxonomy): domain Bacteria; phylum Bacteroidota; class Bacteroidia; order Bacteroidales; family Bacteroidaceae; genus Prevotella. The sequence continues at coordinate 95,989 of JAKVJW010000009.1, read as the reverse complement.
GATGATCTCAACTTTGCTTCAAATAACATCCGTGTCAGTGATGGTGAAGCAGGCCTCACTGTCAATCGTGATGTAGCCGATGCCTATGGTTCACGTCTGATGCTTTTTGAAGGTACATGGGAGAAATACCACGAGCATAATACAGAATATGCCAAGAAGTATCTTGAAGCAGCAAAAAATTTTGCTGAAGACGTAATGAATAGTGGCAGGTATCATCTATGTGATAACTTCCTTGACCTGACAACTTCTGAAAACCTTGAGGGCAATCCTGAAATCATACTCTATCGTTCTTATAAAGAAGGTGTTGTTACTCACAGTCTGATGTCTTTCCAGAATACCCTGGCAGAAGTTAACAGTCCATCAAAATCATTCGTTGACAGCTATCTTTCCAAAAATGGGCTTCCTATTCACCAGAGTGAAAACACTATGTACAAAGGAGATAAATGGTTCAAGGACGAGATGACCAACAGAGATCCACGCCTCTATGCCAATATAGATACGACAGGCCTGAAACTAAACGGCATCGCCGATATCTACGCAACATCCGGTTACTTCAGCCATCTCTTTGTCAACGAATCCTTAAAAGACAAAGCAGGCGGGCAGAGTTCTACATGCATTACAGATGCACCTATTATGCGCTATGATGAAGTATTAATGAATTACATAGAAACTGTTGCAGAATTATCTTCCTTGGGAGATTACACTCTGACCCAACAGGACTTTGACAAGACTATCAATGTTTTGCGAGACCGTCCAAGTACGAATATGCCTCATGTAACACTTGCGGGAAACAATCTACAAGTTAATGGTATATCTATCAATGATCCTGACAGGGACACTGATGTTCCTTCTATCCTTTGGGAGATCCGCCGTGAACGTCGTGATGAGCTACCCTACTCCGGTATACGTTTTTATGATATACGACGATGGGGAAAACTGCAATATGCAGACATGATAAAGAACCCGAAATTGAATATGGGAGCATGGCTTGACAAAGACAAGTATGTAACTTGGTACAATTCGAAACATCCGGGCAGTACTATTACCGTTGGCCAACTGTCAAGGATTAAACTTGACCGTGATGGAAACGCAGGCTACATCAAACCGATAACAGACCTGAATCTGATGCGTGTCGCCGCAGTCAAGGATTATCTTTATCCTATCCCGGAAGATCAGATTACACTCTATAAAAGCCGTGGCTATATCCTCACACAGAACTCAGGATGGTGACTTGAATACGGCCTCTGATATTATGAGGCTGTATCTTTATAAAAGCCCCCCGAAAGTCTATTGTCAGACTTTCGGGGGGCTTTATTTTACGACAATTTAAGGTCTCTTTTTCCGCTACTCCAACGTAAATGAACAAGACTGCAAGTCTTCGCTATTCGGTCCGATCATCACATCATACTTCCCGGACTCCAATACTGACTGTAAATCATTATTATAATACCTGAGCATATCCGGAGTAATCGTAAATACAACGCGCTTGCTCTCACCAGCTTTCAGGGGAACACGCTGAAAGCCTTTCAATTCCTTGACAGGACGTGCCACACTGCCAACCAACTGATGCAAATACATCTGGACAATCTCACATCCGTCACGGTCACCCGTATTAGTCACTTTCACACTTACCTGTATCGAACCGTTCCGATCCATTTTTCCGGCACTCAAAGTAAGGTTACTGTAAGTATATGTAGTATAGCTCAATCCATAGCCAAATGGATAAAGCATATCATTGCTCACATCCAGATAATCGCTGCAGAACTTGCGGAACCATTGACCTTCCTGCAACGGACGACCAGTGTTCTCGTGGCTGTAAGTGTAAGGTAACTGTCCTACATTCTGAGGGAAAGATACCGTCAACTTCCCCGACGGATTCACATCACCGAACAGGACATCTCCGATTGCCCTTGCCGCTTCACTGCCGCCAAACCAGACATCCAAGATAGCCGGGACATTTGCTTTCTCCCAGTTTAGTAACAAGGGGCGGCCATTGAACAATACCAGCACCACCGGTTTACCAGTCTTTACCAAAGCCTTCAACAAGTCCTCCTGACATTCCGGTATATCTATCTGTGAACGACTGGCGCACTCACCACTCATACTGGCAGCCTCGCCTAACGCCGCAACTACCACATCAGCCTGATTTGCCACCTTTACAGCTTCATCCGTCATCTCTTCATTACTGCGGTTGTCCCACACAAGAGGACTTCCCATTGTCTCACGATCCTGCTTGGCATGGTCATATTCCAGATTACATCCCTTGGCATATAGTACACGGACTTTGCTCCCGGCAACTTCTTTCAATCCAGTCACTAGAGAACATTCAGAATTAGAATTTACACTCCATGTACCATTCATATTGTTTTGAGCTTCAGCCAAAGGACCAACCACAGCTACGGTACCACCCCTGTGTAATGGCAACAGATGATTTTCATTCTTTAACAACACGAAACTCTCACTTGCCATTTTCCTGGCCTCAGCAAGATGGCCGGCAGTGCGTTCTTCTTTCTTCGCACGCTTTGCATTACAGAATTTATATGGATTGGCAAATAGTCCCAATTTATATTTTGCTTCCAGAATATATCGGCAAGCATTGTCGACTTCTGTTTCGGTTACTTTTCCTTCCGACAGAGATTTCTTCAATGTACCCACAAATCCACCTGCACCCATATCCATATCCACACCGGCAGTCAAGGCCTTAGCAGATACCTGTTGCAAATCACCCAGTCCATGGTTTCTGAGTTCAGCTATGGCTGTAGCATCAGTCACAACAAAACCGTTAAAATGCCACTGATTCCGTAAGACATCAGTAAGTAACCATTTGTTCGCCGTTGAAGGAATCCCGTTAACCGTATTGAAAGAGGTCATCACACTTCCTGCTCCCGCTTCCACTGCTGCCTTATAAGGAGGAAAATATTCATTATACATCCGATACTTGCTCATATCGACGGTATTATAATCCCGGCCTGCCTCAACCGCCCCATACAGTGCAAAATGCTTAATGCAAGCCATTATATCAGAATTGGACGACAAATCTTCCTGATATCCCTGGACCATGGCCGTAGCTATGGCAGAACCCAGATACGGGTCTTCCCCGGCACCTTCGGCAATCCGTCCCCAACGTACATCATGACAGATATCTACCATCGGACTGAATGTCCAGCAGATACCTTCGCAACTTGCTTCTTCTGCTGATATACGTGCTACATTCTTTATACCATCCATATCCCAACTGCACGACAGGGCGAGTGGAATAGGAAAGGTGGTCTCATATCCATGGATCACATCCAGACCAAAGAGCAAAGGAATACCCAGACGTGTGTTCTTCACAGCCACATGCTGTAGTTCCCTGATCACCTCCAGTCCTCTCAGACTAAGTATGGCTCCTACTTGTCCCGTACTTACACTCTTGGCCACATCACTATTCTTCACCTGACCAGGTGTCAGATTGCCTGCACCTGACAAATTCAACTGACCTATTTTTTCATCAAGGGTCATCTTTGACATCAATTGTGAGACAAACCGATTCATCTTCTGATTCGATTCTTTTTCCCTTTGAGTTGTTATAACTACTTTCCTTGCCATAGTTCCGGCTTTCACCATACCCGGTAACCACAACCCCATTGCTACTAATACTACAAATAATCGTTTCATTCCTATCTGTTCAAAATATTAATTATTCTATATCAAAACTTTTATTCATTCAAAAACGACCTGTTTGCTTTTGGAATTGTATTGCATAGATACCATAGGATCAAGCAAATGATAAATGGGAGATAAGATCAAATCCGTTCCCCGTTTTTCAAAAGAACCGTCACTCATCTTCCGTAATCTGTCGCCACGCTTCAACTCCATGATTTTCTCTTTATTCCCAGCACCCAATAGCAATGGTCCATAAAATACTCTAAACTGTTTTCTTAACGTATTATATTGATTTATCGTATTTTCATAATGTACAATCGGTTTAAACGAGAACTGTAATCTATCCCCTTTTTTAAGGGAAACATAGACTTCTATAAACCCATTACTCATTCTATATCTGCATTCCTTTCCGTTCAATTTTATATGAAGCGGTTTGATCCAGTATGGTGAAGCCAGTTTTAAATAAACATTTCCGGCATTACCATTTTTTATTTCAAAAGTCACCCTATCCCCAAACGGATAAGCAGTAGACTGGATAATGGATAAAAACTGATGGCCCGGTAGATTGATAACGGATTCGGAGGCATGATAGAAAGGAACATAAACCGTATGACCGCACGTAAAATAAGAATAACAAGTGGCACTGGCTAATCCCTCTCCTCCCCGCATGGTACAACACCACGAGGCCTCATCTATGACAACATTCAGATTTGAAGAATGGGCAGAGAGACCGGGACAATTGTCACAACCGAAACCGCCATTACTACGCTGCGCATGGGCAATGGCATTATAATAAATCAATTCTGCATCATCTCTGTATGCAGAGATACCTGTATGTTGCCACAACTGCACTGCCAGCATATATGAATCTACAATCGCGCAAGGCTCCGTCCAGGTGTTATAACGGTCAAACCAATTGTAATTGCCATAACATTCTGTCATCCCATGCGCCTTATAGAGTTTCCATATTTCCATAACTTTACGGACATACTCTCTATTACCCGTAATATCTGCATATCGGATAAGTCCCCTGCAAGCAGTCAGCGTAGCATGTGTCTGAGCCTTAATCTTAACCACGTCCATTGACAAGAAAGTATGAACCATTTCATCTATAACTTTTCCCAGTTCAGGTATTCGGAGCAAGTCATAAGCCTGTATTGCACCATCCATACCAATGAACACACAACCTATATCTGTTGACAGCATCCATTGATGGTAAGTCCTCTGAATGCTTCCTGAAGCTCCACCGGATTGTGAATTTCTTAATGCAGGATCAACCGGGTAATCCTTATAGCAGTTTCCACCTTTTATAAAAAGATTTACAGCTATTGACCGAATCATCGGAAGTACCCGATTATCCTTTTTCCATTTATAATATTCACACAGCCCTCTCAGTAACCAACCGTTTCCAGCCAGTTGCTGTTCATTCAGCATACCTTTATAGACCGGTCCCATATATCCAAGAGAATTGAGATGCGAAGGCAATCTCCTTATGATTTCATCTAGATAACGAGGTTCACGGTGCGTAGCCTGAGCATCCATTACCAATCCTAAGATAGCACGACCTTCAGTGTCTCCCGGCCAGCCACCGGATTGTTGTTCCGTAAGAAAGACATGATCGGGTTGATATTTGGATTCTTCAAGACGATCATAATTTTTCAGTAAACGGGTACTTAATTCTCCTTGAACCCTGATATCCTTAAAGGGAATACAAACGGGTATGTTGCCGGCAATGCTGGAAGTTGCATTCCAAGCATATACAGGAGCTATTGCAAAGAACAAGACTACTTGAAATATAAATATCTTTTTCTTCATTTAAATTCAAATGATTGTGATTGCAGATCTTCACTATTTGTTCCTATCATCACATCATATTTCCCAGGTTCGGCAATATACTGCAACTGAGTATCATAATACTTCAGCATATCCGGCGTAATCGTAAATGCCACGCGTTTGCTCTCTCCTGATTTTAAGTGGATCCTCTGAAAACCTTTCAACTCCTTTACCGGACGAGCTACGCTGCCTGTCTCCTGATGCAAATACATCTGAACGATTTCATCACCGTCATATTTCCCGGTATTTGTCACCCTGACACTTGCAACAATTGAACCGTCCTTGTTCATCTGTGTAGAACTCAATTCCGGTTTTCCATAGGTATAGGTAGTATAACTCAATCCGTAACCGAAAGGATAAAGCATATCATTGCTTACATCCAGATAGTCACTGCGAAACTTCTGGAACCATTCTCCTTTCGCTAACGGACGGCCCGTATTTTCATGCATATAAGAATAAGGCAACTGACCTACATTCTGAGGAAATGACATCGTCAACTTTCCCGATGGATTGACTTTTCCAAACAGGATGTCCCCTACGGCCCTAGCTGCCTCACTTCCGCCAAACCATACATCCAGAATGGCAGGGACATTTTTTTGCTCCCAATTCAGTACCAGCGGACGGCCGTTAAACAATACCAGTACCACAGGTTTACCAGTCTTTACCAATGCCTTCAACAACTTCTCCTGTGACTGGGGGATTCCTATCTGCGAACGACTGGTACACTCCCCGCTCATATTAGCTGATTCACCTAATGCCGCAATAATAACATCCGATTTACCGGCAACCTTCAGAGCTTCAGCCAGCAGATCTTCACTACTGCGATTATCCCAGGTCCCTCCCACTCTTTCAAAATAACTACGATCATCCATCAAGTTGGCTCCCTGAGCAAACAATACAGAGACCGCTTTGCCGGCAACATCCTTCAATCCGTCGACAAGTGAGCATTCTGAATTAGGGTTGATACTCCACATACCATTGATCTGCTTATCATTAGCCAATGGGCCAATCACAGCAATAGTCCCCTTGCGAGATAAAGGTAATAATTTATTCTCATTCTTAAGAAGCACATAACTCTCATCAGCTAATATTCTGGATAGAGCAAGATGTTCCGGAGTGTAGGTATCCTTCTTGAGACGAACAGGATTACAATATTTATAAGGATCAGAGAATAATCCCAATTTATACTTTGCTTCTAACACATAACGGCAAGCATTATCTATCTGTGCTTCTGTAATCTTGCCCTCCTGCAAAGATTTCTTCAATGTTCCTGAAAAGCCAGCAGATACCATGTCCATATCAACACCGGCATCCAGTGCCTTAACAGACGCCTGCTGCAAGTTTCCTGCCAAACCATGCTGTTGCAGTTCAGATATAGCAGTGTAATCAGTTGTGACAAAGCCCTGATAATGCCATTGATTTCTCAACAGATCAGTAAGCAGCCATTTATTTGCCGTAGAGGGTACACCGTTTATCGTATTAAAAGAAGTCATGATACTTCCAGCGCCAGCATCGACAGCAGCCTTGTATGGAGGGAAATATTCATTATACATCCTGTATCTGCTCATATCCACTGTATTATAATCCCGGCCGGATTCGACCGCTCCATAAAGCGCAAAATGCTTAACGCAGGCTAAGATGTCACTATCTGACGACAAAGTCCCTTGAAAACCTTTAACCATGGCTTCGGCAATAAGAGATCCCAAATACGGATCTTCACCTGAACCTTCTGCGACACGTCCCCATCGAGCATCATGAGAAATGTCGACCATCGGAGCAAATGTCCAATTGATGCCATCTGCACTCGCCTCTATAGCTGCGATATGAGCAGACTCTTCTATTTTCTTGATATCCCAGCTGCATGATAACCCTAAAGGTATAGGAAAGGTAGTCTGATAACCGTGAACCACATTCTCTGCAAATAATAGAGGAATCCCTAATCGACTCTTCTCAACGGCCGTCTCTTGAACTTCCTTGATCGATTTTTCTCCTCTTAAACCGAGAATGGCCCCAATCTGACCTTTTGTGATATCACCAAGACCCCATAAATTCAATTGCCCGATTTTTTCATCTATCGTCATCTTAGACATTAATGCCGAAATATATTGGTCCATGGTCTCTCTTGTGTCGGATTTCTCCTTGAGCGGTTTCCGATGACTCTTTTTTTTATTCAGAGATGGAGAATTTATCTCATCACTGTTTGCTTGAAAGGTTCGTGCCTTCACCGATTCGGGCATTAACAAAAACATTCCACCTATTAAGATCCAGAATATATACTTCATGATTGTTCTATTTATGCTCCGTTAGCGTAATTGATTCTATATGTACAGGACTTCTCCAATGAACTTTCCCTGGAGACTAATCCCGCCAACGAATATTATTTCTTTGGAATCAATTTATAGAGTACTACGTCCTCAGCAGGAATATACACCGTACGTTTTTTACCTGTCTTTCCAACCATCTTACCTGTCCATAGATTTTTAATATAGTAAACCTTGGTAGCAAGTCCTGTAGAGAATCCACTCACCTCATCTTTAAAATCCATTGTCTTCCAATCAACAGTATACTTTTTGGCCCCTTGGGTCCGATTAAACAGGCACATAGCCCATGCACCTCCACACAAAGGCTTGAACCAAACTTCCACTCCGTTATCCTGCCGATACCTCAACCCTTGAACACCTAAAGTATCCTGATCTACAGCGATGACATCCTTGTTGGTCAGAATAGCCAGAGTTGCTTTGCTCATTGTACGGAGATCATTGCCTAATATCAGAGGAGCAGCCATCATACACCAGATCGTAAAGTGAGAACGTCCCTGTGTTTCAGTTATACCATTACCCACCTCCAGCATATCAGGATCATTCCAGTGTCCGGGTCCAGCATATTTTCGTAATGGTTCATTGGCATCAATAATGCTTAGTATGCATCCTGCTCCTTTACTGAAACTGGGTATGATGTCATGGGATGTACGCCATAAATGACAAATATCCTTACAGAAGAGCCATGGCTTTCCATATCCGGATTCACTAACACTGAATACCATCGGGCGGCCAGCCGCACGTATGGCATCCCGCATCAGAGAAAAAGCTTCCTCCTTATTTCTGTTTCCTGCAAAGTTCCAGTCATACTTCAGATAATCGATGCCCCAACGGGCATATTGCAAAGCATCCTGATATTCATGTCCACGGCTACCCGACTTCGAACCGCCGCCGGTTTTACTACCGGCATCACTGTAAATACCAATTTTCAAACCTTTAGAATGGACATAATCTGCAAGAGCCTTCATGCCATCAGGAAACTTTTCAGGATCACAATTCATAAATCCTTCCGAATCACGTTCCCCCTGCCAATAGTCATCAATATTCACATACTTATACCCGGCATCACGAAGTCCTGTTGCAACCATTGCATCAGCCATGTCCTTAATATCCTGTTCGTTAACCGTATTATGGAAATGATTCCAACTGTTCCAGCCCATTGGTGGAGTCCGGGCAAGTTCATTATATTTCTGAGCATGTGCAACACCGCAAACAAAAAGGACAGCCACAATTGAAAATAACACTCTTTTCATAAGTAATCTTTATTATTTATCTGATTCTGTTTTCTTTCTTAAAATGCCACAGGAGCACGTCGCAATATATTCCGGGAATTTGTTCCTACTTCGATCTCATAATTGCATCTGTCCACTTTCCAATCGCCTTTATGCACGTCATAGTAGGAGAAAGCACCGGCCGGAAGAGTGAAATCCACATCAGTTGCCTTCCCTGCACCCACAAATACTTTCTTAAAATATTTCAGTTCATGCACGGGACGGTTTACTGACGGATTTACCGGATGAACATACACCTGCACAACCTCAGCACCATCAACCTTACTGACATTAGACAATCTGAAATGCCCCGTTATCTGGTCACCATTTCTACGGACTGTTAAAGGACCATAGTTGAACTTAGAATAGGAAAGGCCATAACCAAAAGGAAACTGGGGGGTCACATTCTTCGTGTCATAATAGCGGTAACCCACCATCAGACTGTCACTGTAAACGACATGATCATTATCCTGATAACCCAATTTGAAAGCCGGCACATCCGCCAGTTTCTTCGGCCAGGTAAAAGGCAGCCTGCCTGAGGGGTTATTTTCCCCAAACAGGGTTTCGGCGATAGCTGTACCACCTTCCATTCCCGGATACCAGGCTTCCACTACGCTAGCAGCCTGATTGATCCAACTGCCTATTTCAAATGGTGAGCCGTTGACCAGTACGACATCCAGATGCTTATTATATTTAGACAAATGATTAATCAACGAGGTCTGTACTTGCGGAAATGTCATACTCTTCCGGTCACGGCCCTCTGTATCCAGACTATAATCACCTCCCCCTACAAAGACAACGGCATCCGCCTTACGGGCAGCCTTTTCTATCTTTCTCATTTGAGTCTTTGTTGCCTGAGACTTCGGAGTCTCCCATTCTATACGGATAGCTGCATCACCAGTACCCTTACTGTAGATCACACAGAGATGATAAGGCGATCCTTTCTTCAGGTCAACAGTTGCAGTGACAGTTCCACTTCCCCTGCCCGGGTCAGCAATGGCTATCGGTGCTCCTGCCCATTCATTATTATATACCAAGGCTGATCCCCCTCCAACAATAAACCGGAAAGTATACTTCCCATCAACAGGAGGCATAACCTGTGCATCATAACGTGCCTCTCTGAAATCATTCACATTAATGGAAGGATCAGGAGACTTCATCTCCCACATAAAATTGACCGTAGGGTCTATCCGTTGCAGTACCGGGTCATTCTTGCCTTTCACAAAATATCGGGCAGTAAATCCATTCTGACCATTATCAGACTTCAGCGACTGAGAAGGAATAACCTGGAAGCCACCCAAATCATCTGATGAAATATAGGTTACTTTTTTGTCACCCAGAAGATTTCTGATACCTTTCAACGGGGTTACCTCATAAGGCGACTCCACCCAGGAGCTACCTCCCATTGCCAACAGACAGAAACGCTTATCAGCATTAGGACCTGTGACCAGAATATTCTTTACCTTATTCATTCGCAGAGGCAGTTCATTTTTATTATTTTTCAACAGGACAATACCCTGTTCCGCAACCTTACGGGCGATATTCTGATGTTCCTTCGTATTCAGAGATGCTCCCTTCCGGATATCACGCCCATCCAGGGCACCAACCATCTTATATACATATAAAATATGCCGTACTTTATCATCAATTACCGAAACTGGTATTTTCCCGCTTTTCACCTCATTCAGCAATACGGTACCAAAGCCACAATTATCACCTCCGGGCATGGAAATATCCAATCCGGCGAAAGCAGCTTTTTCCGTAGTACGAGTCTGAAGCCAGTCCGTCATCACAAGACCACTGAAGCCCCATCTGTCTTTTAGAATATCCGTAAGCATCTTACGACTATCACTCACAAAATCATAGTTGCATCCATTGGCTGCTGTCATGATAGCACCTACATGAGCCTGCTGGACAGCAGCTTTGAAAGCTGGCAGATAGATCTCATGCAGTGAACGGTCATCAACAACAGACATATAGAAATTACGATTCTGTTCCCTGTTATTGCACACATAGTGCTTGGCACAGGCCGAAACACCTTCGCTCTGAACACCCTTTATCTGAGCAACGGCAATGGCACTGTTCAGAAATGGATCCTCTGTGTAATATTCAAAGAAACGGCCACCTAAAGGATCCCGCAGGATATTTATTCCAGGCCCTAACAAGATACTGCACCCCAGTGCCCGGGTTTCCTCGCCCATCACCTTACCGGCACTCTGTACAACTGATGGATTCCATGTTGATCCGAATAACACGCCGCATGGAAAAGCTGTCGTTCCGACTTGTGCATTAGGACCACGAGGCCCATCCGTCAACCTTAAGGCAGGTATATGCAAGCGTGGAACCCCATTAAGTCCGTTCGGACCTCCACTTCTTCCGGCACATAAAGAAACTTTTTCTTCCAAAGTCATAGCATCAAGGATCTTAGAGATCTGAGCACTATTCTCTCCTGATGATTGGGCTTTTAACAATATACTGTAACAGCACAGTAATAATAGCAACAAAAACTTACGAAAGACTTTCATAACAAGTTATTTAATTTCAGAATTCAATGTCCTATAGTTTACTTTCATCACGTCCAGTCTTCTCAACTGCTCTGGAAGACGACCGGAAAAACTGTCCCACGACTGCAGGTCAGACTTTGTCCATGCGCGTTCAGCCAAAGCCAAGGCACGCGGAAATACCATAAACTGCAAACGTTTTTCAGACGGGATCTGTTCGGTCCATATATTAGCCTGCATACCTTTTATGAGTTTTTTCTGACTGTCAGAAAGTCCGGTTGGAAGAATATTCCCGAGATACAACCTTTTCAAAGTATTGTTATCTTGAGAATAGTCGAAATAGCAGAAAGAAGTAGGACACAATATTACCTCATTGCCATGGTCTGTCGTTTTCTTCACCACATCTCCAAATTCACTGCGCCACCAGTCTACTGTAGCCGTCGGAGACAGTCCTCCTTCCAATATCTCATCCCAGCCGATCAAGCGCCTGCCATGGGCATTGAAAAAATGTTCCATCTGATGAACGAACCAGGATTGCAATTCCTCCTCTGAAGCCAAACCTTCCGATTTGATACGTGACTGGCAATAAGAGCACTTCTTCCAGTTGGTCTTGTCCACTTCATCTCCTCCGATATGAACATAGTGATAAGGAAACATACTAAAGATTTCCTTGTACACATTCTTGCAGAACTCCATCGTAGAGTCTTTCCCCGGACAGATAGAAGATCCGGAATGTGGATTGTCGAAACAGGAGAGATAAGGATAACTTGCAATCGCAGCATCACTATGACCAGGCATATCAATCTCCGGAATCACATCAATGCCCCGTACTGCCGCATATTTGACAATTTCCCTGATATCTTTCTGAGTATAGTATCCTCCATAAAGAGAATCCCCATTGACGACCTTGAATCTGCCAGGTGGGATGATAAAGTCAGGATTTTTCTCAGTCCGCACTCTGTTCATGCAGTTCTGATCAATATCTATCGGTTTACGCCAGGCACCGTTCCGGGTAAGAAGAGGATATTTCTTAATCTCTATTCTCCAGCCCTGGCTGTCCGTGAGGTGCCAGTGGAGTTTATCAAACTTATACAAAGCCATCATGTCCAGAAAGTGTTCCACTTCCTTCTTAGTATAGAAATGCCGGGCGACATCCAGCATCAGACCTCTCCACCGATAAGCAGGACGATCTGCAATCTCAACATCCGGTATCGTCCATTTCACATTGCGCGCAATACCCGAAGATTCTATCTCATCCGGCAAAAGTTGTCGCAAAGAGGAAATACCGTCTATCACTCCTCTGTAACTTCCAGCTTTCACAATAATTCTCTTGCCAGTCACAGACAGGGTATAACTTTCGTCATCTGCCCCTGAAGGTCTGCGCAATACAAGACTGATGTCTCCACGTCCCTTCTTCAGCCGCATGGTATAACCTGTCGGCGATGACAATATGCCTCTCAAGTATACAGCTGCATCATACAGAGACCTATCTGAGTAACCTATTATCAACCCCCTGTGCAGTCTAAATTCACCTGGGTGTTCCACAACACTTACCGGTAACGGTACGATACTGACTTTCCCATAGATCTTGGCAGATGTAAGGGACAGCATAAATAACATCAATAAGATTCTGGTATATTTTTTCATCATTAGATTTTTTATTTTGATATAGAACTTCCTGCATGAATTGGATTCTTTTTTATATGGAACCGATAAGTTCCTTGGCGGACATCACAAACCGTATATCCATTTGAAATATCCTTCACCCGGATCTGAGGAATTTCCGACAAGGTATGTCCTGATTCCAAAATAGTTTTTTCATCTTCCGAAGGGAGATAAACTGTAGCGAAACTGCCTACAGGAACACGGACATTCATCTCGATACCATCAGGGACACGGATAATTTCAGATACGATCTTACCGTATGGAATAAGGTTCGAATAATAGACATGACTCAGGCTATCCGTAAGAACAGGCCTGATATAGAAATGTTTGTATCCTGGATTTTCCTCATCTACGTTCACCCCGGCAAGTTTTCTGGAGAACCATGTGAGTCCGCCTCCGAACATAGGGTGGTTATGAGAGTCTTGTCCATTCCACTGTTCCCAGGTAGTGGTAGCCCCTTGTCTGATCCAGTTGCCATAACTCGGGAAATCAGTTTTGTTCATCGCCCCGTATGCCAGATCGTTCATCCCATTATCGGTAAGCGCATTGAAGAAAAACTTTGTTCCGAACATACCGGTATTAAGGTGTCCCTTATACTGGTCTGCAATCTCATGACGTAAAGTAGTACATACGGCCTGGTAGCGGTCTTCCGGCACACCCATGACCAATGCAAAGATGTTACTTCCGAAATCACCATAAGTATGGGTATCCGACTTATAAAACTTTTTATTGAAAGCATCCCTTACCTTTTCTGCAATTTCAGAATAATACTGTTCGTCAGAACTACGGTGCAATGCCCTTGCAGCCTTAGCTGTAATTGTGGCACACCGCCACAGGTAGAACGTATGAACGAGTTCCTCAGACGGAAGTCCGAAAGGAGGAGCCCAATCACCCAGATTCAACCAATAGTTTGGTGTTGTAACATTCTGACTTGTTTTCTTCTCCCACATAGTGCCATCCGGAGTAAGCCACGTGAGCATGTATCTCATCTGTTCCTTCATTGCAAAGAAATTATCTTCCAGCATTTTCAAGTCACCATAATGCAGATAGTACTCCCACGGTATGATGTTCATAGCCGCTCCCCAAGCTACACCTCCTCCGCATCCGGGTTGCCAGGGTGCACCGTTCGGAACATAACCGGTTTCCGTATTCTGAGCATCACGTATATCCCGGACCCATTTCTGATAGAAGGCTGCCGCATCAAAATTGTCCATTACCATTGCGCAAGATACCTGTCCGTCACCGGTATAAGGAGAACGCTCCCGGTGAGGGCAATCACTGGCAATACAACCATGCATATTATCCATCTGGGAACGTTGCCAGATAGCATTGATCCGATTGAACAGTTGATTGGAAGTATAAAATTGAGCCGTCAGTTTTACATCTGTATTTACAGCTTCTACAACCACATCCTTCGGAGAAAGATGGTCAACGCCCTTAATAACAGCCTTGCTGAAGACATACCATGTAAACCGTGGAGCATAAGATACCGGCCGGTCTCCCTTGAATATATATTTCTGAACACCTAACGGAGATTCACAGATATATTTCACATTCAGCGTGTCACCCTGACGTCCCCTGATATTTCTGAAATGAATCCAACCGGATATTTCCTTTCCAAAATCCACCAGGTAACTCCCATCCGACTGTCGCTTCAAAGAGACAGGATGCAGTCTTTCCATAATCTTATCTGAAGGTGACATCTGTGCCGTCAGTTTTCCAAGTGGAGGATCACTCAACCGCACAGCCTGCCACGAACGGTCATCACAAGATGTGGCAGACCATCCGGGAGTCTCGCGATTAGCATCATAGATCTCTCCATCATACACTCCGTTCATGACGATGGCAGAAGGTCTGGCTTTCCAGGTCTCATCAGAACAGACAAGTTCCCGATGACCATCAGAATAGGTGAGTTCAACCTGACATAACAAACAAGGATGTCCGAAAGAACAGACCCAATGACCATGGCAATCATAAAAACCATTACCCAGTATAACACCTATTGTATTTTCTCCCTTCTTTAAAAGAGAAGTCACAGGATAAGACAGATACATCACCCTGTAAGAACGAAAATGATCATCTAATGATAAAGCAGCTGTTTTCAGATCTTTCCGATAAGTATAGTCCGTAAAGTTAGGTACCAGATAGTCATTACCCACCCGGTGACCGTTGAGATACAGTTCAAAGTATCCCAATCCAGAGACAAATACTTTTGCCGATACGATATGCCTCTTCACCTTAAAATCTTTACGCAACAGCGGAGCTGCCCCCTCCCAGGGAGCACCGATCCACCGTGCTTTCCATTCAGAAGAAGACAGTAATCCCATTCCCCAATGTCCGGGTTTGCTCCATAGAGAAGGCTTACCCGTATAATCCCATACTTTCACTCTCCACCAATAATCACATCCAGATTTCAAACACTTGCCCTCAAACGGGATCAGATAGGAATTTGCAGAGAAAACCTTACCGGTATCCCATATATCTGCTTTCCCTTTCTCAAGCAACTTTTTCGAAGAGGCTACACAAATCTGATAAGCTGTCTGCTCCTCTCCACGCACACGATCCGATGTCACTTGATCTATCCAGGACAAACGAGGATGAAGAACATCTATGACAGGAGGATCGATCAGATGCTCACAGGTCAGATCACCAACCTTCAATTGTCTGGATGCATCAGAATCAATCGTCGCAAAACATGCAAACCCTATAAGGATCACAATGCTTTTCCATGATGAAAAAGAATGATAATATCTCATTTTATCCATATACAACGATAGTTAAATCGGCGGTTAGGAGCGGTGTCTCCGTTTATACAGAATGATATAGGATTCTTCAGGTCAGCAGGATGATCCGCCCACTTGAAATCAAAATAGAATGTATCTCCTTTCAATCCCAGAGATCTGCGAGGCACAGACAGCTCCATCTGAGATCCAGATTGCCTGTAAACTATATTTTTCACTAATCTCCATTTCTTGCTTGCCTGATCATACCTCATCAGTGTCGTGGAATGAGAATCATTGACTCTATAGTTTACGATATAATCATATCCATACCATCCCGTATCAGAATTGTGGTCTGCATCTATGAGCAGCAACATCCAGTTCTTCCCTGTATAGGGAGATAACTTGTCCGCAGTTTCCACATAGAAATAAACATTTTTCGCATCCACTGCTACTTTAGACTTGATAATATCATTGCGTCCGGAATCATTTACATAATGGTTACCTCCATAACCATTATGATTACGGTGCACAATATCACCTTTTGTATCCAAGTATTCAGGAGACACCGACTTCCACTTGCCAAATCTGCCATCCATCTGCATCTTCCTGATTCCCTTGCATTCAGGTATCGGACGCACACCTTTATACCGGCGTATATTCTGAACCATCTGCATATAATAGTTATCCGTATATCCACCTTTCATCGGTTCGATCGTACGGTTGAACTCTGAGTTATACTGGTCTACGAAATAGAAAGGATTCTTACGTCCCATAAAGTCCACCGGCCCATTCTCTTTACCTGACGGATCCTTACCAGATGTGTATTTCCCCGCTGTCCATTCATTCCAGTCATTCAGGAAGATAAAATCAGGATCAGCCTTCAAGGCATCATTCCAGCGATCCTGGAAATAAATGCCATATCCCTGGGGATTAGCAACGGTCTTATGAAGCCAAGGCACTTCCGTCGGTTGTGGCAAGTCCTTGTCATTCAATGGTGGTTCCCCCGTGGACTTGCGCCAACTCTTGCCAACCATAGATATAGGATGCTGGGCAGGCGTTACAGCTGCCTCTTCCAAGTGTCCGTCATGTTTAGCTGCCAGTTCAGCAGGTGGCAATTTCGCCACATTCGGATCATTCATCTGATAGCCGAAGCACCAGTTGTCCTCCTTGCCGACATAGCGTTTCCCGGCCCATTCATAATATCCCCACCACATATTACGCATCGTAAAGAAATTCTTCACCTCCTGCGTATAGTCAGTATAGTATCTGTTACAATAGTCAGGATCCTTATAATGTGGATTGCCGGGATCAACAGCAGCATCGGGATCATAGTTAGGATTTTCACTCTTTACACTGCCATTCGCATCAAGGGTCGGATTGAAATTACACAACAGCAGAGGTTTCCCGTCCCACATCAACCAAAGGTCACGGTATTTGTTCTGTTTGTAAACACCTTCAAACAACCGTTGTACCACCGTGATGACATTCCCGTTAAAGGCCCAGAAGCAGAATTTCGGAACCCGATTGCCTTCACTCTTCATCTTTTCCATAGTACGGAACAAAACCTTCCATTCATCCCAATACAACACGGCATTCGTCACGTCGAGGACGATCACATCCACACCGGCATCTGCCAGCATTGACATATCATGACGGATAACATATTCATCCTGACTCAGGAAATAACCATATTCAGGTTCTCCCCAATGATAGGAATCAATGGTCCATTCCTTGTTCTTTCCATCCTTGCGGGCGTTAGGATCAGCATTCAGGACTTTTGTTACATCAGCCTTATAAGGAACTCCTATCTTATATTTCCCTTCATCATGCCATGTAATATAGAATATTCCTACAGTACGTTTTTTATCTGTCTTCAACGCTCCCACTTCTTTTGAGGTAGGCATTTTACGCCCCAAAGCGTCAGTACCTACCCATGTATCCGGATAGATATCGGTATTTGTGGACTGCGTCTGAGAATACATTCTGACAGGCGAGAGCCACATTATCATTAATAAACTTATAATAAAAAGAGAAGTAAATCTGTTATGATTATCATTCATGATCATGATTGAATCTGCTATTGCATTATTTTTGTATTAATACATAAATGACAGAGAAGTACTCCTAAGAATACTTCCTGTCACTTTTATTTACTATTCCAAATGGATATTCCTCATATTGATGGTGACTCCACCGTTATCACCCCAATCCATCCTGAAGAAATCACCAGGATTGCCATGCCAGTTATACTTGTTCATTTCCGGACCATAATCGTGGGTGAAAGTTGTCCATGAAGAAGATGCTGGAATCAGCACCCTTGTAGAACGCCCTCCAGCGGCCCCACCGCCGGCATCAACCCAGAACAACTCGAGTACCCAATCTTGTGAAGCTTTATACCTGAACTTCAATACGGTACCGGCTCTTGGTGATTTTAAAGGATTTATATAGATAAACGGATCACCACCAGTCGTAACAATCGTATATTCATATTGATTGTATGGATTATCCTGAGATAGATTAAATTGATTCTGCCATCCTCCGGTATTCAGGGTAAGATACTCAACACCACTCTTGATTATATCATCAGGATTCATGATTGGTGTAACGGAATAAGATTTTGGAGAAGTTTTGACACCATCCTTTACATTAAAAGCGATAACTGTAACATCCGTTGTATTTTGCATTCCAGTCAATACTACACTATCACTTTTCTGAGCTTCCGCGGTATCACAGATATCTGCATCTTTCATATCTTTATAACTGATAATCAGTTTTACATCAATTCCAGATTCGTTTGTCCATTTTACCTTAGCTCCTCCATTATCAGGATCTACTTTGACTGTACTCAAGACATAATCTTTAGCAGTAGAGATATCCTCCGATTTTCCTGTCACTTTCACACCAGAAGAAGATGCACCCGAAAAACTAAATGCAGTCAAAACAAAGTCGTGAGCATTGGTATCTTTAAAACCACCGACCGTCGCAGTCGTCACTCCTTGCTTAGCATCATATCGGCCTACCTTCTTGTGAACGACCTGCCCATCTGAATTATTGTATGTAATCAACGTATAATAATAATTACTGTCAGAAGGAATAGTCCACGACAGTTTTACACTACCGATAAATGGAGTTGCCGTAACATTGGTTACCGGACTCATACTCCCCTCCCCATTGTCATCATTGCAAGCCGCAAAGGTAAATATGGAAAGAACGGCCATTATTATAATTTTCAAATGTTTCATCTTTATAATATTTAAGGTTATTTCCATCCTGGATTCTGCCAATCCTGACCGGTAAAATTAAACATCTTTGTTACTTCTGACCGTTCCAGAGGATAGAGCAAGTATTTATCCGTTGTAGTCACCCGATCATCAAAATTGAATCGTTTATAAACAGGTGTATTACCATTCATTTTGATATCCATACCCGTTATCACTTTAAAGTTGTCAAGGGTCTTCCAGCGACGTACATCGAAATAGCGTTTCCCTTCAAAAGCGAATTCTATCCTCCGTTCATTTCTATATCTTTTTTCAAAATCAGATTTAGACAGTCCAGAAGGCAGATCCGGCATACCTGCTCTTTCGCGTATTGCGTCCACTGCATCACGGGCTGAAAGAGACATTCCACCTCCAATATTCACTTTCGTATCAGGATCACCGGCTTCATACGCAGCCTCAGCAAAATTCATATATAATTCAGCCAGACGGAAGATTCTGTTATAGCCATCATAATTAGAATATTTTGAAGACCTGTAATCATTGAATTTCCTTAAATAATAACCTGTCTGTGTATGAGTAACCGAAGACCTGTCTATACCTTCCGCTCCCCCTTCGCAGGTCTGCACCTCACGCCCATCAGGCTGATCAAGATAACGCAGAGCACCATTATAGTATACAGAAGCATAGAAACGCGGATCACGATTAGCATAAGGATTTTCCGGATTATAACCGGAAGACTGATTAATAATCGGATGCAAATGTTCTGCATCGCTATACCCAAGAACAGGAGCCTGACCGTTGGACATCTCGTATGAGTCTACCAACTCTTGAGACGGGCATATACCAGCTTCCTGAGCTCCGTCATTCGTAGGTAAACCAAACCATGACCAGACCGATTGCTGTCCGTCAATCGCATAAATCGTCTCCTTATCTGTATTCCTCTTATCATACGGAGTAGCAAGGAAATATGAAGCGTATGCATTCTGAGCATTTGGTGAAGCAACTGTCCATAGAGAATAGCCATGTGTCAGACATTGATATAATGCATCTTTTGTTATATTCAATGCATCTTTCCAGGTATAGGTACCATCATCAAACAGAGGACTTACCGCAAAAAGTATAGCTTCAGATTTCACTGCATACGCCACGGCGCGAGTCATAACACCATTCTGATTATCACGGATATTCCATGAAAAACCGTCATCTGCGTCCTTCACTTTTAGAGCTGAATCGCAATCAGCCAATATTTGCCTGACTACATCTCCTACTTTTGCTTTTTTTGCTTTAGTATAATCATAATTGGTTCCAAAATCATTTGTTGCCAATGGTATTTGACCATAACGTTTGAACAATTCCAGATAATAAAAAGCACGAAGAACATAAGCCTGAGCTTTCCATCCTGCTTTTTCGGTATCTGTCCCAAAAGCAGTAGCTGTAGGTATATTCGCCAGGAACACATTGCACTTTCTTATTCCCTCATAGAATTTTGTCCAGGGTTGTCCGTCAAAACTATATGCTCCGAAATTGTCCATGGTGAGACCTGTATTATACCAATATTGATAATTTGAACCTGCATTCAGTGAACGGGAATCAACAGCCTCATCTGTCAGTGAAGCAATATCCAATCCCATCCCGTTTCTATAATTATAACAAGAATTCAGGTATCCCATCGTATTGTTTCTGTCACTAAACACACCCTTCATCGTGATATGTCCGTCGTTATCCAGATCCAGCATATCATTGCAGGATGTGAAAGAGAACGTGAATGCAAGTACTGCCAGAAAACTAATATATTTTTTCATATTCATAATTACTTCTATTTATTGTTTATTATGAACTAAAAATCAACTCTAATGCCGATATTATAAACTCTAGACACAGGAATAGACTGATAGCTGTCTGCTTCAGGACCGAAATCTTTTGATTTCATGTGATCCCATGTCAATAGGTTTTGACCGCTCAGTATCACTCTCAGTTTTTCAATCCCCCAGTGTTTGGTCAAATTCAAAGGCAAGGTGTATCCCAGTTCTAATGTCTTGAGTCTGAAATAGGCTCTGTTGTAGACATAATAGTCACTGTTTTGGAAATTAGTAGATGTTTGGGTAGACAAAGCCGGAGAAGTGATTTTATCCCCATTGTTCCAACGCTCTTCTGTCCATGCATTCTTGTGCAGAGAACCGAAGACACCATCATAACTGTTTTCCCATATTCCGGTTCCGGAATACAAAGAATTCCATCTGCCAACTCCATCAAACAAGAAACTCAGATCAAAAGCCTTGTACTTTAGATAACCATTGATTCCATAAGTATAATTAGGAATTGCACCGTGAGTAATCGGGGCTTGGTCTTTCTCATCAATCACTCCATCATGATTCAAGTCCTTATATTTCAAATCACCCACACGTGGAGTTCCAAAAGAATATTTCGGTCCATTGTCTATTTCTCCCTGGAAATTATAGAACCCGTTTCCATTGCTTTTATCCACGATATAGCCGAAAACCTGTCCGTATGCAAAGCCCTGATCATGGTAAGGGTAGGCATAATCAGACCCTTTATAGACTTCACCGTCATTGATGACTTTATTCTTATTATAAGCCACATAACTTCCCAGGTTAAATTCAAATCCATTATTAAACGACCTGCCTACTGAAAGTTCCACCTCATATCCCTTGTTTTCAAAAGAACCACTGTTAGTAGAAGGGTATATGCCTAAATCAATACCTTGATAACTCGGAATAGAAGTTGAAGCACTGATGACCGCATTGTTTAATTTCTCCTTAAAGACATCCGCGGAAAGATTGATCCAATTGAACAGACCCAAATCAAAACCAAAATCAAACTTTTTTATTTTTTCAGCTTCTATATCAGGATTACCGATATAATTTTCATTGACTGTATATTGTAGAGAACCGATAGGTCCACCGCCATTTACAGATACATTGTCTTCGTAAGCATATCTTCTCAGTCCGTTATTTTGATTAGCTGTCCAACCATAAGAAACTCTAACCTTTGCAAAACTGACGGGTGCCACATCCTTCATGAAAGATTCATTGGAAATGATCCATGCAGCAGAAGCAGCCGGAGTAGAAGTCCATCTGCTTTTCCGCAGATATTGATCACTGCCTGAGTAGGCCCAGTCTAACCTCAATGCATACCGACGTGCATAATTATAAGCCATATCCAATCCAGATGTGATATAAGTATAAGGCAATACTGCACTGTTTTCATAACGCATATAGAAAGAATACGCAGTCGCATCCAGATGATGCTCACCTAAATCAAGCAGATAATTCAATTTTCCTCTGTAAAACAAATCATAGTATTCGCTTGAACTATGTCCATAGGACAAATAGGAATCATCATTTGTACCTTTTCTGATAAATTCAAGTCCTGAAGCAGATCCATCTCTCAGGTAACGTCTATAATCTTTGGTGGTAGTCAGATGGTTTGAAGAGTTAGACAGATAAGATACATCACCAGACACACTCAATCCTTTTAACACAAAATCAAGATAAGCCTTAAGTCCGAAATCTGCATAGATATTGGTTACGGTATGATTATTATAGCCGGTTCGGTTCACCATGCCATAAGGTGAATCATTCTCCTTTTGTGTAACCGTCACCTCATCGGCAGGATAATCAGAATCTTTTATCTCAGGAGTAACGGGTCCATAGACCGTAGAAGGCATCGTGAACAGGTGAGGATAAATATCTCCAAGAAAACCTCCTCCGGGAGTATGCTCTTTCTTGATATTTCCTGCTAAATTCAAATATGCACTTAAAAAATTGGTAATCTTTGCATCCAGATTTGTCCGGAAGTTGAACCACCACCATTTATTATTTGGATTATACTTGTCATTGGACTCCGTTTTGTAAGGACCGTCACAATGCATGGTATTGACATTAGAGAAATAGGTCACCCTGTCACTACCGCCGGATACATTAACACCTACCCGCTGCATCTGCACCAGATTACGCATCAGCATAGATCTCCAGTTAGTATTCGGATATAAATAAGGATCTGCACCGGAGCGGAATTTTTGGATATCTTCATCAGAATAATAGTAATTCTTCCCCAATCCATCATTATAGGCAGCTTCATTCCGCAATGTCGCATACTCGGCAGAATTGATAAAAGCAGGTTTAGAGGTCAACTGTAACAGAGATTCGTCCATATTGCAATTGACTCTCATTTTTCCGGGAATACCTCTTTTAGTAGTGATAACGATTACTCCACTTGCACCTTCTGTTCCATACAGAGCTTCCGAAGCAGCGTCTTTCAACACTGTAACAGACTTGATCTCCTCAGGAGAAATATAAGAAGCATTCTCCTCCCATGTTCCCGGCATACAAGGTACACCGTCAATGATCCAGAGAGGACCATTACGATGCATATCCGACAAGCCTCTGATATGAAGTTCATAATCGGTGCGTCCCACCTCACTATATTTTTCATGAGCCGTCAGCCCGGGGAAATTTCCGGAAAAGGTCTGAGCAAGGTTAGGAACAGGAGCTTTCGCCAACTGATCAGAATAGACTGTCGAGGCCGCTCCGGAAAATACTTCCTTTTCCATTGAAGTATACCCTAGTTCTATATTCTCATTCCTTTTACTGATATCCGTTTTAAGAGTCACCAGCATATTGTCTTTTATGCTTTCCGTTTCAGTTTTAAAACCGAGCAAAGAGAAATCAACAGATTTGTCTTTCGTCAGAAGAGTAAAATATCCTGACGCATCCGTTATACAAGTTTTAGCTCCTTTCTCAGCAGAGATGACGACTCCCCCCAAGGGTTCGCCGTTTGAGTCCACAACTTTACCACTTATTCTTATATATTGGGCCCATGAAGGGAAAGCCATACTCAGTAATAATATAAGTATACCTATATTTTTCTTCATCATAATTGTGTCTGTTTAATCAATCAACTTAATTACCAACCCGGATTCTGCCAATTTTCTCCTGTAATAGCCTGAACTTTACTGACCTCATCCAGTGGAATAGGCCACTTCAGCCATCTGTTTGACCAGCACTGACGGGCATTGCCATTTACTTGCTGACGGCCATAAGTATAAGTACCATCAGCATTTCTGATGATCTTGGCAGCTGTCACCCATTTATCAGTCGTCGACAAGTCTTCATTCGGCTTATGCAAGCGGCGCACATCAAAATAACGTTGTTCTTCCAAGGCAAACTCCACTCTTCTCTCATTATAGATTCGGTCCAGAAGAGCCTGTCCGGCCAGTCCAGAAGGCAAGTCTGGCATGCCAACCCTTTCCCTGATCTCATTTACTGCTGCAATAGCCTCATCCTCATGTCCGGCATGGGCAGCAGCCTCAGCAAAGTTCAAGATCATTTCAGCCAGTCTGAATTCCTTGAAATTGGCTTCGCCTCGATAAGTTCCATTGTTATCACTCGTTGTCGGCGTCATATACTTTCTGATAAAATATCCTGTACGCGTCATTGTTCTGCCAGTAGCAGAAGTACCTGTACGTGGTTCACCTATGTAAGTCATGATATTCCGTGTCCTGAAACCCGCTTTGGCAGGATAATTTTCAGGAGATAATGATACTTCATCAAAAGGCCACCAGCACCAACGCTTCGAACCATTGTAATAGATATCGGCATAAAAACGAGGGTCCCTGTTCTTATACGGATTTTGTGGATTATACTGGATATTTGTCTGATTATAATTAGGATTCAAATGAGTTTCTGCGTCCTTATAGGGATTTTCCAAATTAAGTATCGGTTGGCCGTTAACCGTATTAAAACAGTCTACCAGTTCCTGTGAAGGACATGTACCTGACTTATACCCACGCTGTGCACCGATTCCTTCGACATCAAAACTAAGGGAATTCCATCTGGTCTGGAAAATTGTTTCCTTGTCAATCGGATTTGAAGAATATTCCATGGAATTGCAGAAATATTCATTATACATCGCTGCCTTTTCTGCCAGCGGATAACCGTCAGGTCCGAAATCGCTGTTGCTATTGAAGAATGTATTCGGATCATGCAGAGTATGATAGAGTTCATAACCCTGTGCGCGCAAGGTTGCCAGGGTCTCTTTCGTGACCTTATAAGCCTCATTCCACCGATTATCACTTCCACAATACAGAGGACTTGCAGCATATAGTATCATACGCGATTTGATGGCGCAAGCCAGAGCTTTCGGCAACCGTCCGGATTCATCTGATGTGGTAATTCTCCATGGAAGGTCTTTGCAAACCAATGCAGAATCACAGTCGGCCATAATAAACTGTACCGTTTCATAGTAACTGGCCCGTTTCACTTTTGAGAAATCGTCATTATAGTCATAAGGGGATTTTACCAGCGGCAGGCCGCAACCGAACCATCTTAGCAGTTCCTCATAATAATAAGCCCTCAGCAGATGTGCTTCAGCTTTCCAGCGTGAGCGGTCACTCTCCTTGGTGACAGCAGCCTTGTCTATATTCTGCAAGAAATAGGCACAGTCATGTATCGCAGAAAAGTAATTTGTCCAGTAGTACTCACAATTAGCACTTCCGCCAGTAACGCTCCATCCGGGGAAATCAGAAGCTGATGCATTTCCGGTATACATTCTGGAAGATGCAGCCCAGTTCACGTCCAGATCATCTGCATCCCATGCCTCATCACACCAGTTCGCAGGACCACGTTCAAAGAAAAAATACAGATTACCTTTTCCTGACATGTATTGATAGCATGTATTTAAATATGCGGCAACCTTATCATTATCTTTCCATACATCCTCTAAAGATATCTTTCCATCCGGAGCCTGATCCAATTCACTGCTACAGGATGAAAAAGTGGCACAAGAAATGATCAAAGCCAATATATATAATTTTTTGTATCTCATAATATTAACCATTTAGAAATTAATGTTCAATCCGAAATTAAACATCTTGGTAATCGGATAGCCATAAGGATTATTTTGTTCAGGATCCAGATGTGTAGTATGCAGATGATCCCAACAATAAAGATTCTGACCACTAATATAGAAACGACAGGAAGTTATACCCATAAAGATCAAAGATCTCTTTGGAAGCGTATATCCCACCTCCAAATTCTTCAGCCGCAGGAAGGCTCTGTTTTGAATGAAGTAATCATTCGGCTGCTGGCTGATATCATGTGTTGAAGTCAAAGCAGGATACGTAATCTTCTCATGATTAGCCCATCTTTCAGGAGTCCATGCTGTACGTTGATATTTAAAATAACAACCGCCTTGTAAATTCTCCCATACAGCATTATTATTATAATACATCGAATAATGTGCCAGACCCTGGAAAAAGATTGAGAAATCAAATCCTTTATAGGAAGTAGCAAAATTAAAGCCATAGTTGATCCCAGGAATAGCAGAATACTTGATAGGTACCATATCCTTGTTATCTATGATTCCGTCATGATTCAAATCCTGATATTTGAAATCTCCCGGACGCGGCGTTCCAAAGGAATAAGTCAAACCACTCTTCTTAATATCATCTTCTGATACATAAAAACCATCATTTGAGGACTTGTCAATTTTATATCCAAAACATTGTCCCCAGGAATAGCCGGTAACATCATAACGACTGCAATAATCAGCGGGCTTGATAGCTTCATCATAGAATGTAACCTTATTCTTGTTTGTTGCATAATTGGCTCTTATTGAGATATGCCAGTCTTTGGTAATATCTTTATTGTAAGAGATTTCACCTTCAAAACCATGGTTCTTCATCTTACCGGCATTGACTTTAGGAATATAACTCAAATCTATCCCCTGAAAACCAGGTACTGATCCACGGGAAATTAAGATATGTGACCGGTTCTCATTGAAATAATCCAGGGAGAAAGACAAGGAATTAAACAAAGTTACATCAATACCCCAATTCTGCTTATGGGCCAACTCCCATGTAATCTTCTTATTTCCAAGAAGTCCCTGTGAAATAGAACGAATGGCAGGTGTCCCTAAACCACCCACATAAGAGGTTCCTGAAACCTGGATATTATCCATATACAGAAAACGTGAACCTCCCATCTGATCATTACCAACTTTACCATTGGAGTAACGCAATTTCAGATTATCCAGCCATTTGACTTTTTTCAAGAAAGACTCATTACTCATGATCCAACCAAAAGAAAAGGCTGGAAAGAAACCAAAACGCTTGGAAGGAGCAAACTGCTCCGATCCATTATATCCCATATCAAATTCAGCCAAATAGCGCGAGTCATAGCCGTATGTAGCACGTGCAGAAAGGCCGATGACATTAAACGGTATCTGAGCTCCTGATTCCCAGTAGTCACGCTGCCCCAATACCATCGCTCCTACATCATGCTTAGCGCCGAAAATACGATGATAATTAATTGAAGCTTGTGCATTGATGGAATAATTTGAATCATAACTACGACTCAAAGATAATGCTGAAGGCATATTATTTAATGAATAAACAAACGTACCTACATTATAATCAGGCTCTACATAATACGTTATTTCCCTCTTCTCTCCTTCTCTATGAGTATAGCCATAGCTATCATAAGAAATCATCCCTTTAATGTCCAATCCTTTAGTTACTAATTTACTTAAATCCCAATCCAAAGTCAGCTGAGATGTTAAATTAACTTCAGTATAATTATAAAAACCACGTCTATTTATATCTTCAAATGGTGATGTGTCCATATTTGAAGGAGTAATCGCTATTCCTGCAGGTATTCCATGACCTTCAATAGTAGCCGGTCCAGCCTGACATGGTTTCATCAACTCTGCATTATAAAAAAGGGGCCCGATCATTCCTGAAGTATTGGAATTTGCCCCCAAACCAGGCATATTAGTTGTTTGGATATAAGTACCTATATTCAATTGAGCTTTAAGAGAATTAGTAATATTATAATCTATATTCGATCGAAAATCCCCTCTATTCATATATATAGACGGGTCATAACCCAATTGACTTTTTGGTTCTGTTTTAAGATTTCCACCCTGATGAATATATCCTGCATTATAAAAATACGAGAATTTACCTGTACCTCCAGAAATATTTACATTTACTTTAGTCTGAGGAGTATATTTCCTAAACATTTCTTTCATATAATAATGATCACAATACAGGTATTTGCGGGCAGCCACCTCCTGGGCATAGTTTGCATCCTTAGAATTTAAGCCCCATAACGGATTCTTGAATTTAGCTATTACATCATCACTGTATTCAGGAGCCAAACCGTCATTCTTCAATGCCTCATTCTTCAGTGCCATATAGTCCCACGAATGCAGATGCGGATCAACGCGACAGAAAGAGGTAAAACTCTGATCCACACTTGCAGAGATATGAGCTTTACCTTCCTTTCCTCGCTTGGTCGTAATGATGATAACACCATTTGCACCTCTGACTCCAAAAACTGCTGTTGCTGAAGCATCCTTCAATACGGAAATACTCTCTACTTCATTCGGGTCAATTTCACTCAATATATTACTTCGTTTCACGCCATCTACCAAAATCAATGGTGAAGAACCATTGATAGAAGAAATACCACGCAGGTACAAACTTGCACCGTCTACACCGGGTTGTCCTCCTCCACTCTGTGTCGAGATTAAACCTGTAATACGACCGGCAAGCGCATTATCAAAACTGGCGGATGAACTTTTCTTAAGGTCTTCCATATTAACAGTCGATATAGCACCCGTCACGGATACTTTTTTCTGGATTCCATAACCTACTACGACCACTTCTCCAATAGTCTTGGCATTCTCCCGGAGTGTTATGTTATAAAAATGGTTCGGCCGCGCAATAAATTTATAAGTTTGAAAACCAATATAAGAAACCACAACCGTATCATTTGGCATTGATTTCAATGAGAAATTACCATCCAGATCGCTAATCGTTCCTTTAGCCGTATTCCCTTTGGGATAGACTGAAGCTCCTATCACAGATTCTCCATGTGAATCTTTTACGCATCCTTTTACGAAAACAGACTGAGCATTCATTTGGTTGCAAACGAATAATAATAAAAACATCATTATCGTCAACCGTAAGAATCCTGCACGTTTCTGTCTCAAAAAAGATATATTCCTTTTGACATTAATTTCCTGTTTCATTATAATTTCATTAAAAGAAAATAATAAGGTTATTAATAAGACCAGTTGCTAACCAAGTCAAGGATCATCATGTCCGATACTGACATACATGCTTTCCTTTCACAAATAGATAACGGGAGTTGAAAACGAAAGTACTACCTCCCGCCGATTGCGAATCACAAAATATCTTTCCCATATTAAATAAATTAAACGTCTAATGCTATTAGATTTATTTTCTCAAAAATGAGTTCTTCTCTGATTGAGAACTAAGGTTTATACACTCTTTTCTATTTTTCATCATTTTAAAGCAGGTTAATAAATTTTTCGCCGGCAAAGCTAATGTATTTTAATAAAAAAGGTTATCTCAAAAAGTTCAATCTTTATCACGAATCATTCAAACCCACTATTAGGAGAGAATAAGCAGGTAAGGTCTTTACCATCTCTATGAATAGTTATTTCTTCATCTTATATTCACTAGGTGTCATCCCATAGTATTTCTTGAATAAGGCTGAAAAATAGGACTGTGTACCAAATCCCGTTTTATTGGCTATCTCTGCCAGATTAAAAGAACCGGATTCAATGAATTTTGCGGCTGCCCTAAGTCTGTACATCCTGACATAATCATTAGGGGACAATCCCGTAAGACTCTTGATTTTGCGGTAAAAAGTACTATGGCTGAAATTCAGTTCACTTGCCAGTACATCGACTGAAAGTTCAGAATTATTCAGTTCTGCCTTGATCTTTTCATCCAAGTGCGCGAGTAATTCTCTGTCCGCATCATTCAGGCGCTCTAATGCAGCACTTCGCTCATCCCTCGACTTATCGATAATAATATGCTGCATACGTTTCCTGTTGGCTATCACTCCACGCAAGACAGACAACAAGTAATCAGGATGAAAAGGTTTGGAGATATAAATATCTGCGCCACTGTTCATCCCCTCTATATGTTCACTGACATTACTCTTTGCTGTAAGCATGACAACAGGAATATGACAAGTCCTAGGATCATTCTTGATCTTATCACAGAGTTCATAACCATTCATCAGAGGCATCATGACATCCATTACAATCATATCCGGAATGAGTTCCAGTGTCTTTTCCAATCCCTCCTGACCATTAAAAGCCTTGTCTATCACATAATAAGGTTGAAGCAAATCAGAAAGAAAAGTCTGGAAATTCGGTTCATCATCTACGATCAACAGGGATGGTTTGTCACGATCCGGCTCTGCAGACGAAGGTTCATCAGGTTCAGTCCCAAGACGAGAAGCAATCGTCACAGGTTGATATTCAGACATATTAGCTGGCAGAACCTTTTCTTTTTCAGAATCTTTAAATATATTTTCTGAAACCGGAAGACAGAAAAGGAACGTCGTACCACCAAAGGCATTACATTCAGCTTTTATCAGTCCCTTATGCTTTTTCACCAGGCATTTGACATAATAAAGTCCTATCCCGCTGCCGACAATGGATTCTCCATTCTTCGAGCGATAAAAACGGTCAAATATCTTATCCGCTTCATCTTTTTCAATACCTATGCCATTATCAGCAACTGAAAACAGTGCATAATCTGAATCCAGTACTTGATCTTGCCCGAACTGATCCTTTATTTCCTGGCAGGCACTTATCTGTAAAGAGACTTTGATTGCTCCATGTGAAGGTGTATACTTAAAAGCATTTGACAACAGATTGGATAGAATTTTATCCAATTTATCCTCATCAACATACATGAGGAGTTTATCTTCTGGGCAGGTAAAAGAAGTTACAATATGTTTCTCTTCATTCTCACCCTTGAACCTATCCAGAATCTTCAACACGATACCGACAACATCTTTCCGGCATACGGACAAGGACAACGTTTCACTTTTCAGATGAGAGAAATTGAGGATCTGCTCAACCAACATCATCAGATGTTGGATATTCTTTTCCATCAAGGACATATACTCATTCTCCTTTTTAGTGAAATGCCTGCCTTTCTTCAACTCACAGAATGGACCATAGATCAAACCCAATGGCGTTCTCAGTTCATGAGATACATTTTCAAAGAAATTGATTTTTGCATGGTTCAGTTCACGTTCCTTCTCCAAAGTCTGTTTAGAAAGTTTTATCCTTTCCTTATCGACATGATAATTTATATAGAATCTCATGCCTGCATACAGGCAATAGAGTATGATGATAATATAGATCAGGATTGCCCACCAGGTTGCCCAAGGAGCAGGAGAAATGACAATCTTCAGAATAGCCAGTTTGCTGTTCCAACAGCCAGAGTTATCGGCTGCCCTGACTTTAAGGAAATAAGTTCCGGAAGGAAGGTCACTGAATTTCACGGTATGAGTAGTAGATGGAGCACTCCATTTCTTCTCATAACCATCCAGTATATAACTATATTGCAGACTGTTGGCTGAAGAGTAATCAAACCCCATAAAGGATACCGTAAAAGAATTTTCATAATAATTCAACTTCAGTGCTGAATGTAAATTAGTAGTGTTATAAGTATGGTTATCTGTTTCCAGACTTTCTATCACAAAAGGGACATGATCATGTAAAGTATTAATCTTACGAGGAGAAAAAGATGTGATTCCATGATTTCCCATAAAATATAAAATTCCTCTGTCGAGATAAACGGCGCGCTCATGATACTGATTGCCAAGAAGACCATCCTTAGCAAAATAGTTCATGAATGAAACACCGTTGAAGCGGGAAAGTCCGTAAGACGTACTCAGCCATAAAACGTGACGGACAGGATTCTCTACGATGGACAGAACGTCATTGCTCGGCAAACCGTTGGCCATAGTATAGATTCTGCATAAACCGGTATGCATGTCACAACGCATCATACCATTGCCATAAGTACCCAGCCATATCACGCCCTTCGAATCTTCGTAAATATAGATAACAGATTTTAGGAATGATTGATAAACTGGATTCTTCGTATGAAGTAAGGGATGAATATGACCGGTCCGGTCTCCGATATATACATTATCACTATAACAGGAGAATACATATTTTCCGGAATGTAATTGGCGGAAAAAGGTGACATTTGCATCTTCATGAACAGAACGGCAGAACGGTCTTATAAAAGTACCTTTTCTTGAATTTACTGGAGACATCCAGATGCCCCCATTTCCTTCACAGACAATCCAGATATTACCAGCTTTGTCTTCTGTGATATAGCGAGGTTTTACGATCTTCTTGTATTTCCCTATCAAAGAGGTTCCTGTTTTTACATTATAGCAATACAAAGCATCTACGGTAGCTACCCATAATCTGTGTCGGGTATCATGAAAACAACAGGCTATGGCTGATTCTTCATCTGTAAGATGGAGATTCAAAAGCACCTTGTCTATATCTGTCCTGCGGTTATATTCATGCAGCCCATTATGACGTGTTGCTATCCAGTAACGATCTCTCCCGTCACTCGTCAGAAATGTCACAAACTGGTTTCTGAAATGTCTGTCCAGCATTTCGTCCCAATCAAAAGTACGCTTGATTATCGGAATAAACAGATAGCCTTCTTCAAAAGTGCCGATCCATATATTTGACTGACGATCGACCATTAGTGAGGTAATATTATATATACTGTTGATACCGCTGATCTTCTTTTTCACAAAAGAGCCACTATGCTTATCATAGAGGGAGAAAGTCATATCCTGGGTAAGAAAACAGAGACGATGGTCAGCAGTAATATTTATGGCAACAATATCACTCTTTTCGGTTAACAGTATTCTTGAAACGGTCCTCTTTGCTGAATTTAAAAGTTCTATTTTGTTATCTGAAGTCAAAGCAAACAACTGGTTTCTTTTCGGACCTCTGAATATTAATGAGAGTCCTGGATAACGGGCTATGATACGCTTCTTTACAGGATCAAAGACTACCGTTTCTTTTTGTGGCAACAAAGAAAGCCATAGCATACCCTTGTCGTCACGGCAGATACCTCTGACCTGTCCTTTCAACTGAGGGATATATAATGAATAAATTCTGTTATTGTTTCTATTAATGTATGAAAGATAATTAAAAGTCCTGCAACCCAACCATATCCTTCCGTTCTGACCATCCTCAGCACAAGTGAAATTAAATTCACCTTTCGGTCCCTTTAAACGTATAAAATTCCTGGAGAAACGATTAAACAGATCAACGTTGAATCTTGTGAACACAAAAAGATCTCCATTTGATGATACATGCAAGAAATAAGTATTATCATCAGAAAGTGAATTCTCAAAAGAATTATGAAAATAAAAGCGTGATTTCTTATAGGCATCAATACAATTCAAACCTCGTGAGGTAGCCATCCATATATAACCAACACTATCCTGCGCTATACTCTGAACATGCAAATTGGAGATGTCCATACCAATACCATAAGATGGCTGCAGATCCTGAGCTTTTGCTATACGTGAACCTGTTATCAACAGGAACAGAAAGATGACCGCTAATTTTAAGGTTTTCATGATATACTTTTTATTCTAAAGAAGACCCACTAAATAAAACACAAGACAAATCGTTTTCAGAAAAAAGAGAACTTTGGTTAAAATCCCATACAGAACGAAAATATAACAATATTTGTAACCATCTTATTAAGGGCAATCTGATTGATCACTCCTTATACACATAATTGAAACGGCCTCCGGGTGCAGTATCACCACTTATATAGAAGTCCATGATATTCCCTTCATTCTGCATATTGTCATTCCATTTGAATTCCATGTCCAGTTTGCCCGGTACAGCCTGTAATACGCGCCGTGGTATTGAAAACACAAGGATATTTCCTTTCACGACAAACTTACATTTGGCGACCTCATTCCACATCCATTTATTCTTATAGTTCTTTTCAACTATCACTTTACCCCGTCTCGGACTCACCCGATTGACGATAAAGTCATAGCCATTCCATCCGGTAGACTTATCCCGGTCTATATCGATAAACAGCATCATCCAGTTTTTATCCTTCGAAGAGGTAAGGGCGTCTGCTGTCTGCACATAGAAATAAACATTCTTGCTGTCACGGGCCACCTTAGCTCCGATAATATCATTCCGTCCTGAATGATCCGTATAGTAACAGTCGCCTCTGCCCTTTGAGTCTCTATGGAAAGTATTTCCACGGTAAGCTTTATAAAGAGGACGTACAGAATCCCAATCTTGAATCTGTCTCAAACGGATGGTCTTCATGCCTGAAACCGGAGCTGGCTTATCCATACCTTTAAACTTACGGATATTATCGACGAGTTGGAGATAATATACGTCACCCTTATCTCCCCATCCCTTGTTAGGCTCAATATCACGACTGCAATTCCAGTTATATTCATCCACAAAAGAAAAAGGCTTGCCATTCCATCCGTCTTTCGGAAGCCATTGCCCGGCTATATATTCATTCCAACCGGTCACAAAAACAAGTTCAGGATTCAACTTGAAAGCACGGTTCCACTGTTCCTGAAAATTCCATCCATACAGATAACCGTCTATGCGAGGATCAAACCCATTCTGCCTACTGAAATTTCTCCCATAGGCGTCCTTCACATTGAAAGCACTGCAGTGTCCTTTGCTTGCCGGACTCGTGTTCTGGGCTACACCTACCGGAACCTCTTCATATTTTCCATCAGAAGAAGCCCCATAACCATGCTGGGGATACACCTCCAGCCATCCCCACTGGTCATTACGGTAAGGCCCACAAACATAATCCGGTTGTCCGGGACGGAATGTAAAGAATGACGCAATGGCACGATCTTCTGGTGAATTTGTCAAATTATCCGGGTAGGCCATGATACAGGGCTTACCCTTCCACATAAACCACAAATTACGATAACGTCCCGGTTGATAGACATCCCTATACAACTGACGCAATGAGGAAATGGAACAAGAAGTTGCCGAAAAGGGAAGCATAAATGCAATCTTCGGTACATTCACCCCATCTTTTTGTGCCTTGTCCCATGTTTTCATCAATGCCTCGTATGAATCTTTCCAGGTTATATCGCCATTGGTACAATCAAAGAAGACGACATCAACCCCGGCATCTGCCAGCATCTCAGCATGCTTGCGGAGGACCCATTCGTCCGTAGTCTTGTAATAGCCGAAAAGAGGTTGTTCCCAATAGTAGAAGAAAGGACGGTTATCTCCCCATGCAGGATGGTCGTAATCTCTCATCGCCTCAGGATGTTGACGTACAATCTCCGTAATATTCCTTACCTTGAACGGAGCGTCATTGCCTTGATGCCAGGTCCAGTAAAACAGGGCTACAGATTTATCTTTCTTTTTGCCGCCAACATCCTGATAGTCCGGTGCCTTTCTGCCTAAAGCATCTGTCACAGCCCAGTCATCACTGATGGTAGACTGGGAATAGGATTGTGTACAGACACAGAATAAAAATAGAAACAAACCGGAAATAAATATATATTTACTTTTCATCATCATATTATTGGTATATTCTCATTGATTTTCTAAAGTTGTGCCCTGCCATGCCTGTCAGCATCAGCGGAGCATACGATATGGATATGACTGAATCTTCACTGGCCCTAACAGACCGGATGACTGCAGCGGCGTATCCGCCTTCAGATCACTGCAGGTCTGCCAGGTGATCCGGTTCTGTTCCGGCAGACTCTTGTCGCGGAGGAGTCGGTTCATCCAATCATTGACTACTGTCACTTCCAATTGGTTTTCACCCTTTCTGAGATATTTCGTAACATTCAGGCGATAAGGACTGGTCCACACACCACCGATATAATGGCCATTCAACTTGACCTTTGCCATGACCATCACTTTACCTAAATCCAGATAAGTCTCTCCCTCCGGTATTTTTTTCATCTCAAAGGAAGTTGTATAGGCAACTTCACCTGAAAAATATTTGATCCGCTCATCAGAACTTCTCGTCCAGTCTGACAGGGAATCCATCACTATCGGTCCTTCAGGACCTCCTCTC
This sequence comes from Prevotella sp., assembly GCA_022486815.1. Lineage (GTDB taxonomy): Bacteria > Bacteroidota > Bacteroidia > Bacteroidales > Bacteroidaceae > Prevotella. Next base: position 59,873 of record JAKVJW010000009.1, on the reverse strand, counting down.
TTTTCCTGAAATGTCACCTTCCATGGACCTGCAACGGTCATTTGGAACTGACTGGAAGGATAATTTTCTCCCGCTTGTTTATGAGTCCTGTAAGAGGGAGCCCGAAAGATGATAAAGGCACTTTCAAAAGGTTGCAGTTCCATGGGCACTTCCGTCATCCGCGAATGTTCCTGATACTGAGGAAGCAGACGGATCTCTGCCGTCTGAGGATTCCACAACTCTGGTTGGAAACCACTGACTCTGAAAGAAGCATTGAAGTTCTTTTTTCTGCCACTCTGGTTGGAAATGAAATAGAGATCACCATCAGACAGTTTCCTATGTATGAACAACAGGGAGTCGACGTTACTCTTGAAATCGGGAAGGACATTCAGGTCACGGAAGACTTTCTCCAGCGATGCCTGTTCAGGATATACCCGGCCCTGACCATATTCATAGTAACCGTTTCCAAAATCCGTAATAGGATTACACAACTCTCCTGCCATTGTCCTGACCTCATCATCAGCATGGGGATAGTCCTGCAGACTCGGTGACCGTTCCGGCTTCGGACCAAGGACAGTCAGACCCTCCCCTACAAGTTTCCGGATCTGCCGCAGCATTTCCGGTCGCATCGTAGTGATCTTCGGGAGAACCAGTACACGATACTGCATACCGCTCTTCAGTGTAAGCAGACCATCCTCCACTGTCGCATCCTTCATAAGCACTTCACTGTTGATATAGTCAAAAGAATATCCTTCAGGCAATGAGGGTTCACAGATACCAGTCATCTTTGGAGCATCCTCTCCGATGAAATAAGCCACATCTGCAACGTATCTTCCCTGCTGGAGCATATAATTACAGCGCTTCATATACTTGGCAAAAACATCCAACTGGCTGAACCATGTATTATGACGGTTGAATTCATTCCCGAACGGAGCATTGATGCCGGGAACCCGCTCATCGGGTTGCTCTATATAGAGGTGCAGCAGAGTGGAATTGATACCTTCCGTAAAGAAACGGTCTCCACGGGGTTTCATGATTCCGGGATAACGGGTGAAATCCGGTCCTCCGCACGTGAATGATTCTGCCCACACTTTCTTCTTGCCATAGATATGTCCGCAGGAAGAGGCTGCACGGTTCTCTATATTTCCAAGGTCTCCCTCGCTCCAGAATTCTCCGGACACCTCATCAGACTGGCCACCATACTGCAGAAATTCACCGGGGAATCCCCAGTGCCCATAATTCTCCAACCAGGTTGTCAAACCATGTTCGTGGCTCACTTTCCGCAGCCCGCCGACATAGTTATAAGCCACCTCATCGGCTACCAGACGGCGAACATCCCAGAGGAAACGGTCTGACTGGTCTTCCGAACCGACAACGACGCCATGAAAGACAGGCAGATAGGGAACAGGATCATAGCCGTAACGCTTCCTGAAATCGGGAATCATAGAATCGGTCCAGTTCTGGCCGCCGCTCTCATAACTGTCCTCAACGACAATCCGGAAAGTCTTCCGGTCTGCTGCAGGTATACGCTTCAGTATCTCTCCTATAAAAGCATTGAAGTGAGTACGCACGTGTGCCTCACTCATCTTATCCACTTCCAGACCCGTTGCCTCCGGACTTGCCGGTGAATTGGTCTGCCCTGTCGGCAGCATCGCCGTACGCATGATAGTCCATTGCCCCTCAGGAACTTGCCATGACAGCACGCCCTTGGAATCCATATATTTCGTAATGTCCAGTACTTTTCCGGCAGGGACTACCTTCTTCTTATCCGTACTCTCAGGCTGTCTCCTCCAGAGATAGTCATAGAACATCGGATGCGGTGTCTGCCACATCTTTGCCAGTATCTTTTCCGGATAGCGTTCCACTCTGGGGACATCGGAAAGGTTCACACTCTCGATGATTCCGGCACTTTTGGGATCGATGACCAACCTGAATTCACTGCCTTTTACCTCTGGCAGTGAGATGACTACCGGAGCGTAGGGATCAAAGCCTACGTTGATGGAAGCATTACTCCGGTCAATGACAAACTTCACCACGGAGCGGTAATGTCCGTTTTCTTTCATAAACAGTTCCGCATTAGTCTGACACGGTGCATGAACAGTCTGAATCGTCAAACTACGCACCACTGCTGGAGTTTTGCTCTCCAGATTGATAACCGAAGACTCTCCTAATTTCTGAAGGGGAACGAAGGTGCAGTCCTGACGGATATCAGGATAGGCCAGAACCCTGACATCCTGAGCATTGCTGCCTACTGACGGCAATGACGCATGAAAATAAGACGGTCCTTGTACACTGATCTGACTTGAACCCAGATAGCGCATGGACTCGGACGGTTTGATCCAGGGACCACCCGACTGACTCCATCCGGGACAGTTGAAGATACCGATTTCTATATCCAGTTTCGTTGCCGTTTTCAATGCCGTATCAAGGATATTCCACCATTCCGGTGACAGAAATTTCACCTTTCCATAAGGAACATTCTGACCACCGATATTCCCGATATAGGCACGCGTAATACCTGCACGCTTCATCGCGTACAGGTCCTTTACCACTCCTTCACGAGAGATATTGTCTGACATCCAATACCAGTATACAGCTAAAGGCTGGGCATCCGGTATATTCCTGAAATGCTCTTCCTCTACATGCATAGGTCCTGATCTTTCGATATTCGCCGACACCCTGCCTCCGGCGCATAGCAGAAAGAGCACTAACAAACATTCCGTAATTCTATTCATGATTAGATTTCCTTATTATCTTCACCTCTTTCGGAGCTGAAATATTAGATATGATTTTCCCGTCAGCACTTTTATGATGCTCTATCTTTATTATTCCGTATGGTGTGGGGTAAGAGCCTTTCACCCATTCCAGATTACCAAGATGAGGATCGATTAAAACTTCCTTACACCCTGGTTCTAACACTTTCACACCCAAGACATACTCACTCAGCCAACTCGTCGGACCGGAAGCCCAGCCATGACAGAGTGAATGCCGGAAACCTTTATAGCAATAATCACCATAACACTTATGTACATCTATCTTTCCTTCGGGGACAAGCTCATCTATACGGCCGGCATTTTTCATCCAGTCTATATTGAAATCCTCCCAGAAGGTAGTTGCGCCCAAGTCCAGCATTCCTCCCCAATACTGACTGATGATATTCATTGCGCCCTGATAATCACCGGCTTTAGCCATAGCCTCCAGCATATAATAGCCATAGAAAGTAGAGAAACCTTGGGCTCCTCCCACAGAAATCACTTTCTTGTCAGCTTTCTTAGCTTTCATCGTACCGGCAAGGGACATCAGGGCTGCTGCCTGCTTGGACTGATTACAGTCAGGAATATATTTTCTTAGTTTTGAAACTGCGACATGGCATTTATGCGCCATATCAGATTCTCCTAAATATCCACACAATTTCTCTCCGGTCTGCATTGCCAGAACCATCAAAGCCTGCAAACCTGCATTTATACCTTTCTCATTGGTACTTGAAGGCCAGTCCAGGAATCTACTGCCATCAAGGTTCTCCTTTCCATCAGGTCCTATCTTGTTCATCAACAAATTCAATAATGCTATGATATAAGAATGTTGCTGTTCCAGATATTCCTGATTTCCATTATTCATATACCATTGGTATTGTGTCAGCAACCACCAGATAGAATAGGAGCTGAAGCCATTCATCCATTGGGGTATAGGATACAGATCCCTGCTTAAATCCAGACTTTTCGGAACGATATTGGTATATCCGAATACGGTATTCACAGTTTCCACTTCTGGATAGATATCACCGATCCATACCAGTCTGTCACGCTTGATACCATCCCAGAGATAGTTCTGCAGATTTAACTGTACCGTATAGGCACCTGTCATCCATATTTTATTCAGACGCTCGTCATTACACTCAAAAGACCCCTTATAAGGCAAGTCATTATACATAAATGATGCACGGACTTCCCTCAAGAGCAAGTCTGTATTCTCACCGAGTAAATCAATCCGTACAAACCGGAATCCTGAATTTCCATGTTCTGCTACCCCCAGCCAAGGCAACGGCAACACAAAATCACGTATGGCATGGTCATTGGTAGCCCCATTATGGCCATCAATATCTGACATCGCTTCTGAGGCTGATTCTCCGAAACGTACCCTGATATTTACATCATGAGTAGTTGACTCCCCTGTTACAATCTGTATTCCACCCTGTAGTTCCCTGCCGAAATCAAGAAGAAGTGATACCCTCCCGGTCTTACCGTTTTTCAGATGACAATAGCCTTTATCCGATAATACGGCCTGCCCTATGCCAGGCTTCAGAAGATTGTCAAGCCCGGAAATCGTAGCATCTCCTGTAGCACTTTTCCAGACAATCCGCTTCGGTGCTATATACGCAATCGTTCTTGATTCATACTCAGCCGTATCATTCCCCCATACAGGCGGCAAATGATGCTGGGCAAAAAGACACTGATCCATCATGATTAGAAACAACAAACTAAAAAATCTAAAATATTTCATGTTATTATATGTTTACATAGTTACCTCGTTTTTCCATGGCTCCAAAGGTAAACAATGCAACATGAACACATTATCTTAAATTTTTCATTTATTATCATTTTTCTGTCATAACAGGCATTTTCACTACTCTCTCTCATGTCTAAACTAGAATCTTACTCCCATAACTAAAACTGGAAGATATCTTATCGATTATCTCCCTAATGCTAAATATAATCTGCTCTGATGCAGACCTATACAAAAAACCGAAAACGACTAATCATCCGTTTGCTCTCCGTCTTCCTGTCCTGCCACTTCGTTCTTCCTCTTTTTCCCGAATTCAGGATCAATCTTCAAAAAGAAAGAAACAATAAAAGTAAGTAAACATGAACACATGACAATAATGAAGAAATGGCGATATCCAACCAGTTCCTGAAGTGCTCCGGCAAAAAGGCCGGAAATCATCATGGATAATGCCATCAAGGCCGTACACAAAGTATAATGACTGGTCTTGAACTTTCCTTGACTGTAATAGATAAGATAAAGCATATAAGCTGTAAAACCGAACCCATAACCAAACTGTTCCAGAAAAACACATACATTGACAATCATAAGATTCGAAGGCAGGGCGTAACTCAGATATACATATAACAGATTGGGTAATGTAAAGGCGCATACCATCGGCCAAAGCCATTTCTTCAAACCATCCCTGCCTGTACAGAATCCACCTAAAACTCCTCCTAAAGTCAGACCTATAACTCCTATCGTTCCTTGGACCAGACCATACTCCTGGGGAGATAACCCTAAACCACCGTTATGTGGGGCATCGATCAGAAACAGAGATGAGACCTTAATCAGTAAACCGGCAGGAACACAGAATAATAGCATGAAGAACAAACTCACAATCACGTTCTTCACAGGAAACTTAGTAGAAAAGGTGATACACTTATCCTTGAACCCTTTCCACATCTCAGAAACTCCTCCATAACTTTTCTGATCTTCTTTAGGATGAGGTAGTACATAACTATGCCAAAGCCACAGAACCAGAAAAAGTCCCATGACACCATAGAAAAGCAGGCTCCATGAATACTGGATATTATTCCGGAAGATCAACTGTAGATTACCGGCTATCATCACCAGGATACCTTGCCCGAATATTGTCGCAAGACGATAGAAGGTCGAACGGATACCGGAAAAACGAACCTGATCTTGATCTTCCAATCCTAACAGATAGAAACTATCCGCTGCTATATTATGTGTTGCACTGGCAAAGGCCATCACCCAGAAAAAGAAAAGTGATCCTTGCAACCAGAACCCTGTCGGAATGGTGAAAGCAATCCCTCCGAAAGCAGCACCGATCAGAAGTTCCATCGCTGCAACCCACCATCGTTTAGTCTTGACCAGATCAATAAAAGAACCCCATAAAGGTTTGATCACCCACGGCAGGTAAAGCCAGGAAGTATAAAAGGTAATCCTGGCATTGCTTAGTCCCAATTGCTTGTAGAGAATGATGGTAATGGTCATCACTGCCACATAAGGCAAACCTTCCGCAAAGTATAGGGAAGGTACCCAGGCCCAAGGTCTGGCAGTACTGTCTTTCACCGGAAAGTCTTGCAAATGATTGTTCATTATATATAACCTATTGTATACCGACAGGAAGATCACTTTCAAATGATCCCTGTCGGATCTTACTTTAATTTCATAGCACAAGATCCTGACCTTACTCTATATTCTGATTGTCAAGAATAGATCTTCAGGATCTCTGCACCTTGATAATAATGAAGAAGGATATGATCATAGGTATAGCCTTTTTCTCCCATCACGGCTGCACCGATCTGACAGAGTCCTACGCCATGTCCCCAGCCTGCACCGAGTATACGGAAACGGGCAGGGATACCCTCATCATTTATATCCAGCCGGTCAACTACAAAAGCGGAACTATAGAGGTGGCTCTTGCTCAAAATACGGCGGATTTCCAACTCCTTGCCAATGGTGAGCGTCCGCTTTGTTCCGATGATCTTCATTTTTGACAGTCGTCCGCTCTTACCACGTTCTGCTGGTTGCAGGTCTTTGATTTCTCCGAAATCCATACCCGACTTGCTTGAGATCAGTTCACTGATCTGTTGTTGTGTATACTCTACCGTCCAACGGTAAAAGTCTTTGGTCTCCTGATCATAGTCATTCAGCACCTGACTCAATATCTTCGGATCATGGGTATTACAGAATGCAGCCGGTTGGGAACGGATCCATTTATCCGCCTCTGCTTCGATAGTCAGATCAGGAATATCTGAGTGTTCTTTTCCGTCTACATCACGGACAGCGGAAAGATAGGACTTTTTCTCATCCTCCCAGCAATACTGAAATTCTTCCGTTATGCCACCGCAACACTTGGAGAAGCGGGCATCACAGATAGCATTGTCATCCACGAGGATTTTACCTCGTGTCAGACGTATTGCCTCAGCCACGTCCGATGATGTCTCTCTTGTAATCCCTTCATAGCGTTGACAGTGGTCATCCGCACAAACATCAAAAAGCGTATGGTCATCACGGTCATACCACCGGATCAGTTCATCCTCCTTTTTAACAATGGACGGATTCTGATGTCCACTAACCTTCTGAACCTGTCTGCGCTTTTCCATCTGGGCGAGCAGCCAACTCCGGGAGATGACTGCGTGAGTCTTGAGTAATTCCAAGGAAGACGTAGCACTCATCTCACTTGAGATGACACTCTTCAGGTATTCCTCAACCGGAAGTTCATTTATCGCACACACTTTATCACCGTTTATTACCAGTCGGAGTGTTCCCGGAAAAACTTGCATTTCCTTTCTTTCCCAATGGAACCCTACTCCGATAATGACATCATCAAGTGAAAAAGAATCTGCGTCCGTCTGTGGAAGAAATACCAGTTGGTCATACCCTTTCCCCTTCCAGAGAATCTTCCCTCGGGAGAATTCCACACGCTGTTCACCTGCTACACGTTCATCGTTCATCAGGTATGTCCCATTCAGGATAAAGTGGATCTGTGTTGCCGAAACGATTCCGACAGACACTTCCGGCTCCTTATGGTAAGGAACGGCCGTAGATGAAAATGTTCCGTCCATCAGACCTCCTCTTCTTTTATTTTCCGCAACTGAGCGACTACTTTGTTTATATTCTCAGAACTTTCCCCACATTCCCGAAGAATAGCTGAAGCCTTCCCGGAAGTAAGTTTTTCAAAATCATCTTTGCGTGGGGTAATAATTAGTCCGGACATATCCAGAGCACCCGGTGACACCAGAATCTGACTGTCTCCTGTTGCGAAATAACAGTCCGGACGATGCTTCCTCCGGGGAATAACCACAGAAATGAAATCCTCACCATCCTTCCACGAGACAATGTTCATCATCGGCTCCGGATGGGTTGTCCCCGATCCGCAGGGCCTCAGATCAGACAATACTTTATATAAATGAGAAAAAAGACACTCATCACTCTTCTCACTCCTGCTGCGGATGACAAAGAACGGAATGACAAAATCACGGCATACGCCCATTTCTTCCTTATCATTCAACTTCTCCACAACCTCCACGGTACGACTCAACTTCTGCCAATTTTCCTGTAAAGGGAGCAAACCGCTCTTACCGGCTTGCAGATGGGCATGGTCAGGGGCAGAAGCCCCGCACTCCGGTCCATTATAAAAGATCATCATGTTTCCATACTGCTCTACAAACTGGTGCATTTTCCCATAGTTGCCTTGTATGCGTTGCGGGCAGTGCTCTTTCTTCGGAATAGTAAAATGAACCGGCAGTATAGGGAACGGATTGACCAGCAGTTCGAAGCCATTGGCTTGAGGCAATACAATCTGTTCCTCCGGACGATTTTCGGGACAAAGAAAACATGGGCGCTTTGCAAGCGTACTCCGGTCTATCTTTGCACCAGTGGAAACCATCCTTGCAGGATTAAACTGCAACCGGATATCTGCATCCAGGACTTTGGTCTGCACATTGGACAAATCACGATAACGCTTTTTCGCTGCCGGCCAGACTTCCAACTGACGATTAAAAAATTGAATCAAGGGATCATCCTCTAAAGAACAGCCTTTTCCTGAATTCAACTGTTTGCGGGCCATAATCTCTATTGTCCGCAGACGATCCTTATATAAATTATTTGCATTCGTTTTCTCCACACTCAGGTTTGCATCACTGTTTCCACCCCATCGGCGGCATAGATAGAGTTCATCATAGATGCGGCCGATACGGTAACAGCGACTGAAAACCAGTCCGACGGCATAATCCTCACCATAACTGGTATTCGGGAAACCAACCTCACGGATGACTGGCGTAAAGAACGCACGCGGTGATCCGAGTCCATTGACTCTCAGTGCATTGTTACAGCCATTCTGATCCGTCCATTCCCTATGGTCTATCAACCCGGGAGGCAATGTATTGAGATCAAAATCGCACATCCCGTATGAACCGATTACCATCGCTACACCCTGTTGGCGGAAAGCATCTACAATACGCTGCAAAGTATGAGGAGACGAATAAAGATCATCCGAATCCAGTTGGATGGCAAAACGGCCACAGGCATCACTGTTGACCGCTTCATTCCAGCAACCTCCGATACCTAAGTCTGTGCGCTTGGGTACGATCTGTACCAGACGTCCTGAAGCAGCACCACCTGCCTGATCTTCCGACTGAGCCAATTCGTCGAGAATCTCTCCTGTACGGTCTGTCGAGTGGTTGTTGACCACGATGACATTAAACTTGAAGGAAGTTTCCTGGTTCAGGGCACTCTTTACTGCATCTGCAATCGTCTTATCACGGTTGTACACCGGGATAATCACAGACGCCTCATTCTCAAATTCAGGTTTGTCAAAATCCGGCTGCATATTTTTCGACGGATTGATGAATGCGCCGATTTTCTTAAGATGAGCAGTTACAGACTGCTCCATCTCCAACTGGACTGTATGGTTCTTAGGATCCACATAGTCAAATTGTTTCTCTCCACTCCGGCGTGTATCTAATTCCTCTTCCGTATACAGATATTCGTTCAGATGAAAAATCATACCCCTCTCACGACTCAGGAAAAGCCTCAGGTCATAGAAGGCTGCATACTGATAATCAGTAACCGATCCAGCAGAAGAACAACAAGAAATATATTCATGCAGTTTCGAAGACCTAATCAAAATCAGAGAACCGAAGTCAAAATCATCACGCACACTCCCCTGCTGGTAATCAATGGAAGGATGCTGCGTCCGGTGTCCATCAGATACTGAATAACGGTCACAGTAGACCATTGAAGCATCCAGGTCATGGGCAACCGTTACCAGACGTCGGATAGCATTCTGTCCTAAGGACAGCGGGGTAGGTTCTGTACAGAGGAGAACATATTCAGTGTCTGTCTGCTCTCCAATCTGACGGATAGCCTCAGAAGAAGCTAAACGGCCCGAGACCTCACTATTTTCATTTTCTACAATGACATGACGAACCAGCCGGTCTTCTGAAAATGCTTTTAGTGTCGATTTCGCCAACTGCTGCATCGCTTGCGGTACGAAACAATCTACTTGTTCTCTCATAAATTTTGGTTATTTAATGGAATTAATTAAGCCGGAGTATCAGAGTATCAGATCGTTACATCTACAGGTATTCACAACGGAGAATCGAGAACCTTCTCCTCCTTCTGATCTCTTTATACCTATCATATCGCAAAGTTAACAAAAATCTGTAAAATCAACGTCGTTCTGTAATAAAATCCACCAAAAATGACTATCTTTGCAAAATATGAATAAAGAAAAAACACCGCTCTTAGGCTTGACTCTCTCAGAATTGAAAGCAGTTGTGCAGGAATTGGGAATGCCGGCTTTCACCGGCACTCAGATTGCACAATGGCTCTATTCCCGGCATGTCAAGAGTATCGATGAGATGACCAATCTGTCTAAAGCAAACCGCATCAAACTTGAAGAAAGTTATTGCATCGGTTGTGCCAAGCATTTGGAAAGCAGCAAATCTAAGGACGGTACGATAAAATATCTTTTCCCTGTAGAAACAGAAAGAAACCCCAATCACGAGGATCAGGATACAATACAGAAATTCGTAGAATCCGTTTTTATCCCTGAAGAACATGGCAGAGCCACATTATGTGTTTCCTGTCAGGTAGGATGCCAGATGAATTGCCTCTTCTGCCAGACAGGCAAACAGGGATTTCAGGGTAATCTGACTACTGCTGATATTCTCAATCAGATCTATTCCCTTCCTGAGATGGACCAACTCACGAACATCGTGTTCATGGGACAGGGAGAACCGATGAACAATCTTGATCATGTACTCCGTGCCACACAGATTTTAACTGCTGACTATGGTTGGGGATGGAGTCCAAAACGTATAACGGTAAGCAGCGTAGGAATCCAAGGTAAACTCAAGCGATTCCTGGAGGAAAGCGACTGTCAGGTAGCCATCAGCCTGCACTCTCCTATTCCCGAACAACGTGCACAATTAATGCCTGCACAAAAAGGAATGGATATACGAGCTATCGTCGAACTGCTGAAAAATTATGACTTCTCGCATCAACGAAGGTTAAGTTTCGAATATATTCTATTTAAGGGGGTAAACGACTCCTTAACACATGCAAGAGAAATCGTCAAACTCCTTGATGGTCTGGACTGCCGTGTCAATCTCCTGCACTTCCATCAGATTCCCGGTGTCTCCCTACGAGGAACTGACAAAGACAAAATGGAAGTCTTCCGGGATTATCTGGACCACCATGGAATCATTTCTACTATCCGCATTTCCAGAGGACAGGACATCGAAGCTGCCTGCGGTTTGCTTACGACTGCCCGCAAAAAGAAGCAGGAGTCAAAGTAAGAAAGAAACTACTGTGAGTTTTACCCTATTCAAACGGCGCGCTCACAGCATAATAACATATAAAACCAATCAATATGGAAGACAGAAAAATTCGTGTGGCTATTACACACGGCGATACGAATGGTATCGGATATGAACTCATCTTTAAAACCTTTGAAGAACCGGAAATGCTGGAACTTTGTACACCGATTATTTACGGTTCGCCTAAAGCAGCCGTCTATCATCGTAAAGTTTTAAACCTGAACACTCAGTTCTCTATCATCAATTCTGCCGATGAAGCAAAAGACGGTCGCATCAATTTATTGACTACATACGAAGAAGAGACAAAGATTGACCTTGGGCAGGCAACTCCTGAATCCGGAACTGCAGCCATAAAAGCACTTGATCGCGCAATGAGTGATTTTAGGGAAGACGCCTATGATGTCCTGGTCACTGCTCCTCTCAACGATTCGAACATACAAGTAGAAGGCTATGCCTTCCCGGGTAATACCCACTATCTGGAAACCTGCATCGGAGAAGGAAAGAAAGCACTCGTGATTCTCGTTAACCAACAGATCCGGATCGCTTGCCTTACAGAAGGTTTGGATATGAAAGACATCCCGGCAGCTATCTCAAAAGAAAATGTCAAAGAGAAAGCCACGTTGTTTTTCAACACTTTACGCAGAGACTTCAGAATTTCCAATCCACGTATTGCTATCCTGGCTCTGAATCCAAGGACCAGCGAAGACGAAAAATTTGGGAAAGAAGAGCAAGAAGCCATCATCCCGGCTATCAACGAGTTAGCTGATCAAGGAATAGAAGCTTTCGGGCCTTATTCTGCTGACCATTTCTTCGGCACGGGAGATTTCTCTCATTTTGATGGTGTTTTAGCCATGTACCATGACCAGGGATTTGCACCTTTCAAGGCACTTTCTCCTGAATCTGGAATCCTGTATAATGCAGGACTACCTCTGATCGTTACGGCCAGTGATCAGACTGTGGGATACGATAAAGCCGGCAAGAATATCGAAGATCCAAATAATTTCCGTCAAGCCATCTATCTTGCTATAGACACTTTTCGTAACCGAGTCTGCTATGACGAGGCCTATAAGCATCCTTTGGAGAAACTCTATCACGAGAGAAAGGATGAAAGCGAGAAGACACGTTTCGGTATACCTAAGAAACATTCCAATACTCCATTCGCAGATAAGAAACCTTCGGCTCCTTACGAGTCAAAAGAAAAACCGGATACAACCCCTTCAACATCAGACAACTGAGTAACCAATGAAGAAGAAATACCAGAATATCTTTTTCTTCGTGGGCATACTCATGTTTGCCATCATGGTAACCCAACTCGATTTCCATGAAGTATGGAAAGGATTATGCAGAGCAGGATACTGGTTTCTGGCAAGCGTCTTCCTGTGGGTGTTCCTTTATGGCATCAATACCGAATCATGGAATATCATACTCCGGTCACAACGTAACCCGGATGGGTCAAAGCCCAAAGAACAGGTGTCGTTCGGTTACCTTTACAAACTCACGATCTCCGGGTTTGCACTCAACTATGCTACACCTGCAGGACTAATGGGAGGAGAACCCTATCGGATCATGTCTTTGGCACCGATTATCGGAACAGAAAGAGCTACCTCGTCCGTTATTCTTTTTGCCATGACCCATATCTTCAGCCATTTCTGGTTCTGGCTTCTGGCCATATTCCTGTATATAATCACCCAACCGGTCACTACGGCAATGGGCATCTTCCTGTTTGCCGTAGGAGCATTTTGCTGCCTGGCTATCTGGTTCTTTATGGTAGGCTATAAGAAGGGACTGGCGTTGAAAGGTATAGAACTGGTCAGTCATATCCCCGGCTTAAAGAGAAAGACACTGAAATTCATTGCAAAACACTTGCAACAGCTCGACAATATCGATAATCAGATCGCTGCACTGCATGCCCAGAGTCATGGGAGTTTCGTATCTGCTGTTTTTATGGAACTCTCCTGCCGTGTACTGAGTGCTTTCGAGATCTACTTTGCACTTCTGGTGGTTGCCCCTAATGCAAGTTACATTAATTGTATCCTGATCCTTGCCTTTACGAGTCTGTTGGCAAATGCACTCTTTTTTATGCCTATGCAACTGGGAGGCCGTGAAGGCGGTTTCCTTCTGTCTACAAAGGGGCTGGCTATGACAACTACAGACGGCATCTTTGTAGCTCTTATCATTCGTGTAAGAGAGTGTATATGGATTGCCATCGGATTGTTACTCATCAAATTCGAACAGAGACAAAAGAAAAAATCTCCCTGAGATTCGGAGTCTTCGTCTTTCTGATGTTCCGGGTGAGGCATTCCACCAATGAAATATTTACCAGACGACAGAAAATCAAAGTCGAAACGGTTCTATCTTGCCTCAACCAACTGATGTATTCGGTTTAAAACAGGAAATATGCAAAAAAAATCTGCCAGAATTGCAGTTATTTCAAATAAAAGATGTAATTTTGTCACTCCAATGAATACAACTGAACTTCAGAAGATCAAACAAAGATATGATATCGTTGGTAACAACGATGAATTAAATCATGCTCTCGACATCGCCCTGCAGGTAGCACCGACAGACTTAAGTGTACTCATCGTAGGGGAATCAGGAGTAGGTAAAGATATCATTCCGCGTGTCATTCATGACGATTCACCCCGCCGGCGTGAGAAATACTTTGCTATCAACTGTGGTTCTATCCCGGAAGGGACAATAGACAGTGAACTTTTCGGTCATGAAAAGGGATCTTTTACGGGTGCCATCGGACAGAGTGAGGGATATTTCGGGGTAGCCAACAAAGGAACGATTTTCCTTGATGAAGTCGGAGAATTGCCATTGGCTACACAAGCAAGACTGCTGAGGGTCCTTGAGACAGGAGAATATATCCGCGTAGGCGGACAGGAAATCCTGCATACCGATGTCCGCATTGTTGCCGCCACAAACCTGAATATGCGAAAAGCAGTAAGTGAGGGACGTTTTCGGGAAGATCTCTATTATCGACTGAATACCATCCCCATTCAGATGCCTCCGCTTAGAGACCGGGGGAATGATGTACTCCTGCTCTTCAGACTGTTTGCCATGCAGATGGCTGAGAAATACCATCTGCCCAAAATCACCCTTAGTGAAGATGCCAAACAGGTACTGCTCAAATATAAATGGCCCGGTAATGTACGACAGTTAAAGAACATCACTGAACAGATGTCCATACTTTGTGAAAAACGGGAGATTGATGCAGAAGTTCTCAGCCATTATATCCCTCAGGATGTCGAAAGCACACAACTTGCAACCATCAATAAACCCGGGGCCCATTCTTATGAGAGCGAAAGGGAAATACTCTATAAGATCCTATATGAGTTGCGAGGTAATGTGAGCGATCTGAGAAGAGACCTCACTTCATTGCGTAAGCAGGTCAATGAGACTCGTGATGCCATTGGAGCATCAGGATTCAGTCGCTCCCGCATAGAAACAGAAAAAGGAAGTTCCAGACTGCCTGCGTTAAATCCCAGGGCAAACAGGGAATATCCAGTCATAGATACCAATTTAGGAAATATCCCCAATACCCTGACAGCCGAGGAGGCTATAGCAGAGGAAATCAATGAACCGGAATCCCTGAACTTGAATGATCTCGGACGACAGATGGTAGAAAAGGCCCTAGAAAAGAATAATGGCAACAGGAAAAAAGCTGCCGAGGAATTAGGTATTTCTGACCGCACCTTATACAGACGTATCAAACAATATGGTTTGGAAAGCAAAAATAACAAATAAACCAGAAAGAAGACCTTTTCATCATCTCTTCTTTCCCCTTATAAGTATTGTCATACTGACGGTAATGGCTGCCTGCTCTATTAGTTATAAACTCAATGGTGCCAGTATTGACTATGCCAAGACAAAGACCATACAGATAGATGAGTTCCCTATCCGTTCCACCTATGTATGGGGACCGATGGGACCGATGTTCAACAATGCCCTGAAAGATGAATTTGCCAACCATACGCACCTGCAACAGGTAAAGAAGAACGGTGATATGGTCATCACTGGTGAGATCACGAATTACTCGCAACGGAACAAATCGGTTTCGAGTGAAGGTTATTCTGCTCAGACAGAGTTGAGTATCACCGTAAATGTACGTTTTACCAACAATGCCAATCATAGCCAGGACTTTGAGAAGCAGTTTACGGCCACACAAACTTATGACACTACAAAGAGCCTGAATTCTGTCCAGCAGCAATTGGTGGAAGAAATCACAAAAGACCTGGTTAACCAAATATTTAATGCAACAGTAGCAAACTGGTAAATATGGAACTGACACGACTGATACAACATCCGGAAGAAATGGACAAGGAGACCCTTTACGACCTCCGAAGCCTTTTGGCGCTCTATCCGTACTATCAGCCTGTGCGCCTGCTCCTCTTGCAGAATCTGTATATTCTTCATGACCAGTCTTTTGATGAAGAACTGCGTCGTGCAGCCATATCCATCACTGACCGGAAAGTCATCTTCAAGATGGTAGAAGCAGCACATTACCGCTTCCCTGATATTTCGGCAGAAAAGCCATCAGACAGTGAACAGCAACAACTCCTGCAGGAGCAAACAGCCGGAGGAGACCGGACTGTAACTCTGATTGACAATTTCCTCGACTCTATTCCCCCAAAAAGCGAAGAAGAGCAGAAAAAGGAAAGGTATCGTCAGCCCACGGCAGCAGATGCAGCCGTCGACTATGTCAGTTATCTGATGGCAAATGAAAGTGACGAAGAGCAAAAGGCAGAAGAAAAATCTACTCCTAAGATGAAGGGGCAGGATCTCATCGACAGTTTTCTGGGTAATGGTGGAGGATTTAATCTCCAGACATCAGATGAACAAGATCAATCTACTTCCGATCAGAATGAAGAGAAATCTGTTCAGAAAAATGATGAAGAAAAGAAAGAAGATAACGAAGAAGTAATAGATGAAGGCTATTTTACAGAAACTCTAGCCCGAATATATATCAAACAAGGTCGATATGAGAAAGCTTTGGAAATAATTAAACGATTATATTTGAATTATCCAAAAAAAAACACTTACTTTGTAGACCAAATGCGATTCTTAGAGAAATTAATAATCAATAATAATAAAAGATAAAAATGTATACAGTATTAATCATCATCATTGTACTGGTATCAATTCTGATGATTGGCATCGTCTTGATCCAGGAATCCAAGGGAGGTGGATTAGCTTCTAACTTCTCTTCTTCTAACCAGATCATGGGTGTCCGCAAAACCACCGATTTTATAGAAAAGGCCACATGGGGTTTGGCCATTGCGATGGTTGTCATCAGCGTTCTTTGTGCTTATGTTGCTCCGAAATCCACAGAAAATGAAAGTGTCATGGAGAAATCAGCCACAACGACAAATACAGCAGTGCCTGAAATGCCTGGCCAAAGTGCACAGGGAGTACCTACAACCAATGCAGCTAAAGGTACAGCAGCTCCTGCAAGCAGTGGTGCACAGCAAAGTGCTCCTGTTGCGCCTAAAACGCCGGCTAATTAAATAAATTAATAAAAAAGTAAGGGATTTATTTGGCAAAACAAGAAAAATCCCTTACCTTTGCAACCGCTTTCAGACAAGAAAGCAAAGATGGTGGGTGTAGTTCAGTTGGTTAGAGCGTCAGATTGTGGTTCTGAATGTCGTGGGTTCGAGTCCCTCCTCCCACCCCATCGAAAAGTCCTTATCTAAAGGGCATTTGAAAGAAATAAGGGAAATTAATATTTCCCTTTTTTTATTCCCAAAAATCACTTTTATATCATTCTACAGCCGGAAAATCGACACGTAAAGTAAAATGGTATGTCAACAATCAATCACTTCATCAATTCAACACATACACCTGTTTAGGAGTCAGTCAATAGCAAACTGGCCCGAAATACTTTTATAGGTATAATAGAATATGAAGGATAAATGTGCAAGTTGTAAATCTCATGCCTGTTACACAAAAGGCATCAATTGTTCGAATCTGACAACCGACGAAGTGATCGCTGCCTATACCGAAGATGAAAAACAGATTATGAAAGCTGCAGCATACGTGGAAGCAACCTTCTACAGCAACATTACTCGACTGCAAGAGACCGCAGAGTTCGCCAAGGCGATGGGCTATAAGCGGCTTGGTATGGCGTTCTGTATCGGACTGAACGACGAAGCCCATTATATAGAGCGGTTCTTCAAGAAACAAGGCTTTGAATTCTATAGCATCTGTTGCAAGAATTGCAGTGTAGCAAAGAAAGAGCTGGGACTGAAACAGGTCAAGCCGGAACTGGAACATGAAGCAATGTGCAACCCGAAGTTTCAGGCCAAGTTTCTCAACGACCGGAAGGTAGAGCTATTCATCAGTTGTGGATTATGTGTCGGCCACGATGCGATCTTCAATGCCAATTGCAACGGCCCGGTCACAACGCTCGTAGTAAAAGACCGCCTTCTCGCCCACAATCCGCTGGGAGCAATCTACAGCCGCTATTGGAGGAAGAAACTGGGTATCATGGACGAAGACGAAGTATAAATCCGTAAACCTTAAATATAACCATGAAATCGAATATTCAAGAAAAAGTTAATGAACTCCAACTAAGAGCATCAGAGTTTCTGACAAGTTCAAAGTTATCACTCAACAGGTTGACCATCTACCCGAAAGAGATTGAAGTTTATTATTACAAAGATGGAGAGTTTGAAGATAATTCGGTACATAAGAACGAATTGCAGAAAAACAATCAAAACCATTTATATATACACAGAAGAGGAATAAAACGAACCGATTCTTACAAGGGAGGAAACCGTGTCGGAATAGATTTCGTGGTTAGCAATGATGACAGCATCTATTATTCATATCTTCTACGAAGTTGCGTAATAAATGGCCTGTTGGTGACAGGGCCACACAATGTACTGGAATCCATAAAAGAAGCCAGTGGTCTTTCCAATAGTGAACTAGAAGACCTTCATATAGCGGTATGCCAAAATGAAACTCATAACGATGTTTTATTTTCAAAACGCATTCATCTTGGGAAGAAAGTGAATGAAGAATATTTGGGCTGCAAATTAAGAGCAGTACTATGTGATGAATACTATAAAAAAAGCAAATACCCCCTAAAAGAAGGAATGATCATTGACTTTCTTTGCAACGAAGTCCACCTTAAAAAGATGAACAAGGATCAGGCTTTTGAGTACGCAAAAGAGCACTTGGATTACATACCACCTGCATTACGCAAATTATGATAAAGGACATTGATACAAACATTACTTATCTCTCAATAGACTACATGTTCAGGACTATGCCCCCACGCATCTGGGTTTAATGTAGTTTCTAAAAACTTCACATTAGATGCTATTACTTTTGCGGCTAAAGCCACAAAATAAGCCGCATATTTTGCGGATAAATCAAGTCAATAAGCCGCAGCAAACTTGATTTAAGGTAAACTATCTGCTATCGTACACTGAACACCTTATGTAAATAAAGGTCTCGTTTAATTTCCATATCGCCTATTTCCGTAAAGATATGAAATATTCTTTAAATTCAAAGTCAATTTACTTACTTTATTTGTAGAATTCTACAATTTCAGGCAGTATCGATTGGTTTAATATACTGCTGAAAACACTTTCTATCAGACTATATTAACAAGATACTTTCAGGAACGCCTGTTGTTTCGCTTGTCGGTAAGTCGGTATAAAGATAATTTTTATCTAAAAGGTGGTGCCTTAATGTATGCCTACGAACATTTCGCTGCACGTCCAACCTTAGATATAGATTTTCTCGGCTACAACATCAGCAACAATGGAGAAAGAATTGTAAAATCCCTTATTAAGAAATAATCTTTGTGCGGATTTCTTTATTACTTCTTTTGTATAATCTTTCTGTATTTGCATACTTCTGAATGTTGTTCTTTTATTTCGTTCGCAAAAGTAACATAAAAGGCTTTTTACTACAATACCTAAAAGTGACGATTTATATTTCTTATTGCAATATATTATTGTTACTGTAATTTATTTATGCTCTTGTAAGAGCACTTATTTTCCCGACAATCCGGGTAAACAACTCCTTTGTTTCTTTTTGCATAATTCTTATAAGAATAAATCGGTCGCACATTTGAGAGAAAACAGTTTCTGTTCTTTTTTGCTTTAGCAAATGGAATAAATATTGGCTTCTAGTTCTTTTAATTGAGTTTTTATGGAACTTCCAATTTAATATTTGCCGTTTCAAACAAATCAAGTTATATGCCGGCACGTATATAGCCTCGATCTCAGAATATGCTTCGATTGTGATATTCGTACTTGACATCATTCAAATATCTGATACCGCGAACACTAGCTTTTGTCAAATCAAGAGAATGAATAACTCTACTTAATCCGCAAACTGCATGCAATTTTTAACCGTAGTAATAAGTATTTTGAGAAGTACAATATTTCAAATGAAGAAGCTTTCTTATAGTCAGATTCCCCCACCTGGGAACGTTTGTCTCTTGCTATGCGGCAGACAACACAAATATATTCCTCGCCACCATCAATATAATTGGCAATATTCTGTCTTATGATTTTACATAGACCTACAGCTTGCTTTCGACGGTCGTATAACTGTCGAATATCAAGTGAGGTAATTCGGAACAATACTCTGATAATTTAGCAAAAAGATAATTCTCGCTGTCAATACTAATAGATTCTGACGTCAAACTCAGAGCTATTACTTCCTTATCAGAGAAACGAGGAACAACACCTGAACGACATTGATTTCCTTTTTCATTCCGCCAATGGATATTCCTACTCTTTTATCATTGATAATAACTTGAAAATCATGTTTTTTAGGTATTGCAATCATTATGCTTACCAAGTACCTTTGCAACCAAAAAAGATGAATAAGTTACTCGTATTAATAATTGGATATTTTTTCTTATCTACGGCTTCAGTTAAAGCTCAGTCCCCTTCAATAATGATGGCATATTATGGTACAGGCAATGATGCTGCTAGAGAGAAAACTATGGATGTTTTAAACGATAAAATTGCTAAAGTTTTTCCTAATTCTACGATGGCTGAGGCTTATACATCAGACATGGTGATCAGATCTCTAAAAAAAAGAGGTATAAACAAACTAAACGTAGATGAGGCTTTGAAAGGACTACGTTTAAAGAACCAACGTGTTATTATTGCTAATTGCCAATTACTAGATGGAGTGATGACTGATAAACTTATTAACGATGTAAGAATAACGGGTGTTAATACGGACAGCATCACATTTACTAAACCTTTATTATATAATAGTGATGACTGCCACTGGTTAGTACGTGTGCTATTAAAACATATACATGTTGACAAAAATACAGAATTAGTACTAATAGGTCATGGATCTGATGATTCTTCTAATGCAATATACTCTCTTGTTGATTACATTATGCAGAATGAGGTGGACAGAAAATTCCATGTAGGAACTATTGAGAATTATCCTGACTTAGCAATGATCAAACGCATACTTAAAAAAGACAATGCTAAAAAGGTTATATTATATCCTCTTCTCTTAATTGCTGGTAATCATGCTGTTGAAGATATAGATGGAAAATGGAGACAAGCACTTGAGAACGAAGGTTATGATGTGAAAATTATTAATCAAGGACTGTTAGAAATTCCAGAGGTACAAGATCGTATTGTTGAGAAAATACGAAACGCAATGAATTAATTTTTAATATACATATAGAAATATAATAGTAAAATGGAGAAAACTCAATATCTATTGGCCTTTGCATTATGTGCGAATATTACAAATGCATCTGCTATTCAGGAAAACAAACAAGATACAACTAGCTTTAAAAGAATACATCAGTTAGAGCAGGTCGTTATTACTGGTAATGGACATCGTGAACTAATGAAAAATTCTACAACTCCAGTAAATGTTATGACTGCTCGAGATATTGCTAAGGCCGGTATAACGGATTTTCAAGATGCATTATTACGATTAGTTCCTAATGTGCAGTTTGCTCCATCAGCTATGGGTAGCTATATTCGATTGAATGGTATGGGTAACAAGTATATACTGATTTTAATAAATGGACAAAAAGTAATAGGCGATATAGCTGGAAATATCGATTTAAACCAAATTAATATTGGACAGATCAAACGTATTGAAGTACTTAATGGTGCAGCCTCTGCTTTATATGGAAGTGATGCTATTGGGGGCGTAATAAATATCATAACAAGTCAACCGAAAGATAAACTTGTAAGTGTGATTTCAAATACTCGTATAGGGGCGAAAGGGGCTTTGACGGAGAATGTAAATCTAAATATTAACACGAAATGGTTGAGTAGTTATACCTCGTTTTCGCATAATGAACTTAATAGTTGGCGAAATAATAAATATGAATATACTGGTGATAAACCTGTAGGAAAAACTGCATTAAGTCTACAGCCACTGGTGGTCGGATATAATCAAAACATGGTCAATCAGAGATTTGAATTACACCCGGTAACTAATCTTATGTTTTATGCAGAGGGTAGCTATAACTATAAAAAGACTAATCGTCCAAGAAAACAGGATGGATGGCTTAGTGGATATGACTATGACATGAGATTCAAAACATCAAGATGGACTGCAGGTGCAAAATATGACTTTAATAGTAACCATACGCTGCAGGTAGACTTCTTGAGCCATAACTTTAGATATGGTAATGAATATGCTACCGATGTAGCAAAGAATGGCATTATCGTAAATCATATAGGAGATTACTCACAGAGCAAGAAACAGAAACTTTACGATCTAGAGGCAAAAAGTATTAATCATTTTTATAATGGTAGCACAACAATATTCGGTGGTGAATGGAAAAATGATTTTATGAATACAACATCGGGCAATGTTGACAAGCATGTTTACAATATTTCAGGATATGCTCAGCACGATACTAAATTGCTAGAAGAACTTACTGCAACTTTGGGCGTAAGGTTTGATCATAATGAGGCATTTGGTAATCATATAACTCCAAAGGCTGCTTTATTATTTAATCCAGGAAAATTCAGATTCCGTGCTAATTATGCGATGGGATTCCGTTCTCCTGGCCTTGATGAATTATATTATCATTATTACAATAGTAATATGCGTGGAAAACCTGTGGTAACCTTCGGCAATAAAGACCTAGATCCTGAAACGAGTAACTATTTTAGTGTCTCTGCAGGTTATGGAAATCATATTTTCTCGTTAGATATAACAGGATATATGAATTTTGTAAATGATATGATTATAAAAGATGTTATAGACATTGATGATGCTTCTAAGCAGATGTTGCTGGAGGCCTTCCCTCAAGACCTGACAGAAAACTCTTTCAAAAAAATGAAGACCTATAACAGATATATTAATAGTGACAAGGGCTTTGTGCGTGGTATCAATGCCAATGCAAGTTTGTATCCTTTCAATGGCTTCATGCTAACAGCTAATTATGCGTATACGTATGCTACAACAAAGACTGGCGGTGAATGGATACCACTTGAGCGAACTGTAAGAAATACAGTTACTTTAGCGGCGAACTACAATCATACGTGGTGGAACAAATATACACTGAATATCAATATCAATGGTCGATTACAGAGCAAGACATACTACCCTGGATATGAAGATGCTCCAGGTTTTGGTATCTGGAATCTTAATACAAGCCACAACTTTGTAATTAGTAAATGGCTACAGATAGAACCAAGTCTAGGTATAGATAATATCTTCGATCAGGTTGATAATAGAGTAGATTGGATAAATAGGAGATATGCCAATTACACTCCAGGGACGTCTGTCGTGTTTGGTGTAAAAGTAAAATTTAACTAAATGAAGAAAAGAGTATTTCGAAAATGGCATAAACGACTAGGGCTAGGCATTGCTATTATTATAGTATTCTTCAGTATAACAGGCATTATCTTAAACCATCGCAAGGCTTTAGCTAGCCAAGATATAAATCGAACATATTTGCCTGAAAGTTATAACATCAACAACTATAATAATGGTATTGTCAGAGGCACGCTTGTACGGAGTACTCACAATGTGATTGTTTGGGGAAATGCGGGAGTCTGGCAGACAGATTCCCATTTCTCGTTCTTCAAGTCTATGAATAATGGATTACCTGAGGGAGCTGATAACAGGAATATTCTTACTGTGACTATGAATCAGCATAGACAATTACTTGCAGCATCTTCATGGGCTTTATATATTTGGAAAGATAAGTGGATAAGACTATGCGACATACCTGTCCGCGATATGACCATAAAGGGAAACATGGTGGTGGTGGTTTCAGAGGATTCTGTTATTACCAGTTTACCACCTTATAATCATTTTACATATTATAGCATAAAGAATCCTAATAAAGACGTAAAAGTTAATCTGTTTTCTATAGCGAAGAAAATGCATACAGGAGAGATAAATGGATCTCTAGGTGTATATTTTATAGATTTTATAGCAATAGTACTGATTACTCTTACAATTACAGGAATCCTTTTTTCGTTTGGTAGGAAAAGAATTAAAAAAACAGTATTGAAGTGGCATAATATTTTGGGATTATGGCTAATCCTTTTTACTTTAAAGATTGTTATTACAGGTTTATGTTTACGTGATCCTCTTGCTGGATTATTATGTAATGTGACCTATCATACTAATAGTAAAAATATAAAGGATTTGAGAGCGATAAGATGGAATGCTTATGCTGGGAAATGGATGTTGGCAACTAGTCAATCAATGTTTTGGTTAGATAAACTAGACGGGAATATAAAGAAAATGAATAGACATCCCAAACTTACTAGCATGGGTTTGAATGTTTTTGAGCCAATAGATAGTACAAAGTGGTTGGTTGGTTCACTAAAAGGTGCATATATCTATGATACAGAAAATGAGGTAACAAAAAATATAGGAAAAAATATTGCCGTAGTTGGATTCTCTAAAGATTTAAATCGTAATCATTATATTCTTTTTGATAAAAGAAAAGGTATCATAGATAATCATGGAAAAGAGATTTCGAAGGAATTTGGAAAAACTCCAGAGACGTTGAAAGAGCAAGGCATGCCATTATGGAATGTGGCGTTAGAAATCCATGTTGGCCGTTTTTTCACAAATTGGATGAAAGGGCTTTTTTCAACTGTTTATGTCAATGTGTTTGGAATTTTAATCGTCATCATCTTACTGACTGGCTTGTTTATTCATCCTAAGATAATTAGAAAAAGGAAATAGTTTGTAGGATAAGTATATTCAATAAAATGGCTATACCTGTTGGCGGAATTACATTAGTGTATGTTTTATTCTTCCAATAGGTTTATTGTTAGTGTAATTCATATATGATTGTATGAGCACTTGCTTTTCCCGACAATTCGGGTATAGCAGTAAACATCTTGAAAGATTCTACTTTCGACACTAGAAAAAATATTCATTCATGGAACACTCTAAAAAATTAAGGGCGGAAACACACGTACTTCCACCCTCTTTTTAATCTAATACTATAAAAACACGATGCAAATATAGAACTTTTACCTCAGTTAGCATACACTTTAGTTTTGAATTAACACGATTAAGTGTCAAAAGCACTCGAAAAAGTTGGGATTTACAATATCAATAGCTATATTTGTAGCAATTAGATATTATGAAGATGAATTAGTTGGATTCATCGTAAAATCTTATAACAGAATAACACTAAAACATAATAAATATGAAGAGATCTTTATTCATCTTTGTCCTTTGCTTCATAAGCATGTTTATTGCTGCTCAGACCGTCTATATCACACGGACAGGATCAAAGTATCATACTGAAGGCTGCCGCTATCTAAGTCGCAGTTGCATTGCAATCTCCCTATCAGAAGCTAAGTCTGAAGGCTATGAGCCATGTAGTGTATGTGACCCGCCTACTCAGATATATAAACACCATGCTTCTTCCAAACGAAGCCGGATAACATCAAGAAGGTACAACCATAGAAGGCTGTCTACTTTCTCCTCAAGGCATTCAAATAAGAAAAGGTTATATCAAAGTAATCGATGATCAGATTATCAACTAACTTTATTCTGACAGAAATTCGTCAAACTCTCATATTATAGAATATAGTGTTAAGGAAAAAGATTCTTGTTCTGATAAAAAATATAGTATTTATCATTTTATGGATTTTCCCCATAACTTTAATGGCTCAAGAGGAGAAAATTAAAAGTAATCAATACACACTCTCAGGTGCTCTTGATTCAAATAGCGCCTGGGAGTTGGAGTTTTCCTACATGAGACGCATTTTCCCTTATATCGGTATAGGTGCTGGAATAAACATCTATCATCAATATTCTGATGAGATTAGTGCCAGTGGTGGTAATGTCCCTGGAACATCTATCAGCCAATGGATCTTATCCAATAATAGTAAACAAGCCACAGGCCTGGTCTTCAACCCTTTTGTGCATATTAAGACCCCCACCTTATTCCATATAGACGAAATGGGGGTAAATATATTTACAGAGCCAGGATTATCAATAGCATTTTTGACTGACAAAAATGTAGGGGTCAATTATTGGAACGGAAGTGGATATTATGATACAAAGACATTTTACGGTCATGGAGGGAACTGGCTGTATTGGCATTACCGAATAGGAGGTTCTATGGAAAATGAAGACGTGGTTCTTAGCATGGGGTATTTTGCATCTAATATAGATTTTTACTCTTATAAACGTAATATTCGTATTGAAAATGTTCGTTTAGGTGACAACCTCCCTAAGAAACACTTTAATTGGGGTATCTTTATTAGTTTAGGATATAAATTTTAACATGACAAACTTACTGATCTGCATTCTTAGTTGAAATGGAGATATAACGAACAATGACGCCAGCACACGATGATACCAGAAATGATGGCAGAGATACATACAAGGACAAAGGCCTTGTCGATGGAGTTTCGTGGTTTGTTTTTCAAATTGTTCATAACTATTATGATGTTAAAATAAGTGTATGGATTATAGTTCCAGACTGTCAGAATTAAGAAGGAAATCCATCAGACCGATAACAGCAATGCCATCATCCGTATGCCAAGGCTGTGTATTCTCCTTAACTACCAGTATCTTCTTGAAGGCATCTTTCACTGAGAGCAATGATCTTATCTCTTGTTTCATCTTATCCTTACCAGGAACAGCATAGGTCACTTGAATGTAATAACGACGGCTACCCTTGTTGGCGACAAAGTCAATTTACTTACTTTTTTTGTAGAATTCCACAATTTTAGAAAGTACTGATTGGCTTGATATACTTTGGATTCTCATAAGTATCCCGCTTTTCTAGAAATTGCAAGATAGAGATTCTGGCAAGATGTCCCAAAGCTTTGGTAAAACGTGCCAGTTGTACTTGTCTTGCTGTATATTTTTTATTGTTTTCCATCTTTTTATTTAATATTGTTCGCAACAAGTACGAACTACATTTGATTCATCCAAATTACCATTCAAAAATCTACTTCCTTTTTATAATTTATAACATTACAAGAAAGCAATTGTTGCTGATTATATTATCATAATAAGTTGATGTGTTCCATTGTAAGGGTATCATTTCCTGTGATTGAGTTGAAGAGAACTACTGAATCAAGTCACAATCATAAACACTTGATTTTCATGATATAGTCCATTGTGACCAAAATAGTGCATAATGGTATACCATAATGCACTATTTCGGTATACCATTATGCACCATTTCGCCACCCCATAATGCACCATTTTGGTCAGCCTGCCATACAGGCGTTTTTATCTGGATCATAGTCATTAATCACCTGGATGGTGCATACGGCTCTGCTGTATGGTGCATAGCGTTTCGCTCTATGGTGCATTGCGCTCAGCGCTATGCACCATACAGCATAACAATGAATATATCATTCAGGGGCAGACGTCAGAGGTCTTTAATGCCTTAAAGCGCAAACAGACATAGTCTGCATACCAGTTGCTTTTTTGTGTTTTCCAATGATTATGCGAGTAGTATCACAGTGTAATATATTATTCCTGTATGATAAAATTTTGTATATTTGCAAGCATATAAAAAGAAAAAAATGAAATTAGCCTTAAAAATCACATGTATACTGCTACTTATTTGTAGTTGCAGTCAATTAGACGACAATAATTATTCTGACAATAAAAGGATCTCTTTAATCTGTGATACGACTTGGATGGGGGAATCTGTAAAATTAGAGAACGGAAACATGAACACATGTTTATATGATTTCTCCAGGAATGGCACCTATGTTTGCACTATGGTAACTTTCAATGGAAAAGAATATAATATCTCCAAGCAAAATGGAAGATGGACATTTTACGACAAAAACTTTAATGTCATCTTTTGGGGAGGAAATTCATATTGGGATATTATAAAATTGACCTCTCGGGAATTTATAGTGTATGACAGAATCGGGGAGTATGGTAAAGAAGATATGACGAGGTGCAAATATGCGTTATCCCCTATTACACCTGAATATATAAAATTGCTCGGTAAGTAAAAAGGAAGAAGAAAAGGTCTGATACCGTTAAAAGCAAAACGGGGAAAAATCCCATATTAGAATATTTTCTCCGTTTTTTCAACTTGTGGAGCTGGCGGGATTCGAACCCGCGTCCGAACAAGGAAATCATACGCTTTCTACATGCTTATTCCTGCCTTGATTTTCGTGCTGTAGCAAGACCTGGACCACCAACTACAGCCTTATCCTCTAAAAGTTTCATCCCGACAGTGAGGCCTGTCAAAACTATTTCCGATTTACCTGCACCGCTTGATCAAGAAGATTCGGAACAACATCCCTCGAGCGATGTCTCGTCCCATCACCTAGTAACGGGATTGAGCCAAAATCTACTATACTTCGATTAGGCAGCGAGAGCGTAATTGTTTTCGCCAATTAAATTTTTGTTCACTCAGATTCAGGAGCTAGCCAACGAGGCTCCGCATGCTTACATACCATCCCGACTTGCCGTCAAATCCAAAACAGCCCCAAAGATAGCGGTGCAAATATAAGGCCAAAAACTGAATTAGCAAAATATTTTCAGTTTATTTCTACATTTTTCTCCTATTTTCTCCATACCCAAACTGTCTTCCTCATCTATTCTGACCTGTACAGTCTCTGCAGACTATCATAAAACATCATTTGATCTTTTCATTCTATTTCTGTATAATAGGGATTTTCCCCACTAATTTAGGGAAAAACCTTGTTTAAAGTCTCTATTTTAATATATCTTTGCAGTAGGAAAGAGGAATATTAAAAGCATACTATTATGAAAAAGTTAATTATAGCCCTTATAGCACTTTTCACCTTCACAGGTACAGTAAGTGCAATGAATTATGAACAAGCGAGGGACCAGGCTCTCTTCCTTACAGATAAGATGGCTTATGAGTTGAATCTGACTGATGAACAATATCAGGCAGCTTATGAGATTAACTTGGACTATCTGATAAATATCGATAACGGCAATGATCTCTATGGTTCTTACTGGAGACAGCGGAATATGGATTTGAGTTATATCCTGTTAAGCTGGCAATACAATAATTACCTCAACGACCTCTACTTCTATCGCCCACTTTACTGGGACGGTGATTACTGGCACTTCAGAATCTACGCCCGCTATCCACAACGTAACTACTATTATTTCGGAGCACCGACATTCATCGTCAATTACCGGGGCGGACACAGTTGGAGAAGTAACGGCGGCAGGAGTTGGTATCGTAGACAAGACTTCGGAAGGCGAAACTACAGTAGAAATGAAGTTGGTATGAGGGATGCTTTCAACCGGGGAGACTTCGGGCAAGGGCGTGTTTTTGGCAACTTGAATACGAGAAATGCAGGATTCCAGAACAATAATTCATTCAATCCCATAGATCAGAATCAAAAAGATCGCTCCAATCACAAGGGTATATTCGGCAGACAGAGCAGTACACGCACGACGGTCAAGCACAACAGTAAAAGTGTATTCGGAAGTGGCCGTTCTTTCCCTCAAAACACCTCTGTGCCGAACCAGACTTTCTCACCAAGGTCTAATTCAGATAACAATTCTACCTTCGGTTCCTCCCGTTCACGTACAAATACATCTCCCAACCGTTCATCTTTCGGGAACGGTAACTTCGGAGGCTCACGAGGGAAAACAAGAGGTTCTGGAGAAAGTTCACACGGTAACTTCGGCGGACATCACTAAACAAGACACTAGGTAAAATAACAAAATAATAGCATTTTTAGTTTTCAGGACAAATTAGAGAATTATAAAGATTGGACAGCGGGATGACCGGGAGGTTGCCCCGCTGTTACTTTTATAAGAAGGAATCTATAACAAACTCCTGAAAATGTTGTCAATCAAACCAAACAGGAGATTTTCAGAGTTTGAAAACCCGGACCTCAGCATTCCCCATCTTAGGAATTTCATTCATCGGTTTTTTATAGTAGACACTATGAATAGCCTTATTGATGATACCATGTCCAACCGCTAAAACCGTTTGATCCGGATAGGTCACTTTCAACCAGGTCAGGAAATTCCGGGCACGGGATTTCATCCTTTCCAAAGATTCTATATCATCAGGCCATTTCTCATTTTCCAGATCCGGAATAAACTTATCCGTAAAACTCCCCCAATCGCGTTCACGCAATAATGGAGTGGTAACAATATCTGTTACGCCATGAGGCTCAGCAATGATCCTGCAAGTATCTACCGCACGTTTCAGATCACTTGAAACAAACACATCTATAGGCTCATCAAGCAGTTTATCACGTGTCTCTTCAGCCTGCTTTATTCCATTTTCATTTAACTGCCCAGGTCGCTGTCCCTGCAAGATTTGAGCAGCATTCGCTACCGTTTCACCATGGCGGACCAAATATAATGTTGTCATTTTAGCTTAAATTTACGTGCAAAAGTAATAAAAAAGTGATAAAGGGAGAACGAAGCACAAAGTTTTTAGTAAATTTGCAAGAAATTAGAATACAAACAATGTATATCTTAAGGCAAATCAGGATCATCTGATTTACTCAGTCAACATAAATAGATTTATGAAAGTATTACAAAGCCATTTTTTCAGAGCCATCGTAGCCATTATCGTAGGCATTTTATTGGTCAGATTCCGTAATCAGACAATTACATGGATGACCATTACTATCGGTGTACTTTTCCTGATATCGGGAATCATCTCCATCGCCACCTATTTTAGTACTAAGAAGCACGCATCAGACACTGTTATTTATGGTGCCAATGGTGACCAACTGACCGGTCAGAAACCCACCTTTCCGATAGTAGGATTGGGAAGCGTTGTATTAGGTATCATCCTGACTTTAATTCCAAACAACTTTATCAACGCCCTGACCATTGTCTTAGCACTGATCCTGATTCTTGGAGCACTCAATCAGTTTCTTAACCTTGCCACAGTAAAGAAGTTTGCCAAGATAGGAGCAGCCTTCTGGATTTTTCCTTCCATCATTCTTCTGGTAGGTCTGATTGCACTGATCAAACCGTCAGTAATAGCCGCCGCTCCACTGATCGTTATCGGATGGTGTATGATCCTCTACGGAGTTGTAGAGGGTATCAATTCCTTTAAGGCAGCACGTTGCAAGAAAGCATTCACACAAGCCGCCCAGCACTACCATCCCCAAACAGACAGTTCAGAACAGACAGAAAAGGCTGAGACAAATAGTAAGAAGAAAGAATGATCGGACACTGATCCGATAGATGAGTCAGGTAAAAGAAATGTTATTCCTTTTCTGACTTTTCTTCCAGGATCAATCCTTCAATATATTTGCACAGAATACCAATACCCTTTATATTCTCCCCTCCCTCAGGGATGATCAGATCCGCATAACGCTTTGTAGGTTCTATGAATTGTTCATGCATCGGTTTCAATACTTGCAGATAGCGGTCCACCACCATAGACACCGTACGTCCCCGGTCAATAGTATCCCGCTGGATATTCCGGATAAGCCGTTCGTCAGAATCACAATCCACGTAAATCTTCAAGTCCATCATTTCGCGGAGTTTCTTGTTCAACAAGGTCATGATGCCCTCAATAATGATCACTCGTTTCGGCTCTACATGAATGGTTTCTGCAAGTCGGTTACATTGAAGATAAGAATAAGTAGGCTGCTCTATCGCATGGCCATGACGCAACTCGTTGATCTGTTTGATAAGTAGTTTCCAGTCAAAGGCATCCGGATGATCAAAATTGATAGCATGGCGCTCCTCATCCGTCATACCCGTGGTATCATTGTAATAAGAATCCTGTGGTACCACTGCCACATAATTAGGAGGCAAGGCCGCTACGATTCTCTTCACCACAGTAGTTTTCCCACTGCCTGTACCACCGGCTATTCCTATTATTGTAATTTTATCAGACATTATCTATTCTTTTACATTAATTTCTATTCCTCCTAAAGCAGATCATCGAACATCCTCTTGTAATAAACTGCTTTTCTCTCTACCGCCATCGGATAAGCACGACTGCTACTCGGCATCCGGTAAAGTCGAAGTGTTCTTCCTTCAAAAGAAAATTCCATATAGTCTCCCATCTTCAAGTGCCTGGCATTGATACCATAGTGATCCGTAAACACCTTCGTAGCCAACTGCCCCGCCGTAAGCACGCCGCGACATTGGGGCAAGGCGCGGAGCAAGCCATCTAAATCCGTCGGTTCCACGATCTCGAGATCCTTGTCAGAAGCCGTACCTTTCATCCGGCGTATCCGCAAAGCAGTATCAAAGATGGCGATATGATGCAACCTCAGAAAATCCTGTATCGCAGGAAGATCAAACCGCTTCTCGTCAGGAACGATAAAATGTTCCTTATCCTTGAAAAACAGAATGCCGAAGATGCGCCACATGTCATTTTGGAAATTAGGATAGTACCAAGGCATACACCAGCGCTTAGGAGCAGGCGGAAAAGTTCCCAGCATCAACAGGCGTGCACCTTCAGGCAGCCAAGGCTCAAAAGGATGCGACTCTATTTCCGGTTCTTCCGTTCCGTCCTCCTTATTATCTATCTCCCCTGTACAGTTCATCACTCCTCCTTGAAATTTCATAGGATTCATCGGCCCTGTATCAGTTACTCTTCTCTTTCAGGAAATAAGCCACGACCGGAAAATGGTCGCTATAGCCGTCCAGCCACACACCGCCTGCCGTCGTACGCTTCGGTGTACCCTTATAAGGTCCGGACTGCTGGACGAGATAATCACGTATGGCAATCTCATTTTTCCAGAATTTCAAAGTTGAATAGTCGCGCTGTCCTTTCTTATTCAGCAGATTAGGTGTCATCACGATCTGATCGAAGAGATCCCATGAGCCCTTATAACTCAAAGTTCCCTTTCCATCTTTTGCCAGTATATTATACCAAGGATTATACATTTCATCCGGTCCCACCTGATCGATTTCAGGCTTTGCGCCCAAGTATTTATACATACTGGCATTGGTCGGATCATCATTCATATCCCCCATTACGATTACCTTGCAGTGCGGATCATCTCTCAACAGAGAGTCCTTGATGACCTTCACCTGGCGTCCGGCACTTTCACGATAGAAACTGCCGGAGAAGCGGCTCGGCCAATGACAAACGATAACAGAAACATGCTCATCAGCCAGGACACCACTGATAGTCAGGAAGCCACGGGTCTTGAACGCACTGTCCTTAGCCAATTCCTGATGATATTGAATCAATTTGACATTTTTAATCGAGTAAAGAGCGGGATTATAAAGCAGAGCACAATCTATACCTCGGCGGTCAGGCCCTTCTATATGGATATAGCGATAACCACGAGCCTTCAAAGGAGGTTGGGCAATCAGATCGTTGAGGACATTGTCATTTTCTACCTCAGCCATACCGATCATCGCACAACCTACGCCAGGAAGTACATCCGTACCTATATCTGCCAAAGCACGCGCCATGTTATGGATCTTATGCGTATACCGGAGTTTGTCCCAGTGGGCACTCCCATTTGGCAGGAATTCATAATCATTCTTACCCGCATCATGACAAGTATCGAAAAGATTTTCCTGATTATAGAACCCGACAGCATAACAGGCATACCTCTTCTGAGCAGAAATGGTCAGACTGACCTGCAACAGTACTACAAGAAACAATAGTTGCTTTTTCATATTTTCTTCTATATTATATTTTTTCAGATGCTAAATACCTAATGAACAAATCATAATGTAAGACCATTATCATTATCCCCTGCTTTTTGTCAAAATATCATTTTACCAATGACAATTACCTTAATTATTGCATTGCAAATATCGTAAATTCTCCCGAATTACAAACATATTTCATGAAAATTTAATCGAAATTTCATGAAATATTAATGAAAAAAACTTTATTATTCAACAATTATTTTGTTACTTTGCAAATAAGATATAATTTTTATTAAACTACATTACATGCACAATCAGGTAAAAATTGCAGTAATCGCACTCTCTTTCTACAGTTCTATGCTTATGGCCCAGAATTCAAAAACGGGCCAGAACACAACAACTCCGATAGACGAGAATGCTTTTACCTTCACTGAAGCGCAGTTAGGAGAAGATGATGACATGTCACAGAATGTAACTATCCTCGGCTCCAATAATAACGAATATGCTTCAGAAGTGGGTTATCTCTTTTCACCGGTACGTTTCCGTTATCGTGCTTACTCACAGAAGTATAATAACATTTACATCAACGGCGCACCGATGAACGATATGGAATCCGGTCAATTCCGTTACTCCAATGTTGGAGGACTCAACCGCTTCACCCGTTCTACCGATTTCGCCCTGCCTTTTGAAAGCAATAATTTCTCCATGCCGAGCATGGCCGGAAGTAATAATTATGACTTCCGCGCAGGTAATCAAGGAGCCGGGAACTATGCTTCCATAGGTGCAACGAACAGCAACTACACCTTACGGGGAATGTACACCTACTCTTCGGGCTTTAACTCCAAAGGCTGGGCTTTCTCGACCGGACTGACCTATCGATGGGCTAATCACGGTTATGTAGAAGGGACTTTCTACAATGCCCTCTCCTATTTTCTGGGTGTAGAAAAGAAATGGAACACAGGAAGCAGTCTTTCCTTCACTACCTGGGGGAATCCTACAGAGCGCTCTACTCAAGGAGCTTCCACGGATGAAGCCTACTGGCTGGCCAATGACTATTACTATAATCCTTACTGGGGATACCAGAATGGTCACAAGCGTAATTCTCGCGTAGTACATGATTTTGCACCCTCCGGAGTGCTGACCTGGGATTGGAATATCAACAACGATTTGAAGTTGACTACATCTGTCTTCGGCAGATACAGTATCTACAAAAGTACGAAACTCGAATACAGTAATAGTGAAAATCCACAGCCTGACTACTGGAAAAACCTTCCAAGCAGTTACTATGATGTATGGGACGACCAATCCGGTATTGTCCAGAGCAACGATGAGACTTCTTATGATGAGTGGCAGAGCTCTTATAAATATTGGAAGGCCAGCAAGGCTAACAGGCAGATCAACTGGGACCAACTCTATTTTGCTAACCGGCAGGCTGCTGCTACTGGCAATGACGCAATCTATTTCGTTCAGGCAAAGCACAATAATGCGCTTACATTGAATATCAACCCGACTCTGACTGCAAAACTCCATCAGGGAGGAACCATTCACACCGGACTGACACTGGCAGAAAACAGTGGTCGCCATTATTTGACAATGAACGATCTGCTGGGTGCAAGTGAATTTCATAATATCAACACTTATGCTGTAGGTTCTTATCCTGTCACAGACCCAAGAGTCCAGTATGATCTCAGGACTCAGGGAGCCGATGGTAAAGGAAAGGTTATAAAAGAAGGTGACAAATTCGGTTACGATTATAACCTCCTCGTGCAAAAAGGACTTCTATGGGGTAACTACAGCAATACCATTGACCGTTTTCACATCATGCTTGCTGCAAAGATCGGTCAGACTCAAATGCGTCGTAAGGGTTTCATGCAGAATGGTATGTTCCCTGAAAACTCCTATGGCAAGAGTGGCCGTGCTAAGTTCGGCGAAGGCGGTGCTAAGGGAAGTCTTTCTCTGGATGCTGGTCGTGGCCATGTATTCAAGATCGGAGTCGGTTATGAATGGTGCCCACCTACAGCTAATACGGCATTCATCTCTCCCGAAATGAACAATGACTTTGTGCTGAATCTTCATGATGAGCATGTGTTCAGCAGTGAATTTGATTACCAGTACCAGAATGCATGGCTGCATGCTAACGTAAACGCCTATTTCAGTTATCTGGACCATGTCACAGAATGGCAGAACTTCTATTTTGATGACGCCAATGCCTTCACCTATGTGAGCATGACCGGTATGAAGAAGAAATACTATGGCGTAGAAGCCGGTATGGACTTCAAACTTACGTCTTTCCTTGACGTAAAGACTTTGGGAACAATGAGTGATGCCCGCAATGTGAACAATGCCAGCGTCAACTATATGAATTCCAACTCTGCCGTGATCACTCATGACATCGTGATGAACAAGAACATGCATGAAAGCGGAACGCCTCTTACGGCAGCCAGTGCAGGGATCAACTTCCATTCAGGAGGCTGGTTTGTTGATGTGGCAGCCAATTATTACGACCGCATTTATTTAAGCTATTCCCCTTCCTTCCGCTATCAGGGTACACTGACCACCATGGGAAGCGTGGATAATCAAGGTAACCTGATCGTACCGGGCCAGGCTAAAGGTCATGGCGGTTGGATGGTCGATGGCAGTATCGGTAAAAGTCTGTACTTAAAGCACGGACAACTGAACTTCAATCTGAGGATAACGAATATTCTCAATAACCAACACATCGTGAGCGGTGGCTATGAACAAAGCCGGAGTGACTATACGGTTGACCAAAGTACAGGTACACTGAGCAAGCAACGTGTCTATAAGTTCTCCAAAAACCCGAAGAAATTCTATGTCTATGGAACGAACGGAATGTTTCAAATATCCTATAGATTCTAAAGTAAAAAGTCATGAAAGTAATCCAAACTATTAAATATGCTCTAATCCTGTGCATCACAGGTCTCATCACTTCATGCATGGGCTCAGACTATGCTGCTCCCCAACTGGATCAGAGCAATCTGCCTTATGGCAATAATGCCATCCAGGAAACTCAGGTAACCACGATCAAGAAACTGAAGGACAAATACAGTTCGGTAATCAGTCAAAGCAACTATACTCAGATAAATGAGGATGTTCAGATCAAAGGTATTGTTACCGGCAATGATGAGCAAGGTAATATCTATCAGGAGATCTCCCTCCAGGACTCTACCGGAGCTTTACTGGTCAGCATCGGAGCAGGTGGCCTGCACGGTTATCTGCCTGTAGGACAAGAGATACTCGTTAATCTCAAAGGTCTTTATATCGGTGGGTACGGTGAGCAATGCGAAGTTGGCGGTATCTATGTGAACACCACCAACGGATCAAAATCTATCGGCCGTATGGACCGTTACACATGGGAAAGCCATGTGAAGTTAATCAATACTGTCGATCCTTCAAAGGCGAGCAAGCTGGCAGAAGACTTCGATGGAAGCAAAGTAAAAGATCTGACCTATCTGAAGGATAACAGCGGTAAGTTGATGACTATCCACAATGTAACCCTGGCTGATGCAGACGGAAAAGCAGTCTATGCTCCTAATGACGGCAGCGTACAACTCACATCCAACTGTGCCAACAGGCCTTTCCAGGGATATAGCAGTCAGAATCTGGTCCTGCGTACAAGTACTTACGCTGATTTTGCCAATGCAATCATGCCGACCGGGAAAGTAGATATCACCGGTATCTTCACCCGTTTCAGGAACACATGGCAGATACTGCTTCGTTCTACTGATGATATAACTCCCGCTAAATAACTCGATTTCACGATACGAAAACTACAAATTAATATAAACATGAAAAAGTTAATCTATTCATTGTTTGTTCTGGCTATGACAGCCATGACTTTTACTGGTTGCGAGGATGTCCCTGCACCCTATAACCTGCCGACCGCCGGCAATGATACGACCCATGTAACACCACCTAATCCAAGTGGAACGGGTACTCAGGATGATCCATTTAATGTAGCTGCTGCCCTGAATTATATCACTACCGGAGAAGGGTTGGACAAAACCGTCTATGTCAAAGGTGTCATCGTCGGCACGCCGAATATAGATCTCTCTTTTGGCAATGCTACCTATGACATCTCAGATGACAAGAAAGTGAGTGACAAATTGAAAGTTTACCGCGGTTTTTATTTTAACGGTGCTAAATTTACGGCTGACGACCAGATTCAGGAAGGTGATACAGTCGTCGTTAGTGGAAAACTCACCAACTACAATGGTACCAATGAGTTTACTATCGGCAACTCTGTCTATTCCATAAATGGAAAGACCAGTGGTTCATCAGGAAATCCGACCGAGCCATCAGGAGATGGAACAGAAACTTCACCTTTCAATATTGCTAAGGCACAGAGTATCATCGCTGCCGGAACTTATACGGAAGACAAAGTATATATTTCCGGTACTATCTCCAAGATCAGTAGTGTTGATACAAAATATGGCAACGCCACCTATTATGTCTCCGATGACGGTACAGCAACCGGCCAACTGGAGGTTTATCGCGGTTATTACCTTGCAGGAGCCAAATTTACTTCTGAAAGCCAGATCAAAGTTGGTGACAAGGTTGTCATTCTGGGCGTTCTGACATCCTTTAACCAAAAAACACCAGAGGTTAAATCAGGGAGCCAATTGGTTACTCTGAACGGAAGTACAACTGGTGGCAGCACGGAAGAAGGCGAAAGTATTACAGAGGCTGCCACAGACATGGGCTTTACGGATAAAGGTGTTGCAGAAACAGCAACTCTTTCTGATGGAACGACACTGGCCTTTGCCAAAGCTGAAGGTACGAGTGATCCTAAATATTATGCCGGAAGCTATGCAGCTGTCAGAATGTATGCAAAGAACACGCTGATAATTACTGCCACGAATAAGACTATCGTAAAGGTATCCATAACCACCACCGACGGTTATAAAGGAACACTCTATAATGGTAATGATGAAGCCTATGCCATGAGCGGTGACACGAAAGTAGCCATCAACAAAGCGAGTGACACACAAGCAATATTCAGCGGCCTGAGTGCTTCTACCATCACTATCGTCAATGATTACACTGCTGCAAGTGGTGGAGTCCAGCTTCGTATCAAGTCGATCACTATCACTTACGCAAAATAAAAAACTTCATTAAATATTTGGCAAAGAACAAAATTATTAGTACCTTTGCTCCCTGTTAAATCGAGAAGAAATTATTGATAATTAAATATTTAGATTAAAATGAAAAAAGGTATTCATCCAAAAGACTATCGCCCCGTCGTATTCAAGGATATGTCTAACGGCGATATGTTCCTTACACGTTCTACATGCAAGACGACAGAAACAGTAGAATTTGAAGGAGAGACTTACCCAGTGGTTAAGGTTGAAATTTCAAGTACTTCTCACCCATTCTTTACTGGTAAGAACAAGCTGGTTGATAGTGCTGGTCGTGTAGACCGCTTCATGAACCGTTACGGCAAGTTGAAGAAATAATCTATATATTCAATCCTATACACAGGAAATATAAAGTGTAGTCTGACGTAGTTGCATATACGTCAGTCTACACTTTTTCTTTTACAAAGCCTGTCCATTATCAATCTTTCACAATATGAATTCATTTAGAATCACTTATCTGTCTTCCCTTACTTTCTTCATTTTTACTTTTACAGCATGTAGCAGTAACAATGGCGACAATGAGAATCAGGGGCTTTCAGAAAACACAAATAAGAATGTTGTAACTTCCGGCATGGCCTCAGAAATCAAACGCCTTGAATTTCCCAGGGTCTATACAGCAAGTAACGATACCATCGTCGTCCATTACGCTCCGGAACTGGGAAGTAACAAAAAAGATGTCAACTACTCATTAGCCTGGGACAAGAAGAAGAAAGCTAATCTGTTTACCTGCTACGAAATGTATGCCAATAATGTACAGCATACACCCGGCGTCAGCCGATACAGTCCGGAAAACTGGGAAGACCAGTATCCGCAAGACCCGGATATTCTGCCCAAATACAGATGGAGCATTGATCCGTACCGTGGATCGGGATATGACCACGGACACTTGTGCCCATCGGCAGATCGTATGTATTCGACAACAGCAAACTACCAGACCTTTTTCCTGTCCAACATGTCTGCACAACTCCATGCTTTCAATGCCGGAATCTGGGAAGTAATGGAAAACCAACTCCGTGATTGGATCGCTGACAATTCTTCTACTACAGATACACTGTTTGTCTGCAAAGGAGGTACGATCAGTGACGGAAACTACACCTTAGGGAATAACGGTCTTGTCGTACCCAAGCATTTCTTCAGTGCAGTACTGATGAAGAACAAAGACGGCTACAAAGCTATCGGCTTCTGGTTTGAGAATGCCAATAATACGACAAAAAGCCAGGATCTGAGACCTTATATCGTAAATATTCAAACCTTACAGGAAAAGACCGGACTCGATTTCTTCTGCAATCTTCCTGATAAAACAGAAAAAGAAGTGGAAGATCTGAATATCGATAATGTAAAGAGAGCATGGGGATTCCATTAGGATTCTGATACTCGAGAAAAAACGTACGATAGAACGAAGAAGCCGTGTAGGTAATCACTTACACGGCTTCTTCGTTCATTCTATGTCCTATCCCTATCTCTTAATGAGTTTAGAAGGCGCATTCATTTTCGGTTTGATCAAATTCGTTGAACCGAAGAAACGATGCTGACTAGCCGCAGCCCGAGATACATCGGCAGCAATTGCATTATTCACAGTAACACGGTCCAGTTGGATATAAGCCATGTCATTGGTGTTTGAACCGATCATGTAACCATCAAAATAGTCACCCTCACGCAGGCTGAAACCTCTCTGGCTGGACTGTGCATCCATGACGAAAGTAGTCCCACTATCATATTTGATATAGATATCACCGTTCCCTTCATCAATGTACCATCTAAAATGCAAAGTCTGAGACTCGTCTCCTGAAGCATCCACTTCAATGCCCGTCCCATTTATGGAATTCAGATTATACTGAGTGAAAGTCATATCACAATTGAATTTTGTGGTCGTTTTCGATTTAGCAGAAACATACTGCATGACTCCACTCCATTCACCATTCAACACCTGAGCCTCAGCCAGGATATGATTATCCTGATCCTCACGCCCATTATCATAGTAATTATTCCAGTCATAATCACCATTATTATAATGATACCACCATGGATTATTCCAATTGAAACCAGCATCCCACGGATTATAATAGCAAACACCATCATCGCTGTTATCACAGCTCGTAAATAAGAATGGTATTGTCCCTACAACAAATACCATTAGAATCATCGTCAATTTTCTCATATTATTCAATTTTTATTGTTTCTATATATTGCAACAAAGATAAGAGAAAAAAAACCAACAAGCCAACTTTTATTCCTATTTTATTGGGGGGATTTCCCTACAGAATCCATAATATTGATTTTAAATAGCCCTTAAACAAGACAAAGAAACTCTAAATCCAACAGTACAAAAGGTTTCCTTCAAACTCAAAAAGAAGAAGACCTGTATTTAAATTATCCCTAAAAAATAAAATAATTTTCAAAATTTGATTTGTTTTCACAGGATAATTAATTATCTTTGCGTTACAGATAAATATAGATTAATTCTTAACCAATTTTATCAATTAGATAAACTAAGAAAATGAAAACAATTTACGAGTTCACAGTCAAAGACAGAAAAGGTAATTCTGTATCATTGAAGGAGTACGCGAATGAAGTACTTCTGATTGTCAACACTGCCACGAAATGTGGTTTTACTCCAACCTATGCAGACTTGGAGAAATTGTATGAAAAGTATCATCCTCAAGGTTTTGAGATTCTTGACTTCCCCTGTAATCAGTTTGCTCAACAAGCTCCCGGTACAGACGAGAGTATTCACCAGTTCTGCAAACTTAACTATGGAACAGAATTCCCTCAATTCAAGAAAATAAAGGTTAACGGAGATGATGCCGAGCCACTTTACAAATTCCTTAAGGAGAAAAAAGGGTTTGCTGGCTGGGATGAGACTCATCCTATCTATCCTGTACTGGACAAGATGCTTTCAAAAGAAGATCCTGACTACAAAAACAAGCCGGATATCAAATGGAATTTCACGAAATTCCTGATCAATAAGAAGGGACATGTAGTCACTCGCTTTGAACCCACAGAGAAAATCGAGCACGTCGCTGCAGAGATTGAGAAACTGCTGAAAGAGTAATACGCAAAAATATAATTTTCTATATACAATTTATGAGTCCGGTCTTTTAGCTAAAAGACCGGACTTATTTATTCATCACCTATCCTGCACACGTTTCTCCATACTCATCTTCTATAGTAACCAAATCCTATCATCATAGAAAAATGAAATGAATCGCTATCCTCCACAGACACATTCGAAATGGGAACATGAACTTATTTACTGATTTCCTCAAGTAAATGACAAGCATCCTCTACAGAAGGAACGTTCCTGACCGTCATCAGCCGATGGGTATTACGCTCATAAAGTTTCGTCCGCCGTACAGCCTTAGCAGCATAACTGATCACTTTTGCAAAGGTCTGGCTCTGATAGAACGGACTCTTGTCATTGCTGACAAACTGGAGTTGCATATTCCCCTGTTTGAGAATAATCTTCTCACACCCCAGATGCTTGCCCAACTTCCGGAGCTGGACTACCCGCATCAGTTCCTCACCCTCCCGGGGTACAGGGCCAAAACGGTCAATAAGCCGTTTCCGGTAATCCTCCAGGGCATGGTCATCCTCGATCTGGTCAAGTTCACGATAGAGCAGCATCCTCTCACTACTTCCAGGTACATAATTATCCGGAAAATACATCTCCAGGTCACTTTCAACAGCACAGTCATCAACAAAATCATCTCCTGTTATGACCTGTCCCTGTTGCATCTCTTCAGAATAGAGATCCTGGAACTCCTCGTTCTTCAATTCTGTGACAGCCTGCGAGAGAATCTTCTGATAAGTTTCATACCCGAGATCTTCCATAAATCCACTTTGCTCAGCACCCAGCAGGTTACCGGCACCACGAATATCCAGATCCTGCATGGCCAGATTGAATCCACTCCCAAGTTCTGAGAAGTTCTCCAGTGCTTCCAACCTACGGCGCGCCTCAGTAGTCAGACTGCTCTTTGGCGGAGCCAGCAGATAGCAAAACGCTTTCTTGTTAGAGCGCCCTACCCGTCCTCTCATCTGATGCAGGTCTGCAAGTCCGAAACGATGTGCATCATTGATGATAATCGTATTTGCATTCGGAATATCAATACCATTCTCGACAATAGTCGTACACAAAAACACATCATAATCATATTGGCAGAACCCCATCAGGATCTTTTCCAATTCTTCCGG
Source organism: Prevotella sp. (assembly GCA_022486815.1). GTDB lineage: Bacteria > Bacteroidota > Bacteroidia > Bacteroidales > Bacteroidaceae > Prevotella. The sequence goes on along the minus strand of JAKVJW010000009.1, from coordinate 17,194 downwards.
ACGCATCTGCCCGTGTCCAATTGCGACACGGCAGTCGGGCACATACTTATGAATCATATTTGCCAGTTCAGGAAGATTAGATATACGGTTACTGACAAAAAACACCTGTCCATTACGACTCATCTCAAAATTGATGGCATCAGCAATGACTTCGTGCCCAAATGTACTCACTTCTGTATGGATCGGATACCTGTTAGGCGGCGGAGTACGGATAATACTCATATCACGCGCTCCCATAAGAGAAAACTGTAACGTACGAGGAATAGGCGTTGCAGACATGGTAAGCGTGTCTACATTCACTTTCAATTTCCGTAATTTTTCCTTTGTAGATACACCAAACTTCTGCTCTTCATCAACGACAAGAAGTCCGAGATCATGCCATTTCACCGACTTCCCAATCAATTTTTGTGTACCTATAAGAATATCAATCCTTCCAGATGCCAAGTCAGCCAGAATCTCTTTCGTCTGCTTTGCCGTACGGGCACGTGAAAGGTAATCCACGCGTACCGGCATATCCTTCAGACGCTGCATAAAGGTCTGGTAATGCTGATAAGCCAGTATGGTAGTAGGAACCAAGACGGCAACCTGCTTCGAGTCACAGGCAGCCTTAAAGGATGCCCGGACAGCAACTTCCGTTTTCCCGAAGCCCACATCACCACAGACCAGACGGTCCATAGGACGGGAAGATTCCATATCCAGTTTTATATCCTGAGTAGCTTTATACTGATCCGGAGTATCCTCATACATAAAACTCGCCTCCAGTTCGTGCTGCATATAATTATCAGGACTGTAAGCAAACCCCTTCTCCCTGCGACGCTCAGCATAGAGTCGGATCAGATCACGTGCGATGTCCTTGATCTTCTTCTTCGCCTTCTCCTTCAGGCGATTCCATGCACCCGTACCAAGAGTAGACAACTGCGGCGGCTGATCGGTATCATTACTGCGGTATTTGGAGATCTTATACAGACTATGGATGGACACATCCACCTTGTCGTTATTACGATAGATGATACGGATCATCTCCTGATAACCCTGCCGGCCGCTCTTTTCAGGATGCCGGGGATCAGGAGGCAACGGTACTCTGACCAGACCGCCAAACTTACCGATTCCGAAATCTACATGAACGATATAGTCACCAATATCCATTTCCTGCAGTTCCTTCATCGTCAGTGCCATCTTCCCAAGTCGGGCACCGTCAGAGCGCAGACTGTATTTATGGAAACGGTCAAAGATCTGATGGTCCGTGAAAAGACAGACCTTCATATCATTATCCACAAACCCCTCATGGATAGTATGGTCGACAGGGGTAAACAGCACATGATACTTAGCTAATTCTTCCCCCGCAAAAATCTCCTTCAGACGCTGGTTCTGTTTTGCACTATCTGCCAGTATATACAGTTTATATCCCTTCAACAGATAATCTTCCAGACTCTCGGAAAGGAGTTGGAAATTCTTATGATAAAGAGGTTGAGGTTCAGTATGAAAAGGAATAACCGTATTTTGCTGATTTGACAAAGGTCCGAATTCCACACACTGGAACTTTTCAGAATCAGAAACAAACTGGGACGGCATACAGAGTATGTTCTCCTTTTTCATCTGCATCATGATCTGTTTCTGTTCCTGTTCCGTAAGACCCTCCATCCGTTCAGTCAAAGCCTGACTGGAAAAGCCGTCACTATAGATCTGGCCTATCGCATCACGGATAAATGTAAAATCCTTAGACAGAAGAACTGAATCCTCCGGCAGAAACTGGAGAAAAGGAATTTTGTCACTCTTCAACTGTGCCAGTTCGGGAACAATCTCAATCTCGGTTTTCTTATCCTTACTCAACTGGTCCTGTACCTCAAAAGTACGGATGGTATCGATCTCATCCCCAAAAAAGTCTATACGATAAGGATTCTCACAACTAAAGGAATAAACATCCAGGATGCTGCCGCGTAAGGCAAACTGCCCCGGCTCATAGACATAATCCTGTTCGGAAAAGCCCAATCCCCGAAGTTGTTTGATCAGATCGGATACCTCGACATGCCCTCCCACTTTCAGCCTCACGACCTGACAGTCGAGCTTCGAGCGAGAGATGACCAGTTCAGCCAAAGCCATCGGATAAGTAACGATAAACGTCTCTTCCGTTTTTTCCGGTCCTTCACTCCTATTCCGATCAGCATTAAAAGCAGAATCATTCCCCGTCAGCCGAGCCAGGACTTCAGTACGCAAAATCTCCTTGGCAGAATCCCGTTGACCATATTTTACGGCACGCTTATAACTGCTTGGGAAAAAAAGAGCCCTATCCTTTCCAAGAACCTGAGTAAGGTCATGATAAAAATATCCAGCCTCATCGTCATCATCAAGGATAAAAACAAGTGTACGATGAAGATGACTATAAACCGATGCGAAAAGCATCGGAGTGGCAGAAGCAACTAATCCCTGGAGAAAAACCGATTTCCTCGACTTTCTCTCCAGAGATTTAACAAGGGCAGCAGCCTGAGGCAATCTGCCATACAAAAGACTTAATTCCTCAATCGTCATGCCTATTCAGGAAGTTTGGGATATTTACGGAGCCAGCCGTCCAGGCGAAGACGAATCACGCCAAAGAAAGCTTCGCTGAAAATACCACCGGTCATCTTACTCGTCCCCTCACGGCGGTTGACGAATATGACCGGTACTTCCTTTATCTTAAAACCAATTTTATATGCAGTATACTTCATCTCAATCTGAAAGGCATACCCTTTGAAATGAATCCGATCGAGTTGGATCGTATTCAGTACCCTGCGCTTATAACACACAAATCCAGCTGTAGTATCATGAACATTGATACCCGTAATAAAGCGTACATAGTCTGATGCGAAATAACTCATCAATACCCGTCCGATGGGCCAGTTGACTACATTGACACCACTTACATAGCGGGACCCGACAGCCACATCATATCCCTCATCATGAGTAGCCGCGTACAACCGCGGCAAATCGGCAGGGTTATGGCTAAAGTCAGCATCCATTTCAAAGATATACTCATACTGATGTTCCAGAGCCCATTTGAAGCCCATGATATAAGCTGTACCCAATCCCTGTTTGCCTTTTCGCTCAATCATAAACAAACTGCCGGAAAACTCCTTTTCCATCAATCTGCGGACAATATCACCTGTACCATCCGGACTGCCGTCATCAATGATGAGAATATGAAAATGTTTCTCCAATCCCATGACAGCCCGAATAATTTTCTCCACATTTTCCTTCTCGTTATAAGTAGGAATTATGACTACAGAATCATCCATACACTTTGTTTTTAGATACCGATCATTTACATCAAAGGCTAAGGATGTTTTCGATAGTCCGATGCCCCTTTGAATTGCAAATTTAGAAAATTTATTTGTAAATCTCTTTCTTATTGGTCCGTATTTTCCACAAATCCCTGATAATCGGGTTCCAAAGACGACATGATCGCCTCATAACTTTCCTTCATCTGGTATTTTTCATTCTCACGACCCTGTCCATGAGGAGGAATAGGCTTATGAATGGTCAATGTCAGAGGATGCCAGTAAACCCACCACAAGTCTTTCATTCGTGGTTTTATCTCAAAACTGCCATTGATCGTCAAAGGACAGACAGGCAACTGCAATTCATCTGCAAGCAGAAAAGGACCGCGGCGAAAGACGCCCATGTGCCCTGTCCATGTCCGGGCTCCTTCCGGGAAGACAACCAAAGACATCCCCTCCTTCAAAGTGTTTTGAGCCTCTTCAATCGTACGACGGACACCGGTCGGTGTACGCTTGTCAACGAAGATATGATGACAGGACTTACAAGCCGGCCCGACAAAAGGGATACGTTCCAGTTCCCTTTTCATCATCCATTTAAAATTCCGGTTGAGGAAGCCATAGATCAGGAATATATCAAATGTTCCCTGATGATTGGCGACAAACACATAACTCTGATTCTCATCCAGATTCTCTCTCCCCTCAATCTTTACAGGCAGGAAAAGCAAACGAACCGTCCACATCGACCAGATCTTTCCGGAATAGTAACTCCAGAAGTGCTCATTACCAACAAGACAGCCGATAATAGCCATCAGAGCACAGATGATAGTTAATACCAGGAAAATCGGCAAGAAAATCACCAACTGGTATAGACGGTAAGAAAAAATCACTATCAATTTCATAGTTTGTTAAGACTAGTTATTTTGGTTTCTATTATAATCCATAAAATTTACAAAGAATTCCATCACACTATTCAGATTTCCTATGCAGCGTAATCACCACAATATCCGGAGTTGCGCCGAAGCGAAAGGGGATAAGAGCACCTATTCCAGAAGAGACATACAGATAACAACCCTTTTTCTGATAAAGTCCATTATCTTCCCTGTAGGACAGTCGAGTAGGACGCAGTCCTAAGATGTCTATCTGTCCCCCATGAGTGTGTCCGCACAGGGTAAGCCGGGCATGAGAATAAGGACGAATACTATCATCCCAGGCTGTCGGATCATGCTGGAGCATGATCAGGAAAGCACGTGGTCCAACCCCTCTAAGGGTTTTCGAAAGATCCGATTTCTTAGGAAACCTTCTTGAGCCTTCATTTTCTTCTCCACCGATGACAATAGAGTCGTTCCCCCGATGGATGACAGCATGCTCATTCATCAACAGTTTCCAGCCCAACTGACGTTCCTGTTCCTGTAGTTCTTTCTCATTCTCCCTGTTCTCCACAGGTGAAGCATTCAGATAAGCACTGTAATCATGGTTACCCAATATGCTATACACCGGTGCTCCTGATTCACGCGCCAACCGTGCAAGAGTGGATCTGCACGGATAGATTTCGGAAGCACGGACATCCACAAGATCACCTGTAAAGCAGATCAAATCAGCCTTCTGGGCAATGATACTGTCCACATCTTGTACCAGTATCCCATGCATAAAAAGGTTGAATGTCCCCACATGAGCATCGCTGAACTGTACGATCTTATAACCTTCAAATTCAGACGGCAGATCCTTAAAATAAAGATTGACATGTGTCACATGCAACTTTCTCGGACCGACAGTCAAGCCATATACAGATACCAGGACTAACAGTCCCGCCAGAATCACACCTACACGGTTACCCCTATTGATACTCGTATGCCTGAAGCGGCACCATGCAGAACCCACCAGGGAGCAGACCGCAAAAACTGCCTTTGGATTTATCAAGATGACAGCCAGGAAGAGATAGACCTCTATCCACGCAAAATTGTCCGGTATGAAACTCTTCACACAGGACAACCCTACGGTATAGGCAATCATGCCAACAGAAGTCGTCCACCACAACATAGTTATCCACCACCGTAGCGGTCTGGTACGATGGCGCACAAAGTGAACATAGAGGTACACATCGGGCAATACTATCAATAGGATGACCCATACAACTATTCTTGCTATCACACGCTTTCTTCCTATTATTCAAAGTTGATCTCCTGGAATCCCTGATTTTCAGGATATATCCAATTTATGAAACCAAACTCCTTTTCCTAAACATTAAAGAATGACCCTTTATCTCCAAGACCCATCCTATTATTATTTTAAATCCGTTCTCCTTCTAAGGAGAAACTATTTTCTAAGCAAACTTGACTGGAGAAAATGCCTCATCAGTTCTACCGGCAATCCCCGCCGACGGGCATAATCCAGCAACTGATCCTCTCCTATTTTCCCTAAATCGAAATAATGGCTCTGAGGATTCGAGAACAAGAACCCACTCACCGAAGCATGAGGGATCATCATCCCGTTCTCTGTGAGTCGGATACCAATCTCCTTCATGTCCAGCAAGTCACTTAGAATGAAGTTCATGCTTGTATCCGGCAAAGACGGATAACCTACAGCCGGTCGTATACCCTGATATTTTTCCAGATGAGTCTCCTGCATTGTAAGGTGCTCATCCGGTGCATATCCCCAGTAATGGCGTCTCACCTCTTCATGCATTCTCTCCGCCGTCCCCTCAGCAAGACGGTCAGACAAGGTCTGTAACAGCATCTTCCGATAAGGATCATTCTGACTCTCCTCTACTCTCACCGTATCTACAGTAGTAGCAAAAGCGCCGGCCCGATCCTTAATGCCAGAAGAAAGCGGACGGACAAAATCAGCCATACAGAGATTCGGCTCTCCCGGTTTCTCCGCCTTTTGCTGACGAAGCATCGGAATACGGACACCATTAAGCAAGAGATCATCCCCGTCACCGTTCGCTTCATACAAGCCAAAAACAGCACGAGTACGAACCTTTCCCTGCCAGGAATCCAACAGTTTTTCAGCCTCAAGATGAAGATGTTCCTTCTCCTCTAAAGGTTTCCCATCCATATTCCAGGCATGATAGAAATAGAGCCAATTGATATAAGGTTCTATCTCACTGACCTCATAAGTAATGATCTTTCGCATCTGAAGTATCTGTTTCCATTTTCTTTAATCAGTAAGTCAATACGCATCCATCTGCACATTTACTATGCCATCAATGTTCAAAGAGAATCTCTTCACCACGATAGTCCGGATCAAAATGCCCCGAATGATAGATAACATGACCATTACAGATGGTATCCGTTACTTTCCAATTATATTCATGCCCCTCCACAGGACTCCATTTACACTTACTCTGAATGCAATCTTTGGTTACCTGCCAACGCTGACGAGGTTTCACGATAGCAATATCCGCCTTATATCCTTTGCGCAAAAAACCACGATCCTTCACACCGAAAAGAACAGCAGGATGATGACACATCAATTCCACCATTTTCTCAATCGTAAGAACGCCCTCATCAACCAGTTCCAACATCGTCACTAACGAAAACTGCACCATAGGCATTCCTGAAGCAGCTTTCACGCATCCCCCCAGCTTGTTTTCCAACTGATGTGGGGCATGGTCTGTACCGATACAGAAAATCCGTCCATCAGACAGTGCCCTTCGTAATTCCGTACGTTCAGTCTTTCCTTTTATAGCTGGATTGCATTTGATAAGGGAACCCTTCTCCGCATAGTCCTCAGCAGAAAAGAAAAGATGAGGTACACACGCTTCCAGGGTAATCTGAGGGAGTTTTTCTGAATCTGCGGGTTGGGGAACTGCAAATTCCAATTCACGTCCGGTAGAGATATGGGCCACATGAAGTCTCGCACCGGTTTCTTTGGCAAGAGACACAGCCAGATGAGTACTTTTATAACAAGCCTCCGCACTACGTATGACAGGATGCAGGAAGACCGGCGGGTCCTCTCCATAAACGTTCTTTTCCCGATTCATATTCTGAGAGATCACCCCCATATCCTCACAATGTGCCATCACAAGGAGGCCGAGAGAAGCGGCAGAACTAAAGACAGACCTCAAGGATTCCAATCGGTCCACCAGCATATTTCCCGTACTTGCACCCATAAAAAGTTTTATTCCGGGAATGCGGCTACAATCAAGTTTGTCAAAAAGACAAGCATTGCTATTCGTTGCGCCAAAGAAGAAACTATAATTGACATGGCTTTCCTGCGAAGCCCTTGTAAATTTATCAGCAAGATTCTCAAGTGTGACAGTCGGAGGATTCGTATTGGGCATCTCAAAGAAAGAAGTTACGCCACCATAGGCAGCGGCCCTGCTCTCACTTTCAATATCAGCCTTCAAGGTCATTCCCGGCTCCCGGAAGTGTACATGTTCGTCGATTACACCGGGTAAGACAAAACACCCCGTAGCATCTATTACCTGATCATAGATACTACGGGAAGTTTGATTCCTCTGAATAATCTCAGCAATACGACTATTTTTTATAATAAGGTCACCCTGAAAAGAATGTCCCTCATTAACAATCGTACCACCTTTGATACATATATTCATTAACAATCAATTATGTAATTAAATGGTCTTGGATTCCATTCCGGCGACTCCCGAATCAAATTTTATGTTCATCACCACTATTCTTATCTATCAGAACAAATGATTAAACACAAGATATAAAGTTTATCTGTTCCCTACACACCAACGAGACAGCCAGTGCTCAATTACGAACTTCTATGATAAACATCACCATGACCACTTTCACTCAGAAACAGGTTGAGCCAAAGCTGCCGGAGTCGGTGCAGGAGCAGCATTCGGATTATTTGGATCATGTAGTCCATTGTAAGGAGCTCTATGAGAAGAACCCAGTTGCTTCATGCCATTCATGATCTGTTCGTTCTCCTGAGCTTTCTCATAATAATCCTTCACATAAGGATCATTCTTAAACTTATCCGTAGCCCTGCTCATCACATCCTCTATCCAAGGGGTAAGCATCGGATATTCATTATTTGCAGTAACCATAAAGAAGATACCCGGGCCTAGAATATTATCAAAATTATTGCAGACAAAATCCGTAATAAAACGATCCTCCTGAGCAGAAATGCGTGCGGCGTCCTCATTTAAACGTGCATTAATCACATTCATATTACGCCCGTTCATGATACCTTCATCATGGCGATGAACAAGTTCTGCTTCCTCATTCTTCAACTGATTATAACGAGTAAAGAACTTGAAGAGTTTATCATTAAGCGGAGTTCCACTGACAAGTTGTTGTGTGTTGTCAATTTTCACATTGATATCACCGCACTCAAGCACAAGCGGCAATACACTTTCACTATCCATAAAAATGCTTGCCATCCGCGTAGTATCCACAGTACCAGCAAACTGGAACTGACCGTGAATAACATCACAGGAATCCAATTTCTTAAAGTCATTATTTTTCAAGACTTTAAGATAGAGCATACGCCCGTCAAGTGTCGTGACATTGCTTGTACCTATAATATGATAACTGTTAGCACAAGAAGTGAATGCCAGCAACGTGGCCAATGCGCAAATCATTTTATTCATAAGTGGCGATTCTTTTTCTTTTAACAAAGGTACAACCTATATTCAATCTATGGAAATATTTTTATCCAATTTAATTGATTCCATATATCTTTTATATTTTTTTCGCAATACAATGTCAGCAAACTATTAGACCGTTTTAGAATCATCAGTTTTTTATACTTATCCAAATATTATTTCTATCAATCAATAATGAGAAGTATATTACTGCGGAGGATTTTTCTTAGCAAGTTCATGACCAATGCGGTGGGTAGTATAAATCTCAATCAGAGCAGCAATCAACAAGATCGCCACCCATTTGTTATAGACCAACTGAATATAGGTTTCATAATTGGAGAAAAAAGGTTCCAGAAACCGATAGGCTGTATCAACCATGGAGAAGCCAGCCAGGATAAAGCAAATATCACTAAAGCATTGCAGTTTCTTCAACCGGCGGACGGTCAAACTGCAATCCTCATAACTCTGCATAATTTGCGGAATAGCAAACATAACGGATCCTCCCAAATAGATCCAGCACATAATCTTCAATAATGAAGGATGAAAAAAGCCAAAAGCAAAACAGCCTGCACCGATGACCATCAATATACCCCCACTAAGGAAAACAATATTTCTAACTTTATCTTGTCGTTCCATCTTCTTGATCATTATCATTATCTTGATTGGCAGCCTCATCGGTACTCAGCACAAAGATATCCTCGTCATTTGCTTTCATGAAATAGTCCTCACGGGCAATCTTCTCAATAGACTTAGGATTTCGCCTCAACTCCTGAAGTTTACGTGTATCCACACGGTTCAAGGTCTCATATTTTCTGATCTGGTCTTTCAATTCATTGATCTGTAACTCATATTTTACCCGCATACGGAAACTATTCTCATCGAAAACTCCGACAATGAGTAAACCCACTACTATTGTAATCAAATACTTATAATGGGAAAGGAAATTCAACAGCTCATTCAAATGATTTGCCATATCATACTTTTACCTCTGCAAAAGTAAGAAATTAAATTGAGAATGAAAGCGAAAACGAAGGAATTTTGAATTTATGTCCCGATCTGCATCCAAAGTATCATTACAACTCCTTTAGAGGCAGCACAGAGTACAATTACCAATTCTTTTTACAGCAAAAATAACTCCTGGTTTTCTATTTATCCTCACATTTTTATAGTATCTTTGCAATCAAAGACTATCAAAGAAAAACGAGACACAATGGCAGATTATATTGTTTCCGCACGAAAATACCGTCCTATGACATTCGATCAGGTAATCGGACAAAACACCCTTACCACAACATTGAAAAATGCCATCAAAAGCAAAAAACTTGCCCATGCTTACCTCTTCTGCGGTCCACGCGGTGTAGGAAAGACAACCTGTGCCAGAATCTTTGCAAAAACGATCAACTGCGAACATCCTGATGAGAACGGTGAAGCCTGCAACCATTGCGAGAGTTGTAAGGCCTTCAATGAAAGACGCTCTTATAACATCTTCGAACTCGATGCCGCGAGCAACAACTCTGTAGAGGATATCAAGAAACTTATGGAGCAGACGCGTGTACCGCCACAGATAGGCAAATACAAGGTGTTTATCATCGATGAGGTCCACATGCTATCGCAAGCAGCTTTCAATGCTTTCCTAAAGACTCTTGAAGAGCCGCCTGCCCACGTGATTTTCATTCTGGCAACTACCGAAAAGCACAAGATTCTACCTACCATCATCAGCCGTTGTCAGGTATATGATTTCGACAGGATGACGGTACTCGATATGGTCAAGCAATTGAAAATGGTAGCCGATGATGAAGGAATCAGTTATGAGGAGCAAGCTCTGGCACTGATTGCAGAAAAGGCTGACGGCGGAATGCGTGATGCGTTATCCATTTTTGACCAGGCTGCAAGTTTCTGTCAGGGGAACATCACCTATCAGAAAGTGATTGAAGATCTGAATGTTCTTGATGCAGACTATTATTTCAAAGTAATAGATCTGGCCATACAGAACAAGGTATGCGATATGATGCTGCTGTTTAATGAAGTGCTGGCCAAGGGATTCAATGGCGGAGATTTCATTGAGGGACTCGCCGAGCACGTAAGAAATGTCATGATGGCAAAAGACGAAAGCACTCTTGTCCTTCTGGACTCTAGTGATGAACAGAAAAATCGTTATCAGGACCAGGCTAAACGCTGTACGGTACAATTTCTTTATGGTGCACTGAAAATAATGAACACATGCAGTGTTCAATACCGTCAAAGCAACAACAAGCGATTGCTGGCAGAATTGACATTGATAGAGATTGCCCAATTAATGCAACCGGATGAGGACCAGATTGTCACGGATCAGCAATCACATCCGTTAAAGTCCTTATTCAAGGCTCATCCTTCTCCCTCCGCAAAAAGTACAAGAGTTGCAAGCCCCGGCAGCAGGCCTGAATCAAGTAATCAACAGGTACAGGAACAAGACCATAAGATAGCATCAGCCTCACAAGAGCAACAGCCGACATCTGTACAGAACCAGATACCCTCCTCCGGCGACTCTGATATAAAAGCCCCACATGTAAGTGAGCAACCAGATTCAGAGATAACAGACGTACAACCTTCTGACGATACTGAACCAAAGATTTCCACTCAGAAATCTTCCTCAGAAAAGTCTTCCGATCAGTCCGTCCGTACCCAATTCAAAGCCGGAAGCATCGGAATGTCCTTCCATTCCATTCTCCATCCCAACAACTCTGCTAACGCAAAGAAAACGGAGAATGAAGAATCTGTACCCTCAGGACCAGACGAAGAAAAGGAATTCAATCAGGAGCAATTACAGACAGAATGGTTAATGATGTGCAACCGTATGCCCCAAAAGATGGTTGGTTTAGCACAACGATTGAAACATATCACTCCAAAGATTACCAGTTATCCTCATATCGAACTTATCATTAATAATGAGATTTTCCTTGAAGATGTCAAGAAGATACAGAATAGAATCAAAACTACTCTGACAAAAGACTTACATAACAAAAAACTCACATTGGATATCCGGTTGGCTAAAAAAGAGGAAGTGGGGAAAATTTTGACCAAGCGTGAACTCTTTGATGAGATGAGGAAGAATAATCCCGGCGTAGAAAAGCTCCGCAATCTGCTTGATCTGGATTTAAATTGACGTTTACATTTTTCATTATCCCGATAATGATAAAAGTTCCGCATAGAAGTCATTCTATTGCGGAACTTTTATTTCTATTATATTCAAAACGCCTGTTCAGTACAAAAAATCATTTTACCATTCTTTCATCGCTTGTCTCCAGACAGGTATCCGAGAATGTCTTGATGAAACTCACTGACTTCAGGCATGATCATTCAAATTAATTTCATGCCACACCCATCACATTCTTTACGCATTTCTTCAGGCCATATACTTGCCTGGATCTCTCCGATATGTGCTTTGTGAAGCAAGAGCATGCAAAGTCGGCTCTGACCGATACCACCCCCGATACTTAACGGCAGCGTCCCATTCAGTAACCGCTGATGGAAATAAAGTTTCTCCCGGCTTTCCTTGCCTTCGATCTTCAACTGACGGAGCAGGGACTCCTTGTCCACCCGGATACCCATAGAACTCAATTCGAAACTACGGTTCAGGATCGGATACCAGACCAATATATCTCCATTCAGTCCCACCTTACCGTTTTCAGCTATCGTACTCCAATCATCATAATCAGGAGCACGCCCATCATGCTTCTTACCATCAGAAAGTTTTCCACCAATACCTTCAAGAAACACAGCTCCATATTCCTTACAGATTGCATCTTCACGCTCTTTAGGCGTCTTATCCGGATACCGGTCAAGAAGATCCTGGCTATGGACGAAATGGATTTCCTTCGGCAGGAAAGGTTGAATCTGCGGATAATTTTCACAAGTGAGATATTCTGCCCGAAGGATTGCACTGTAGATCTTACGGACGACAGTTTCCAGGAAAGCAATCGTACGATCCTTCCGGGCAATCACAGCTTCCCAGTCCCATTGGTCCACATAGAGAGAATGCAGGTTGTCAAGTTCCTCATCAGGACGGATAGCATTCATATCGGTATAAACACCATATCCTTCCGGAATATGATATTCTGCCAAGGCCAGACGCTTCCATTTTGCCAGGGAATGTACGACTTCCGCGACCTGATCACCAAGGTCTTTAACAGGAAAAGAAACAGGACGTTCTACGCCGTTCAAATCATCATTGATACCTAATCCTTTAAGGACAAACAAAGGCGCTGTAACACGCCGTAATCTCAATTCTGCAGACAAATCCTGCTGGAAAAAATCTTTAATCAACTTAATCCCCAATTCAGTCTGCTGCATGTCCAGGAGAGCCTTATACCCCACTGGTTTAATCAATCTACTCATTTATTCTATAATTTATCGTGTATTTCAATTCTCTTCACAAAGATACATATTTATTATTAACATGCAATAGAATTTTAAAAACATTTATCAAATCGAAAGCTTTATTTTTGTTTTAATTACTATTTGTATATAAATATATTAGATATTCTTTCTTACATCCTACAATTTAAAAAGAAAAACTTTGCATAATCAAACTTATTTAGTAACTTTGCAGTCACGTGCCGTGAAAAACGGCAAAATAATTTAAAAGTAGATTTTAAGGTCTCGTAGCTTAGCTGAATAGAGCGTCAGATTCCGGTTCTGAAGGTCGTGGGTTTGAATCCCACCGAGATCACAACACAAATATACCTATAATTGCTGTATTTAGCTATTTTGCTATCTCAATCCAAAAACACAGCACATAAATCACTGATAACATCCTCTATAAGCTCTTCGCGTAGCTTGAACTTTTTACGGTGAGCACTTATTAATATCCCTGCCGTTGCGGTTCTGGCAGAAACCTCATATCACACTTTCAAGAGATTCTCCTACCCCAATATAATAAGGTATTGGGAGATCTTATGCAATGCTCAAGAAGTGGTCAATAAAAATGACTTTTCTTTCTGTAAAAACAGTTTTGTTTTTGGATTTCTGTAGTCGTATGTTCTTACGCTTTGAACAGAAATGCTCGGTTCTTTTCGTCAATTGAGTAAAAAGTGTAAAAGAATCCACAGAGAACATTTGCAAGTTATTTGTTTTTGCAGTAATTTTGCGACTATATTGCAAAAATACAAAATTCGTAAAAAGATTATTATCTTATGAAGACAGATTTTGAGATCGCGCACGGGATAAAACTTGCTCCGATCACAACGATAGCAGAGAAAATCAATATACCAACAGAATGCCTGGAACCTTACGGGAAGTATGTGGCAAAAGTTCCATACACACTTATAGATGAGGAAAAAGTAAAGAAATCGAATCTCATCTTGGTGACATCTATTACACCAACCAAGTTTGGTAATGGAAAAACCACCATGAGTATAGGCTTAGCTCTGGGTATGAACCGAATTGGGGAAAACACGGTTCTTGCCCTGCGGGAACCCAGTCTCGGACCTTGTTTCGGTATGAAGGGAGGAGCTACGGGAGGTGGCTATGCCCAGGTATTACCAATAGAGAAAATCAATCTCCACCTGACTGGAGACTTCCATGCAGTAACTACGGCCAATAACATGATTGCTGCACTTTTAGACAACTACATCTATCAACATCAAGACAAAGGATTTAGCTTAAAGAAAGTACTTTGGAAAAGGGTATTAGATGTAAATGACCGTAGTTTACGCGACATAGTAACGGGACTTGGCGGACATTCCAATGGAATTGTGGCGGAAAGTGGTTTCGATATCACTCCTGCCTCAGAAATAATGGCGATACTATGTCTGGCTACTGATTTAAAAGATTTAGAACGCCGTATCTCGAAAATCTTACTCGGCATCACAGCAGATGGGAAACCTTTTACCGTTCAGGATATGGGAGTAGCTGGAGCCATTACCGCCATCCTATGGGATGCCATTCATCCGAATTTGGTGCAGACTACTGAACATACCCCGGCTTTCATCCATGGCGGACCGTTTGCCAATATCGCCCACGGATGCAACAGTATCATTGCGACTAAAATGGCTATGACCTTCGGGGACTATGCCATCACGGAAGCAGGTTTCGGTTCGGATTTAGGAGCAGAAAAGTTTTTTGACATCAAATGCCGTCTGGCTGGCATCCAACCCAAACTCACAGTAATCGTAGTGACAACACAAGCTCTGAAGTTGCATGGGAACGTTGATGTAAAAGCTATCACAAGTCCCAATGCCAAAGGACTACAGGCGGGATTTCCCAACATGGACAAACATATCCATAACATGCAAGATTTCGGACAGACAGTTGTAGTTTGCCTGAACCGCTTTGCTACTGACCAAGACGATGAAATAGAAATAATCAGACATCACTGCGAAACAATAGGTGTGGGATTTGCCGTAAACAGAGCTTTTACAGAGGGAGGAAAGGGGGCAGAAGAGCTGGCCCGCCTAGTTGTAAAAACTATTGAAGAAAGACCTTCCGGGGACTTGAAATTTGCCTATCAGATTTCGGACAGCATCAAGACAAAAATCGAAAAGATAGCAAAAGAAATTTATGGAGCAGCAAAAGTGATTTTTAAACCAGCTGCCCAAAAACAACTGGAACGTATCCAAAAGTTGGACATCGGGCATTTTCCCGTTTGTATTGCAAAAACCCAGTATTCTTTTTCTGAAAACAAAAAAGCCTATGGATTGCCTAAGGACTTCACCCTTACCATCCGTGATCTAGTCATAAACACCGGTTCGGAAATGATCGTTGCTATTGCCGGTGACATTTTGCGAATGCCGGGACTGCCGAAGACTCCGCAAGCTGAACGCATCCGGATCATCGATGGCCGGATAGAAGGACTTTCCTGAATATGTCAATCGTTCACAGTATCAAGTTATTCAGATAACCTATCCTTTAATAGTATTTTTTGATTCCACCAAATCCAGCAATCATCTTATCCTCTCTCGTTTTATTGATAAAATGATTTAATCGTTTTTCAAATTCTGCTGTTCTGCCCCTTGCAGCTTCAATGTATGCAATTCGGATACGTTTATAGGCATCAGAAAAATGCTGGTAATTTTCCCATACCCTTTTATCATCCTTTAACCTGCCCATAATATCATCAGGGAACATAAAAGGCACAGACAAAATCCTTCGTATCTTATCCTCAAATTCAGGATGTATCATCTTATGTTCCAACAGCCATTTAAGTCTTTCCTTGTTGGCTTGCGAGTAAGTACTCTTAGGATTTCGAGGCGTAAAATGTTGAATTTTATATTCTTTGTCCAGAGACTTGACCGTACTATCAATCCACTCGAAACAAAGAGCTTCTTCAACAGCATCATTGTATGTAATCCCCTTTTTGCCTGACGCCTTACAAGGAAACACAAACCAGACCCCGTTTTTAGTTTCAAAGTTTTCGGCCAGCCACTTTCTCCAATCTTCCCGATTTTCAAAATACTTTAATTCCTTCTCTGTTGTCATATCAAATGATTCAAACCGATTAACTTACACCCTTTACTTTTATAATGATGAAGCCTTCCGCAATATTCCTTTTATTCCGGATTTCTTCCAAGTACCACCCTGGCCTTTCCGAAGAAAAAGCGTGAGACATTCAACCAATCCATTCCATAAGCTATCAGGAAACAACCGGCAAGCGTAAACGCCAGTGACAGAAACAGAAAGAGCATACCGGAATGATCAAAAGCCAGAAATGGAAGGAACTGCTTTGCCAACAAAGTAAAGATAGGAGAAAACAGGAAAATGATCAGCGTGTTTCTACCTATAAACAAAGCCCCTTCCCTCATCTTTCCTTTCATATATTTAAAACCGAAAAGGCAAATGCTCATGACCAAATAAACCATGATCGCACCCGCGATCGTAGACCTACTAAGATTCTGAGGATATGCTGCTATAAGGATTATAGGCAATATCGACAAGGCCGATGGCCGGACAACCTGAAGAAAGGTCAACCCACTCTGCCGGACCACTACTCCTGCAAAGAAATAACATGCAGAATAAAAGGATACAATATGGAGATAATAGGAACAAAAATAAAGGCAAAGTCCAAAGACTATCAAACTGGATAATTTCTTCAGATGCAGAATCTTGAATACACCATAATATAACAGGCCGCACAACATCAATGTATGCAAATACCAAGGAGGTCCCAACGGATGGAGGAGAACCTTGCTAAGTACGATCAGGAAACTGATATGATCAATATGGTCCTGTATGGGCAGAAAAGAAGCCATGATGACATATCCACCTTCCATGATGGCATAAGGAATAAAGATCCATTTAATGGATCTCAAAAAGACGTTCCATTTTTTATTGATATTGAACAAATAACCTGAAATGAAAAGAAATGCCGGCATGTGGAAAGTAAACACGATATTCTTGGCATAAG
>JAKVJW010000008.1 GCA_022486815.1 Prevotella sp. | reverse complement strand
GAAAGACGAAGTTCGGTAATTTCATGCGGCATACGAATATCGATGAACTGCCGCAGTTCTGGAATGTTCTTATGGGTACGATGTCAATCGTAGGGCCCCGACCGCACATGCTCAAGCATACGGAAGTGTACTCACAACTTATTTCCAAATATATGATGCGCCATTTCGTAAAACCGGGGATTACTGGCTGGGCGCAGGTGACGGGATGCCGTGGGGAGACGTATGAATTGTGGCAGATGGAAAGACGTGTGAGAAAGGATATCTGGTATATCGAGAACTGGTCGTTCCTCCTGGATTTGAAGATCATTTGGCTGACAATCTGGGATGTGATCTCTGGAAAGAATGGCGAAGCGTACTAAATGGATGGGATGTTTGGCCTTGGTATTATCAACTTTTTAAGTTTTCATGAATGTTTATGATTACCTTATAGTTCAAGGGCCTATTCTGTAGCTCTGAATGTAAGTGTACAGAAGGATGTTTTGCTTGAACTTCTAAACTATGTTACCTTTGTGCTCACATTATAAAACCAAGAAAATATGGTGAGTATAACAGGTTTTTCTTATTCAAAAAACTAAGAGTTTGGTTTGTGCCCAAGCAACTGTACTGTTTGTAAAAATTCGACAATAGCTATAACAAAGTGTACTTCGTTATCAGATTTGAACTGATAATAATTGAGACGTGAGAAATTGGAGGGTGTGTCAAAAGACTCATCCTCTTTTTTATTTTTCATCCTCAGTTATCTTTGCCGTTTACTGTCAGGCCGCGATTTTTCCATTGCACATGACCAATTGCAGTATATTCTGCCTCAGACAAGTCAAGATAAGGCTTTTTATGCGATAAAAGAAGGAAGACAAGCCTTTTAAACCTGTTTTTCTTATCCTTGCACACATTTTCTTAAGATTGAAGGCTATGGCAAAGAAGGCAAAGTCCATTGTGACCTTGTCTTTTCCAAAATGTCTGAAACGTTTGTATGCCATATCATATTTCATCTGCCCGAAAACTGCCTCAGGTTCGATACACCTTCTGCCCCTCTGCCTGATTCCCTCTTCGGAAGTAAGCTTTCCCCTGGCTTTGCGCTTGTACCCGTTGAGCCTGTAGTTCACCTCTATAGTACGGTTACCCCTTGCCTTGAAGCACCGGCATCGGAGCGGACATCCCTCGCATCTCTGTGCCCTGTACCTTGCGCTTTGGGTGGCATACCCGCTTGCCGTCCTGCCTCTCCTGGTGCCGATGCGCCTCAGGTGCTGCCCCATGGGACAGACGTAATAGTCTTCCTCCTTATTATAGTAGAAACTCTCCTGACGGAAAGGGTCCTGAACATAGCGCGGACGCTGCTCAATGTGGAAGCGGTTGTACTTGACGAAGGCTTCCATGCCGTTCTCCTCCATGAACCGGTAGTTTTCTTCCGAGCCATAGCCCGAGTCCGCTACTTCCCTGAGCGGGAAGCGGCGGTAACGCTGCATGAAGGAATTGCAGAACGGGATGAAGGTCAGCGTGTCAGTGGGATTGGGGAAGAGGGCGAAGTCCGTGATGAACTGGTTCTCCGTTCCGATCTGCAGGTTGTAGCCGGGCTTGGTCTGTCCGTTGTTCATCGCATCCTCCTTCATCCGCATGAATGTGGCATCATGGTCTGTCTTGGAATAAGAGTTGCGGTCACCCAGCATCTCAAGGTGGCGGTCATATTCACGCAACTTGTCCCGGTGGGCCCTGAGCTGGCGCAGCTGTCTTTCCTTCTCCCTTTTCTCTGCCTTCTGCTCCTTGTTTTCAGGGACAGCGGTCTTGTCAATGGAAGTCTGTAATTCACTTACGAGTCCTTCCAGCATGGAGGGGCTGAACTCTACAGGCTCATCCCGGTCCATTTGATCCTGCACTATACTGTCATCTATCTGTTCAAGGAGTACGGAGATCTTCTCCATCAGTTTCGCACGGTTCCTTTCCACCGTCTTGCGCCAGACAAAAGTGTATTTATTGGACTTGGCCTCTATCTTCGTGCCGTCAACATATTCTGTATCAAGTGTAATAAACCCCTTTTCTTCCAGCAGCAGAACGATCCGGGTGAATATACCGTTGATTTCTTTCTTCACACGGTTCCGGAAGCGGTTGATCGTAATAAAGTCCGGCTTCTCGTAACCTGAAAGCCAGATGAAATGGATGTCACGGCGCAGAAGCTTCTCTATGCGACGGCAGGAATAGATGTTGTTCATATAGGTGTATATGATGACCTTGAGCATCATCCTGGGATGATAGGGACTACGGCCGGATTCCTTATAGAGCTTCAGGATATCGTCCAGATTCAGACCGTCGATTATACCGTTGATTAGGCGGACCGGATCATTTTCCGCAATATCCTCATCGATTCTTTGTGGAAAAAGAACCATTTGGTTGGGCGTGTAAGAAAGAAAGTGTAACTTTGCCATAGTTATAAAGTATATGTCTAAAGGTACAAAAATTTTTGGACATGGCAAAGCTCTGGCTTGAGAAAGTCGGGGCTTTGTGATATAAAAAAGAGGATATGTCTATTTTGACACACCCTCATTAATCCTTGCCAAGTCAAGTTGTTTCACAGTGAGAAGAAGTAGTTGGCTTTTTTGCCTGTTTCCTTTTCGTACTCAGCTTTCATCGTTTTTTCCAAATCTGCGACTACTTCTCTTTTGTGCTGTCTGGCTGCCAGGAAACGTGTCAAGGCCTCTTCTCTTGTCATAGTTTTCTTTTCCATCGCATATTGTATTAATATCATTGTAAACGTAGCCTTTTTCTTTCTAATCAGCAAGAATTCAATTGATTTTTTGATTTCCTGAAATATAGCATCGGTTCAACAGCATCGGTGCTTTTTTCGTTAAAATGACGAATACGTGTTGTTAATGTTTGCCTTCTTCTCATGATTTAGTCAATTAGGGTAGGGAGCAGTAATGTATTTGAATTTGTTGTTGTATATTTGTATATAGATATTCAGGTTTTTATAAAAGGAGGATATTATGACGGATTTGTTTCAAGGAAGGAAAGAAAGATTGGAAGCTGCTATTAAGAAGGCCACAGCTTCTAAGAAAAGTGAAAATAAATTTCTGAAAGAAGCGGGAATAATAGACCGAAATGGGAAATTGGCATCTCATCTTAGATAGTGGCATCTTTATCTTTTCATTCATAGCTTTATCTCAAGGTATTTGCAGAGGATATTGGCAACGCGCATCTTCTGGGCGTAATCCATTAGAAGAGAGAGGCTCCTCTTCGGGCGATCAAGGTAGCTGTTAACGACCTCAGAGCATATATCCTTATAGGTAATTGTTGTTACCTTTCTTTAGAGTACTCAGTCTTAAAATGCGACAGAGTTTGTAAACTGATTAAGATCCACGAAGAAATGACTAAAACAAATAACTTCAGAATATTGCTTTTGATGTTGGTGAGTATTGTCTTGTCTATAATGCCAACTCTATATGCAGATGGTAAGGTGATCGTGTTACATCCCCATGAGAGGATTACAAATCCAAAAGATACGATAGGTGCAAAAAAGGTGTTCCTTGCCGGTACGATTGATATGGGGAGTAGTGTTGACTGGCAAAGGGGTCTGGTTCAGTTTTTTGAAACAAAAAACGGTAAATGGATTCTTTTTAATCCAAGGCAGGACAAATGGGACGGGACTAAGAAGGGCGAAATGGATTATCAAGTCAACTGGGAGCTGTCTCATCTTGAAGAGTCTTCTTTTATTATCATGAATATTTTAGGCACGAGTAAGTCTCCTGTATCTTTACTGGAATTGGGGCTCTTTGCCCGTTCCGGGAAAATGGCTGTTGTCTGTGATTCGACTTTTTATCGTTATGACAATGTTAGAATCACATGCAAGAAATATGGTATACACTTATATCCAACACTTGACGCATTGCTTAGAACAGAGTTTAAATAGGGATTCTTTTGCTTTGTATGCATATTCCGGCGGAATCCCGTTCACCTGTCCAGACATTCCGGAAAACATGGAGATCGGCCTCACGGATTCAGATTATCTTCATTGTGGTAATGAGGGGAGTTAGCGTCAGAATAGCAACAGGTAATAGTGTGTCCGCTGGAACACGTGGTGTATGACATGAGTAAGTATGATGGGGGAATAATGTAATACTGTCAGGCAACCTTTGTGGCTTCTATAAACTGGAAAGAACCTTTGGTGTTTATTCCGGATACTTTAAGACCACTCTCTTGAAGCAATGTCTTCAGTTGTCCTATGGAATAAGTCTTCATACCAGTAATCCGATCTGACCAGAAATGACCTTTTTCGGAGTCATTTATCTCGCATATAATGAAGAATCTCCCTCCGGTTTTAAGAACTCGTCTCACTTCCTTAAACCCTTTTTGTATTGGTTGCCAGAAATAGATGGTCTCGAATGCGGAGATCACATCAAAACTTTCATCGGCGTAAGGCATATCTGTAACGTCTCCTTCCGTTATTTCCGTGCGCCCTTCCGCTATTGCACGTGCATTTAATTTTGTGGATTTCCTGACACTCTCACTGGAGCAGTCAATGCCCCATACTTTGGCGTCAGGCAGGACATGCAGAAATCTTCTGATGTTTTTTCCGCCTCCACAACCGATATCAAGAACTTTTCTTTCATGGTTGAGATAAAACTGAGAAAATCCCCATTTGCTCATTTTTCCATGACCGATATTCATTCCTACAAGTATTGTTTTCCCGAAACAATTGTTTTCTGGTTTGGCGCAATTATTGATGAACCGTTTAAAGATATTCATAACTGTTCTGACTTTTTTGTCAGGGACAAAGATAAGGTTAATATTTAATATTTGCAATACCTAAAAATGTTGATTTGTCGGATTTTATCTTTATAAGGCAGTTATATTGGGTATTTATCATGATCTGTTCAAAAAAAGTTGAATTTCATGAATCAATTACAGATTCGATCTACTGATTTCTAGAGATATAGCATTGGTTCCACCGAATCGGTGCCTATTCCTGGATTAATGGATTAACTCGAAAGACTCATCGATAAGAGAATATGCTTACCTCTATGGTGCATATCGTTCTGCGCTATGCACTATAGAGCAATACGCTATGCACCATCCAGGTTGGTTTACGATTCTATCATGACTTTTTTATTATTACATTGATTACGTGAAGTCATTACCTTTGGAGCATTGATATTAAAGCGGAGTGTTTTTATGAAAATAACGGAGTGAGTTTGCTGGACGAGTTCTTCCGACTCTCGTCGGAGTTTCATACAGTCGAGCTGGTCATTTTAAAAGGGGGTTCATATCACACACGGTATGAACCCCTCTCTTTTAGCTGACAGTTATTGCTGATTCTCTTGTTGCCACAGTTCTCCTTCTCCTTGGTAGCCATCCTGCAGCCACATCTTGTCGAAGGCGTGAGAGAGATATTTTCCGGATTCTTTTCCTAAACATTCAAAGGATACTTTTCCGTTACCTTTGTCATGGCAAATCCACTCTTCGCCTTCGCCCTGAACTCCGTCTTGTAACCATAGTTTGTCAAAGGCATGTGACAGGTATTTGCCTTTCTCGCCACCCAGACATGCTAATGCTACTCTGCCGTTAGGTCTGATCTCTTTAATGAAGACTTCGCCTTCACCCTGATTGCCAGTTTGCAGCCAAACTTTGTCTAAGGCATGACTAAGGAACATTCCTTTCTCTTTACCGAGTGCCTGGAGTGCAATAAAATCTTCTTTAGCCCACAGTTCTCCTTCTCCTTGGTAGCCATCCTGCAGCCACATCTTGTCGAGGGCATGGGAGAGATATTTGCCGGATTCCTTTCCTAAACATTCAAAGGAAACATCTCCGTTGCCTTTATCATGGCAAATCCACTCTTCGCCTTCGCCTTGGACTCCGTCTTGTAACCATAGTTCGTCAAAGGCATGTGACAAGTACTTACCTTTCTCGCCACCCTGACATGCTAATGCTATTCTGCCGTTAGGCAATTTTTCGAGGTTGAAAACTTCGCCTTCACCCTGGTTGCCTGTTTGCAACCAAACTTTGCCATTTGCATGGCTTAAATACTTTCCGCTCTCACCACCAAGAGCTCTTAAAGAAATTCTTGACATAATTTTGAGTTTTAGATTATTATGTGAACGGGGCGTTTCCCCTTCATGTTTTTCGTGATTCTAACAAGCTGATTAACAATCTGTTCATGATATTATGCTACGAATATAGTTGATAACTTATGACGTATTACTTTTTTTATGCTTTTTTATAAATAGGGCCTATTAGATAATCGTTTTTAGCAATTTTTTAACTGATTATCAGTAAAAATAGGTGATTTAATATTAGGCCTATCATAGAGAGGTAACTTTGGTTGTTAATAGTAAGTTCTCCCATGAATCAACGAGAAAAGATATTGGACAAGTGTATGGATTAACGAAATGGCGATGAGAACGATTTGCTCTCACCGCCATTTTTGCTTTCAGATGCTTTTAGCCTTTAGCGGTCTTTCCCGTCTTTTTCCCGGGTCAGAGACAGTGACTTGATGCAACTGGTGAGTTGACAGTCTTTCCTTTCCTTGGCTGCCACATTGAAATAATGGGCGAGTTTGTTCCATCTCTTGGTTCTGGGGAATGCTCTGAAGGCAGAGCAGATGAAATGGAAGAAACCTTCACGCTCAGGAAAAGGTTTACGTGTCTTCTTCAATTTCAGGTATTCGGGACAGGCGTTGTTGACAATGACCTGGATGACCGTATTCTCCAGTTGGCTGGGTATACAGGCAAGGTCGGTGATCCGCCCGAAATCGAACTGGTCACTGCTAATACCATTGAGAGTAAACAACTGTTGCATTTCACACTGGAATCTGTGGTCAAGGCTCATGTACTCGTTGAGGTCATCAAAGACAAATGTCTGGTTGAAATAGCGTCTGTAGATAGCGCGTGACACACTTGGCGAAGTCAATTTTAATTCGGCGATTTGCTGTTCCATTTCAGGGAAGGTATTTTCCATATTAATTAAGTTTAAGAAGTTGTTATTTCTGTTTCATATTCCAGATTATCGATCTGAAGATCAGAAAAGAAATAGTATTATAGTATTTTATCCTGGGAAAGACGCCATGGTATTCTTAAAAAAGTAAAAATGTGGAAAAACGGTTGCAAAGCTATATAGAGATTCTCGATTTGTTCTTTCAAAATTCCCAAATCTATTGTCCGAAGCATTCGCAATGCATATCGATATTCCGATAAATGCTTAAGTCTGGAGAGTAACTGTTCTGCTATTCGATCATCACTAATGATGTTGATATTAATAGTTTATGGCAATTCATACGTCGCATGTCAAGCATGAAATCCTCTTATTTGTACGTAATAATGTTCGTAAGTGGCTATAAATCAAGGAAAACCTTAGCTGAATAGTTACCTCTGGGGGACCGAAATACTAATATAATATAAAAAAACGATTAATAGACTTACATAACGAATTTTTCACTATCTTTGATGCGAATATTTTAAGTTGAAGAGTTTAGGCTAATCCTTGTAAGTGATTGGCATAAAATGAAGAATGGTATTAATGAAGGAGGGAAGTAAACCTCCATATTTTATAATGACCAATTGTTGAACTTTTGATAATTTAAAGTATGAAAAGATCATTATTCGTTTTAGGATTTTGTTTGTTAGGTTTATGTGCTTCTGCACAGGAACCCAATGTCCCGCAGAACAAGGAAAAAACTCGTGTTGAAATTCCCCAGAAGACCAATCGCAGGGCAATGAAAATGTCTAAAGCAAAAGGTTGCAAACCTGGGAAGACCTGCAAGAAGATGACCCGTAAATGGACTAAGGGAAAGTGTACTCAGTCTTCGATGAAGAAAATTGCAACTCCTTCAAAACCTTTAGCTGCACCAAAAAAATAAAAGTTGGGGGCTTAATTTAGAAAATGCCATACGCGAAAGAAGTTGCGTATGGCATTTTTTATACAGATAGTTCACCATTCTGAATATCAGGCACCGTGGAAGAGATAAGTCTTCTGGGTATCTGCAGCCAGACGTGTGAAGAGTTCTTCCGTCAGGTTGCCGGCTGTCTCCAGTGCCTTGTTCAGTACACAGTCTGAGAAGTCCTGTAACAAATCCAGCGCCTTCATCGGCTGTTGCTTGTAGAGTTTCAGGTATTCAGTTTCCATTTCCTTCTGACGCTGATCTGTCTCAGCCTCAAACTTGGCATAAGTCTCCTTGATAAGCGGAGCATACTCGTTATAGTTGACCATACCGAGAGTCATCACCTTGCGGAATATCCAGTAGGCTGAATCCTTGCTCGAATGTCCGTCACCGATCCGGTAAGCTTTCGGGAAAGAGCGTACACCTTCATAGAGCGGAAGGAACACGCCGAGATCAGCCATACCTTCAGCCATATAAGTGATGCAGCCGATAGCAGACGGCAGTTCCGGGCGAACCTGGAGCAAGTGAGTCTGTGTAGTACGGAAGATAGATACCGGACGATAGGGTTCTTTCGGATTGCTGTGCAGATAAGGATCATGATCCGTGTTGTCATAATGGAAGCGAAAAGCACGGCGCATGTCAGCGATACTGATTTTCTTATCCGCTTTGGCGAATACAGGGAAAGTGTTCTTCGTCACATCATTCTTGATAGACGGACTGAACATCTCCTGTAATCCCCATACACGAGGATAATTATAAGTTGTGTCCTGCTCCTCGTCACGCGAGTAAGCCTCGTGGAAATCGAAGTCACCAGCAGACGGATCATAGAGTTGGTTCTTGACAGCGAAGTCGATCAGGTCAGCAGCAGCCAGATAGTTTTTCTTGTCTTTCGGATCATACTTCCGGAACCGACTTTGGTTTCCCGTAACGAAATACTTGTCGGCAGGTATCCGACAAGCCAGCCAGAGATGGCCGCATGCATTCTCAAGATACCAGATCTCCTTGTTATCGATGAAACTGATGCCGAATCCCTCAGCTGAGCCATATTTCTCAATCATTGCTCCCAGACGTTCCACACCTTCCCGGGCAGTCCGGATATAGGGCAGGACGACATTATAGATCGAGTTCTCTGCCAGTCCACTTTCTATATACGGGTCGAAGGATAAAGCCTTGTCGCTGCTGAAGATCGTTTCTGTGGAACTCATACCGATACCAGCTGTATTGAATCCGGCGCTTCCCCATTCTCCGTGGAGATGATAAGGAGATAAAGCCTGGTAACCCAAAGCCTTCTGAGGGAGTTCGCAACGGAAAGGACTGTCCTTTGCAACAAATTCTTTCGGACCGCAATCCGTATCCTCGAAAATTTCAAAGTTTTTGGCGTACATGGCGTCCCAGTCCTCTGAACGGGCTGCAATGTGTGAACCGTCACTTGTCATCTTATCACCTACGATGATCGTGGTGCACTCTGACGGTAACTTAACCATAGATTTTTTGTTCTTCATATCGTTAGTCTTGTAGTGAAATCATTATATATTCTCAGGTACAGATCATGAAACGTCTGACCCAACTTTCCGATATCTGTTGATTGCCAAAACCTGTTCTTTTGTCAAGAAAAATGGCAAATCAACCGCGTTATGACAAAGGTAAGCATAAAATCTGAAAAATCATGCTTTCCGTTAATACTTTTTATCAGTTCCATCTGCCTTCTGTCTTCCTTCCACTAAGAATATGAAAAAAAACAGTTCTAGTTGATAGTGTTCCTGCAAGAGTTCACCTATCGGTGGTCCACCACTTTGTGAATCAAACGTGAATACCCGGTAAGCAATCCCAAAATTGAGTGGATAGACTTATCGATTCCGCTCCGGATTCTCCAGCGCTTATTTCCGATAGATCTTTTTTACAAACCGGAACCAGAGATAGTAGACCACATGAAAAGCAATGATGATGTTGAAGATAATCAGGTCAGTGTTACAGCCTCTTTCAGACCGGTGATGTACATAGGTGAAAAAGGCGAGCAAAGCGCACAAGGCAAGTCCGCAGACAGACGTTACATTCCGTGATTTCTGTTTTTCCTGCGGCGGGTCATTTTCTGATGACTTGCTATGCTTAGGCCCTCGTACAAGGTAGATGTCAAAACCGATCATCATCCAGACGACCAGGCGTATCCAAGTGTCAATACTCAGAGACACCATCATGGACAAGCATACCAGTGTTCCCAGTAAGGGGATGACCGGTACCCAGGGAGTCCTGAAGGCGGGTTTGGCCCCAGGATTGTTCTTTCGGATGATGATGATTCCCAGACAAACCAGGATGAAAGCAAATAATGTCCCGATACTGCTCATCTCTCCTACGACCTTACCTGGAATGAAGGCAGCGATCAGGGATACAAAGATCATAAACAGTAGATTTGATTTAGCCGGTGTCCTGTATTTAGGATGCAAATGCGAGAAGATCGGAGGAATCAGTCCGTCGCGGCTCATGGAGTAGAAAACCCTGCTCTGTCCAAGCAATAATACCAGAATCACAGAAGAATAACCTAGAAGGATGGCTAGTATGATGATTCTGTTCAGCCACGGAAACGCCGGAATGACCGTTCCGCCGGGACCAACCTTGCCCATGTGGTTGATAGCTGTAGCAACGGGTGCCAGATCGCTTCCGCCACCGCTGAAGGTCTTGTAATTGGCTACACCGGTGAGGACATAAGCGAACAGAACATAGAGGATCGTGCAGATCAACAGAGATCCCAAGATACCGTAGGGCATTGATTTTTGTGGGTTCTTGGTCTCTTGTGCTGCCGTAGAGACGGCATCAAATCCCATATAGGCAAAGAAGATCATTCCTGCCGCCCTGAAGATTCCCGACCATCCGAACTTTCCGAAACTTCCTTCATTTTTCGGGATAAAAGGGGTCAGATTGCTTTTGTCAATATAGTGGAATCCGATGAAGATGAAAAGCAGGACGATGCTTACCTTCAAGATGACAATCACGTTGTTCAGTCTGGCTGACCCTTTTGTACCGTGTATCAGGACCATCGACATGACCGTGACAATGAAGATGGATGGGAGATTGATGATTCCGCGGACGATTTCACCACCAGGCAGGGTAATGGTCTCAAACGGTGTCATCATCAATCTGCGATCCATCGAAAGCCCCATAGAATGAAGCAGTTCGTAGAAATAACCGGACCAACTGGAGGCGATTGTAGAGGCACCGACGGAATATTCCAGAATCAGATCCCAGCCGATGATCCAAGCGACAAATTCCCCCATCGTAGCGTATGAATAAGTATAAGCACTGCCTGAAACCGGTATGGATGAGGCAAATTCTGCATAGCATAATCCAGCAAAAGCACAACCGATGGCTGCAATGATGAAGGATATAATGATGGCCGGACCAGCATGGTCGGCTGCGGCAATGCCTGTAATTGAAAATAACCCCGCACCGATGACAACTCCTATTCCGAGTGCAACCAAGGCTCCTGTTGACAGAGTCTTCTTCATCCCATGTTTGTCTGAGGCTTCAGCCATGAGACTACTGATGCTTTTCTTTGTGAACAACCCCATATTACCTTAATTTTTTGTTTTACCTATCTTATGTGCAAAGATACTTATTTAAATCTTAAATAAAGACACTTTGATACAGTTTTATTTGTAAATAAAGCTTATTGATTTATATAATGCTATTATTATGACATTTTGATAAAGTTTATGAAAGGCGCAGAATAAGACAAGACGGTGATGTAACTGTAACAAAAAGGAATAGATCAGTTGTTATAATTTGTTAAATAAACAAGACCGATGAAATGTGAACAATATATTTAGCCTATATTTGCATCAACATTTTTGTTGAACAATTATGACTAAGTCAAAAGACAACAATACAGAAGAAAGGATTTTGGAAGCTGCCAAGAAGGTATTCTTGAGAGACGGCCTTCAAGGTGCCCGGATGCAGGATATTGCTGACTTGGCTTTGATCAACCGGTCCATGCTGCACTATTACTTCCGGGATAAGAAAATGTTGTCTCACCAAGTTATGAAATCCGTCATTTCTCAGTTTATTGTGACCTTCAAGGAAAACCTGAATTCAGACCTTTCCTTTGAGGAGAAGGTTGACAACTATATTGAAGCTGAGATAGACTTGGCTTACAATAATTCAGATATGCTGATATTTGCCCTTCATGAGGCATCCAAGGATCCGGATTTCTTTAAGAAAATCATCAATAATAAACACAGTACGATCTTCAGAATGCAAGTAAAAGAGGCATACGAAAAAGGAGAGATCATAATGAAAGATTCAGAAGAGTTTGTCATTATGATTTCTAGTCTCTGTATGTTCCCGTTTATTGCGGGCCCACTATATATGATGATCTTCAGATGGGATGAAGAGAAATGGCAGAGCTATCGCAGTGTCCTGAGGAAGAATCTGCCTAAATGGATCAAGCAGGCTATATTCAAATAAATATTATTTTTTTTGTTATTAAATCAACAAAATTGTTGAACATTATAGTATAACTTTAATGATGAACAATAAGATTACCCTATTTGATATGCATTTCACCGATATTATCATATATGCTCACCGACAAAGTATTGTATAGTAGTGATTAGAGGTATACCTTTGCATCGTCCGATCAATCGAAACTGAGATAGTATACGACATCCTGACTGATGCAAAACGAGGTAAAAAGGATAAAAAAATAGTTATAGAAATTAAGTTATGAGATCATTAAAAGAAAAAATCACTTCCGGAAAATGGATTGTATTAATCGCCGGAATTGTTTTCCCGATGTTCGCCGGTGCCCAGGCCGGCCGGCATTACACGCTGAATGAGTTGATACATTCAGCATATCTGAGATACCCTTATGCAAAGCGATTGGCCCTGATCGACCAACAGAGTCTGGAATCTCAGAGAAACATAAATACCCAGTGGCTCCCACATACCTCTGTTACTGTAAAAAACTCATATCAGTCAGAAGTGTCATCCATTGACATACCGAAGGATATTGAAGACAAATTCGGCATCAATATTGAGGGTGGCAAAAAACTTCAATATCAAGGCGGACTGTCAGTTTCCCAGTTGGTCTATGATGGCGGGGCCGGTCATATCGAGAAACGAATCAGTGGGTTAGACGAAGACATGGCCGCCCATCAGGTAAGATCTTCAATGTTACAGATAGAAGGGATGATAGATGACCTGTTTGAGGATATTCTGATTACCAAGGAACAGATCAAGGCAGTCCATTTCAAGAAAGCAGACCTAGAGCAGAGGAAGAAAGATCTGTCAGCAGCTGTCCGTGAGGGAATCTCACTAAAAACGGACATTCAAGAGATAGATGCAAATATCATCCAGTTGGACCAACAGGAAACGGAACTGTGTATGTCCCTAAATCAGAAATATACCACATTATCTTCATACACTCGTGAACAAGTAGACTCAACTGACCTATTAGACCTCCCGGAAGGAATGGATATCACAGGCAGAGATTACTCCACCCGTCCTGATTTCGAGATGTTCAACCTGCAGAGTCAGAGCGCAAAATGGAAATTGAAAGAACTGAATGCTGAAATGCTTCCAAGACTGTCACTGTTTGCCAACGGCTATTACGGGCGTCCCGGCCTGAATATGATGGACTATACCCGTCACTGTTCCGGTATCGTAGGGGTATCACTGACCTGGAACATTGATGCATTTTACAATAAGGCCCACCAGCGGAATCTGATCAATATCAATGATGAGATGACAAGGAACCAACGGTCAATCTATGAAATAGACATGAACAGGAAAATCGATAACTTGAATACAGACTGGTTGAAGAACAGGAAATTGGAAGACAGTGATGGAGAAATCATAAAGATCCGCTCCCATATAAAAGAGGTGGCCGCCGTACAACTGAAAAGCGGTTCGATAACTCTTACGGACTATTTGATCAAACTGAATGATGAGGCACAGGCAATCATTAACAAATCCATCCACCATATAGAATATCTGATGGATGGAGCAAAGATAAGAACATTGTTGAACAGGAATAACCAGGAAATGTAGAAATGAAAAATCTAAAGTCAAAAAAAGTTCTGACAGCGGTCGTTGCAGCAGGAGTCGTTATTTTATGTCTGGCAGCAAGTATGGTCTATCATAACTGGTGCTATGAATCTACAGATGATGCCTGTATCGATGGAAATATCATTCCGTTGCGTACATCAGTAACCGGATATGTCGATCAGATCCTATTCCATGACAACCAGAAGGTGAGAAAGGGAGATACACTAGTCATCTTCGATACTGTCAGTTTGAAATCTCAGGTCATACAGGCCGAAGCCCAGGTAGCGTCAGCACACATAGAACTCGAATCGTGCAAGAAGCAGATCTCCGCTTCCAAATTCGGTGAGTTGGCTGCTGCTTTCAATGCAGGTTCAGCGAAAGAAAACATATTGGCAGCGGAAGCAAAAGCATGGCAGTCAGAAGCGGATTTCAGGAGAGTTGAGAAGATGTACCATTCAGGAGCTGCTACCCAGCAAACTTACGATCAGATGAAGGCTGCCTGGCAAATGTCAAAAGCTCAGGAAGGAGCATCCTATAAGCAATTTAATTCTCTTACTGCCCAGAAGTCTACGACCCGGATGCAGACCGATATCCATTATACACAAGTCAAACAAGCCCTTGCACATATCAAGCAAGCCTATGCCCAACTTGCCCAGGCTGAGGACCAGTACGAGCATGCTTTCGTTATAGCGCCATGTGATGGCGTGATCTCGAAAAAGAATATAGAAGTCGGGCAGTTCGTCCCTTCCGGTACAGCCCTGGCTTCTCTGATCAATATCTCGAATATCTGGATTACCGCCAACTTCAAGGAAACGCAGTTGGATGATATGAAAGCCGGTCAGTCAGCAGAGGTCAAGGTAGATGCTTACCCCGGATTGAAACTGACGGGAAAGATAGAGAGTTTCTGTGCAGCCACGAATAGCAAGTTCTCATTATTGCCGGCTGAGAATGCCACAGGCAATTTTATCAAGATCACCCAGCGTATACCAGTCCGCATCCATCTGGCCGATGCAAATATCAGGCAACAGCTTCTGCCGGGAATGAATGTCGTCGTATCAGTAAAAACCAGATAAATGCAAAACAAGGCAGTAACTGCACCTGTAGAATATCCGACCGGTATCGTCCGTGCCGTTATCGTGGGCACATGCGTCGTTGCATCATTGCTTGCACTCATTGACTCGACGGTCGTCAACGTATCTTTACGCCATATAGCCGGAAGTTTAGGCGCTTCCACGACAGATGTCGCATGGGTTATTACAGCCTTTGCCATCTCCAACGTCATCATTATCCCCCTGAGCGGAATGCTCGCCGAGTTGTTCGGAACGAAAGTTTATTTCACCGCTTCCATACTCATCTTTACCATCTCATCATTCATGTGTGGCAATTCGACAGAATTATGGGAACTGATCCTGTGGCGTTTTATCCAGGGACTGGGCGGCGGAGCCCTGATGACACAGTCGCAGACCATTCTGGCCGCGTCATATCCCCCGAAGCAGTTAGGCCTGGCAAGTGTCATCTACGGCATCGGTATTGCGGCAGGTCCCGCACTAGGCCCTACTCTGGGAGGATTCATCACAGACAACTATTCCTGGCACTGGGTCTTTTATATCAATGTACCCTTAGGGTTATTGGCCGCAACCACATCCTGGTTGTCGATACCTAATGAGAAGAACCATGATCTGAAAGGAAATATTGACTGGTGGGGTATCCTGTTTCTTTCCGTCGGGATAGGCAGTCTCCAGTATGTTCTGGAAGAAGGCAACTCAAAGAACTGGTTTGACAGTCATATCATCCTTTTCTTCAGCATCATAGCCGGTATCGGCCTTCTCGCTTTTATATACAGGGAACTGACGACAGAAATGCCGGCAGTGAATATCAGACTGCTGGGACAATACCGGAATCTGGCCCTCGGCGTCCTTTTCAGTTTTATAATCGGAGCCATCCTCTATATTGCCGTATATGCATTCCCGTTGATGGCCCAGATCAATCTGGGATGGACTGCAACGATGAGCGGGCTGGCACTGATGCCGGGAGCACTGATGTCTACCGTCGGATTGATCTTCTCCCAGAAAGCAATAGGCAAAGGTGTTGACCCGAAGATAATGATAACGAGTGGCTTCATCTGTACCTTTATTTTCGGAATGTGGATGAGTTTCCAGTCAGAAAGTTCTTCCTTTGCCGGATTATTCATTCCTTTGCTTTTTCGTGGTTTTGGTATAGGTCTGTTCATGCTGCCGGTTATCATGATGGCCATTCAGGGACTTTCAGGACCGGACCTTGGACAAGGAGCAGGGCTGAGCAATATGGCAAAGCAACTGGGCGGAGCTGTGGGACTGGCCATGATCGGTACCCACATCACAAATGCTCAGGCTTTGTATCAGTCACAGTTGTCTGCAGACATCAATCTGTATTCCAACAGTACCATGGAGACCGTACAAGGTGTGTCACATCTGCTTCAGAGTTCAGGGATGAATGCAAGTTCAGCGCAAGCAGTGTGCAATGGTTTGCTGAATGTTGAGGTCATGAAAAATTCAGAATTGCTCAGTTATCTCTCTTCTTTTCGGATGCTGGCAGTCATCAGTGTGCTGTCACTGTTTTTTATGTTCTTTCTGAAGAAAAGGAAGAAATCAAAAAAATCTTGCAGATAGAGAATCGTATTTACTGACAGGATATGATTTTGTGTTATAATCTATGATTCAGATTATACCAGCCTTCTCTTTCTGAAGGTTCTGTCTTGCAAGTAGATGGTATGCCGGCATGGTGAACTCCGGTATGCCATCATTTCCTTCATAACTTTTCTTTTAAAAAAATCATGATTTCTTTAAAATATTCTTTCTTCTCATTTGTCTTTAATAGTATAAGGCATTCCGCTGTAGTACTATAGATGAAATGAAATACTGACTATTGAAATTAGAACAGGGTTATGTTTATGAAAAAAAGCAAATTGGTGGCAAATGTCATAGAAGACAGGTGCCGTAACTGTAAATATTGTGAATGGGTCTGCCGTCACAAAGTTTTTGAGAGTTCCTGGGTACAAGACAAATATATCACTTTCGTGAATCATCCTGAAAGGTGTATTGGTTGTGGCGAGTGTATTGAGGCTTGTCCCGAAGATGCAATCGAATTGATCAAAAGATACTGTTAATAGTGACACAGATGAAGAAATTTCTGAATATTATCGGCCATACCCTGATCTGGCTGGCTGCTATCGCTCTTTTTATCACCATAGTCATTCTATTATGGAGCTGGTTGATGCCGGATATATACTGATCCGTTCTTAACATATTTTGTCTATATCATTTTGTGGAAATGATACAAATTCAGTAAATTTGTCAATTACTTGATAATGCAGTTTGAAAAATGAGTTTGAATATTGACAAAAATGGTAAAAAGCGTGTAGTCATCGTAGGTGGTGGCTTCGGAGGACTGAAACTGGCGAATGAATTGCGCCATTCAGGTATGCAGATTATCCTGGTTGACAAGAATGACTATCATCAGTTTCAACCACTGATCTATCAAGTGGCGTCAGCCGGAATGGAACCTAGTTCCATATCATTTCCTTTTCGAAGGATCTTCAAGAAAAACCATAACATCTATTTTCGGATGGCAGAAGTGCGTTCGATATTTCCTGATAAAAAGATTATCCAGACCTCAATAGGAAAGATAGACTATGATTATCTGATTCTGGCAGCCGGTGCAACGACCAATTATTATGGGAATAAGCACATTGCAGAAGAAGCCATGCCGATGAAGAACGTTTCGGAGGCGATGGGATTACAGAATGCAATATTGGCCAATCTGGAGCGAGCGATTACCTGTGCAACCGATCTGGAGCGTCAGGAACTGCTGAACTTCGTGATTGTCGGCGGTGGTGCTACCGGGGTAGAAATAGCCGGAGTGCTCTCTGAAATGAAGAAAAGTGTCATCCCCCATGACTATCCGGAACTGGACAAGAGTCTCATAAATATCTATCTGATAGAAGCTTCCTCAAAGTTGCTTTCAGCGATGTCGCCGGCAGCTTCACAAAAGGCAGAAGAGTTTCTCCGTCGTATGGGAGTCAATATCCTGTTGAACAAGCGAGTGATGGACTATCAGAACTATAAAGTTCTCCTTCAGGATGGCAGTGAGATAGCTACCCGCACATTTATCTGGGTGAGTGGTATAGCAGGCGTGTCCATCGGCAATATGGATCCGTCAATGATCGGTCACGGTGGTCGGATCAAAGTGGATGCCTTCAACCGTATCCCAGGTATGGAAAGTGTCTTCTCCATCGGAGACCAGTGTATCATGAGTGGAGATGAAGCCTATCCGAAAGGACATCCGCAATTGGCTCAGGTTGCCATTCAGCAAGGGCAACTTCTGGCGAAGAATATTCACCGGTTGGAAAAGGGGAAGAAATTGAAGCCTTTCCATTACAAAAATCTCGGTTCTATGGCTACTGTAGGACGGAACAAGGCCGTCGCAGATTTTAAGACCGTAAAGATCCAAGGCTTTTTTGCCTGGGTAATGTGGCTGGTCGTTCACCTCCGCTCTATATTGGGCGTACGCAATAAGGTCGTCGTATTACTCAACTGGATGTGGAATTATTTCAACTACAATCAATCTCTACGTATG
This sequence comes from Prevotella sp., assembly GCA_022486815.1. GTDB lineage: Bacteria > Bacteroidota > Bacteroidia > Bacteroidales > Bacteroidaceae > Prevotella. Next base: position 88,515 of record JAKVJW010000008.1, on the reverse strand, counting down.
ATTTTCTATCCCAAGAAGGCGAAAGTGGAGAAAGACCGTGATGCACGTGAGGCCGTCATGCATTGGGGTAAAGACCTGATGCAGAAAGAACAGAAACCGGAGAATGTCGTCAAGGAGAAGGCCTGACTTTAGGCTTTATTTTCTGTATGAGCATTTTTATTTCATAATATACAAAACGATATGATGATGGACAATGAAGTTCTGAAAGCAATCCGGGAAAGAAGAAGTATCCGCCGTTTTAAGAAAGAGCAGATTAAGGATGAAGAGTTGAAGGCCGTCCTTGATGCCGGAACATGGGCTCCTACCGGTATGGGAAAGCAGGACCCATGGATCGTTGCCGTACAGAATGAGGAACTGATCGGACAATTGGCCAGGATGAATGCAAAAGCCATGGGGGTCACGAGTAATCCGTATTACGATGCGCCGACACTTGTCCTGGTCTTGGCACCGGCAGACTGGGTCAACAGTATTAAGGACGGTAGTCTGGTATTAGGCAGTATGATGCTGGCAGCTCATTCTATCGGTCTTGCATCCTGTTGGATCAATCGGGAAGATGCCATGTTCAAGACTGAAGAAGGCAAAGCCCTGCTGAAACAGTGGGGACTTCCGGATGGCCTTATCGGAATAGGTGCTCTTTCACTGGGTTATGCTGCAAGTTTCCCTCATACGATCAAGCCCCGCAAATCCGACTACTATCGGATCATCAAATAGGGGGGCTTGAATCTGGCTTGATAGGAGGGCGATAGAAGTAGAGTCGTCCGCCTTACAGAAGGATTAACTATTCATAAGCATTATACCCGATCTGCAAGTATAATGCTTGTTTTTTATGACTTTATCCAGTTGACCTTAATATTTTGCAATTTTTTTCGTACTTTCGCAAAGAATAAATGTTTTTAAAGAATATTCATGAAGTTATTCAAAAAACAAGATAAGCACTATTGGCATGAATTTTTCAAGTTGGCCGGTTTTATCAGCGTGACGGTTGTTGTCATTGTCTGGTTTTTACCACGCAATGAGGGCAGGCAATTCAACTATGATATCGGCAAACCGTGGATGTACGGATCCTTTATAGCCAAGTTTGATTTCCCGGTGTACAAGACTGATCAGACTGTCCGGAAGGAGAAGGATTCCCTGTTGAGGAAATACCAACCTTATTATAGGTATAATACTCAGGTGGAGAAGGTGAATATTGCCAAATTCCTTCATGATTTCAAAGATGGTATTTCCGGTCTGCCTCAAGACTATATTCCGATGATTGCCAACAGGCTTCATCAACTTTATCAGTCGGGTATTATCAGCACGCCGGAATATAACACCATAGGCAAGGACTCTACCAGTATGATCCGAGTCGTTAAGGGGAAAATGGCCCGAAGTACACAAGTAAGTGGTATCTATTCTACGATAGCAGCGTACGAACAGTTGTTTATGGATGAGAAACTGAATAGAGAACGTATCGTCCTGCAGCGATGCAACTTGAATAATTATATCGAACCCAATCTCGTCCGTGATAAAACGAGAAGTAAAGCAGAAAGACAAGATCTCCTGAACAGCATACCGTTGGCCAGTGGTATGGTACTGAGAGGACAGAAAATAATAGACCGGGGTGAGATCATTGACGACTATGAATATCAAGTATTGAATTCCTATGAAAAGGAAATGAAGCGGAGGAGTGCTACTCGGGTAGAATTAACTTCTACCATGCTTGGACAATTGATGTTTGTCTCCATACTTGTGATATTATTCACCTTATATCTGGTCTTGTTCAGGAAAGATTACTTTGAGAAGACACGGAATATCATGATGCTCTATTCGATGATCATCATCTTTCCAATACTGACGTCACTGATCATGGAGCATAATGTGTTTAGTGTCTATATTATTCCTTTTGCCCTGGCCCCTGTCTTCGTAAGGGTTTTTATGGACTCACGGACAGCTTTCGTCACTCATGCCACGATGGTTCTGATCTGTGCAGCGGCTGTAAAATACCAGTATGAGTTTATCATCGTGCAACTGATTGCCGGTATTTTGGCCATTTATTCCCTGCGCGAACTTTCCAGCCGTCTGCAGTTCATCAAGACAGCCCTGTTCGTGACTTTTGTCAGTATGGTTGTCTATTTTGCCCTGAATCTGTTACAGAGCAATCATGTCATGAAGATGGACCGGAGCATGTATACCTATTTCCTTATCAATGGCGTGTTCCTCTTATTGGCCAATCCACTGATGTATCTTATCGAGAAAACCTTCGGATTCGTCTCTGATGTGACGCTCGTAGAACTTTCGAATACAAACAAGGGTATATTGAGGAGGCTGAGTGAGGTTGCTCCCGGCACTTTCCAGCATACTGTCACTGTCGGTAATCTGGCCGCAGAGATAGCCAACAAGATCGGAGCAAACAGTCTGCTGGTTCGTACAGGAGCTCTGTACCATGATATCGGAAAGATAACCAATCCTGTGTTTTTTACAGAAAATCAAGCCGGCGTGAACCCTCATACCAAGATGACCTGCAAGGAAAGTGCCCGAATCATCATCGGTCATGTCACCGGAGGTATGAAGATCGCAGACCAGATCGGCCTGCCGAGTGTTCTGAAGGCTTTTATCGCCACCCATCATGGTACAGGACTTACTAAGTATTTCTATGTGAAATACAAGAATGAACATCCAGATGAAGAGATCGATCCTGCCGATTTCCGTTATCCCGGGCCCAATCCGTTTACTCGTGAACAAGCTATCCTGATGATGACTGATACGGTCGAGGCCGCATCGCGCTCCCTGCCGGAGCATACAGAGAAGAGTATCAGTGACCTTGTCAACAGATTGATTGATGGTCAGGTAGCAGAGGGATTTTTTATAAAATGTCCGATTACTTTCCGAGATATTGCCCAGGCTAAGGAAGTCCTCATCGAACGGCTGATGTCGATCTATCATACCCGGATCTCTTATCCTGAACTCAAACGGCAGAATTCTGACTCCACGGAGTCGGATTCAGAAAAACAAAAAAGGAAATCAGTTACCAGTTCGTTAAAGTTGAATCCGGCACATGGAAAGACTTATCCGGATGAGTACCGAGGTTGAGAAGAAGGACCAATAGAGGAAGATCCGCTTTTTCTGTATGATGGAATCCGAAATTATAATTGATTAATGATGGCGAAATATGACTATTTGATAGTAGGCTCCGGCCTTTATGGTGCTATGTTTGCTTATATGGCGATGAAAAACGGGAAGACTTGTCTGGTTATAGACAAGAGACAGCAGACAGGAGGTAATCTTTACTGTGAGAATGTAGAAGGCATCCATGTACACAAATATGGAGCTCATATCTTCCATACATCCAGTAAAAGGGTATGGGATTTTGTCAATTCGATCGTGGAATTTAACCGGTATACAAATTCTCCGGTAGCTGACTATAAAGGGAAATTGTATAATCTGCCCTTCAATATGAACACCTTTTATCAGATGTGGGGAGTAGTGACTCCCGCTGAGGCTCAGGAAAAATTGGACTCTGAACGGGCAGAGATACGCCGGAAGTTGGATGCTGCCGGTATTTCAGAACCGAGGAATCTGGAAGAGCAGGCCCAGTTGCTCATCGGCAAGACTGTCTATGAACGGTTGATCAAAGGTTATACTGAGAAACAGTGGGGCAGGAAATGTACGGAGCTTCCTGCTTTTATTATCCGCCGGTTACCCGTGAGACTCGTTTTCGACAATAATTATTTCAATGATGATTATCAGGGAATACCGAAGGGCGGGTACAATGTGCTTATCGACGGACTTTTGAAAGGTGCTGATATTGTAGTAGGAGAGAATTATTTTTCCCATCCTGAGAGATGGCATGGCATGGCAGACAGGATGCTGTTCACCGGTAAGATAGACGAGTTTTTCAACTATTGTTTCGGGAAACTCCAGTATCGTACGGTGAAGTTTGAGCAGGAGATACTGGATGTTCCTAATTATCAGGGAAATGCAGTAGTCAACTATACCGCCCGTGAGGTACCTTATACACGGATCATCGAGCACAAGCACTTCGAAAATTTCGGTCAGGAAGTGTATAAGAATCCGAAGACTGTGATTTCACGCGAATATTCAGCCGAGTGGAAAGAAGGTATGGAACCCTATTACCCTGTAAATGACAAGCGTAACAATGGCCTGTACCTTCTATATAAGGCACTGGCCGATCAGGAGAAAAATGTGATCTTCGGTGGAAGGCTGGCTGAATATAAATATTATGATATGGCACCGATTGTGGAAAAGGTGTTGCAGATGTGGGACCGAAAAGACTGAAAGAGGGGTTGCCGCTGATGTTGATCCGTATTTGGTGTTGAGGTAGAAAAGAATGTGATGCGTGATTTTAAAGAAATGTTAAACATTGCACAAATGAGAAAGGATTAGAACAATCTAATTCTTTTTATCATTATCTTTGCTTCTGACAGATCCTTATGAAAAGAGTCTGTCTTTATTCATTTAACCCGATATACCTATGAAAGAGCTAAAGATGTTTATTGCTGGACAATTCGTCCAGAACAAATCAGAAAAATGGATTGATGTGCTTAATCCGGCTACAGAAAAGGTCATTTGCTGTCAGCCGGACGGAACTGCAGAAGATGCCAGTGAGGCAGTGGAAGCTGCTCAGAAAGCCCAGAAGAAATGGGAACAGACGCCCTCCGTGGAACGGGCAGTTTATCTGAAGAAGATAGCTGAAGAGATTCGGAGGAGAGCTCCGGAGATCGCTGATATCATCGTGCGTGAGGGTGGAAAGACTCAGGCACTTGCAAACGGAGAAGTCTCTTCTACGGCTGAGTATTTTGACTATATGGCAGGCTGGGCCCGTCGCTATGAAGGAGAGGTGATACCGAGTGACCGTCCGAATGAGAATATTTTCCTGTTCAAGCGTCCTATTGGAGTTACGGCTGGTATCTTGCCGTGGAATTTCCCCTTCTTCCTGATAGCCAGGAAGGCAGCGCCGGCACTGCTTACCGGAAATACCATTGTGATGAAACCGTCACAGTTGACTCCGGAGAATATGTATGTTTTTGCTCAAATCTGCCAGGAGGTAGAGCTCCCTGCCGGAGTGGTAAATGTGGTGTTCGGAAAGGGATCTGTCGTAGGACATGCTCTTGCCTCTAATCCCAAAGTGGGCATGGTGAGTCTGACAGGAAGTGTGAGTGCCGGTCAGCAGATCATGCACGCTGCCGCAGAGAATATTACCAAGGTATCTCTGGAACTGGGCGGGAAAGCTCCAGCCATTGTCCTGCCGGATGCAGATCTTGATTTGGCCGTGAAGGCGATCATTGATTCACGTGTCATCAATACGGGGCAGGTGTGTAATAATGTGGAACGAGTATATGTGCATCGGAGTATAAAGGATGCATTTATGGATAAACTTGTGGCCGGTTTTGAGGCTGTCAAGGTAGGTGATCCTTCAAAGATCGAAGATCTGGATATGGGACCACTGATCGAAGAGAAAGCACTCCACTCTGTGTTAGGGAAGATCGAACATGCCGTGGAGCAAGGTTGCGAATTGGTCTGCGGTGGTCATCGTATCGGAGATAAAGGATACTTCATTGAGCCTACCATCCTGGATCATGCACGGCAGGATATGGATATCGTGCAGAAGGAAACCTTCGGCCCGGTCCTGCCTGTTGTAACCTATGATACTGTTGATGAGGCTATAGAGATGGCCAATGACTGTGAATATGGCCTGACATCGTCTATCTATACAAAAGATCTGGATATGGCCGTAAAGTTGAATCGGGAATTGAAATATGGTGAAACGTATATCAACCGTGAAAACTTTGAAGCAGTCCAAGGCTTCCATGCCGGTTGGCGGAAGTCAGGTATCGGTGGTGCTGACGGTAAGCACGGTCTGGAAGAATACCTGCAAACCCATGTGGTGTATCTGGATACACAGTATGGTCCAGAATAAACTATAAGAGGGACTGATACCCTGTTTCCGGTATCAGCCCCTCTTTGTTTCTTTCCTTTCAGTCAGGGTCGTAATCTAATCTTTCAGTTTGATCTGGCAATTATCAAGCGATTCGACGATAGCCAGTGATTCACAGCGTACACCTTCTTTCTCAATGGCTTCCCGTCCATGTTGGAAAGCCTTCTCGATAATGAATCCCATCCCTACGAGGCTGCATCCAGCCTGGCGGCAGAGGTTGATGATGCCCTTAGCTGCATTTCCGTAAGCCAGGAAATCATCAATGAATAGTACCTTATCCTTCGGAGTAAGATAATCCCTGGAGATGACCACGTGATACTCCCGTTGCTTGGTAAAAGAGAAAACAGTAGTGGAGAGTTGGTTTTCCATTGTCGAAGGTTTCTTCTTCTTAGCGAACACGACCGGTAAGTCCAGGAGAAATCCCATCATGATAGCCGGAGCGATCCCCGATGCTTCTATGGTCAGGATCTTGTTGATTTCCGTACCCGCATAGCGCTTGATAAATTCTACGGCACATTGCTTCATCAGGTTCGGATCCATCTGGTGATTAATAAACTTATCTACTTTGAGAATACCACCCGGATAACACTTTCCATCTTTGAGGATACGTTCTTTTAGCGTTTTCATTTTATATTTCTTTTTCTGATGCCGTTGTTTCTTTCTGTCCTGTGAGTTTTCTGAAATCATCCATCAAGCGTTTTTCATCCCCCTGTTCTGTAGGATGAAAATAGATTCTGCCAGCCAGTTTTTCAGGCAGGCAAGGCTGTTGGACGTAGTGATTGGGATATTTGTGAATATCTCGTAACCCTTTCCCCCGGCCCAGTTTGTCGGCTCCGGCATAACTCGCATCCTGAAGGAAAGCAGGAATAGCCACATTTCCGGTTTTCTGTACATCTGCCATAGCCGTATTTATTCCCTGGCAAGTATCAGATTTAGGAGCCATGCAAACATAAAGTGCAGCGTGAGCAAGGATCTCGCGGCATTCAGGCATACCGATCCGCTCTACGGCTAAGAACGCATTGACCGCAACAGCCAGAGCATTGGAATCAGCCAGTCCTATATCTTCCGAGGCACAGACACATATACGGCGGGCAATATATTTCGGGTCTTCACCTGCGACGAGCATACGTGCAAGATAATAAAGAGTAGCATCGGGAGCCGTGTGTTTCATGCTTTCAATAAAGGCAGAGATAGTATCATAATGGTGATCACCTTCTTTATCATACCGGATTACCCGTTTCTGTATACATTCGCGAGCAGTATCCAAAGTGATATGAATGATACCGTCCTTGTCCCGTTCTGTGGTCTCAGCAGCAAGTTCGAGTGCGTTATAAAGTGTCCGTGCATCACCGTCAGCGGTTTCGGCCAGAAATATGGCCGCATCGTCATCGATGAGAGCATGTTCTTTTGCCAGTCCCTTCTCTGTAGAGAAGGCACGTTTGACGAGGGTGAGAAGATCCGTTGTTGAAAGTGGCTTCAACTCGAACAGGGTAGAGCGGGAGAGAAGTGCACCGTTCACTTCAAAATAAGGATTCTCTGTAGTCGCTCCGATAAGGATTACCGTACCATCTTCCACGTAGGGCAGGAGATAATCCTGTTGAGCTTTATTAAAACGATGGATTTCATCGATAAATAAAATCGTTTTTTTCTGAAAAGCACCAAAGTTGTATTTCGCAACTTTGATTACCTCTTCCATGTCTTTCTTTCCGGAAGTCGTTGCGTTGACCTGTTTGAAGTCTGCACTGGTTGTATGAGCAATCACTCTGGCAAGAGTTGTCTTTCCGGTTCCCGGAGGCCCATAAAGGATAATGGAAGACAACTTATCTGCTTTGATGCAACGATAAAGAAGTTTCCCTTTTCCGATAATATGCTGTTGCCCGACTACTTCATCAAGAGTGTTGGGTCGCATGCGTGAAGCCAGAGGCGAAGAACTCGCCCGTTGGCTACGGACGGCAGAATCGAAAAGATCCATGGAAGATGTCGAAAATACAATGGTTATCTGCTGACGATGGCAATATCAATAGCATTCTTGCCTCTTGCACTATCTTCGGTTTTAAAAGAGACCTTGTCTTCTATCTCAATTTCATCAGGGGCATTGCTCAAGCGGAAATAAAAACTGTTTCTCGCATCCTCCTGTTGGATAAAGCCATAGCCTTTTTCTACATTGAGGTAAGATACTTTTCCTATCAAAGAACCATTTCCTCCTTCGTCATCACTTTTCTTTGGAATAGAGACCTCAATGTCCTCTAGTTTTACTTCGTCCTTGACAATATCATCCGGAGAAGAATGGAGTCGACCATATTCATCCTCGTATGCGATCATATCATCCATAGAACTCTTACCCTGACTTTTCCGAAGTTCCTTGCGCTTTTGTTTTTCTAATTTCTTCTTCTGTTTCGATTTTTCTTTCTGTCTTTTGTTAAATGAAAAACTTTGTGCCATATTATTTGTTATGTGCGGATTAATTATCCGATTGATATTAATTATTTCGAAGTTAAAATGTGAAACTGACCGATTTTTTTATTTCATATCTGGATATTTCTGCCTTGTCAATCCGCAGTGGCGGAAGGAATGGGACTTTGATAAAGAAATCGGTAACGATGAATTCCTTAGGTAAGGTCTGTGGGAGAAGTCACGGATGGTTACGCATAGGCGAGTCAATAACAGTATCTTTTCCTCCGTTGTTGCAAAGGTACAAAAAAAAATTGATACTAGCAAGTTGGTTGGGTTGTACTCATCTGATTATCGTGATTTCATGTAAATAGGAGGAATATTTTAATAAAGTAGATTCACATTTCACAGATTTTCTGTATATTTGTCCTCAATAGAAAAGACAATCCGAGTACGATGGAACGAACAAATGTATCTTTAATTGAAACATTGAAAGGTTATTTCAATATCTTTTCAGACAAAGAAGATGAAAGGACGGTCATTGAGAATATTACCAATGGCGTTCCTTTTCGTGGTGCCCAGTTGTGGATACTTATCTTTGCAGTCTTTATTGCATCTTTGGGGCTTAATGTCAATTCAACGGCTGTTGTTATCGGAGCCATGCTAATATCCCCTTTGATGGGACCGATTATAGGTATGGGGCTTGCTGTAGGTATCAATGACCTGGCTTTACTGAAGTCAGCCTTTCAGAATTTTCTAGGCGCAACGATTATCAGTATCATTACAGCAACCATATATTTCCTGCTTTCTCCCTTCGGTGAAGCACAGTCTGAATTATTGGCACGGACCTCACCTACTCTCTATGATGTGCTTATTGCGTTCTGCGGTGGCGCTGCCGGATTCATCGCGATTGCTACTAAGGGCAAAGGGAATGTCATACCGGGTGTCGCTATTGCCACGGCTCTTATGCCTCCGCTTTGTACAGCAGGATATGGTATAGCCCATGCAAATATATATTATTTCCTGGGTGCCATTTATCTGTTTTTTATCAATACTGTCTTTATTTGCTTATCCACTTTCCTGGGTGTCAGGATGATGAAATTTCATAGAAAAGAACATCAGAATCCGGCCCGTGCAAAGAGAGTCCGCAGGTGGATAATTTTCATTGTTGTCATTACCATGATTCCTGCTGCATTGATGACAGTCCATATCTTACGTGAAAGTATCTTTAAGAACAATGTCAATACCTTTATTAAGGAAGCATGTGATGTAAATGGTTCCCAGATCATATCCAATCATGTGGATTCTAATACCAAAACCCTCAGACTTGTAGCTGTTGGTAAAGAAATTTCAGCAGAATCAATCCGTGGATTTGAAGATAAACTTGCGGACTACCATCTGGCAGGTTATAAACTGCAGGTTATCCAAGGATCACAGTCTGACAGTCTGCTCATGCTGGGGCAGCGAATGGATGTGATGTCTAATCTCAAAACAGGTGATACCCAGACCATTCAAGCTCAACAGAACCGAATCGTCAATCTGGAAGATCGATTGGCTTCTTATACTCGTTATGGAGATATGACGCCTCAGATCCGTCATGAGATGGCTACTCTCTACCCTGGAGTCCAGTCACTCGCCATCACACCTGTTGCCCAGTCGAAAAAGGATACAGTAGCAAACTATGTGGTTGCTATCGTCGGTACTGGCTATGGACATCATATCACTATGGCACAGCGGGAGGGTATGAGAAAATGGCTCCAGATACGAATCAAGGCAGACAGTGTGCGTCTGATTACAACAAATAACTGACGGTCAAAATGTTTCCGGCAGAAGGTAATGGATCCTTCGAATCTTGAAAAAGAACCATTTATCTGTCTAAAAGATAAATCCGAAACCTAACTGTATCGAGTGACGCCAAAGACTACGCCAGATTACCCCGGAATTGTAATTGTCACCAGTTGTGTTTGAGCTAACAGTAATGATACCCTGATTGCGGAATTGCTGCAGATTGTAACCTATCTTGAAGTTTAGTCCGAAGTGACGGTGAAACATCAGTTGATAACCTGCACCAAAATTCCAGAGCATACCACCGGTAAAATTGCTGTTATCGCTGTTTTTCCCATCTCCCAGCAAGGCATAACCTATATCTGTATAGGTGTAGAAAGGCCTGCAGGAGCGGATAGGACGATAGCGCAGTGAGGCATAGAGAGGCATAGTGTTGTCATCGGAATAGTATTCAGAGGTGTAACGGCTGAGTCCTATTCCTATTCCGGTAGTCAGCGCAGGGGTAATGTTATAGAGCATGTTGACCGTAAGGGCGTGACCGCCGAGACTACCGCTGAAATGATAGTCGTAGTCGTGAAGGTGCTCCCCCAGGCCAACTTGATAACTGTAATCAAGTTCTACATGAAATTTAGTGTTGTTCTGTCCCCATGTTGATTGGGATAGCGTTATCAGGAAAGTCAGGATAAAAAGGCGTGTGAGATTCTTCATCTTAGTTATATTTTTTCTTGTTCTTTTATTTACTAAGACGCAGAATGATCTGTTTCCCCTATTTCCTGATGACCCTTTTTGAAGATTTTGAAGAAATATATTTTGTTTCCCTGAAGAAATCCGATAAATCAGTTAAGTGCAAAAAGTGCCGGATCTTATCCGATAACCAGTTTGTCGCTGCCAGCTGCCTTAAAACTCATATCCAATCCCGTGACGCTGTGGGTAAGTGCACCAAAGGAAATGAAGTCTACGCCGGCTTGTGCGTAAGGTATCATGTTGTCAAAGGTTATGCCTCCGCTCGACTCCGTCTCGCAACGTCCGGCTACCAACCCGACAGCCCTGCGGGTTTCCTCCGGTGTGAAGTTGTCGAACATGATGCGGTCGCATCCCTCGGCAAGAGCGTCATTAAGTTCATTGAAGTTGCGCACCTCACATTCTATTTTCAAGTCTTTCCGGTTGGCCTTGCAATATGCTTTGGCCCGTGATATGGCGTTGTGCACACCGCCACAAAAGTCAATATGGTTGTCTTTGATCAGAATCATGTCAAAAAGACCGATACGATGGTTCATACCTCCGCCGATCTTGACAGCCTCCTTTTCCAGCATGCGCATTCCCGGGGTAGTCTTGCGCGTGTCAAGTACACGTGTCTTCGTTCCGGCGTCGATAAGAGCCTGCTGATAACGGTGGGTCATGGTTGCTATGCCACTCATGCGTTGCAAGATATTGAGCATGAGCCGCTCTGTCTGAAGCAAACTCTGTTCACGTCCTTTTACGCTCATGACGATATCACCGGGTTTCACATGTGCTCCGTCCCGGATATATGTTTGGACTTTCAATTCAGGGTCAAAGCGACGAAGTACCTTTTTAGCGATTTCGATGCCGGCAAAGACACCCTCCTGTTTGATGAGCAGTTTACTTTCTCCCATTGCATCTGCAGGGATGCAGCATAAGGTGGTATGGTCACCGTCGCCGATGTCTTCACTAAAAGCCAAGTCAATCAATTTATCGTTAAGTTCGTCTACTGATAGCATAATAATGTTGTTGAATGATGATTTAAGTTATGATTTGGTGATATATCCGTATCCATCAGTTACAGTCCCAGCTGCTTGGATATCTCGAGCATTTTATTGATGGGGCGAATAGCTTTCCGGGCAATCTGGGCCTTGACCTCGATAACCGGCCACTCGTATTTCAAACAGTTGTATATCTTTCTTAGCGTAATCAGTTTCATGAAGTTGCATTCGTTGCATGCACATGTACTGTCGTCAGGTGGGGCAGGGATGAACAACTTGTGCGGAGCGGACTTCTGCATCTCATGGAGGATGCCGCTTTCGGTGGCTATGATGAACTCTTGCGCCTCGTCTGTGATGCTGAATTTAAGCAAGGCAGCTGTACTGCCCACTTTATCAGCCAGTTTTATAATAGGCCCTTTACACTCCGGATGAGCCAGTATTTTCGCATTGGGATGCTTGTCTTTAAGTTTTAGAATATTTTCTACGGAAAACTTCTCATGTACATGGCAAGCCCCATGCCAAAGCACCATATTACGACCAGTGAGGCTGTTGATGTATCCGCCGAGATTCTCGTCCGGGCCGAAGATAATCGGTGTGTCTTTGGGAAACGATTCCACAATCTGCCGTGCATTGCTGCTGGTTACAACCACATCGGTCAAAGCCTTGACGGCAGCAGATGTGTTGACATAACTGATAACCGTGTGCCCGGGGTGGGCTTCAATAAACTTTTTGAAGTTGTCGGCGGGACAACTTTCAGCCAATGAGCAAGAAGCATTGAGGTCGGGGATGAGTATGGTCTTCTCCGGGCATAATATCTTATTGGTCTCACCCATGAAGTGAACGCCGCACATGACGATGATATCGGCATCAGTTTTTGCAGCCTGTTGTGCCAACGCAAGGCTGTCGCCTACAAAATCGGCTACGTCCTGCACTTCACCTTCTGTATAATAGTGAGCCATGATTACGGCGTTCTTCTCTTTACACATCCGGCGGATTTCCTCTTTGATGACTATGTCTTTGGGGATGGCTTCATCAATGAACCCCTTTTCTAACCATCTTTTGTCAGTCATTTTCATATTGTTTTTTTTAGATGTCTGACACCTTAATTATTTCCTGTCGTAGGCATGTTTGGGATAGTCTATCGTGTAGTGCAGCCCACGGCTTTCCTTGCGCTCAATGGCCTGGCGCGTGATCAGATAACCCACGTTGATCATATTGCGCAGTTCACAAATGTCCCGGGTAGGTTTCACACGCTTGAAGAGTTCTTCCGTTTCTTCATACAGCAGGTCAAGCCGCTTCCATGCCCGGTGCAGGCGTAAGTCGCTGCGCACGATACCCACATAGTTTGACATAATCTGGCCGACCTCTCTTTCGTCTTGAGCGATGAGTACCTTTTCCTCATTGCTCATCGTGCCCTCATCATTCCATTCCGGAACTTGGGTGTTATAGGTATAATAGTCAATCGTCTTGATCGCGTGATCTGCAGCCGACTTAGCATAGACCACAGCCTCTATCAGCGAGTTGCTGGCCAGACGGTTGCCACCGTGCAATCCTGTGCACGAGCATTCCCCCACGGCATAAAGTCTCTTGATGGAACTCTCGCCGTTGAGATCGACTTTTATACCTCCGCACATATAGTGAGCACTAGGGCACACGGGGATAAACTGTTTCGTAATATCGATGCCTATAGACAGACACTTGGCATAGATGTGCGGAAAATGTTTTTTTGTTTCTTCCGCATCCTTATGGGTTACATCAAGACAAACGTGATTAATCCCATGGATTTTCATTTCCCGGTCGATGGCCCTTGCCACAATATCGCGAGGGGCTAAGGACAGGCGTTTGTCATACTTCTGCATAAATTCCTCGCCATTGGGCAACCGTAGTATGCCCCCATAACCACGAAGTGCTTCGGTGATAAGGAAGGCCGGATGAGTCTCTGCCGGGTTATAGAGTACCGTAGGGTGAAACTGGACAAACTCCATGTCTTTTACAGTGCCTTTGGCCCGGTAAACCATAGCGATGCCATCTCCGGTTGCAACGTTAGGATTGGAGGTCGTGGCATATACGGCACCGGAACCACCTGTGGCCATGAGGGTGACGCGACTCAGGAAAGTGTCTATTTTTTGTGTGTCAGGATTCAGAATATATGCGCCATAGCATTCTATGCCCGGCGTTTTGCGCGTCACTTCAATACCTAGATGGTGTTGGGTGATAATCTCAACAGCGTAATGGTTCTCAAGAATAGTAATGTTCTTGTTTGCTTTGACAGCAGCCATCAGGCCACGTTGTATCTCGTAGCCGGTGTCGTCAGCATGGTGTAAGATCCGGAATTCACTATGTCCTCCCTCCCGGTGCAAGTCAAAGGATCCGTCTTCTTGTTTATCAAAGTTTACGCCCCATTGCAACAAGTCGTTAATGGCCTCCGGTGCATTCCGTACCACCTGTTCTACTGCCTTTCTATCGGAAATGAAATCTCCGGCAATCATCGTATCTTCTATATGTTTGTCGAAATTGTCCACTTTGAGATTGGTTACAGATGCAATGCCTCCCTGAGCTTTTGCGGTATTTGTTTCGTCAAGCGTGGTTTTACACACTAAGGCAACTTTACCTTTGCCGCTATTAGCTACTTTTAGTGCATAACTCATACCGGCAACGCCACTGCCAATGATGAGAAAGTCAAATTTGTAAATCATGAAGTATTATATGTATGTCTTAGTTCGGTGCAAAGGTAGTAAAAAGATTGATAATCTCTTTCATATCCATTGCGTTTTATGGATATATAGAACAAAAGATGAAGATTGAGTGCCATTTGACTTACTATCTGATACTAGGAGAAGTTAAGTCCGGTTTGCTGAATACATCTGACTTATCGAAAACACATTACTGCTATGTGGTAGCCTCATTACCACAGCGTAGTTATTACGGTGTCTAACCCATAGAGTCGATTTTGGCTTGTATTTATATAAAAATCAGATACTTATAATGACTGTTAAGTGTTTTTAGTGGACACTAGTGATTTCAATTATTTCAAAGAACGATTAGTCCACTCTAACGGGATAGTAATGAAAAGATAATATGAAAGTATCCTTATTTTTGTTTTTTCTGCACTCTTACAGGCTATTCTTTTTCCGTAAATGTGTTATCCAAAAGAAAGTCATAAATACTCAAAGTCTGGATTCCGCTTTCATCATTCCAAGACTTGGTATGCTCACCCACAATAACTATTTTCTTAAATGAATCACTTATCAACCGTAAAGAGCGTTTTTCCTGTTCCATTTTTGCTTCATCTGGCATCTTCCATGCGGACTGAATGTAAATTCGTTCACTGCCCTTGTTACAAACGAAATCAATTTCTAATGTAGTACGCTGTTGCTTTCCTTCAGAATTTCTTATGCGATGAAAGATATTGCCGACATCTACTTGCCAACCTCGCATTCTCATTTCATTGTATATCACGTTTTCCATCAGATGTGTTGGTTCTATCTGACGGAAGGAAAGTATAGCATTTCGCAATCCTATATCCTGATAATAATATTTATAGAGTGTGCCAATATACTTACGTCCTTTTATATTGTATCTCTCTGACTTCTCTATCAAGAAAGCATCCTGCATAAAATCCAAGTAAATCGATACAGTTTTATCAGAGATATTCAGAACTTTATTTGTAGATTTAAACGTATTAGCAATGTTCAACGCATTTACTGGAGCACCCACACTTGAAGCAAGTGTCTGAGACAACTCTTCAAATTCAGGTTTCAAGTCTATATGGTTGCGTTCATAAATATCACGCAGATATACCGTGCGATACAAGTTTCGGAGAAAGTCCGCTTTTTTATCATCACCGTTTTGAGTCAGGAGCTGTGGTAGGCCACCGTACATAAGATATTCTGCCCATCCTTCTTCTTTGGTGCCTTCATACACAGACATGAACTCTTTAAACGATAAAGGCCAAACGTGTATTTCATCGCCTCTCCCTCTAAATTCGGTAACAACATCAGTTGAGAGAAAACGGGAATTCGAGCCGGTCACATATACATCTGTGTTTTCTGTTACTGCCAATGTTGAAAGGACTTCTACAAAATGTTCCACTTCTTGCACCTCATCAATAATGATATAATAGGTGTAATCATCAACCATCTTGCCATCTATCCAATCTAACAGATACTCTGGATCTTTAAAACTCTTGTTTTTTCTACTTTCCATATCAATTATAATGATATGGTCATCCTTTATTCCTCCATTAAGTAAGTCTTGACGGAAGAGTTTCTTTAACAGGAAAGACTTTCCTGACCGGCGTAATCCTGTGATAATTTTGATAAGACCGTTTCCTCTTGAGCGGTTTAATCGGTCTATATAAGTTCTTCTATCTACGATCATAATATACGAGTAAATGTCACTTGTGACAATTTTTCGGAATCAAAGATACATATTTTATTTGAAATCAATTCTGTTTTTATGGAAAAATGCTCCATGGTTAGCGGATGAAATTAGAAAAAATGGCAAATATTAAGTTCTTACCATGCTAAAGATGATTTTTGAATAAAAAAAGGGAAGTCAGGGAATGTTTATCAAATCAAAATAAAAAGCCTCTAAGTTTCAATAACTTAGAGGCCTGTGTGCAATTTGGAAGCGGAGAGAGAGGGATTCGAACCCCCGGTACCTCTCGGTACGACGGTTTTCAAGACCGTTGTAATCGACCACTCTACCATCTCTCCTCATAGAGGATTGAACCGAACGGTTTCCTAATGCGAGTGCAAAGGTATAACTATTTTTCTATTCTACCAAATTATGAGTTCACTTTTTATATTAAAAGTGGTGCTTTTCCTGTCAGTGGTCGTAAGTGAAGAACCTTACATTCTGGAGGCTGATATCGCAATTCCTGTCAATATCCGTAGATTTCTGAGTATAGAAAATTGTTGAATTGCTGATATGGATGTCATGGACCATTCCCTTGGCACCGTTGGCAGAGATACCTATCCTGGTTCCACGGCAGACCACATCGCTGATGTGGATATCTTTGAAGTCGGGTGCGTAATCGTACCTTTCTTTGGTGCCATTGGATCTTGATCCTCCATGAGTATCCTCATAATCACATTGAAAGACGATGGCCTGGTCTTTGATGTCTGTCATATAGATATGGTCAATGTAAATATTCTCTGTGGGTCCGCCACGGCCTATGGTACTTTTGAAACGCAGTCCGGTATCCGTTCCCATAAAACGGTTGTTGCGGACCACGATGTTTTTCATCCCACCCGAGACATCACTGCCTATGACAAAACCACCGTGGGCATGGAAGACCACATTGTCCTGTATGTTGATGTTCTCACATGGTCCCTTGGCTGCTCCGCCTGCACCGGAACCACCTTTCATACAGATACCGTCATCACCGGCATTGATGGTGTTGTTGACAATGAGCACGTTCTTGCAGTTGCCGATATCCATCGCATCACCATTCTGTGCATTCCAAGGGCATTTGACAGTGACTCCGTCTATAATCACATTTTCACAACTCTGGGGAACAATATGAAACTGTGGGGAGTTCATGACTGTGATACCCTGGATCAGAATATTATGGCAATTCTTGAACAGGATCAGCCGATTGCGCAAATGTTCCTGAGTTTCTGGAGTGGGGGCGATATTGTCAAAATGTTTCAAGTTGAAAGGATACCAGAGTTGTCCGTTATCTGATACTGTTCCCCCTTTGTCCAGGAGTTGTTTCCATTCCTCATCACTCATTTTACCCTTTTTTGCATATCTCCACCATTCACCGTTACCGTCAATAGCACCTTCTCCCGTAATGGAAATGTCCTCCAGTCCATTACCGCTGATCTCAGGAACGGTCTGTTTCCCATCCTTCATCTGCAAGTATTCTTTCTTATCTGGTGAGAAGACAATGATTGTATTTTTTTCTAAATGGAGATCAATATTGCTTTTTAATGCGATCGGACCGGTAAGGTAAATCCCCGAGGGTACATCCAGATGTCCGCCCCCTTTTTGATTGAGAGAAAGGATAGCAGCCTGGAAAGCCTTGGTGTTTGAGGTGACTCCATCTCCTCTGCCACCGAAATCAGAAAGCAATACCCGAGTTGTCGGAATGACGGGAGCTGTCACTACCGGCATCCGGACCGGAAGATTCTGATAATATGTCAGATACTCCTTGTCTGCAAAAACTGACAAAGTTACGAGGGTAGATAAAATAAATGTGAAAATCTTTTTCATGTTGTCCCGGATTAGAATAACAATAGACTATTATAAATGAAAAAGAGGCGGCCGCTATTAACGAACCGCCTCCGTGAAAGGAGGAGTGGTACCTCTTGGAGTTGAACCAAGGACACACGGATTTTCAGTCCGATGCTCTACCACCTGAGCTAAGGCACCCTGCTTTCTGTTTTGCGGTTGCAAAGGTAAGAAGAAAAATCCATACAGACGAAAAGGTGAAGATAAAAATCGTACGAATTAAAGTTTATTAACAGTATGGATTCTTCTTATGATATCACTTTTTAAGTGGATTCCATCCCTGTGCGGGAATATCAAATTCGTTGTTATCACGCGTTACCAGTTTGAGTCCCAGTTCCTCTTTTGTGATATAACCGATCTGTCTGACTCCCTTCAAAGCACTTACTTTCTCGTGGTCCCCAATAGGGACAGTAAACAGAAGTTCATAATCCTCCCCACCATTTAGTGCACAGGTTGTCACATTCATGTTCAGTTCTTCTGCCATTACAGCTGTCTGGTAATCGACAGGGATCTCTTTCTCATAGATCCGGCAGCCACAATGACTCTGCCGGCAGATATGATGGAGTTCACTGCTGAGTCCGTCGGAAATATCCATCATCGCCGTAGGGCGGATTCCTGAATCCCGGAATTTCTGAATCATATCACCGCGAGCCTCCGGTTGGAGTTGCCGCTGGATGAGATATTCTTTACCCGAAAAGTCCGGTTGAAAGTTGTCCATGGCAGAAAGGTCAGCCTTGAGTTGGTGTTCCTTCTTCGTATCCCCGTTCTTTTCCGCTTCCTGAATCTTTTTCCTTAAGTCATTGATTTGCCCATAATAGACATTATTCTCCCGCTCAAGGAGTTGGAGTCCCATATAGGCAGCTCCCAGATCTCCTGTGACACAGATCAAGTCGGTTTCGCCAGCACCATTACGGTAGACGATATCCGATTTGTCAGCCTCACCGATACAAGTGATACTGATAGCAAGTCCGGTATAAGAAGGAGTCGTATCACCACCTACGAGATCGATGTTCCATTTGTCACAAGCAGCCCTGAGGCCCTTGTAGAATTCATCCAGATCTTCCACTTTGAAACGTTTGCTCAAGGCAATGTTGACAATCATCTGTTTCGGTGTTCCGTTCATGGCAAAGATATCACTGATATTGACCATAGCCGATTTGTAGCCGAGATGCTGCATATCCATATAGGTCAAGTCAAAGTGAATACCTTCCATCAGCATGTCACTGGTGACGAGTACCTCTTTGTCTGGGTAGTCCAGTACAGTGCAGTCATCACCAACACCGTAAACGGTTTCCTTGTTTTTTATTTTAATGTCTTTTGTGAGATGGTCGATGAGACCAAATTCACCAAGTTCGGATATTTCCATTCAAAAATGAATAAATTTAAATACAGATCCTTCTGTTTAGAAAGATTCCTCTTTGTAATAAGGAGTGAGTCATCAACTGCGTTTGATCATTTCTCTCATGATTTCCGTCATGTGAGGTTCAGCACCATCAGCAGCTTTCTGAACTTCCTCGTGACTGACCTGTACAGGTATGTCGAAGCCTCCGAGGTCAGTGATGATACTGACGCCAAATACCTTGATGCCACAGTGGCGGGCTACGATCACCTCCGGTACGGTACTCATACCTACTGCATCAGCTCCTAAAAAACGATACATCTGGTATTCATGTGGGGTCTCGAAGGTAGGTCCCTGAACCCCGATATAAACACCATGTTGTACCGGAATTTCCTTTTCTTCAGCGATCTTGTCAGCCAATGTAATCAACTTATGATCATAGGCTTCGTGCATATCCGGGAAGCGTGCATAACCGGGAAGGTTGACTCCATGTAGCGGATGCTCCGGAAAGAAGTTGATATGGTCAGTGATGATCATAATATCACCAACTTTGAATTTGGGATTCATTCCACCGGAAGCATTGCTGACGAAGAGTGTTTCTATACCCAGTTCGTGCATGACACGTTCCGGGAAAGTGACCTCCTGCATCGTATATCCTTCATAGTAATGGAAACGGCCATCCATAGCCATAATGTCCTTTCCACCGAGTTTGCCGAAAATCAATTTCCCCGCATGTCCCTGTACCGTACTGACAGGAAAGTTAGGTATATTCGTGTAGGGAAATTCATAACTATCCGTTATCTCGGAAGCTAATCGTCCGAGTCCTGTTCCCAGTATGATAGCTATCTTTGGACTTGTTGTCATCCTTGCCCTTAACCAAGATGCTGTTTCTTGAATTTTTTCTAACATAACTTATCATTTTTTGATTAAAATTCTTTCCTTTGTTCAGCATAAAGCGAATACGAATGGGAAGGACAAAGAGGTTTTTCCTAACTTCCTCACTGAGTCCGTCAACGTTCTGTAATCGTGCTGCATCCTTTTCTGTGGTGATGATGACTTTTGGATTCAAAAGAGATTTGAAAGTTTCGTTGATCTGATCGATATCTTTTGGATTGAAATTATGATGGTCAGAAAATATGAGAGGCGTGATATCTGCAGGTTCTATATCAGAGATGTCCTGTAAGATCTGTTTGGGAGAGGCAATGCCCGTAAGCAAAAGTACATGCTGTCCTTGGATTGATTTTAAAGGGTACCCGCTCCGGCATCCCTTCCGTGTATCATACGGATCGTTGGATTGTGAGATGTCTTTACTGTCAACTGTTGTATAATGAAACAGTGGCTGGAGATCACAATAATCCAAAGTTGTAAAATAGAGTTCCTGATAAGGGTAAAGACTTAAGGCCTTGGTAAGTACACGAAATTCCATCGGTTTAAGGTCTCTCGGACATTTGGTGATGATGACGATGTCGGCACGGTTTTTCCCGGATTCCGGTTCCCTGAGCCGGCCGGCCGGCAAGAGTTTGTCATAAATGATGAGTCTATGGTAATCGATGAGGAGGATATTGATGCCTGGTTGTACAAAACGGTGCTGGAAAGCATCATCCAGAAGGATGACATCTACATCTTTAGTTGCTTTGTCTGACTGCAATCGTTCGATACCCTCCCGGCGGTTCTTGTCAACGGCTACGAAGATATGACGAAATTTCTGATGCATTTGATAAGGTTCATCTCCTATTGATGGCATTTTTGTGTCAGCATCTGCTAATATGTATCCATGGCTTTTACGTTTATATCCTCGTGAGAGGACGGCGACCTTAAATACGTCTTGAAGCAAACTGACGAGATATTCCACATGAGGTGTTTTTCCGGAACCTCCTACGGTAATATTGCCTACAGAAATAACCGGAATATCATAGGTGTGTGCCTTCAGGATGCCAACATCAAACATCCAGTTTCTTAATCGTACGCCTAAACCATATAACCAACTCAATGGTAACAGCCACTCATTAACTTTAATGAAATCTCCTTCCGTTCTTATACCTTTCGTCATGATTCTTGAAATTTGTAGTTAAGAAAGATCCTTGAGAGTTTTTCCTGCGGTATGAGGAAAAACTCAGAAAGTTGAAGATGGTCATTCAAGCAACCTCATTTGTGATGGCTGGCAGACAAGTTAGGATATCTTGTCTGATCATCTTAACCCCTGAAGATAGATCTTATTGTATTCTCATATTGCCGATGATCCTTGCCTGAAGTAATTCCTGATGAGAATTAAGTTCTCTTAGCAGCAAGAATGGTTCGTAATAATCACCCAGGGTTGCTTTGATGGTTTCATCAAGATTATTGTTGTGTTGGATTTCTTTCATGAACCGATCCGTCCAGTCACAAGGTTGAGGATAACCTTTAGTATGATAATCTTTCAAGTGAGCGAGTTGGGCAGCTTTAGCTACAGCCATATCCGTTCCTCCCAATTGATCCACCAAACCTATTTTGATAGCGTCCATTCCCAGCCAGACATGTCCCTGGGCGATACGTTCTACCTGCGGAATGGTCATCTTACGTCCGTTAGCCACCCTCGTGCGGAACAACTGATATCCACGGTTGACATTACCGGCAACCAACCGGAGTTCTTCTGCATTGAGAGGACGAGCCCATACATCACCGAAAATGGAATGCTTGTTGGTTTGTACCTGATCAAAATGTAATCCAAGTTTCTTGGTGGTCAGTTCACTGAAATCACGGATAATTCCAAAGATACCAATGCTCCCCGTCAAGGTAGTTGGCTGGGCGACGATCCAATTGGCATTACAACTCATGTAATAGCCTCCACTGGCTGCCATATCACCCATAGAGACCACTACCGGTTTCTTGGCTTTGAGTTCAGTAACGGCATGCCAGATTTGTTCAGAAGCGTACGCATCTCCACCAGGAGAACTCAGTCGGATAACCACTGCTTTTACATCATCATCATTTTTGAGTTTTTCCAGATCCTTACAGACCTTTGTTGATACAATAGCATCCTGGCTGACGAAATTGCTGGCTGTATTGTCGAGAACGATTTCTCCCTGAGCATAGTAGACTGCAACCTCTTTTCCTTTGTCATGCTGGTCCACCTTATCCATCTCTTCCGGGCTCACCTGTGAAATGGTCTTGTCATCACTAATGCCCAACTTCTTCTTTATAACACCTTTGACCTCATCACCGTAGAGGAAACCATCTACGAGTTTATCTTTCTTATAACTTTTTGGATCAGCCAGAAGAATAAGGTGGTCAGCGTAAGAATTGATGGAATCCTTGCTGATATGTCTGCTGGTAGAAATAGCTTTGACGACAGTATTCCATGTCCCGTTGATGATAGCAGTCAACTGAATGCGGTTTGCCTTGCTCATCCTGTCAGAAGTATAGGTTTCCGTCGCACTTTTGTAAGCTCCTACCTTAACAACCTGATAGTGAATGCCGAATTTAGCAGCAAGGTCTTTAATATACATGGGCTGTGAACCGATACCGTGGATGTCAATCATCCCTGACGGATTCAGATAAATCTTGTCAGCTACTGAAGCTATATAGTAAGCCCCCTGTGTATAAAGGTCTCCGTATGCAATGATCCATTTGCCACTTTTCTTGAAATCCAAAAGAGCATTGCGTAATTCCTGCAAGGTGCCATAATTGTTAGCCAGTGCACTGGTTTCAATGTAGATACCCTTGACATGTGAATCATTCTTAGCCTTGGCAATGGATGATAGCAGGTCATTGAGTCCGATCTGACTGAGTTCGCCTCCTGTCAACTTGCCAAGAAGATCATTGTCTGCCCGTTCTTTAATCGTGCCTTGAAGGTTAAGTACCAAAACTGAATTATCAGCTATCTTCTTCGAGGAGTTTTCAGAAGCGACGATGCCTACTAAACCTAGTAGCCCGAAGATAAATAGGACGAGTCCAAAACCAAATATACCAACGATAGTGGCAAGGACGTTTTTGAAGAAATCTTTCATACTATTCGTTATCGTAAAATTCAAAAATCATTTATTATCAACAAAATTAGATATTTTTTCTGAGATTATAAGCCAGTTAGGATGAAAAACAAGATAATTTCTCTAAAATTAGCGTATAATGGTTTTGTTTTTATGAAATCAAAGCAAATATACGCTTGATGGAATTTTTAGATTTATGGGGCAATGCATAGCTTTTATATCCATAAAGATCGTAATAAAAAAGAGTGAAACAAGTTTTTTGTTGAAAGAAAGATTAAAAATACCGCTTATTTGTCAGGATAAAAACAGACTATGAGAAATTATTATTAACTTTGCCAATAACTTACTACAAAATTGGTTGCACGGGAGTATGGAGGAGCAATCACTGATGTCTGAAACAAACAAGAAAACAAAATACTTTAAATTGATGAAACAAACAATACTATTCTGTGTATTTACATTTCTGACCGTTCTGTCAGCTTCTGCAAAGGAAAAGCGAGAATTGTGGCCAGACAGTACACCCATGGATGCATGGTTTTCCGATACAACCAAGATAGATGTAGGCCAATTGGGATCGCGTTATGTCATTACGGACTATGGTGTCAAAAATGACAGTACGATAATACAGACTTTTCAAATTCAGTCTGTGATTGACTTGGTAGCCCGAAGAGGGGGAGGAGTCATCGTTATCCCTAAGGGGACTTTCCTTACCGGAGCTTTGTTCTTCCGTCAGGGAACAAATCTTTACCTTGAGGAAGGTGGAAGATTAAAGGGGAGTGATAGAATAGCCAATTTCCCTATTATCAAAACTCGTATAGAAGGGCAGACCTGTTCATATTTTTCCGCCCTGATCAATGCAGACGGACTCAACGGCTTTACGATTGCCGGTAAAGGGACGATTGACGGAAATGGCTTTAACTACTGGCAGGAGTTCTGGATTCGCCGGCATTGGAATCCTCAATGTACGAATAAGGATGCTATGCGTCCTCGACTGGTCTATATATCCAACTGCAAGAATGTTACCCTTCAGGATATTCATCTGGTGAATAGTCCTTTCTGGACAAATCATATCTATCACAGTGATCATGTACGTTACCTTGACTGCTATATTTATGCGCCTACCAACGGTCCTGTAAAGGCTCCCAGTTCGGATGCCATCGATGTTGATTTCTGTCATGATATTCTCATTAATGGCTGCTATATGAATGTCAATGATGATGCTGTCGTGATGAAAGGGGGTAAGGGGACCTGGGCAGATAAGGACTCGACGGATGGGCCTAATCGGAATATCCTGATAGAAAACTGCCATTATGGAACTGTCCATGGTTGTCTGACTTTAGGCAGTGAGAGCATAAATGACCATAACATTATCCTTCGCAATTGCCATGCTGATGATGCGCGCCGCGTATTATGGCTCAAGATGCGTCCAGATACTCCACAGCAGTATGGGTATGTAACTGTGGACGGTTTTACTGGAAACACTGGAGAATTTCTGGTTATACGTCCATGGAGTCAATTCTTCAAGCCTGAGCATCGTGATGATATGCCGCAGAGTCTTTGTCATCATATTGTGATGCAGAATATTCAGATGAACTGCAAGAATTTCTTTGATGTTGGCATGAGTGATAAGTATCATTTGGATCATTTCACTTTCCGGAATATTGATGTGACGGATGAAAAGAATGCCTTTGACCCTGATCTGATTCCAAATTCAATCGTTAAGAAAGTCGTTATCAACGGAAAGAAGTTTTAAAAGTCAATATTCTGGTCATTTCTAAAGTTGGTCAGGATACCTGTTTATACATATTATAATATATAGGTGATGATGAAGAAGAATATTTTATTTGGTTTTCTGTTATTGATGGGATTGTCTTCCGCAGCTCAGACACTACGGAAGTTTACACTGAATATCACCCCTGATGGAGCTTCCACTTTAACATGCTATCTGCCTGATCATCCTTCAGGAAGGGCTGTTGTAGATTGTCCTGGAGGAGGATATACGCATCTTGCAATTGATCACGAAGGTTATGCTTGGGCAGATTTTTTCAATCAGCGTGGCATCAGTTATTTCGTTCTGAAATATCGTATGCCTCATGGTGATCGTATGCTTCCTGTAAGTGATGCAGAGCATGCGATGAAAGTCGTCCGTGATTCTTCTGCCAGATGGCAGATTAATCCTTATGATGTAGGGATTATGGGATTCTCAGCAGGTGGGCATCTGGCTTCTACGCTCAGTACACATGGTGATTATGCCGTACGTCCTGATTTCTCCATCCTTTTCTATCCTGTCATTACAATGGGAAAAGGCTGCCATCAGGGTTCAAAGGATAATTTTCTTGGGAAATCACCGGATGAACAATTGGTAAAGGATTTCTCCAATGAGTGTCAGGTACGAGTCCATCTGACTCCACCGACGGTTATCTTTCTGGCGAATGATGATGGAGGAGTGCCTCCAGTACAGAATGGTGTGGCCTATTATTCTGCCATGAGGAGAGTTGGCAACGATTGTGCGTTGTATGTTTATCCTACAGGCGGACATGGCTTTGGATTCCATACATCCTTTCCTTATCATAATCAGATGCTGAATGACCTGTCTTGTTGGCTGACGACTCATCCCAGTCCTCTTCAGGGTGCTATACGTGTGGCCTGTATCGGCAATAGTATTACGGAAGGCTTTGGTATAGATATGTCTTCGGAGAAAGGTTATCCCGCTGACTTGCAGAAAGATCTGGGAACGGGATATCTTGTAAAGAATTTTGGAATATCTGCACGTACCATGCTGAATAAGGGTGATCTTCCATATATGCATGAGCGCCAGTGGAAAGATGCGCTGGCCTTTCAGCCCCAGGTGGTTATCATTGGTCTGGGGACAAATGATTCCAAACCGGAGAACTGGCGTTATGGGAAAGATTTTAAAAAGGATATGCAGCAGATGATTGATTCATTGAAGATGCTTCCTACACATCCTGAAATTTATCTGGCTACACCTATTCCTGCTTTTAAGTCGACTTGGAATATCAATGACAGCGTAATCGTAAAAGGTATCAATCCCGTTATCCGCAAATTGGCTAAGAAAAACAAGTGTCGGTTGATGGATCTTCATACTGCTTATATGCCTTATGCCGGATTCCAGCAGAAAGACGGAATTCATCCTACTGCCAAAGGCGCAAAAAAGTTGGCGGAACTTATTGCTGTTACTTTGCAGGAGAAACATTGAAACAAGTTCTTTTATCAATTTATATTATATATCCTTAGCCTGGAAATAACCGGCAAAGGATATATGCTCTTGAGAATTCAAAATTTCGACTGCCCTTTTGATATTCTATTAATTTCACAGATATCATAAGAGTGATTATTTGAAATATTTCATTTTGACTTCTGAAGGAACGCCCTGAAGGGCTTTCTTTATAGCTTCCGGTTTTGTCTTTCCCCAATTATATGGATAAACCACTTTAGGACGGATAAGCAATACCGCCTCACGTAACTGCTTCAGAGTCATTGTATAAGGTTGGTTACATGGGAGAAAGGCAATATCGATATGTTTAAGTTGTTTCATTTCCGGTATCAGTTCAGTATCGCCGGCTATATAAACGCGGAATCCATTGAAGTCAATGACATAACCGTTACCGACTCCTTTCTGATGAACCTTTCTGTATTTTTTAGTGATATTATAGGCAGGTACAGCATATATAGTGATTCCATTTCCCAAGATGGCCTTTTGACCGTTTGATATGTGCATTCCTTTATGATAATAACGATTCCAACTGCTTATATCCATAAGTATCTGCGTCTTAGTGCCATCGGTTAAAGTCAGAATACCGGATTTGTCAAAGTGATCATCATGCTTATGGGTTACAAGTATGTAGTCAGCTTTAGGTTTGTCAAAATATTCTACGATAGGACGAACATTGCTGGCAACCGGATCTATTTCAAATTCAAGTCCATTATAGTTTATTTCCACAGAAGCATGCTTGAT
Source organism: Prevotella sp. (assembly GCA_022486815.1). GTDB lineage: Bacteria > Bacteroidota > Bacteroidia > Bacteroidales > Bacteroidaceae > Prevotella. The sequence continues at coordinate 61,160 of JAKVJW010000008.1, read as the reverse complement.
GGGAGTGATGATCAGTTTCTTCCCGTCTTTCATCTTGTAAGTATCAGCTTCAGAGGCTATTCTGTGACAGCTATCGGTCAGTATCCCTAACAGAAGCAGCAGAAAGTAAAAAGGAAGTTGTTTTATGAGCCGTGTCTCGTATTTCGTCATGATGGATTGAATTCTTATGTTTTGTTTCAATGATTTCTGATTGGCAGAAGTTGCTATGTCTTTTCCACTACAAAAATAGAAAAATTATTGTTGAGTTCAAAGATAGAATAGTTAAAAAAGGGTTCATAGAAGGTTGAATCCATATATATATGTTTTTTTTGTTATATTTGTTTTTTTTAAAATCTTGGTATCTGTCAAAATGCTAACTAATGATGTTTCAAATTGATATGATCAACTGATTTTCTTCTTGAAATTCAGTTGATTTAGCTTTATAATCTGTATTATTGAACAAAAAGAATAGTATTTGAACAAATGTACAATTTGTAATATAAGAAAGTTAAGTACTTTTGCAGCATTAAATACTATTAATCTATCATTAAGTAACTAAAAATTAAAGTCATGAGAACTATGTCTACAAAACAAATGAAAAGTATTTCGGAGTTGTATACTGAACAAATATTATGGCATCACTTTCAAATAAAATGAATGTCTGGTAGCGGTATAATTGCGTTATGTTTGAAAATATAAGCATTCATTTAAGGGAAGGATAGATTTTATTAGATATAACAGAGACTCAAGAACCCTTTGGACAACTACTTGCTTAAAAAAACTTTCTAAACGCTAATTTTTGATTATCTTTGCACTCCGAAATTTAAACAAACTGAATTTTCGGAGACTCTTGAAAGCTGAAATCAAACCGGAGATCAGGCTAAAACAAATTCTGATTGATCTTCTGGCAAGAGACACATTGAGCGATAATTAAAGTGAATCGTATAATAATTTTGATTAATAAAAAATCAGTAAGTCTATGAATTCAAGAAGTAGATTCAATTTCTATTTTCCTGTACTGGTGGCTTGTTTTGTATTTGTATGCTGTTTTATGTGTAGTAATTCAGTATATGCGCAAGTACAGCATCAGATTACAGGTACAGTTGTCGATGACCATGGTGATCCGGTTATCGGTGCTACTATTTCTGTGAGCGGAAAAGCTCTTGCAGTAACTGACTTGGATGGTGCCTTTCGTGTATCAGCCAATCCCGGTGCAAAACTCTCAGTATCCTATATTGGTTTCAAACCGAAAAACTTTATAGCTAAGGTTGGCGGAATGCGTATTTCCCTGTCTTCTGACGTCAATCAGATACAAGAAGTTCAGGTGGTAGGTTATGGTGTTCAGAAAAAGGTCACCGTGACAGGAGCAGTCTCCAGTGTTTCGGGATCGCAACTGGCTGAGACTCCTACAGGATCCATCAACAATATGCTTGCCGGTGCCGTAACCGGTCTTTCTTCTGTACAGGTGAGTGGTGAACCAGGTTCTGATGCCGCCACCATATATATCCGTGGTAAAGGAACTTTCAATTCATCTGGTCAGTCTCCCTTGTTGGAAGTAGATGGAGTAGAGCGTTCTTTCAATGATCTTAACCCGAATGATATTGAAAGCATTACGGTCTTGAAAGATGCTTCTGCTACAGCAGTCTATGGTGTACGTGGTGCAAATGGTGTCATCCTGGTAACGACTAAGCGCGGTAAGGAAGGTAAGGCTAAGGTTTCCTTCTCGACTAACTGGAGTGTCGTTGCTCCGTCAAAGCCATTGAAGTTGGCTAATTCATACGAGTATGCTACTTTCCGCAATATGCGAGATTTATATGACTTTACGCCTACAGCAACAAATCCGACTTTTACTCCGATTTTTTCTGATGCAGTTATCAATGCTTTCAAGACGCACAGTAATCCTATCCTTTATCCTGATTTGAACTGGGTTGATTTTATTTTGGACAAGACCTCGCTTCAAACTCAGCATAACATGAATATTTCCGGTGGTACGAAAACCGCCCGCTACTTTGTTTCCGTGGGAGCCTTTACACAGGATGGTATGTTTAACAAACTGACACAGCCATACGATAACAACTACAGTTATCAGCGTTTTAACTATCGTGCCAATTTGGATTTGGATGTTACTTCCTCAACAACTCTGTCAATGAACTTGAGTGGTATTGTAAGCAATAAGCGTAATCCTCGCGGTTCTCAGGGTCCTACCGGATTTTTCAAGAATCTTTATTATGCTACTCCATTCTCCAGTCCAGGTATCATCGATGGCAAGTATGTCGTTTTTGACGGAACTTCAAGTTGGTTACCCTTCCAGGGGGCCACAGGTTCCAACTATTACGGAGTCGGTTATGACAAGGAAAGTGTCAATACCCTGTCTGTGGATATGATCTTGAAGCAAAAACTCGATTTTATCACTAAAGGACTTTCTTTCAAATTGAAAGGATCTTATAACAGTTCATTCTCCTCTACTAAAGATTGTACTCAAGGCTTGCCAACTTATACCCCTGTCGTTACAACAAATCCTGACGGGACACAGAATATTGCGTATAAGATGAATGGGTCACTGGATGTGATGAGTTATTCTGAGAAGTATGGCAAAGGTCGTAACTGGTATATGGATGCCAGTGTTAACTATGATCATAATTTTGGACTCAATCACATTGGCGCCTTACTCCTTTATAATCAAAGCAAGACTTACTATCCAGGTTCTTTTTCCTCTATTCCGACAGGCTATGTGGGATTGGTAGGACGTCTGGCATACGACTGGAACAACCGCTATATGGCCGAGTTTGATTTTGGTTATAACGGTTCGGAAAATTTCGCCAAGAACAGGCGTTTTGGTAAATTTCCTGCAGTCAGTATTGGCTGGGTATTCACAGATGAACCTTTGCTCAAACCGATTACAAAGGTCGTCTCTTTTGGTAAACTTCGTGTTACCTATGGTGTTGTAGGTAATGACAAGATAGGTGGAAAACGCTTTATGTATCTGCCTGATCCTTATTATGTCAATAACAATTCCTTGTTGAACAGAGGTGGCTATGCATACGACTTTGGTACGAGTGGAGCTATCCAGAATGCAGCTTATGAAGCTTCTCGCAATAATCCCAATGTAACATGGGAAAAGGCACACAAGCAAAACTATGGTATTGACCTGCGCTTCTTTAAGGATAGATTGGGAACGACTTTTGATTACTATGTCGAGCATCGTGATCATATCTTGTTATATGACCAGACTGCTCCGGACCTAATAGGATTCACCCTTCCTGCAGCCAATTTAGGTAAGGTAAAGAGTTGGGGATATGAACTCTCCCTTTCCTGGAATGATCGTATCGGCAATGATATAAGATATAATGTAGGGCTTAACTTCTCTAATAATGAGAATAAAATTCTGGAAGAAAAGGAAGCACCTCAGGATTATGCTTATCAGATGGCTAAGGGACACCGTATCGGAGCCCGTTCACTGTATAAATTCTGGAAGTTCTATTATAAAGGTTGTGAAGCAGACTATCAGAAAGAATTCGGAGAGCCTTTCCCAACACAATTTATCTCTGATCTCCGGCCCGGTGATGCAGTCTATGTTGACTTGAACCACGATGGCAAGATTGATTCAGATGATGCGAGCCGTGAACTGAGCAAGAATACCGATGATCCTCACTATGTGTTTGGTTTTAATACAGGTTTTACCTGGAAAGATCTGAGTATTTCAGCCCGTTGGACCGGTGCTTTCGGTGTTTCTCGTATGCTGGGCGGCACCTTTATGCGTCCGTTCCATAGTAATGTGAATAATGATACAGGTGGTCTCTTACAATATATGTATGATAATACATGGGCAGAGGACCATACAGATGCATACTATCCACGTCCTACAGGAGACCGGGCTGCATCTCAGAACTATATCAACTCTACGCTTTATGAGGTGAATTCAAGTTACCTGCGTTTGAAATCTTTTATTATCTCTTATAATCTTCACTTCCCATTCTTGCAGAAACTGAAGATCCAGAGATGCACTCTGTCCTTTAGTGGTTATAATATGTTGACCTTTACCAACTTCAAGTTGGGTGATCCGGAATCTCAGGTAACTGATGCACCACGGTATCCATTAACGAAAACTTATGCTTTAGGTCTTCAGATTAATTTCTAATTCTAAATTAAAAACGTCCTATGAAATTAATAACTAAGAGTATATTTGCTGCATCGTTGGGATGTCTCATCCTTTCTGCAGTCTCTTGTACTGATGAAATCAAATTCGGGAATGCCTTTCTGGAAAAGGCTCCCAGTGGTGATGTCACGGAGGATACGGTTTTCAGCAGTGCTGAATATACCAAACAGTTTCTGGCCGGAATTTATTCCCTGCAATATTACGGACTACCGTATAAGCATTCCCGTCATTTCCCTTATACTTATGATACTTATGCAACTAAGTTTGATGACATGACAGACTGTTATCTGAGCAATTTCTCCAATGAGCCTGCCAGTATCAAATACTATACAGGAACTTTGAACTCCAGTGATGGCGGAAGCAGTTTGCTGTTTGATTATCGTACCAATAATACTTTTGAAGCCATTCATGCCTGCTGGCTGCTCCTTGAAAATGTTGACCGGGTACCAGATATGGATGCGGCTACCAAAACCGAATATAAGGCAGAAGCAAAATGCTTGATGGCCGCCAAATATTTTGATGCTTTCAAGTTTTATGGCGGAATGCCTATTATCAAGGGGACTTTCAGTGGAACAGATGCTTCATATAAGCTACCCCGTGCTACAGTCGAGGAGACAGTCAAATATATGATCAGCCTTTTGAATCAGGCTATCCCATATCTTCCCTGGACTGTATCTAATCCGGAATCTGATGCAGGGCATTGGACGAAAGCTGGTGCGATGGCCTTGAAATGCAAGATCTGGCAATTTGCTGCTTCTCCGTTGTTCAATTCAAGCAAAGGATATTACGGAGGAACTTCTGATGCTGAAAAGCAACATCTGGTATGGTATGGAGGTTACAAGCCAGAGCTTTGGGATTCTTTATACAATGCCTGCCATGATTTCTTTAAAGAACTGGATGCACGTGGAGGATATGCTCTGGAACAGGCAGAAGGCCATCGCCCACAAGACTACTGCAATGCATTCCGGAAGTCTTATTACAATTCCAAGAGCCATGAGATCCTGCATTTTACCCGTGTGAATGCTAATGACTCTTACAGGTCTTCAACATACGATTGGCATTCCTGGCAGGCTATCGGCCGTTGCAGCACCAATCCGACCTTTGATTATATGACTATGTTCGGATGGGCTGACGGTAAACCTTTCAACTGGGACAAGTTGACAGAAGCCCAGAAAGATACTATGTTTACTACCGGCGGCGGAAATGCTACGCGTGTGCATTATACCCGTGATCCCCGTTTGTACGAGACGATGCTTGTCAATGGTGAAGCCACCAGTATGGATGAAGCCACCGGCAACCTTAGTGGCCGTATGCGTGAGATGTGGATTGGTGGCGGTGCATCTGGTGTGAAATGTTTGTATAAAGAGTCTGCGTTTTCCAATGCTTCTGTCACTGAGGCTACAAGTCAGTTTGGAACTGGTCTGGGTAACCAGAAATATTATTGCAATACAGACGGTATGCGTTCACCTTATCAGATTCAGTGGTGCTATCTTCGTCTGAGTGACATCTATCTGACTTATGCAGAAGCCAAACTGCAGAAAGGTGATTTGAAGGGAGCTATTGAATTGATTGATAAGATTCGTGCCCGTGTGGGGCTCGAAGGTCTTGAGGCTGCTTATCCGGATGAACACTTGTCGACGAACAAGGACCAACTCTTGAACCGTCTTCTCCAGGAGCGTGCTTGCGAGTTAGGTCTGGAAGATTCCAGATACTTTGACTTGGTTCGATACAAGCGATCCGATATCTTCGCTAAACCTGTTCATAAATTACTTACCTATCCGCTTCATGATAATGGTACTCCATACGGAGCAAAGGAAGAGACCCGCTGGTTTGGCTATAACCAGAAACACCATATCAATTATCCTTCCAAGTTCAATTATGAGACAAAGGAAGTGAAGCGTACTCGTGTCTGGTGGGGAGAAAACGGGTTTGATTCCAAATGGTATCTGGAGCCTTGGCCTCTGACAGAAGTCAACAAGGGTTATGGACTGGTTCAGAATCCGGGATGGTAATCTCTTTCATATTTTAAATTCAAGTATGAATATTAATCATAAAGTTTGAAAGTAATGAATAAGAAAAATATATTGGTTCCATTATTTGTCGCCCTTACTCTACCGGTAGTGGCTCAGAAAGAAAATATCAAGGGAGTTGTGCTTGATCGATGGAGTAAACCGGTATCAGGTGCTGTCGTCATAGATGTCAATGATCCTACAAAAATAGTTTCTACAGCAAAAGATGGTTCTTTTTCCCTTTCCGGTGGTCATGTGTTGAAAGTTGAAGCACCTGATCAAAGTGAAAAGATAGTGAATGTCACTGGTGGAAAACCCGTTGTGGTCAGGTTTGACTATTCTTCCTGTCCTGTTGATAATGGATCTGGAAAGATCCTTACGGAACGGGAGTCTACGGGGAGTGTGGCCAGTGCTTGGGGAACTGATCTCAATAAGCGTTCTACCAAGGATATTGGCCAGGATCTGTTTGGTCAGGTTCTCGGTTTGCAAACTCTGCAGCAGTCTTCACGCTATGCTGGTACTTCTACTTCTAATTATATCCGAGGTATTCAGAGCACAAGTAGTCATCCACTGATCATCGTTGATGGTATCGAACGTGAGATTACTGATATTACCCCGGAAGAAGTGGAGAATGTTACGGTTCTGAAAGATGCAGCTGCCGCAGCACTTTATGGCTATAAAGGTGCTAACGGTGTTCTTGTTATCACTACCAAGCATGGAGTGTATAATAAGAAAGAAATTCATGCTTCTTATGAACATTCATTCAACTGGATGGAGCGTCGCCCGTCTTTCGTTGATGGTTACACATACGCTAGTGCAGTTAATGAGGCGCGTGCTAATGAAGGGTCTACACCCGTGTTTGATGAGAATTCCCTGAATGCGTATAAGAACGGTACCCTTCCTTACAATTTTCCAAATGTAGACTGGGTTGACAATACATTCCGTGACGTCTGTTCTACGGACTATTTCAATCTCAGTTTCAGGGGTGGTGGAATGAACTTCCGCTATTATACTTTGCTGAACCTGGTTAACAGTAATGGATTTACAAAGAACCCGAATGAAAATGAGGGCTATTCCACTCAGGAAAAATACCAGAAAGCAAATATCCGGTCCAATTGGGATATAGACTTGAGTCCGAAAACAAAACTTACCATTCATTTGTTGGGTACTCTTGCTGAATCCAATTATCCAGGGAATAATGCTGACCTCTGGTCAGACGTCTTTAAAGTTCCGTCTGGAGTATTCCCTGTTAAAACGGCAGATGGTTTGTGGGGCGGAAATTCCCAGTTTGCCGGGACGCTGAATCCTGTAGCTCAATCAGTTGGTGCTGCTTATAGTAAGAACCATCGTCGTACCTTTGATACTGACATGGAACTGACGCAGAATTTTGATTCTTTTTTGAAGGGTCTTACCGGTTCTTTCCGTCTGGCTTATGACAATACTTCTCTGATTACCGAGAACCATTCCTGTCTGTATAATTATGGTATGGAATCTGTTACCGGATGGGAAGCTGACGGGTCAGTCGCTTCTACTTCTAATTATCTCTATACTGTAACTTCTACGGCTATGAACGGAAGTTCAAGTTTGAGCAGTTATGACAAACTCTTCAATTACTATCTCCAGATGGCCTATAACCGTACCTTTGGTTTACATTCTATTTATGCTCAGGCTCGTTGGGAATATGAATATAAAAGTTCTCAGGGTTTAAACACAACCAACTACCGTATGGGCGCTTCTTTCTATACCCACTATGGTTTTATGAGTCGTTATTTCTTCGATACTTCATGGAACTATGAAGGAAGCAATGTGCTGGCTCCCGGACATAAGTGGACTATGTCACCAACTTTCTCTGCAGCCTGGTTGGTTTCAGATGAACCATGGGCCAAGAATCTGACATGGCTCAACTTCTTAAAACTTCGTGCTTCCTGGGGAGTCCAGAATGTGGATGTAATACCCGTGAATGATTATTGGGAGCAACTCTATCAAGGTGCAGGAACCGGTTACCGTATAGGTTCAGATTTCGGTTATGGAAACAGCCGCTATGAGATGGCCCGTCTGGCCAGTGAGGCTTCGAGACATGAACGTGCTTATAAGTTTAATGTCGGTTTTGATGCCACCATCCTTGATGGACTTAACCTGACTTTTGATTATTATCTCCAGCATCGTGATAATATCTGGTTCTCTGCTTCAGGCAAATATACGACCGTTTTGGGAGTGGATGCCCCATACGAGGCAGATGGTCAGATCAACAGTCATGGTGTTGAGTTGGGAGTTGACTGGACGAAGACGATGTCTGATGGCTGGACTTTCAATTTCGGAGGTAATTTTACTTATAACCGGAATATTGTCAAGAACATGCTTGAGGAACCTCGCGCTTATAAGAATCTGGTTATGACCGGTAAACCTTACGGACAGTTGGAAGGTCTCCAGGCTATAGGTCTATTTAAGGATCAGGCCGATATTGATGCCAGTCCTAAGCAGAATTTTGGTACGGTCTATCCAGGAGATATCAAATATAAGGATGTCAATGGAGATGGTGTAATTGATGGGAATGATGTCAAGGCAATCGGTTATAATACGACTTGCCCTGAGATTTACTATTCATTCAAACTCGGTGCTGAGTACAAAGGCGTTGGGTTTGACGGACTCTTTCAGGGGACCGGTCATTATTCTGCGATGATGAGTAGCACTCTCGTTCGTCCTTTGGCTGCAAGTACAAGCATTTCTAAGGAATATTATAACCACCGCTGGACAACTGGAAATCAGAATGCCAAGTATCCGCGTCTGGCTTACCAGAGCAGTCCGAATAATTATCGTAACAGCAGTTTCTGGATGTTGGACCGTTCATTTCTGAAACTCCGTTATGTAGAGGCTTATTATAATTTCCCGGTATCTGTGCTTCGTCGTCTGAAAGTAGTGAGTAAAGCAAAATTCTATGTTCGGGGTATAGACCTTCTTTGTTTCGATCACATCAAGGTTGCTGATCCTGAAACTTATAATACGTTGCGTCCACTGACCAGAAGTGTTGTGGCAGGTCTAAGTTTCGATTTCTAATGTTGGATGATTAATATAAGACACAATGAAAATCAATAAAATTATATTTGGCATAGCTTGTGTATCTCTTGTACTGGTCTCTTGCAGTGACCAACTCAACTATCATGAGTATGACAATGTGAATAAAGATTACGTCTCCCGGATTTATGAAAGGACTGACGGTCTGGTTTCCAATATATATAGTCAACTGGATTATGATTATGGCGACAATTATGGCGGCGGAATGCTTGCATCTGCTTCGGATGAAGCTGTATATTGCAATACCAGTACTTCTGTAAATAACTTTTTTGACGGCTCTTGGAGCCCGTCAAATCCTTTGTCAGCTCAGTGGAGTGCCAGTTACAAGGCTATTGCTGACTGCAATGATTTTCTGTATAACTTCAAAGATTTAGATTTTAATGATCAGTTGAATACAGATAATTACTATCGTAATCTGGCTCAATACAAGCGTTTTCCATACGAGGTGAAATTGCTTCGTGCCTATTTCTATTTTCTTCTTGTACGCCAATATGGAGCAGTACCTTACTATACCGCTAATCTGACAAAGGATCAGCGGAATGTTTTGAAGCGGATGCCGGCTGAAGACGTATTGGATTCTATTATTGCTACTTGTAATTCTGTACAGGATCATCTTCCTATGGATTATACAAATTTGGGTTCTAATACGATGAGTCCCGCCGAAACCGGCCGTTTCAACAAGTTGGTGGCCATGTCCCTCAAAGCCCGTGTTGCATTGTATGCAGCCAGCCCACTGTTTAATACGGATGGTTCTCATAATGATAAATATCTGTTGGCTGCCAAGACTTGCCAGGCTGTGCTTGATTCAGCAGCTATTCAAGGTATTTATCTGGGAGGCTATACCAGCAATTGGGGACCGAGCAGTTTTATGCCGGGTAAAAGTAATAATCCGGAGTTGATCTATGCTCGCCGCATAGACGATTTTGGAAAACCAGAATCCAGAAACTTCCCGGTTGGTATTAACAGTGCAGGAGGTGGAGGCAACTGTCCGAGTGAGACGCTTGCTGAGGCTTTTCAGACCAAGAATGGATATGACGTGATTCTGACTAATAATGGTTTTGAGAGTAAAGATCCGAGTTTTGATCCTAAGAAACCATTTGCTAACCGTGATCCTCGTTTTGCCATGGTCTTTGCCGTGAATGGTGAGAAGAAATGGCCGATATCTAATGGCGATGGACTTGAGACCTTCTACGGTGGTGTCAGCGGTGAGCCTAAAGTAGGGGGAACTCCTACAGGATATTACTTGAAAAAACTTCTTGATGGGAATTTGGACCTGTCTTCTACAGGCAGGAAGAAAACCTCTCGTCATTCCTGGATGACATTCCGTTTAGGTGAAATCTATCTGGACTATGCTGAGGCAGCCTTTCGTGCTACCGGTTCTTATACGGCTGTTCCTGCAGGTTGTAAACTTTCTGCTCTTCAGGCAGTGAATTTGATCCGTCAGAGACCGGGTGTGAATATGCCGGCATTGCCTTCTACCTTGTCAAATGATGAGTTCTGGGAGAAGTATAAGAATGAACGCTTCGTTGAAATGTGCTTTGAGGACCAACGCTTCTTCGATGTTCGGCGCTGGAAAGAAGGTGACGAATATTTCAAGAAAGTAAAAGAACTTAAGATCACGAAGAATGATGATGGATCTTTTACATATCGTCCTGATTATCAGAATCGTGAATGGGATAATAAGATGTATCTCTTCCCTATTCCAGAGAAGGATATCCTCAGGTCTCAAGGTAATCTGACTCAGAACCCTGGATGGAATAAATGATGGTGAACTTTATTAGGCAGTAGTTGCTTATTCTATAATGGTTGATTTAGTAGAGGCCGGAATTTTATATTCCGGTCTTTTTGGTATTTGTTTTCATGAGTTCTGACCGTTCAGGGCCTGGCTGTTTTAAAACTTTTGCCAGGTCTTGAACTGTTTTGGTTTTTTTTTGTCTCAGACCATTTCTAATGTGGACATTTTTACGCTATAAGTTTGAATTCTATTTCAACCTTGAAGGAAAAATGATAAAAACTATTAAAAATGTTGCTCTATTCTGAATGTTTTATTAAATTTGTCACTGTGGGGAGAAATATACATTGGTATGTGTAATAATGTTCCTTGTATGGGCCATGAAAAGATTTGTTTCTGAACAGATATACTTAATATATAAATCCGCTGTTGATATTCTTCTGGAAAAATAATCCTGCAAAAAGGGTATGCAGGAAATATCGGTTTAAGATGATGTAGGCATGAAGAAATGGTTCTTGTCTTTTTTGTGTGTTCTTTTGGTTATCTTGAAGGTTAATGCACAAGAAAAAATAGATCTATCCGGTTATTGGTGGTATACGACCGATAGGATATCTGATCCTTCTGCCTTAGTCGATAAGGTGGGGGAGAGAATCTCTTTGCCTAATTCTATCCTGGCAAATGGAAAGGGGAGTGTGGCTCCTCTTGATACGAAACGGGGAGGTTTACTGAATGATGCGAGTTACTTCTATGATTCTTTTATGTCTAAATCTTACCAGCGTGGAGAGATAAAGTTATCGTCTTTGCCTGAACCCGAAATCAATTATGTGGGTTCAGTCTGGTATTGGAAATCTTTTTTTGTTCCTAAGGGATGGAAAAAATCACGTATCATATTCTTTTTAGGGCGTCCCCATATTAAAACTACTGTCTATGTCAATGGGAAGGCAATAGGGCATTCTATCATTAGTTCTTTACCTCATCAATGTGATGTAACACCTTATCTGACTTTTGGCAGTATCAACCAAATTGCGATTAAAGTCGATAATGAAATAAGGAATTTGGCATTGAGTACAAGCTCTCACTTTGCTTCTTCTGTTTTTCAAAACGATTGGAATGGCGTAGGGGGGAAAATAGAGTTACAGGCAAGAGCAAAGCAAACAGTTTTGAAGGTCAAGATCGGAAAGTATGACGAACAGAAACATTCCCTTCAGGTGTTTCTTCAAGGAGATAACGGATTTGATAAAGGATTGAAATTCCTGCTTGAGGATAGTCCTGTTAAAGTGTTGGATGTTGAGGACAGGCCTGCTCAAGAAGGATTGATGACGCGAGAATACCATCTTTTATGCTTTTTGGACAGATGGGACGATTCTCATCCGAATACTTATGAGTTGAGTATGGTAGTGAAGAGAGATACATTATGTACTTTTTTTGGTATTCGTGACATCAGCGTCAAGGAAGGACAGTGTTATATTAATGGTCATTATGTTTCTTTTCATGGAGCAGTAGTCGATCGGGATTTCTCGTTGACAGCTTCTCTTTCCACTAATGTGGATTTCTGGTTTGATCTCTTCAGGCATTATAAAGAATTTGGGGTGAATGCCATTCGTTTTCATGGGCTATGTCCTCCGGAAGCTGCTTTTACAGCTGCTGATTGTCTGGGCTTTTATCTGGAAATGGAAAGCTCTTCCTTGTTAAGTCAGACGGGGAACAGCAGTCTGAAGATACCGGTGAATATTATAAAAGAGACTAAGCGTATTGTTGATATTTATGGGAATCATCCGAGTTTGGTGATGATAATTGCTCCAAAAGGAACTCATGGAAAATCGTTGAAAAAAGAGGATGACTGGATAAAAGCGATGGATCAGTATGATCCACGAAGAATCTACTGTGAAGTTACGGACGAAAACAACCTGGCTTGGAATTATGTCGGTGAAGGTAAAGTGAACGAAAATCATCGAGAATTGAATGTCATAACTCCTGTGCTTCTGGAGAGGTGATTATTGTGAATTCATCTATCTTATGTTATTCTGGATAAAAAAGATGAAATCCTAGTATAACATTACTATTGTATAATTATTTTTAGTATTTTTGTATATAGATTACTTCATGTTTCGCATACATGGAGGAATAGAATCACTAAGACAATATCAAAAACAAACAATCATGAAACGATTTGCTTTTAAAATGCATTTGAAGCCGGGTTGTGAAGTGGAGTATGCTAAACGTCATGCTGCTATCTGGCCGGAAATGGTAAAGATGATTAAAGAAAATCAAGGAGTCAGTAACTATAGTATCTTCTGGGATAAGGAAACAAACCTTTTGTTTGCTTATCAAGAGTGTAACAAGAATATGAATACTCAGGATGCCAGTCGTGTAGATCCGATCACTCAGAAATGGTGGAATATGATGGCAGACCTTATGGATACAAATAAGGATAATTCTCCGGTTAGTGTTCCATTGGAAGAACTTTTCCATTTGGAATGAAAAAGGTGTCCGTATTTTTCGGGAAAGGTAAATAAGTTGTAAGTCTTTTCCTATTTAAAAGTTTTTCTCATATTTTATATTCTTGACTTTTGAAAAAGCTAATATTTTTTTGTTTGATCTGGGTCTTATTCGGATTTATGGCCGATGCCCAGAACAGAATTGATCTGTCCGGTTACTGGAACTTTTCAATTGGAGATGTTTCTAATCCTTCTTGCCTGGAAAAGATAAAAGGAGAACGTATCACTTTACCAGGTTCTATGTTGACCAATGGCAAAGGTGATGAGGTGTCTGCAGATACAAAGTGGACATGCTCGTTGTATGATTCGAGCTATTATTATAATCCCTATATGGCGAAATACCGCCAACCGGGAAATATAAAGTTTCCGTTCTTCCTGACTCCTGCGAAGCATTATGTGGGTCCGGCATGGTACTGGAAGTCGGTCAGTATTCCTGCGTATTGGAAGAAAAATCGCATCATTCTCTTTCTCGAACGTCCTCATATCGAGACAACTGTCTATGTGAATGGAAAGGAGGTGGGACATCAACTTTCCCTGAGTACGCCTCATCAGTATGATCTCACACGATATTTATCCTTTGGTAAGATGAACCAGATTGCTGTCCGGGTTTACAATGGGATAGAAAATGTGGATGTGGGTAAAGATTCTCATAGTGTTACGGATCAGACACAAGGCAACTGGAATGGTATTGTTGGGAGAATACAATTGTTGGTCAGAGACCGTAAAACGGTTGATCGGATCCGTGTAGGACAGTACGATGAACGAAGCCATTCTTTACAGGTTGTTGTACAAGGGATAAAGGGTTTTGAAAGATCGGTACGTTTTCTTATTGATAATCAACCGGTGAAGGTCCTTCATTCTCAATCAGACTCCGTCTCTGACAGCCAATCTACCAGAAAATATCAACTTTCCTGTTCTTTGAAGTCTTGGGATGCGTTCCATCCCAATGTCTATCACCTTAGTGTCTTGGTCAGAAAAGATACCTCTCGAGTAATATTCGGGGTCCGTCAGATTAGTATAAAAGGCCGTCAGCTATATATGAACGGTCAACCGATATGGATTCGGGGGACGGTTGAAAATTGTAATTTTCCATTGACCGGTTATCCTCCTTGTGATGTTGATTCGTGGCTGGCTATCTTTAGAAAATGCAAGGCCTATGGCCTGAATGCGATGCGTTTCCATAGTTATTGCCCTCCTGAAGCAGCATTTACTGCAGCAGATCAGATCGGCTTTTATCTTCAGCCTGAAGGTCCGTCCTGGCCGAATCACGGAGTTAAACTCGGACGAGGGATGAAGATTGATACTTATCTGATGGCTGAGACGAAGCGTATCGTTGATACATACGGCAATCATCCTAGTTTCGTGATGATGGCAGCGGGTAATGAACCAGCTGGCGATTGGGTGAAATGGTGTAATAACTGGGTTAACCAGATGAAGCGATATGATCCGAGAAGAGTTTACTGTGGCGCATCGGTCGGAGGAGGCTGGGCGTGGGATTCCGGAAGTGATTATCATGTGAAGGGTGGGGGCCGAGGACTTGATTGGACCAGTCATGCGCCACAAAGCAATGATGATTATTTTAACGATATACTTCATCCACGTAATTTTAAGGGACCCGGTGAGAATGATTCTCCTGTTATTGCTCATGAACAGGGACAATGGTGTGCTTTCCCTGATCTGAAGGAACGTAGTCAGTACACAGGTGTATATAAGGCAAAGAATTTTGATATCTTTGCCGACTTGCTTCATGACCATGGTATGTCTGACATGGCTGAAAAGTTTCTTCATGCCAGTGGTAAACTCCAGGTGCTGGCGTATAAATACGAAATCGAACGTAATCTCAGGACAAAGGATTATTCTGGTTTCTTCTTACTTGGACTGAATGATTACAGTGGTCAGGGGACTGCTCTTGTAGGCCCCTTGAATGTCTTCTGGAAGGAGAAAGGATACGTTACGGCACCGGAGTGGAGAGAGTTCTGTTCTCCGATAGTTCCTCTGGCACGTTTCAGAAAATTTGTGTTTTCCACAGAAGATACGGTAAATGTACCGGTAGAGTTGTATAATGCTTATTCCGGCACTATCCGCAAAGCCAAGACTTTCTATACGGTTACGGAAGGGGCAGATACATTGTCTTCAGGTGTTTTGCGTGTCTGCGATATTCCGGTAGGGAAGAACTTCCTTTTAGGAACTGTCGTATTTGATCCTTCGAAAGTTACTCATCCCGCAAAACTCACGTTGACGGTATCTTGTGTGACCGGTATTCCTGATTCTGATCCGAAGGCTGTCAATGCAGTGAAGAATCAGTGGGATTTCTGGGTTTATCCTCCTGTAAATCTGCCGCATCCGGCGACTGTATATATTTCTGATACGCTTGATGCAAAAGCTGTTAGTATCCTGCGTAAGGGGGGAAAGGTCCTTCTTGTGGCTGCCGGAAAGATAAAATACGGTGATGATGTGAAACAGACTTATCTTCCGGTATTCTGGAATACAAGTTGGTTTAAGATGCGTCCTCCGCATACTACAGGTTCTTATATAAAAAACCATCATCCTGTTTTTGCAGAGTTTCCTACAGACAACTGGCAGAATCTGAACTGGTGGGAATTGGTAAACAAAGCCCAGGTCATGAACCTTTCAGAGTTTCCGAAGGATTATCAACCTATTGTACAATCGATAGATACCTGGCATGTCAGTAGAAAACTCGGTATGCTTTTTGAAGCTAATGTGCTCAATGGCAAGTTGATGATGACCACCATAGACCTTTCAAACCATCTTGATATACGACTGGTAGCCCGTCAACTCCGTAAATCTATCCTTGATTATATGAGCAGTCCGCGTTTCCAGCCTACACTTTGTGTTCCTTTGAAAACGATATCCGATCTCTATGAGAAAGAGGCCCCTAAAGTAAATATGTTTACGAAAGATTCGCCGGATGAGTTGAAACCGAAGTTGAAATAAAAAGGTAACTTATGTGTAAGAGAGATGCTGGAGTTGTTTGACAATGAGTACTAAAAACAAAATGGACTATCATGAATTATTCACGGTAGCCCATTTGATTTTGTAACGGAAATGTTCTCTTTAAATTTTCATTTTTACCTTTTATGAGTCAAATGATTATTCTTTTGTCTTTCACCTAAGTCCTTGTAGAGACTTTGTAAGATGGCTTTTCCTTTTTCAATCCGTTGTTTGCCAGATCGATTCTGAGGGATTATCTCTTTTCCTGAGACATCGTCATAGACGCTTACACCCGTACTGTCACAATAGCCAAAACCATTGACAAAAGAGTAGAAGGCGAAAGGATGAATGTAGGAAGTACTGAGTACATTCCGGCTGAAAGGATAGTCTTGATGAGAGAGGCCAAGTTGTCCGAGAATGGTGGCTGGAAGGTCAGCCTGATTCATGATTTTACTGATAACCATTGGCTTGCGTACGGCTCCGCCGGTCCAGATCAGAGGTATCCGATAATATCGAGGGCCATTACGTTCTCCTTTTTCCGGATAATAGATACCATGGTCGGGCAGGAATACGATTAATAGGTTCTTCCATTGTGGGAGAGCCTTTAGACGGGCAATCAATTTGCCGATACAGGCATCCGTAAAGGCAAAGGCGTTTAGTTCTTTATCGGCCAGACGGTGATAAGGAACTTTGAAAGGTTCATGACTGCTAAGGGTCAGGAATGTCGTCAACCAATGTGACTTCGGGTCACGATGAGCAATCTGATGATAGAGATAGTCGAATGTTACAGCATCATTGACACCCCATTTACTGTAATTCTTTTGTGCTTCTGTAAAATCATTTTCTGATGTGATATGCTGGTAGCCACCCATAAGCAGATAACTCTGCATATCCGTAAAATTAGGATCTCCACCATAGAGAAAGTCCGTCTTATATCCCGCTTTGGCGAATGACCGTGCTATACAAGGCATCGTCTTACTGAGTGCAGGTACCTTCATGATAGAAACAGTAGGCAGTCCCGGGTAGCCACTGAAAGCACAGACACTGCCACGGTCTGTACGGAAACTGTTGGCGTAGCAATTGGAGAAGAAAATGCCTTCTTTTGTCAGTTGGTTTAGATGGGGTGCAACGTATGGAACTCCTCCCAAAGGTTTAATGAATGTTCCTCCGAAACTTTCCATCAGAATGATTAATACATTCGGACGACGTGTTGTAAGAATTTCTTCTGTGTTGGTATCCTCTTTGGGATACAGCCCGGTCATGAGATCTTTTCTCTTGGATTCATTGAAAAAGTTGAATTCTTTTGAATAGTCGTTTTGCTTTCCTATACTCCAAAGTAAATTGAAGTCTGGATTTATGGCAGACTGATTAAGAAACTGATCTCCACTGAAATATACCTGGCTTACATTTGCGGTGGCTACTGTCCAGCCTCCTCGAATGATCAGAAACAAAATTCCCCCCAGAGGGAGTGCCCATAAGGTGTTGAAAGTTTGTCGTTTGTGTTGGTCAATTTGTGGAAAATATTGAGGAGTAGTCTTGTAAAGTAATCCCGTTATCAAGGCTGTCAGCATAAGAATAATTAGGATACGAAGAAGAATATATCCTGTGGACACACTGGCAAAGGCCTGTTTGGGAGATCCCAGATATATAAATATGGAAGCATCCATTTTATACTGCCAAAAAGCATAGAGTGACAGATCTGCGATGAAAATCAAGGAAGTGAAGAATGCTATGATGATATAGTATGGGAAAAGTATCTTACGGAAGGGCAGATGCTTGAACCAAATAGAAGCAACGGTAAGTATAAAAGGGATGATAGTCAGGTAACCCGCAGTTGTGGCGTCCAGTGAGGCACCATGAAGAATGACTTCCAAGTATTCTTTTATGGAATAACCTTGTAAAGCATTACAGAGTATGAAAAAAGGTTTTTGCAGAAGAAAATATCCCCAAATCAGTAAAAAAAAGGAGACAATATATTTTATTCTATGTTTCATCAAAATAGTGAATAGTTTTTATAGAAAATGATTGCGTGAAAGATTCTTATTTGAATTCGGGAATCTGAACACCCTCAAGACTGGGGGCATGGACACACCTTAAATTGTCTTTCAACTGTTCTGTACTGCTGGCTCCGATCAATACGGATGTTACGCCATGTTGTGCCAGTATCCAGGATAAGGCCAGATCCGCGAGAGATTCTTTTTGCTGAACGGCGATAGCATTAAGATCTTTCAGATACTGGAGGAGTTCCGGTGTAAGGACAGACTGTCCTAAAGAATTGTGTTGTGACATCCTGCTGTCTGCAGGTATTCCGTTCAGGTAGCGGCTGGTGAGCAATCCTTGTGCTAATGGAGAGAAAGAGATGAATCCGATACCATGGTCTGCACAGTAGTTGAGTATTCCCTCTTGCTCCGGCGCACGGTCAAGTATGTTAAGTCGTCCTTGGTAGATGAGTAAGGGGACATCTCGTTTACGAAGATATTCATCAGCAAACTGGAGTGCTTTCAGCGGCCAGCGGCTGATTCCTATATATAGAGCCTTGCCTTGGCGTACAATATCTACAAGAGCCTGAAGGGTTTCTTCCAGTGGCGTATTCGGATCATATCGATGGCTGTAAAAGAGATCCACATAGTCAAGATGCATACGATTGAGACTTTGGTCGATACTTGCCATGAGATATTTCCTTGATCCCCAGTTGCCGTATGGTCCGGGCCACATATCATATCCAGCTTTAGTACTGATAAAGAGTTCATCCCGGTAAGGACGGAACGTGTCATCCATGAGATGTCCCATGGTCTCTTCTGCAGAGCCATAAACAGGTCCGTAATTATTGGCCAAGTCAAAATGTGTGATGCCTTGGTCGAATGCAAAACGGGTAATTTCGCGGCTTCTTTCATACGAATTGACACTCCCAAAGTTGTGCCAGAATCCAAGACTTACTTTTGGCAGGAGTACCCCGCTGTGTCCGCATCGGATATATTCCATGCCGTTGTCGTAGCGGTGGCTATCTGCTACATATCGTTCAGAAATCATATTTATACAGTGGTTTAAATAGTTTGCAAAGATAAGAATTAAAAATGAATATTACCTTAAGTTTAAGTATCTTTATCACAATGTGAAAAATCGGTTTGGAATGTGTCGTATGAATAGGAAAACCCTTATGCCGGAATAGAAATTCCGAAGAAAAGATTTATGCTTGATCCATTTGAATTGGCAGATTTGAATAAAATGAATATTTTTTGAACAGAATTCTTTTTATGCTTTTTGTTTATTTTATATCTTTGCAAGAAAATGGAGGAGTTGCAGGGAATTTACATGTTTGGAAGTTCGATGATTATCTGAGCACGTTCCCATCTGTATCTTTGTCTTTCCTGTAAAATAGATCGCTTGAGTCATAAAGAATGAAAGGAAGGGTCACAACTCACTATTTATTTAAAAATAAACTATTAAAACTAATTGATGATGAAAAGAAATTTTGTCATGCTTTGCCTGTCTGCATTCCTATTGGCAATGGTTGTTCCTGTTACTATGGATGCTCAGGTGCCAGCGCCTCTTGCGGATGTGAACCATGTGGTAGATCTGACCTTGGATAGTCTGGGTAAAGCTCAGACCGCTCGTCCTGTTCCCGGCTCCAGTAGAATAAATAATCATCCGGTCCTTTTTTTGATTGGTAATTCTACGATGCGTAATGGAACCTTGGGAGATGGTCACAATGGTCAGTGGGGATGGGGATACTATGAGCATATTTTCTTTGACCCTCACAAAATAACAGTAGAGAATCAGGCCTTGGGAGGCATGAGTAGCCGTACCTATTATAATAAGTTATGGGCTCCCGTGAGAGATGCTATCCGTCCCGGTGACTGGGTGATAATCTCTATCGGACATAATGACAACGGCCCTTATGACAGGGGACGTGCGCGGGCCAGTATCCCGGGTACTGGCATGGACTCTCTCCAAGTGGTCATTAAAGAGACCGGAGTTCATGAGACCGTCTTTACCTATGGCGAATATATGAGGAAGTTTATCCGGGACATCCGTCTACGGGGAGGCAATCCTATACTGATGTCTCTGACTCCCCGTGATGCGTATGATCCGAAAACCGGGAAAATCGTCAGAAAAATCCATACGCAGTGGTTGGAAGAAGTGGCTGCGACCTATGGAGTGCCTTTTATTGATTTGAATGAGATTTCTGGGGAGAAACTGGATCGTTATAGTCACTGGAAAGAGAAATATATGTTCTATGTTGACCACATCCATAGCAGCAGGTTCGGCGCGATGATGAATGCCCGCAGTGCAGCAGAAGGTATTGCCGATAGTCCTAATCCTGCTTTAAGACCTCTGCAGAAGATGATGCTTTCTGTTGCCTTGCCTACAGAACCGGTAAAGCGTGAGAAGGGAAAGCCTGTAGTTTGGATTACCGGGGACAGTACTGTAAAGAACATGGATAAAGATAAGAAAGGCATGTGGGGCTGGGGCTCTCAAGCCTATACGGTCTTTGACAAGAAGAAAATCACTTGTTTCAATGCTGCCAAGGCCGGTAGTTCTACACGCACCTTCTTAAATGAAGGTCGTTGGGACCGGGTTTATAATAGCCTTCAACCTGGAGATTTCGTACTTATTCAGTTTGGTCACAATGATATCGGGCCTATTGACCATGATAAAGAGCGAGGAGTGATTGCCTGTGCACAGGATACGGATCATATCTATAGGTCTGCCCGTAACGGACATTACGAAGTCGTGTACAGTTTCGGATGGTATCTGAAGAAGTTTATTGATGATGTCCGCGAGAAAGGGGCTACTCCTGTACTCGTTTCGCTCACACCCCGTAATGAGTGGAAAGATGGAAAGATAGAACGTCGTAATGATACCTACGGTAAATGGTATCGAGAGGTGGTCCGGGCAACGGGTGTGGAATTTGTCGATCTGCATGATATTACAGCTGATTGGTTGGATAAGCACTGTGGCAATAAGGCTAAAGCGTCAAAATATTACAACCACGACCATACTCATAACAGTTTGTCCGGCGCCAGGTTAAATGCAAAGGATGTAGCTGAAGGATTAAAGGAAATCAAGAGCCCTTTAGCCAAATATCTGAAATAAGAAATCTGAATCGTTCCAAATCTATATAACATATCCGGGTATTAACAATTCTGTTCTATAAGAGAGCAACTTTACATTGCTCTCTTACAAGTAGGGGTGAAATTTGTTTTAGAGTAATATTGAGCATAAATAATATCTACGATTTAAGAAGACCTTACAACCCGGTAAATAACAATCTATTTGTAAAATGAAGAAAGTATCAATATTATTAGTTGCATTTCTGACAACATTGGCGGGGTACGGTCAAACTTTTGACATGACCAAACCACAACCTGTCTATTCGGATGCGGGAGGTTATGGATATGATATCATGCCTGCTCCGAACAGAAAATCTACGAAACCTTTCTTTTTCTCGGTTAAGGTTCCTGATGGCAATTATAAGGTGACAGTTATTCTGGGGAGCAGACACAGAGTCGCACAAACGGTGGTTCGAGCTGAAAGTCGCCGGTTGTTTCTGGAAAACACGCCTACTGCAAAAGGTAAGTTTAAGATCTTCTCTTTTATTGTGAATAAGCGTTCTCCATATATTTCCGATAAGGAACAGGTAAGATTAAATCAGCGTGAGCATGGTTCTTTAGACTGGGATAACAAACTGACGTTGGAGTTCAACGGTCCTGCTCCTGCTGTGAAGAGTATCACTATCGTACCGGATACCGCTGTTACAACGCTATTCCTTTGTGGAAATTCAACTGTGGTAGATCAGGCAAAAGAGCCTTGGACGAGTTGGGGACAGATGGCTCCGCGGTGGTTCAATGATCAGATAGCAATTTCCAATCATGCTGAAAGTGGACTGACTGCAACTTCTTTTCTGCATCAGAACCGTCTGGATAAGATCCTTACGATGATGAAGAAAGGAGATTGGGTCTTTTGTGAATTCGGACATAATGATCAAAAAGAACACGGACCGGGTGCGGGAGCCTGGTATAATTTCAGTTATGCCTTGAAGATATTTATTGATAAGGTGCGCAAGGCCGGTGGAAATATCGTTTTTATCACACCTACTGAACGCCGGTTCTGGAAAGATCATAATACGCATATTCGTGAAACTCATGGAGATTATCCGGAGGCAATGCGTGTTGCGGCAAAACGTGAAGGTGTTCCTCTGATCGAACTTCATTATATGACTCGGACTTTCTTTGAGTCTTTGGGATTCGAAGATAGTAAGCGTGCTTTGGTACAATATCCTGCCAATACTTTTCCTGGGCAGACCAAGGCTCTTGCAGACAATACACATTTCAATCCATACGGAGCTTATGAGGTAGCTAAGATGGTGATAATGGGTATGAAAGAAAATCATCTGCCTATGGTTGAATATCTCCGCAAGGACTGGAAAGATTTTGATCCCGCTCATCCTGATAATTGGAAAACCTATAAGTGGTATCCTGCTCCGATGATAGATTTGGTCAAACCTGCAGGAAATTGATGTAGGCTGTTTTCTTAAAAAGTTCTTTTAATTCGGAATTTACCTTTACTTCATATACATGAAAAAAATATTATTTTCCATAGCGATTCTTTCTTTTGCTTTGACGGCAAAAGCACAGCGTGATACATTGAATCTTGATTTTGGCTGGCAGTTTAGGATGGTCAAGGCGGATACACGTCCCGCGCAAATCAATTTCCACTCGGCAGAAGTTCAGAATGTTGATTTGCCTCATGATTTTCAGATTTCTCAACCTTGGGTCAAACCTGCCCCCGGAGAACGACCGGACTTTAGTGATCAGGCTGCCAATGTGAAAAGCCGTCTGTCAGCCCGTGCTTTTAAGGAAATGGGTGTCGGCGCTTACAGGAAGGTTCTTTATGTGCCTGCCGAATGGAAGGGACGCCGGCTTGAACTTGATTTCGGGGGAATCATGCTGGTTGGTGATGTTTACCTGAATGGAGTACGAATCGGTGGTACAGACTATGGATATGTAGGTTTTGGTATTGACATTACGAATAAGGTAAAATATGGTTCAGATAATGAAATCATCGTGACTGCCAATACCATGGGACCGAATAATTCCCGTTGGTATACCGGAGGAGGGCTATACCGTGACGTTCATTTACTGCTGACAGATTCTCAGTTGTATTTTGTCCGTCATCCTCTGCATATTACGACAAAGGATAACCGACTGGTAAATATTACGGCAGAGATATGCCGAGAGAGTAAGCAGAGAACCGGTAAAATCCAGGTGCGCATTCTGGATGCCGTTGGGAAAGTGGTGGCTCAGAAGGATAGCATGATGGCTTTTTCTCCACGGCGTCATGATAAGGAATATGTCCTGACTCCGATTTCTTTGTCAAATCCACAACTCTGGTCTTGTGATCATCCATACTTATATACTGCTGAAGTGTCAGTATATAAGTCTGATGGTACTTTAGCTGATCAAGTGAAAGAATTATTCGGAGTGCGTACTTTTGAATTCTCTCCTCAGTTCGGGTTAAAACTCAATGGTAAGAAATTACTCTTGAAAGGTATTGCAGACCATTCTACTTTAGGTTTCCTTGG
This sequence comes from Prevotella sp., assembly GCA_022486815.1. Classification (GTDB taxonomy): domain Bacteria; phylum Bacteroidota; class Bacteroidia; order Bacteroidales; family Bacteroidaceae; genus Prevotella. The sequence continues at coordinate 37,177 of JAKVJW010000008.1, read as the reverse complement.
CGCAGCAGCTTATCCTCGGGCCATCGAGAAAACCATTAAAACCCTGAAGGCGTTTGGGTTCAATCATATTCGTACGTCTCATAATCCTTATAGTGAAGATTTCTACCGTTTATGTGATAAATACGGAATAGTCGTACTGGACGAACTTTATGATAAGTGGCTGAAACAATATGCCGGAGGACGTACGGACTGGACGAATCTATGGCAATATGATGTGCCGGAATGGGTGAAACGGGATCGCAACCATGCTTGTGTCGCTTTCTGGAGTTTGGGCAATGAACTCCAGACTTATTCGAATCTGCCTTTTAATGACTGGGGGGTTACTGCTTATCGTCTTCAGCGTACATTACTGCATCGCTATGACACAACCCGTCCGGTAACGGTGGCCATGCATCCGCGCGGCCGTAATTGGGAGACGGATTCGCTGCCTTGTGATCTGGCAATGATTACGGATATACAGGCCTATAATTACCGGTATATGTATTTCCCGGGTGATCGCAGGCGTTTCCCCAATATGATCTTTTACCAGAGTGAGGCTAATCTCTCTACTATGGGACCGAACTTTTACAAGATGAATCTCAATAAAGTGATTGGCTTGGCTTACTGGGGGATGATTGATTATTTAGGGGAGAGCCATGGCTGGCCGGCTAAAGGAAGTGACGAAGGGGTATTTGATATTTCTCTTCAACCTAAGCCTGAGGCTTATTTCCTGAAGTCGATGTTTACAGATCAACCAGTTGTCCATATCGGTATCGTAGACAGGAAAGACAATGGAAAAGTCTGGAATGGCGTAAAAGAATCAGTGAAGCAGTTGTCTGATCAATGGAATCGTACGCTTGGGAAGAAATATACGGTTTATACCTATACGAATGCGCCGGAGGTAGAACTTCTTGTCAATGGAAAAAGTCTCGGGATAAAGAAGAATACAAATGATCCGAATCATCGTAATAGGATTCGTTGGGATAATGTGGAGTATCACCCCGGATACATTGAGGCGATAGCCCGGAAAGAAGGAAAGGTTATAGCCCGCCATCGGATAAATACGTATGGAAAGGCAGTGAAGTTGAAACTTTCTCCGGATCAGGAGATTTGGCATGCAGACGGCATGGACCTTCAATTTGTCCGTGTAAATGCAGTGGACGCTAAAAATAATCGTGTCTGGAGCGCTGATGGTGATGTGCATTTCTCTGTAGAGGGGAATGCCCGAATCATAGGAGTCAGTAACGGAGATATTACCACAGATGAGAATCTGACCGGGAATCAGATCAGACTTCATAATGGGACTGCTCAGGTTATTCTCCGTGCCGGCCGGGTTCCGGGGAAAGTCCTTTTGAAAGTGGCGGTTGAAGGATTTAAGAGTAAGAGTTTGAAACTTATTACTCATTGATCGGTGCTACTTCCATCATTGGATGCAGCATTATGTCAGACCGCAATCCTGTCTATGTCTGGTTACCGGTGCATCCCGTCAACGGACGGACGCTTCGCAGTATCTTTGGATAACGGACAGGAAAAGGTAGTAGATTATCAGACGCATGGCAGAAGTGAGGAATGGAAGCAGAATGTAATCCGTAATTTTGCATAGAAGACATTACGTCTGGCCATCGTCCCTCTGCTTCTCATGTGTTGCATTCAAGGCTCTTGACGAAGGGATTGTACCAGATCAGGGATTTGTCTTTTATGTCCGATAATTCAATATGGGGAAGAATGGACCAATATATTACCAAAGTACTGGTAAGCATGTTTCCAAAGTACTGGAAAGCATGTTTCCAAAGTACTGGTAAGCATATTTCCACAGTACTGGTAAGCATATTTCCACAGTATTGGTAAGCATATTTCCAAAGTACTGGAAAGCATGTTTCCAAGGCTTGGAAAGCATATTTCCAAGCCTTGGTAAATACGTTACCACAGTATTGGTAATAATTAAGTATTGTATAGTTTAGATATAAAATGCGCATATTATTGATTATCAACGATATGCGCATTTTGTTGTCGAAATGGATCAGCCGGCAGACACGATGATCCGAAAGATCATTTTTACTGTCGAATTTTCAGACTTCTTGACCAGTTGAGCAAACGGTCGTATTCCACTTTGGTAATTCTCATAAAAGATCCGTGCTGAGGACCGCTAACGCCTTGGATATCTACCGGGTCTGAGAAATTGCGTAAATGTTTGTCAGCTTTGCAGATACGGTAATGTTTAGGGTGATCGGAATATTGGATGTAAGCTATTCTCCAGGTCTTGTCACCGATCAGTTGAAAGGCAGAAGGACCTTCACACAGTTTTTTCCCTTCAAAATGGACATAGTCTTTATCCGAAGGTTTCTCCCATGGACCAGTCAGACTCTTTGAAGTTGTCGTATAGATACCTGGTTCCCCGCCTTCTTTCTTGATAAGGAGATGATAGAGATGGTCACTTGTCAAGTAGTTGATGTCCGCATCGATTGTCGCATATCCCCAGTCAAATAGGAGTTGAGGTGCAGTAATATGGGTAAAACTCTTGTCAGCGTAACTGTAATACATCCGGTCGTAAGGGCAGACGCTCTTATCCAGGATTGAGTAGTATATCATATATCCGCCCTTCTTCCCATCTTTCCACTGATAGGTAGGATTCCAGAAAATCTGAGGTGCCCACACTCTCTGAATGGTTGAAGAGAACTTCCTGAAATCAATGGTCGTGGAGGTCCAGTGAATCATATCCTTGCTTTTGAGCAGATCAATGCCGTAATTGTTCCATGTATGAGATTTTCTGACACACATATCAGTAGTGACCATCAGATAGCCTTTGCAATGATAGTCTCTGCAAATATAGGCATCACGTGTTCCCCCTTCGATACGGGCGAGTCTGGCAGAGCTGAATATGGAATCACCACCGAGAATATCCTGATAGTGGTAGCCATCCCTGCTGACCGCGTAAGCTGTCCATTCTCCACGGTCACTCATGTGACAGTAGAGGTACCCATAATTACCCTTCTGTGGATTCTGTGCAAAGGTTACCGTTGTAATGAAAAAGAGTGTGACGGCAGTAGTAATGTGTTGCAGATAGATCATCTTCTTGATGATTTGTTGTTTAATTTCCATTCCCTTTCTTTGTTAGAATATTATCTCTTTTAGAATATTGTCTCTTTTTGAGTATTGCTTTCGAATTTTATCGGCTGTATTCGATAAGTCTGGCATATCCGGCAGCGCCTAATAAGAAACAACCGGTGCCGAAGTCTTCAAAATCAGGGATATGTGTGCTGTTGACAGGTTGTCCCGCAGCAGGATCCTTGCCTGTTCCCTGACTGTAGCCGATAAAACCGTTTGCATGTACGGTGCTTTTAATGGCTTTCCAGGCTTTGTCGCAAGCTTGTCTGTAAGATCTGTTTTTCAGTAATCCGTTCTGTACACCCCAACTCATACCATAAAGGAATAGTGATGTGCCAGATGTTTCGGGGCCTTCGTATGAAGATGAGACCAGACTAGGATTCCAGAAACCATCTTTTCGCTGACATTTGATCAGAGCCCTGCTCATCAGAAGATAGTCCCGTTTGAGAAATTGGTAATCCTTGTCATTCTTTCTTAGTGTCTGCATGACCCTGACTAAAGCAGCATAGACCCAACCGTTGCCACGGCTCCAGTAGCAGTTTTTCCCATCTGTTTCCTTGTAAGGAGCGACATAATCCTTATCCCTCCACCAAAGTCCCTCTTTCTTGTTGAAAAGCCCACCTGCCAAGGTGTCACGACTCCATTTATAACTGTTTATGGCATAATCCAGATATTTTCTTTCCCCTGTGATTTTGGCATACTTGGCATATAAAGGCATGGCCATCTGAATAGCATCTATCCAGGTCCAATAAGTGTGCTTTCCTGAAGCCATCTGCAGATCAAGGTTTTCTTTTACTTTTTCGATTTTCTCCTGACCGCCGGATTGCACATAACGTTCCAGATAAGTTTGTTCGCAGCATTGGTCATCTGCATTTGTTGTATTCACTCCATTACGTGGAGACCATTGATGAAATTTAGCCCATCGGTCGGTATAATCAATATATTCAGGATTCTTGTCTATTTCATAGAGTGCCATCAGTCCTTCATAATAGACAGCTCTGGTCCAGAGGTTACTGGAACGTTCTTTCTTGACGAAAGTAGGTTGAGTAGGATCTTGATACCTGTTCATAAAATAGGTGTTTACCTTTTGTGCAGTGGTCAGGATATCACTGGCTTTTCTTGGAGAAGTTCTGGCGTGAGCCTGTAGGGGACTTCCTGTTAGTGCAAGGAGCAGGAAGAAAATGAAAATGGTATTTCTCTTCATGATTATATTCTCTGAATCCAGAAACAGCCTGCTTTTAAGTTCAAAAGCAGGCATTTGTTTTATTGATTGAATATCCCGGAATTAATGTTGGAATCACTTTTTGTTTAATGAATCTGATATTACAGTTTGTTTTATTTAAGAACAATCAAACTTCTTTGAAAATTTGTTAACGGTGTGATAAGAGCGCTTACAATCCGGTTTGTTCTGTAGCCTGCTGGAGTTTGACGGTACTGTTCAGTCCGCTTGGGACAGGTCCCCAATTAGCGTAATTGGATTTGTGATAGGTAATGTCAACAAAGTTGATTTCTTTAAATTTACGCCATTTTACACCTTTCCTGTCCAAATCAGAAATACGGTTGGCAGGTAGGTTGGTAACCTCTATACGTAGTGTATTCTTGCCCTTTTTCAGTGTGTTTTTGCAATTCAGAATGAAGGGTACGCTCCAAGCACAACCGATGAATTGCCCGTTCAGGTAGACTCTTGCACTTTCACGCACATCACCCAGATTGATATTCCAATGAGCAGAAGCCTGTTTCTTATTCAATTTAAAAGTTGTTTCATATACTCCTGTACCCATAGTGATACGGGTCTTGTTGTCTAGATTTTCCCATGTCTTCAATCCATTGAGTTGGAAGGTTTCTCCCACTTTCGGAGCTTCATCGATAAAACTCAGTTGCCATTTATTAGTAGTCAGATTGATATCTGCCAAATGAACAGTCTCTTTCTGATTCTCGGATCTTTTGATTTGTGTTGTCTCTTGATTGGAAGTCAGGAGAATGCGACTTTCACCACTTTTCAGGATGATATGTACTTTTCCTGCCTTTATCTCTGCAGTATACTTGTTGCCATTGAGAGGATTAAACCAGGTAGCACTTGTAAAATGTATGGCCAATGGAACGAATGCATCTATATCATTCGGAGTGAGGTTAGCAATGAAATAATGATAACCTATCGGGTTGCTGCGGCGGATCATTTTCAGATTATACTCTGTTTTCATAGCTTCAGGTGAGGCGTGGCGTCTCATCTCTTGTGCATGAACCCCATTCATTACTAATGTCGGATCACTTTTAGCCAGGGATTTTAGTTTCTCGGACATCTGTGGTGTCAGAATTGCGCCTTCAGGGATGATGATTCCTTTGTATTTTGTCCCTGCTGCAGTTTGTATACTGCCGTCAGCAGTGACGGTACATCCCATCAGATACTTATCACTGATATAGTCGCAGTCGTATCCCAGATGATCGATATTCAAAATATCTTTGATGAATTTCGGAGCCCTTTGGGCCATACTCTCGATGCTGAACTGCATGAGGCGGTGCTGGGTATCTCTTCTCCACATATTATAAATAGGAAGGTAGACCAAAAAGTCATTGTCCGGTTTCCCCCATTGCAAGAAACTCTGGCACCGGGTGATGTATTGCATCAGGAAAGGTGCATCCCTCCAGATGGAATTGGTCGGGCTCATGTCTATACTGGCATAAAACTTCCATCCTGGCCATGGGTCATTCTTTGGAGAATAGGCCGTACCATGGAAAAACATGTGGTTGACACCTGCACAGAACATCAAGTCTAAATCCGGTTTCATCTGACTTAGTGAAGTACGGAAATGTTCTGTCAGCCAGGTGAAGGTTTCACTGGATGTAAAAGGCTTTCCTGTGATATGGGCGGCTGACGGGGCATATTTCAGCATAGACAGGTCACTGTAGTTAGGGCGAGTCTTCACGGAATCACGACGTAATCCTTTGATGCCAAAGTCTGTCAGTCCGAAACCCTCGATTTCGGGAATATCTACGGCTGCATAGCAGTCTATCAGATTAGCAGGAGAGCCATGTGCCTGATTTCGGGTGATGGCTCCATGCTTGTGTGCCCACGCTGTCCATTGCTCCGTGAAATTCTCAAGTAGAAGTTCTCCAAGTGTTTCACGATAGTCACTTATGACTTTGGGATCACCGGCGAGGAATTCTGGAAATTTGTCCTGAAGTTTATAGCCGCGGCGAGCCTCGAATTCTTTAATGAGAGAAGGTGTCCAGTCAGCATTATAAACCTCATAGCTGTCATTGAACATCGTATGGGGGAACGGCGTATGTGTAGCCGCGAAAATACTGTCAAAATGAGCCAGGTAATGAGCTACGGCATCTTTGTCAAAATGATCTAGAACATAGCCTTCACCACCCGGAGCTGCGCGTTTGACCATTTGACGGGTACGACTGATATAGAGAACAATGACGCGTTTATGTTTCAGGTCTCCCGGAACAGGGAAAGTCTTAATGATCTGTGGTCTTGCGTATTTTTGTTCTTTTTCCGGAATCCGGTAATTGATTTTCATCAGATTTGCATGGATGTCTACGATGGTGTCACAGAATACGGCCTTACAGGCAGCTTCGTCAATAGGTACCCAAGGGCCTCCAAATGGCCATCCTGTACCGTTATTCATGTCAATTTCGATACTATCAGCCTTGCCGGTATTCTCAACATCGTGTAGCATTTCCATCCATTTAGGGGAAAGATAAGGAATATCATTCTTGTCATTTCCTTGTACACCATAGATGGGGGTGATCTCGATAGCCCCTATGCCTGCTTTATGATATTGGTCAAGATTCCATTTCAGATCTTTTTTGTCGACGGCTGACCCTAGCCACCACCATCTTACTCCAGGTCTGGCTTCTGGTAATGCCGTTGGCCATGACTGAGAAAAGGCACTGACAGCTCCAGTAATAATGCAGATTAGTAATAGTAGAACTCTCTTCATGATTTTATAATTTATCAATTTGTTTAGTCGCAAAGTTACAAATAAAAATTTAAAATTATGGATGATTCTTGGGAATATTGCCGCATGAAGGATTTTGAAATGAATATAGGATAAGGAAATAGAATGAATCAGAAATGAGGTAGGATGACTTTAAAAGATGGTCACCTGATGAATAAGGAGGTATCTTTCTAGGATGAAGATAAAAAGTTTTGTTCCATCATCTTAAAATTCAATAAATATTCGTAACTTTGCAGTTGAAATTCAGGATTTCAATCATAAATATATTTTTTGTAAGATTAATGGGTGAGAATACAAAATGTAATTCCGATTCAGAGTGTGAATTTAAATGTAAAACTGAACCAGAACGTGTATTACGTAGAAAATTAGATCTGCTTCTACGAACGGGACAAATATTGGTGGAAAGTTCAGCCGATACCAGCAGAATCAAAAGAAATATGAATCGTGCTGCTGCTTTCTTGGGATTACCGAAGGAATATCTGCATATCAATATTGATTATTATATGCTTCAGGTAAACCTGAGTGATGAGACGCACTCCTTTTCAAAGATGCAGCGTTGCGACAAGCATGGCATCAATATGGAGTCTATCCAGGGAATCAGCAAATTGACTTGGCGGGCTATCGGTCAGAATTATTCTCTTGACCAGTATGAAAAAGAGTTGGAACAGATTGCTTCTGCCAAGCGTAACTACGGAGACTGGATGGTAGCCATAGGAGCAGGTTTCGCCTGCGGTGGATTCTGTATCCAGTTCGGTTGTGACTGGCCAGCGTTCTTCTATGCTTCTATCGCAGCTATTCTTGGTAATCGTTTCAGAATGTATTTGAATCAATTGGGTTCAAACAATTATTTCAATATTGCTGTAGCAGCTTTTATTTCTACGCTTCTAGCCTGGCTGTCTCATTTTATTTCCACTCCGGATGTGGAAGCGTATCTGCCGGATTGCCTGTTGCCTGTCCTGCATTCTAATACGCCTTGGCATCCGATGCTGGCTTGTGCCCTCTTTATTGTTCCTGGAGTTCCGCTCATCAATTTTGTGAGCGATATGCTTGATAATCATATAGAACTGGGACTGGTGAGGGCGACGAACACTTTACTGATGGTTGTGTCCATGTCCTTTGGCATTGCTCTGGCTATCAAGATATTCGGCATCGATAACTTTGTGAAGAACCTGAGTATGATACCCCATCATTCCTTTGGTGAGTATGCTTTGGCCGCAGCTATTTCAGCAATGGGATTTGCTACGATCTTTAACGCTCCGAAGCGCTTGATGCCCTGGATAGCCGTAGGCGGTATTATAGCTGTCTGCTTCCGAAATTTTGTTAACTTGGGTCCGAGCAATGGCAACATAGGTCTGGATGCCGGTCCTATTGTCGGTACCCTTTGCGGTTCTGCATTGATTAGTATTATCAATATCAAGATGGTGCATATTCTCCATACGCCTCACCAGTGCATAACCATTCCGGCTGTTATACCGATGGTGCCTGGGGTGTTGATGTATCGTGCTCTGTATGCCTTGATTGATATGCAGGGTGTCGTGGGAGAAGTAACGACGGCTACTCACAATGCCATTAATGGTTCTTTGCTTATCATTATGATAGCCGTGGGTGTAGATATTCCGAATATCTTTGCCAGAAAGTGGATTTCTCCGAATAGGAAGAAAAAACTTGACCGCTTGATAGTTGAGCGCAAGGCTCATGGTGAATTCGTGGATTTGAACCATGTTCAAAAAGATAGTAGTCTGGAAAACGGCAAGAGACTTTTTTGATTTAGTCTGGATATGCCATTGGATTCTTAAATTCTGTTGTTATAACAGACCAGATATTTTCGGAGAACTGACACCATTGTCAGTTTCAACTGTGCCAAATTTGTCATACATCAAGTTTGGCACAGTTTTCGTATATATATAGGCGAAACATTAAATACGAAAGTGTTTGATGCCAGAGTCGGATAAATTAAATTTAAATAAAAGTATTATGAACATTAAACCATTAGCAGACAGAGTGCTGGTTCTTCCTGCACCAGCTGAAGAAAAAGTAGGTGGAATTATTATTCCTGATACAGCTAAAGAAAAGCCACAAAAGGGTAAGATTATCGCTGTAGGGCAGGGTACAAAAGATGATCCGATGGTTGTCAAGGCAGGTGATTCTGTTCTTTATGGCAAATATGCCGGTACAGAGATTGAAAATGAAGGTACTAAATATCTGATGATGCGTCAGAGTGACTGCCTTGCAATCCTGGACGAAAAATAATTGAATACTATTTTAGAGTGTTATAATGAACGAAGTAACTGACCGTTTGATAAAGACAGATGAATAATCATCTCTTATGTGAGAAGTCTCAATAGTCAGGGAAAAGAAAACAACAAATTTAAAATTGAAAAGAAATGGCTAAGGAATTAAAATATGATGTAGAGGCACGTGACCTGATGAAAAAGGGCGTAGACAAACTGGCTGATGCTGTTAAGGTCACTCTGGGTCCTAAGGGACGTAATGTCGTTATCGATAAGAAATTCGGTGCTCCACAGATTACCAAGGACGGTGTTACGGTGGCTAAAGAAGTAGAACTTGAAAATAAGTTTGAAAATACAGGCGCACAGTTGGTAAAAAGTGTAGCCAGTAAGACTGGTGACGATGCCGGTGACGGTACTACCACTGCTACTATCCTGACTCAGGCTATTGTACGCGAAGGCTTGAAGAATGTTACTGCCGGTGCAAATCCTATGGATTTGAAGCGTGGTATTGACAAAGCTGTGAGCGCAGTAGTAAAATACATCAAGGGTCATGCAGAAATCGTAGGCAGTAATTATGACAAGATCGAGCAGGTGGCTACAGTGAGCGCAAACAATGATCCTGAGATTGGTAAACTGCTGGCTGATGCTATGCGCAAGGTCTCCAATAATGGGGTGATTACCATTGAAGAGAGCAAGAGCCGTGATACTCATATTGATGTTGTTGAAGGTATGCAGTTTGACCGTGGTTATTTATCCGGCTATTTCGTAACTGATACAGATAAGATGCAGTGTGTAATGGATAATCCTTACATTCTGATTTATGATAAGAAAATCAGTAATCTGAAAGATTTTCTGCCTATCCTGCAGGCTGCTGCTGAGAGTGGCCGCCCATTGCTGGTAATTGCAGAGGATGTGGATTCTGAGGCTTTGACAACCTTGGTGGTTAACCGTCTGCGTGGCGGCCTGAAGATCTGTGCTGTGAAAGCCCCTGGCTTCGGAGACCGTCGTAAGGCTATGCTCGAGGATATCGCTGTATTGACTGGTGGTGTCGTGATCAGTGAGGACAAGGGTCTGAAACTGGAACAGGCTACACTGGAGATGCTTGGCTCTGCAGAAAAAGTTACAGTTACCAAGGATGATACGATTATCGTAAATGGTGCAGGTGCGAAGGAGAATATCCAGGATCGTGTCAATGAAATCAAGAATGAAATCGCTAACACGAAGAGTTCTTACGATAAAGAGAAACTGCAGGAGCGTCTTGCAAAACTTTCCGGTGGAGTCGCTGTACTTTATGTAGGTGCTAACTCTGAAGTTGAGATGAAAGAGAAGAAGGATCGTGTAGACGATGCTTTATGTGCTACTCGTGCAGCTGCTGAAGAAGGTATCGTTGCCGGTGGTGGTACAACTTACATCCGTGCTCTGGAATCTTTGAAAGGCCTTAAGGGTGACAATCAGGATGAGCAGACCGGTATCAATATCGTTTCCCGTGCAATAGAGGAACCTCTTCGCCAGATTGTAGAGAATGCCGGACTGGAAAGTTCTGTAGTTGTTAACAAAGTTCGTGAAGGAGAAGGTGATTATGGCTATAATGCCCGTACGGAGAAATATGAAGACTTGCGTAAGGCTGGTATCGTAGATCCTGCCAAGGTTGAGCGCGTCGCTCTGGAAAATGCAGCTTCTATTGCCGGAATGTTGTTGACTACTGAATGCGTGATGGTAGACAAACCAGAACCTAAACAGGCAGCAGTTGCAGCACCTGGTGCTCCTGGAATGATGTAAAATTGTAAACTATAACTAACAAAAAGGGATGAATACTCATTATTCGTCCCTTTTTTTGTTTTATTTAGCATTTAAATATGTATTTTTCTTTAAAAAAACTTGCGTCATAGTAGGAAAGATGTTATCTTTGTAGCATATTTAGAGTAATATAGGTCGTTGACCATAAAGATATTTTTTGATTTGTTTTAGTAGATTAGTTTTTAAGTAGTTTGTTTTTGAAAATCGGTTGTCGGGACGACATCCGATTTTTTTGTTTATAGATTTTAGGAGTTCTTTACTTTCCCATTGAATATTTATTTCTATATTTTTTAGACTACAAATCCCCTTTTAATCTGATTTTTTCTTTGAATTTTTGTATCTTTGCCACATGAATCAGAAGAAAGTTTCAAAATCCTATTTGGTAAGGATTTTCTTATTCCTTATAATATGTGCCGGTCTGATGTATCTGACCGATAGTTTCTTTATGTCACTCGGAATACTTCTCATCCTATTCGTTCTTGATGAATTTATTCGGAGATGGGAGGAAAAGCGTGTTCGAGGACGCCGACAGGTGGATGCTCAAGAGAAAAAAGAATAGAGTTGTAATCAGAAATAAATAAGAAATGGAAAAACTGATTCAACTTTACTGTCAATGGTCGGGACATGTTCCGGCAGATACAGAAAAACTAGTCGGTCAAGGAAGCAACCGTGTTTATTATCGCTTAAAAGATTCTGAAGGTCATTCCGTTATTGGAGCCATCGGAACAAGTCTTGATGAGAACAAGGCATTTGTTTATTTATCACAACATTTTGCTGAGAAAAAATTACCGGTTCCTCATATTCTTGCAGTTAGTGATGATGGATCCAGATATCTTCAAACAGATTTAGGTTCCATATCTCTTTTTGATGCCATACGTGGTGGCCGGGAGGCTGATGGCAGATACAACCAATATGAACAGCACCTGTTGGTCAAAACGATTCGGGAATTGCCGAATATCCAGATTCATGGCGCTGAAGGGCTGGACTGGTCGAATTGTTATCCTCAACCAGTTTTTGACCGGGATAGTGTACTTTTCGATCTCAATTATTTTAAGTACTGTTTTCTAAAGCCCTCAGAACTGGACTTTCATGAGATGAAACTGGAGGCAAATTTCCGTCTATTTGCAAAGGACTTGACTTCGGAACTGATGGATAGTTTCCTCTATCGGGATTTTCAGGCACGGAATATTATGCTTGATGCAAAGGGGAATCCTTATTTTATTGATTTCCAAGGAGGACGGAAAGGACCTGTTTACTATGATCTTGCTTCGTTCCTCTGGCAGGCTTCAGCAAAATATTCTTTTAAATTGCGACGAGAGCTTATTTATGAGTATTACCAGTCTTTGAAAAATTATACCGAAGTACCCACAATCCGCCATTTCTCCAATAGGCTGTCTCTGTTTGTCCTTTTCCGCACTTTGCAGGTTTTGGGCGCATACGGTTTCCGTGGCTACTTTGAAAGAAAGAAACATTTTATAGATAGCATTCCTCCGGCTATTGAAAATTTGAAAGATTTGATCCGACTGTCTGAGAAGCATAATGTGTTTCCCTATCCTTATATGATGGAAATGCTGCAACGCCTTACAGAATTACCACAATTTGTTGAGGTAGAAGACCCTGTCCGTCATCGTGCTGATGGTCTGAAGACAACGAAAAATAATATTTATCATGCTCGTCCGGAAGATGGTTTGGCTACATTTTCAAAATATGATGGGAAAGGACCACTCGTCGTTCATGTATATAGTTTTTCATATCGTGTAGGTATTCCGGAAGACCCTTCCGGTAATGGCGGAGGGTATGTCTTTGATTGCCGTAGTACACATAACCCAGGAAGATACGAGAGATATAAAAAGTTAACAGGGCTTGATGAACCGGTTATCCGTTTCCTGGAAGATGATGGGGAGATTCTTACCTTTTTGGATAATGTTTATCGTTTGGTGGACCATCATGTAGGAAGGTATCTTCAAAGGGGATTTACTAGTTTAATGATTAGTTTTGGATGTACGGGAGGGCAGCATCGCAGTGTATATTCTGCCCAGCATGTCGCTGAACATATTAATCAGAAATTTGGCGTAGAAGTAGAAATCGTCCACCGTGAACAGCATATCCGTACTGTTTTACCGGTGGTAAGAAAAAAAATATAATCTGTTTTATTGAACAAAGGATAAATTCAAGAGGCAGAAAGCTTTGCTTTCTGCAGAATTATACGTATATTTGCAAGTATGGATGGAGATGAGATTCAGGCAATGATTTTTGCAGCGGGAATGGGAACGCGGTTAAAACCTTTGACAGACAGAATTCCGAAAGCTTTGGTACAGGTTGGTGGCAAACCGTTGCTGGAGCATGTTATTCTTCGCTTGAAAGCTGCCGGGGGCAGTCGCATTGTTATCAATGTCCATCATTTTGCCAATCAAATTATCAATTATCTTTCCTGTCACGATTTCCAGGTGGATATTCGTGTAAGCGATGAAAGTACCTCTCTTTTGAATACAGGGGGAGGACTCAAGAAGGCAAGGCCTTTCTTTAATCCGGATTCTCCCGTTCTTATCCATAATGTTGATGTTCTGAGTAATGTTGACTTGAAGAGGTTTTATAAGACTGGGGAAAGTTGTATGGCTGGAGCTGTACAGAATTCCTCTCTGTGTATGGGAAATGGTAATGGACAGGATAGAACACGAAATAATCCAGTTGATGCCTTGCTGTTGGTGAGTCAACGCAAGACAAAGCGTTATCTTGTTTTTGATGATGACATGCGCTTGGTCGGATGGACGAATATAGAAACCGGTGAAGTGAAAAGTCCATATTCTTGGGTGAGAGATTCTCTTCCCAACCTTCATTTGTTCGCTTTTTCCGGAATTCATTTGTTTTCTCCACGTCTTTTTCCTTTGATGGATGACTGGCCGGATGAATTTCCTATTATGGATTTTTATCTGAAAAATTGTGATAAAGTATTCCTTCGAGGATATGTGCAAGACCAGCTTAAACTGATGGATGTAGGGAAACAGGAAACTCTTGCTAAGGCAGAGGAATTCCTGGAAGAACTGAAGAATAGTCAGAAATAAATTCGGTTTACAGCTATCTATAAAAGTTTTATTAAAGAAAAGACTTTGTAATACCCCTGTAAGAGTTTAAGAAGTAGATATAATATTCATATAAATTCTGATATGCAACAACAGAAGATTATCATTCTTAATTTTGGCTCCCAGACCTGCCAGTTGATTGGTCGCCGGGTTCGTGAACTTAACACCTTCTGCGAGATTGTACCTTATAACAAATTTCCTGAGGATGACAAAGACATTATTGGCGTCATTCTCAGTGGAAGCCCTTATTCCGTACATGATCCTTCAGCCTTTAAGATGGATTTGAGCGCAATCATAGGTAAATATCCTGTATTGGGGATTTGCTATGGTGCTCAGCTCATCGCGTACTCTCATGGAGGAAAAGTAGAACAGGCAGGTACCCGGGAATATGGCCGGGCCAATCTGGAGAAGTTTGATTCCGGAGATCCTCTCTTCAAGGGTTTCGAACCGAATTCACAGGTGTGGATGAGTCATGGAGATACGATTACGGCTATTCCAGAGGATTGTCACGTAATTGCGTCTACAGAAGAAGTCCATTACGCTGCGTATGCCAGCAGCAAGTATCCGCTCTGGGCTGTGCAGTTCCATCCAGAGGTTGTACATACTAAACAGGGTAAACAACTGTTGAAAAACTTTGTCGTGGATATCTGTGGAAGCCGTCAGGAGTGGAGCCCAGCTTCTTTTGTAGATACGACGGTCAAAAATCTAAAAGCAGAGATAGGTAATGACCATGTCATCCTGGGTCTTTCTGGAGGAGTTGATTCCTCCGTCTGTGCTACTTTGCTTCACCGTGCCATTGGAAGACAGTTGACTTGTATCTTTGTCGATAATGGGATGCTCCGCAAAAACGAGTTTTCCAAGGTTATGGATGCTTATAAAGGATTGGGACTGAACGTAATAGGTGTTGATGCCAGTGACCGTTTCTTTAAGGATCTGGAGGGAGTGACCGAACCGGAAAAGAAGCGTCATATCATCGGCCGTGATTTTGTAGAGGTTTTCAATGCTGAGGCCAAGAAGATTACGGATGCCAGATGGCTTGCCCAAGGTACAATCTATCCCGACCGGATAGAGAGTTTGAACATTACTGGGATGACTATTAAGAGTCATCATAATGTCGGAGGTCTTCCTAAGGAGATGAAACTGAAATTATGTGAACCGCTGAAGTGGCTGTTCAAAGATGAGGTGCGCCATGTGGGGCATGAATTGAAAATGCCGGAGCAACTGATTAAGCGTCATCCTTTTCCGGGACCCGGTCTTGCCGTACGTATTCTTGGGGATATTACCCGGGAGAAAGTCCGTATCTTGCAGGATGCTGATGATATTTATATTGAAAATATGCATCAGTATAAGATGCCGGATGGAACGCCTCTTTATGATCATGTATGGCAGGCAGGTGCTATTCTTTTGTCCACCATTCGTTCTGTGGGTGTGATGGGAGATGAACGGACCTATGAGCATCCCATTGCTCTTCGTGCAGTGAACAGTATGGACGGAATGACGGCTGACTGGTCTCGGCTGCCTTATGATTTCCTTGCTAAAGTAAGTAATGAGATCATTAACAAAGTCAATGGGGTCAACCGCGTTTGTCTTGACATCTCTTCAAAACCGCCTTCGACAATAGAATGGGAATGATAGATTTCATGCAAGGGCTCGGTCGTCTTTGTGGAAATTGATAAAAGAGCAGGCAAAAAAGATGCCTGCTCTTTTGCATCTTCTCTTTCAAAAGGCATGAAGGCGTTTTTTATTTCCTGCTTGTTAGTTTGTTTTCTCCTTTCATCAAATCTCGGATTTCAGTCAATAATTTTTCTTCATTAGAAGTTTTGGGAATTGACTGGGGGACATCTTTGTGCTTTCCGGTCAGTCGGTTGAGACTTTTTACCATGAGAAAGACACAGAGGGCGATAATCAGAAAATTGATCAAGGTCTGAATAAAATTTCCATAATTAATAGTAGCGGTTTTCATTTGCTCTACTCCGGAAATAACAATAGAAGGCATGGTGACTTTTAAGTCGCTGAAATCAACACCGCCAATCAGCCATCCGATAGGAGGCATGATGATATCGTTAACGATGGAAGAGATGACCTTTCCGAATGCTGTACCGATGATGATACCGACGGCCATGTCGACGGCATTGCCTTTGATGGCAAACTTTTTGAATTCTTGGATAAATTTACTCATGGTATAATTTTTATAATTAGTGTATCTGCCCGTGGAATGAGTTGAGTGTATATTTAATAATTGAAGAATAAAATATTTTTCATTTTGTAATATCAATGTGTCAGTCTTGTGGCTTTATATAGAAAAGGTATAATGAAAGGGTGTTTCCCCTTCTTTTTTAAAAAATTTAATACAATTACACGATGCAAATATAGAAAAAAAATTGTATCTTTGCGATTGGAAAAGGAAGAAAGCTGGAATTAAGCGATTCGTGGCCCTGGAAATTCTTGATGCAAATCTTAACGAGGTTATGAGAACGGAAAAACAGGTAAAAAGCTTATGAAGTGAAGTGAATATTCAAAGTTTTTCTTCCTTGTTCGGGTAAAAGACGATGTAATTAGGATATTATTTAACTCTTTAAACAAAAAAAATAAAATGATTAAAATTGGTATTAACGGTTTCGGCCGTATTGGTCGTTTCGTTTTCCGTTCAACTCTTGAAGCTGCTAACAAGAACGATGTTGAGGTAGTAGGTATTAACGACCTTCTGTCAGTTGATTATCTTGCTTATCTTCTGAAGTACGATACCATGCACGGACGTTTCGATGGCACCGTTTCTGTTAAAAATGATCACACTCTGGTTGTAAATGGCCGTGACATTCGCTGCTTTGCTGAGCGTGATGCTGAAAATATCAAATGGGCTGAAGTTGGTGCTGAATATATCGTTGAGTCTACTGGTTTCTATTTGACCATGGACCGCGCTGAGAAGCATTTGAAAGCTGGTGCTAAGTATGTTGTTCTTTCTGCACCTTCTAAGAAGGGTGACGACGGCCGTCAGGCTGATATGTTCGTTTGTGGTGTTAACACTGACAAATATGCTGGTCAGAAGATCGTTTCTAACGCATCTTGTACAACCAACTGCCTGGCTCCTATTGCCAAGGTTCTGAATGATGAGTTTGGTATTGAGACTGGTTTGATGACAACCGTTCACTCTACAACTGCTACTCAGTTGACCGTTGATGGTCCTTCTAAGGGTGGTAAAGACTGGCGTGGTGGCCGTGCTGCTTCTGGCAACATTATCCCGTCAACAACTGGTGCTGCTAAGGCTGTAGGTAAGGTTATTCCTGAGTTGAATGGCAAATTGACCGGTATCTCTATGCGTGTTCCTACTTTGGATGTTTCTGTAGTTGACCTGACCGTTAATTTGAAGAAACCTGCTACACAGGCTGCTATTGATGCTGCTATGAAGAAGGCTTCTGAAACTAACCTGAAAGGCATTCTGGGTTATACAGATGAGGCTGTTGTTTCTTCTGACTTCCTGAACTGCCCATTGACATCTATCTATGATGCAACTGCAGGTGTTCACCTTACAGACAACTTCGTAAAGATCGTTTCTTGGTATGACAATGAGTTCGGATATAGCCACAAGGTAGTAGATCTGATCAAGGTCATGAACAAGTACAACAATAAGTAATTCTTAAGTAATTACATAAAAATAGCCGCCCGGTCTTGTGCCGGACGGCTTTTTTTGTTATTTTTGTATGAAATTAAATGAATAGAGATATGCCTGATATGATTACAATACTAGGTCCTACTGCCTCAGGTAAAACAACTTTAGCGGTTGCTCTTGCTGCCGATATCGGTGGCGAAATTATAAGTGCTGACAGTCGCCAGGTTTATCGGGGTATGGATATCGGAACAGGAAAAGATCTGGAGGATTATCATATTGATGGGAAAATTATCCCTTATTATCTGATAGATATCTGTGATCCCGGAACGAGATATAATCTCTTTCGTTATCAGCAGGATTTCCTCAAGGCTTATCAGACCATCTACAGTCATGGTGTCATGCCCGTTCTTTGCGGGGGTACAGGACTGTATATTGAATCTGTCTTAAAAGGGTACCGTCTATCTTCTGTACCTCAGAATCAGGAGTTGAGGGAACGATTGAAGGGGCTATCGTTGCCTGAACTTGCAAAGATGCTGGAAGATTTAAAGGTGAAGAATGGGGAAACAATGCACAACAGGACCGATGTGGATTCATGCCAGAGAGCTATAAGGGCAATAGAAATTGAACTTTACTCTTTGGAACATTCTGCACTTGAAAGAGATTTTCCAAAATTGGATTCGTTGATTATTGGTGTTCGTGTTGACAGGGATGTGCGCAGAAATCAGATTACACATAGGTTGAAGGAGCGCCTGGAACATGGAATGATCGAAGAAATTACAAGCCTTTTGGATAAGGGAATAGCTGCAGATGATCTCATATATTACGGACTGGAATATAAATATGTTACAGAATATGTCATAGGTAAACTCACGTATGATGAAATGTTCAGTAGACTTGAGATAGCCATTCATCAATTTGCCAAGAGGCAGATGACCTGGTTCCGAGGTATGGAACGTAGAGGTTTCACTATCCATTGGATAGATGGCCAGTTACCAACATGTAAGAAGGTGGATGAAATAAAGAAACTAATGACTATTTGATGCTTCTCGACTTGATAGTAATGATCTGGGGCAGAACTGATGAAAAGCCTATTCTGTTCTGGAAATCTTCCTTAATAATTTTTCCTTGATAATCTTTATTTTTCGTCCGTCAATAGCAATAATCTTTTCATTTGCGAAAGCAGACAAGGTGCGTATTGCATTGCTGGTCGTCATATTCGATAGATTAGCCAGATCCTCACGACTGAGATAGATGCTAAGAGTGGAACCATCTTCCTCAATACCATAACTTTCTTTTAGGAAAAGCAAAGCCTCGGCAAGTCGGCCTCGTATATGTTTCTGTGTGAGATTTACGGTGCGATCATCAGCAATGCCAAGTTCTCTTGCAAGCCTTTGGATGAAATAGCGGCAAATCTCAAAATCCTCAGACATGAATTCTTTGAGGATCTGGATAGGAAAGAAAGCAACCGTGCAATTTTCGAAGGACATTGCTGAAGTCTTATAGTCTTCATGAGCAAAATAGGCCCTGTAACTGAAAAACTCGATGGGCTTGATAACTCTTACTATTTGATTTCTCCCACTTGTACCCCCCTTGAAAATTTTGACCTTGCCTTGTATCAGGCACATTGTATAAATGGGACTTTCAAAATCTTTATAAATGATTTCGCTTTTCTTAAATTGGTGTACGCTAAGATTTTTGAGCAATACTTGATATTGCTTGTCTGTAAATGACTTCCATAGAGCTCCAATGCTCTGTGCGATCTTCTCTTTACTAATTTGAATCTTGGATACCATATTCTCTTTCCTCAAATGGATTAGTCGTGGTGATTTTCAGGCTAGATAAGTTAGTCTTTTTGTACGGCTGATTGCAGGCTGTAAATTAGAAAACAGATAAGTAAAAAATGGATAAAAACAGAAATCGTTTTATTAAAAAGGGGCTACATGCAAATTTAATTATTCAGATGTTCTTCCTTTCCGATGCAAAGAGTAATTGAAAAGTGAGAATCAATTATCCACTTTGTAACCCTTGAGGTCTATTGGCCGTCAAAGGCAAATCTTATTATCTGTTACTTCTTGCAAAGTTACATAAAATTGTTGAATCGGCTATTCTTTTTGGCTAAAATTATATTATAAAATAAGTTATTCCTCCTTTTTGTATAAAAAAAATAATAATAATTTGGGCTATTCAATCTATTTTGCTAATTTTGAAGTGTAATAGGTGAGCCCATAGAGAGACTCTCTTTGAACGCGCTTATTGAATGGATGTTAATGATCAACCTTAATTCAGACCTATGAGTTATCTTAAATTTGAACATGCTTTGATGTCTAATCTTCAAGAGTCTCTTCGCAAGGAGATCCTGGGGACAAACCGCTCAGGGGCATACTCATGTTCTACAATAGTGGATTGCAATACCCGTAAATATCACGGACTTCTTGTCATACCTATTCCTGATTTGGACGATGAAAATCATGTACTGCTAAGTTCCCTTGATGTTTCTGTTATCCAGCATGGAGCACGATTCAATCTGGGCTTACATAAGTACCAGGGAAATCATTTCAGTCCCAATGGACATAAATATATACGTGAGTACAATTGTGATAAGGTGCCTGCTACTTTCTATCGTGTCGGAGGGGTGATTCTCAAGAAAGAAACAGTCTTTCAACATTATGAAAATCGTATCCTTATCCGTTATACTCTGGAGGATGCCCATTCAGATACGATCTTACAATTCCGTCCTTTCCTGGCTTTTCGCAGTGTGAGGCAATTTACGCATGAAAACGGTGCAGTCAACCGAGATTATACGGAAGTTGAGAATGGAATTAAAACATGTATGTATGCTGGCTATCCTGATTTGTATATGCAGTTTTCTAAGAAAAATAAGTTCCATTTCCAACCGGACTGGTATCGTGGCATAGAGTATCCGAAAGAGCAGGAACGAGGTTATGCTTCCGATGAGGACCTGTATGTTCCTGGATATTTTGAGATGGGAATTAAAAAGGGCGAAAGTATTGTGTTCTCTGCATCCACGACGGAAAGTGAAACGAGTGGTTTGAAATCTCTTTGTGTGAAAGAGATAGAAAAACGGGTACCTCGTAATAATTTCTTTCATTGTCTGGTAGATGCAGCTCATCAGTTTCGTATTCATGAGAGTAATGGTGACCGATATATTCTTGCCGGTTATCCTTGGTTCAAATGTCGTGCCAGAGACACCTTTATCGCTCTTCCTGGATTGACCCTTTCCATTGATGAGTATGATTATTTTGAGTTGATTATGAAAACAGCGGGTACTGCACTTGAAGAATTTATGAAGCATCAGCCGCTGACCAAGAAGATCTACGAGATTGATAAACCAGATGTTCCTCTTTGGTGTATCTGGGCAATCCAACAGTATGCCCATGAAGTAGGATCGGATAAGTGCGTAAAAATGTATGGGGTTCTGCTGAAAGACATTCTTCAGTTCTTGATCAACAATAAACATCCAAATCTTGAACTTCGTGATAATGGCCTTCTCTATACGAATGGTAAGGATGAAGCAATGACGTGGATGAATTCTACGGCTAATGGTCGTCCTGTAATCCCACGTACCGGTTATATCGTTGAATTCAATGCGTTGTGGTACAATGCTCTTTGTTTCGGTGCAGAATTGGCTGGCTTAGTTAAGGATGAGTCTTTTGCGACAGATCTGAAGCAGCGATCTGAACTAGCGAAGACGAATTTTCTGAAGACGTTTGTTAATAAATGGGGATACCTCTTCGATTTCGTGGATGATCAGGCACCTAACTGGAGTGTCCGTCCGAATATGGTGTTTGCTGCTGCTTTTGATTATTCACCTTTATCCAAGGAACAAAAAAGGAATATACTTGATTTCTGTACCCGGGAATTGCTTACACCTAAAGGCTTGCGCTCTCTTTCTCCAAGGAGTGACGGTTATAATCCTATTTATGTTGGCCCGCAAAATGAACGTGATTATGCTTATCATCAAGGTACAGCCTGGCCTTGGCTTGAAGGATTTTATATAGAAGCCTGTATCAAACTTTTTAAGCGCAGCCGGTTAAGTTTTCTGGAACGCTTGATGGTGGGGTATGAAGATGAGATGTCCACCCATTGCCTTGGTACGATCTGTGAGTTCTTTGATGGTAATCCACCTTTCTCTGGCCGAGGAGCTATTTCCTTTGCGATGAATGTAGGCGAGATTCTGAGAGCTCTTGAACTCCTGGAACAGGCTAATAATCAATCTATCAACAATGAGTAAAGAGGGAGGATCAATATGAAAGTTTTAATGTTTGGATGGGAGTATCCCCCTCATGTGTTTGGCGGACTGGCCACAGCAAATTACGGTATCAGCGAAGGTTTGCATGCCCAAGGAGATGTAGAGACGATTCTTTGTTTGCCGAAACCTTTTGGAGATGAGGATCATTCTTTTTCCCATATTGTGGCAATGAATTGTGTCCCTATTGCATATCGCAATGTCGATTACAATCGGGTAAAGGAACGTATCGGTAATCTGATGGATCCTGATCTGTATTTCAGGTTTCGTAATCATATTTATGCTGACTTCAACTATATGCAAGTGGACGATCTCGGTTGTGTGGGTTTTGCTGGAGGGTATCCTGCAAACCTGAATGATGAGATTAACAACTATTCCATTATTGCCGGTGTTGTGGCCAGGACTTTTGATTTTGATATTATCCATGCACATGACTGGTTAACCTATCCTGCTGGCATTCATGCAAAGCAGGTGACCGGAAAACCATTATGTATACATGTTCATGCTACAGACTTTGACCGGAGTCGCGGGCATGTCAACCCTACGGTTTACGGTATCGAAAAGGATGGGATGGATCATGCGGACTGTATCATGTGCGTGTCAGACTTGACACGTCGTACCGTGATCGAAGAGTATCATCAGGACCCTAATAAAGTGTTTACGGTCCATAATGCAGTTTATCCTTTGAATCCTCAGGCAGCCGTCCTTCCTCGCCCAAATCATTTGAATAAAGAAAAAATAGTTACTTTCCTCGGAAGGATTACGATGCAGAAAGGGCCGGAATATTTTGTGGAAGCTGCGAATATAGTATTGCACCGTACACGTAATATTCGTTTCTGTATGGCAGGTTCTGGTGATATGATGGATGATATGATTTTTCTGGCAGCAGAGAGAGGTATTGCCGACCGTTTTCATTTTCCTGGATTTATGCATGGCAATGATGTATATAAGTGTTTGAAAGATTCAGATGTCTATGTGATGCCTTCCGTGAGTGAACCTTTTGGCATATCGCCACTGGAAGCCATGGAATGTGGAACGCCTACGATTATATCAAAACAGAGTGGATGTGCAGAAATTCTCCATAATTGTATTAAAGTTGATTACTGGGATATCCACGCTCTGGCGGATGCCATTTATTCTATTTGTCATAATGAAAGTCTCTTTGGATATCTTTCAGAGGAGGGAAAAAGAGAAGTAGCAGGCATAACCTGGGAAAAAGTGGGTGCGTGGATCCGTGAGCTCTATCTTAGGACACTGGGTTGGAAATAGACCATTAATTTATCTATATCAATCAAAAATTTCAAAGAAATGAAAACGATTTGTTTATACTTCGAGATACATCAGATCATTCATCTGAAAAGGTATCGCTTTTTCGATATTGGCACCGATCATTACTATTATAATGATTTTGCCAATGAACAGTCGATAGCCAGTATCGCGGTCAATAGTTATATGCCTGCTCTGGAAACACTTTTGAAGATGATTAAGGAGAATCATGGTTATTTCAAGGTGGCTTTCTCTTTAAGCGGTGTAGGTATTGAACAGTTAGAAGTACATGCACCACAAGTTCTGGAAAAACTCCAGGAATTGAATAATACCGGTTGTGTGGAATTTCTTGCTGAGCCCTATTCGCATGGCCTTTCTTCATTGGCCAATGAAGAAAGTTTCAAAGCTGATGTTAAGAAACAGGTGGCAATTATCAAAGAATATTTTGGACAGACACCTGAGGTGCTCCGCAACTCATCCCTTATCTACAGTGATGATATTGGTGGATTGGCAGCCCAGATGGGATTTAAGGGAATGCTTACGGAAGGGGCACGACATGTGTTAGGTTGGAAGAGTCCGCATTATGTCTATTGTTGTGCTTTGGCTCCTGAGTTGAAATTATTGCTTCGTGATATCAATCTGAGTGATGATATATCATTGCGTTTTAATGATTCGACATGGAGTGGCTATCCTTTATTTGCGGATCAATATATCAACAAAATAGCTGCTTTACCAGAGAAAGATAACATCATTAATATCTTTATGGAACTTTCTGCTTTGGGCGTTTCCCAGCCACTCTCCAGTCATATACTTGACTTCTTCAGGGCCCTGCCAGAGTTTGCCAGGAAACAGAATATTAATTTTTCAACTCCTTCCGAGATCTTTACGAAAGAAAAGAGTGTAGATTTCTTGAATGTTCCGGACACATTAAGTTGGATAGATGAAGAGCGGGATGTCAGTCCCTGGCTAGGTAATCCGATGCAGCGTGAGGCTTTCAACAAACTCTATAGTGTGGCTGATCGTGTCCGTATCGCCAATGATCCGAAAATCAATCAAGACTGGGATTACTTGCAGGCCACTAATAATTTCCGTTTCATGACGACCAAACCGAGTAATGTCGGACTTGACAGGGGTATCTATAGTAGTCCTTTTGATGCGTTTACTAATTATATGAATATTCTGGGAGATTTCATTAATCGGGTAGATAATCTTTATCCTGAAGAAATCGATAATGAACAATTGGAGGGAATGTTGACTACTATCAAGAATCAAGGAGATGAGATTGAAGCAAAAAATGCGGAGATTACGCGTCTTCATGCTCAAATAGAAAAAATTCAGACGGCTTTGGATAAGATGAGGGAGAAGTATGAAAAAGAAGCAGAAAGGGTTACTGAAATTTCTGGAAATAAAAAGAAGAAAGAAACAAAGGAAAAAACAAAGGCGGCTGATTCTGTAAAATAGAATTATGAGGATTTAATAAATAACGGTTTGTCAGTGGGAGAAAAGTTGCTGACAAAGGTGATTCTTGATGTCTGTTGATTTGATTCGACAGATAAGAAATATGCCAGATTTCTTTGATTGGCAAAAAACTTAGAAGATTTATTTGTATTGTCTTCGAAGAATATGTAAATTTGTCTTTATGAATATCATAAAGGAACTTAAAAACAAAAAACATCCGCATGTCTTAGGTGGACTGGATATATTTAAATATATAGGTCCCGGGCTCTTGGTTACAGTTGGTTTTATAGATCCGGGCAACTGGGCAAGTAACCTGGCGGCCGGTTCGGAATATGGGTATGTTTTGCTTTGGGTGGTCACGTTGTCAACTATTATGTTGATCGTATTGCAACATAATGTGGCACATCTGGGTATAGTGACGGGATTATGCCTGAGTGAGGCAGCCGTAAAATACACTCCGAGATGGTTGGGGCGTCCTATCGTCATCAGTGCGGTTCTGGCAAGTATTTCTACTTCTCTTGCCGAAATTCTGGGTGGAGCTATTGCTCTGCAGATGCTTTTGGGAATTAGTATTCCGGCAGGTGCTATCTTGGTTACTGCTGCTGTACTGGTCATGATCTTTACTAATTCTTATAAGAAGATAGAACGGGCTGTTATCGGCTTTGTTTCGTTGATCGGATTATCTTTTATCTATGAGCTGTTTCTGGTACATATTGACTGGGGAGCTACACTCTCTGGTACATTTGTGCCTTCTGTACCTCATGGCTCATTGCTTATTATCATGAGTGTACTTGGTGCGGTTGTAATGCCCCATAATCTTTTCCTGCATTCCGAAATCATACAAAGTAGGGAAATTAATCTCAAAGGAGATGACCGGATTCAGCATATGCTCAAATATGAATTTTTTGATACTCTTTTTTCTATGTTGGTAGGCTGGGCTATTAATTCCGCTATGATCATTCTGGCAGCTTCAACTTTTTATGAACATGGTCAGCATGTGGAGGAACTTTCTCAGGCTCAGATGATGCTTCAGCCCCTTCTGGGTAGTAATGCTACCAATATCTTTGCCATTGCTTTGCTTTTAGCTGGTATTTCAAGTACGATTACCAGTGGAATGGCAGCGGGGAGTATTTTTTCCGGTCTGTTCGGAGAATCCTATAATGCACACGATATGCATTCTATAGTGGGAATCGTTGTTTCTTTAGGTATAGCTTTGTTATTGATTTTCTTTATTGGTAATCCTTTTCAGGGACTGATTTATTCTCAAATGGTGCTGAGTATCCAACTTCCTTTTACGGTCTTCCTTCAAGTGAGGTTGACGTCGTCCAAAAAAGTAATGGGGAAGTATGCCAATCGATTATGGAATACGATTTTTCTTTATTTCATAGCCATAATTGTAACAGCTTTGAATATCTGGCTGTTGGTGAATCAGTTTACAGGCTGATCTCTTCAGAAGTCTTGAAGACAGGATATTTTATATGTCTGATATTGCTGAATTATTTCTTCATAATTAGTTATTCTGTGGATTAAAGGGATGGAATTCTAAAGTTCATTTTGTTAAAATATATGCATTAGGGTTAAATAGCTTTTACAAATATAGAAATATCTATATAAATAATATGGTGACATAGAAAAATGTTAATTTTGCACTCGTTAAATAAAAAGTGTATTAGTTATGGCATTTCAAGGTAATCTGAGTCATGACACTCGTCATCGGCTTAGTCTCTTAGGGCTTGTTGTTACTTTAGGTATTGTCTATGGAGACATCGGTACTTCTCCTCTCTATGTGATGAGAGCCATTGTGGGAGCAGCCCGAGTGATCGATCCTAATTATATTATCGGAGCTGTTTCCTGTATTATCTGGACACTGACTCTTCAGACGACTGTCAAATATGTTATTTTAGCTTTACAGGCTGATAACAATGGAGAGGGTGGAATACTCGCATTGTATGCCTTGATTCGGAAGCATCGTAAGAAGGGGCTTTATCTGATAGCAATTATTGGGGCAAGTACATTGATAGCTGATGGTGTCATTACTCCATCCATTACGGTTATGTCAGCCATAGAAGGGTTAAGGAGTTATGCGCCTTCAACACCTGTTATTCCTATTTGTCTTTGTATCATTTCTGTCTTATTCTTTATCCAGCAGTTTGGTACAGAGAAGATTGGTCGTTTATTCGGACCTTTAATGCTTATATGGTTTTCCATGATTGGTATTTTGGGGCTAACGCATATCGGCGACTATGTACGCATACTTTACGCTTTTAATCCTTATTTTGCTATTCGTTTACTTCTTCATAGTCCAGAATGGTTCTTGATATTAGGTGCTGTATTTCTTTGTACTACTGGAGCTGAGGCTCTATATTCTGATCTGGGGCACTGTGGAGTAAATAATATCCGTGTCAGTTGGATTTTTGTTAAAGCTATGTTGCTTCTCAGTTATCTGGGACAGGGAGCATGGATTATTGCTCATAGAGGCAGTCTTTCACCTGATGTAAATCCTTTCTATGCGATTATGCCCCACGGTATGTTGTTTTTTGGCATTTTTATGGCT
Source organism: Prevotella sp. (assembly GCA_022486815.1). GTDB lineage: Bacteria > Bacteroidota > Bacteroidia > Bacteroidales > Bacteroidaceae > Prevotella. The sequence goes on along the minus strand of JAKVJW010000008.1, from coordinate 9,865 downwards.
ACTGTTGCTGCCATTATTGCCAGTCAGGCTTTGATCAGCGGATCATTTACCATCTTCAGTGAAGCAATGAACCTGTCTTTCTGGCCGCGTCAGAAAATTAAGTATCCTACAGAGATCAAAGGACAGTTGTATATTCCAATTGTGAATATCTCACTTTGGATATGTGTATCTTTAGTGGTTATCTTTTTCGGAAGTTCTTCTCGTATGGAAGCTGCTTACGGACTGGCTATTACGATTACCATGTTGATGACAACGCTTCTTCTTCGTGAATATATGCTTCAACGTGGAATAAGCAAATGGATCGTGTTTCCGGTTATTACTTTTTTTGTATGCATGGAGTCCGTTTTCCTTATAGCCAATTTGTTCAAATTCATTCATGGAGGATGGGTTACAATCACTTTAGCCGGTATCATTTCCTTTATCATGTATGTATGGTATAATGCTTCTCGCATTCGGAACAGTCAGGTAAAGTCATTGGATATTCGAAAATATTTCCAGGTGCTTTCAGATATCAAGTCAGATAATTCGATACCGAAATTTGCAACGAATGTGGTGTATTTAAGCAAGTTGAGCAAGGATACAGAGGTCGAACAGAAGATTATGTATTCTATTATCAATAAGCATCCGGTCAGGGCAGATCATTACTGGTTGTTACATGTATCCTATGAGGATGAGCCGTCTACATTGGAATACTCTTTTACTCCATTGATACCGGATACACTTTTCCGGGTTAATCTTAAACTGGGTTTCCGTGTTCAGCCATACGTTAACCAATATTTCAGGCAGATCATAGAAGACTTGGTAGCCAATCATGAGTTCAATTTGTCCAGTTGCTATCCGTCTTTGAAGAAAGATGGTGTTCCGGGAAACTTTGTGTTTGTTGTTATCAAGCGGATATATACTTCCATCAGTTCGATGTCAATGTCGAAGAGACTGGTAATGGGAACCTATACTTTCCTGTCTAATTTGAAGCAAAGTATACCGGCTGCCTTTGGTCTTGATACAAGTAATATATTGATAGAGAAAGTCCCATTGATAGTCAAGACTGGTGCAGTGAGTCGCATCCAAAGAGAAGTGAAGAGAGAGGATGCAGAGTCGCCAGAATCATAAAGAGATTTTGTAAGATATAAAAAAGGGTCTCTTACTCATCATAGTGAAAATCATTTCAGTAAAGTGAAGAAATGATTTTTCTGAGTAAGAGACCCTTCTAGATTCTTTCAGATCTGGTCTTTAGTTCACAGTTTTATCCGTTTTAGAAGACCTGTTCTGGAGTTTGGATATATTTTTGGAATGCTTTGAAGAATCAACTTTTTCCTGATTTTGATCTTTGGAGTTATCTTCTGTCTTCTGGTTTGTTTCCTGTTCCTGATTGTCCTCATTATCTTCATCTGAAGATTCATCCATTTGGGTATCGCTGCTGCCTTTATAAAGATAAATCCCTTTGCCGTAGCCGATTCTATATTTGTTGGTATCTATAGAGTATGTCAGAGTTTGTCCACCCTTATAGGCTGCAATGATTTGTCCGTTCTGAATATTGAAGGTACCCGTGGAGATACCACTGTTGTCCTGGCTCTTGATATGATTCCCGGCAATAATCAGTTGTACGGTTCCGTAAGGTGTTTGACCTACCCAAGTACCTTGCAGCCAGTCATAATTATTATCGTCCTGATCCACATCATCAGAGGTTGTATCTTCAACAGCACTATCTTCCATAGCCGGAGCTTCTGTCAAACTACTGTCAGATGTGTTTCCCGGTTGATTTCCTTTACCAGAGTGTCTGCCGAGGACGAAGGCAAGGATGACTACACAGATCACGATTCCTGTAATAATCAAATTCTTTCTCTTTCTCCTGTTTTTTAGTTCTTCATCAGAATCATCTTCTTCAGGTCTTGTCTCCTGAGTCTTTGGAGGCATTTCTCTATAATGCGCATTCTGGGGTTGGTGACTGTTGCTGTAAGGTTGCTCATTCTGCTGGCCCTGAGGTTTTGTGTCAGGTGTCACCATAGGTCTTACCGGAGGTGTTTGACGGATTCTGTCTTCTCTCTTTTCCTCTTCAGCATTTTGTGGAGTTGTGGCATTTGTCTTTTTTGATTTTCCTTTTCTACCTATCCATTTCAAGTATTTGATGCAGATAGCAAGGATGACAAATATGATGACATACAATAATAATACTCTAAGAAATACCATGATCAATAGATTTAGTTGTGCAAATATACTGTAAATCGATTTGACCGCAAAATAAAATTTCATTTTTTTCAATGACTTGGACTATTACTATGTTTAATTTATAACTATTTTGGTAGAAAATGATTATATTTGCATAAATAGAGGTGAAGTAATTATTTATATGAATAAAAATAGGGTCACACCGACTTGTATCCAGAGCCTGCAAGATCATGAGGTTTTCGTATTTGGCAGTAACCTCAAGGGTATGCACTATGGAGGAGCAGCACTTACGGCTTACCATCTTTATGGTGCTATCTTAGGGAAGGGTGTAGGACTTCAGGGGCATAGCTATGCCATTCCGACTATGCAGGGCGGAGTGGATACCATTCGCCCTTATGTAAATGATTTCATCGCATTTTCCGTCCAGCATCCTCAGTTACACTTTCTTGTTACTCGTATCGGGTGTGGAATAGCCGGTTTTACATCCAAGGAGATTGCTCCACTTTTTATTGGTGCAAAAGAAGTGGAGAATATCAGTTTACCTGAAGACTTCTGGAAAGTAATAGGAGAGCCCTGACTTCTGGAAGGTGGTAAGTATATAAAGTATAGGACAAATCAGATGATGATACAAAAAGAAGTTGATTATAAGAAAGACGATGGCAAATGGCAGGTGCTTGCGAGTAAATATCTGATTCGCCGTCCGTGGTTGACGGCACGTGTGGATAAAGTGAAATTACCGACTGGAGTAGTCAATGATGAATATTATGTTCTGGAGTATCCTGATTGGGTGAATACGATAGCGATTACACAATCAGGACAGTTTGTCTTGGTCCGCCAGTACCGGCATGCCCTTGGAGAAACCCGCTTTGAACTTTGTGGAGGAGTTTGTGAAAAGGGAGAGACGCCGTTGGTAGCTGCTCAACGGGAATTGCTTGAAGAGACTGGCTTTGGAAATGGGAAATGGAGTGATTATATGACGATTTCTGCGAATGCCAGTTCCATGAACAATCTTACCTATTGCTTTCTTGCTAGAGATGTGGAACATATTTCTTCACAACACTTGGATAAGACTGAGGATCTGTCTGTCCATCTGATGTCTCCGGAAGAAGTGTTCAGACTCTTACAACACAATGAGTTCCGCCAAGCTCTCATGGTGGCTCCTCTTTGGAAATATTTTGCGACTACAAATATACCGTTGCTTACAACAAAATCGGGAGAAAAATCTATATAAATAAAAACCTAAGATACCTTATATAAAATAAGGTTCTTAGGTGTTGTGCGCCTGACAGGACTCGAACCTGCACAGCGTAAACTACTAGATCCTAAGTCTAGCGCGTCTACCAATTCCGCCACAGGCGCATTAATTGTCTGCAAAAGTACAAATAAAATTTGAATTCAGAGATATGAAAATCAAATAATTTGTCCTAAAATCAGATTTAAGTTCAAAACTATTGCATTGCACCTTGTCTGATTTGATACTAGGCGCAAATATCCTTTTGCAAAAAGCAGTAAATTCTATTTGTCTCCTTTGGTATCAGTATCTTTTGATGTGGAATCCTTTCCTTTTTGTTCCTTTTCCGAGAACAGATTCAATTGACCGGTCATTTCATCAATGATTTCCTGTTGAGTTTTGTCTTTATCCGGATCAAGGTCTTCTTCTGTGTTCAGGTTACTGCCCTCCGTTTCTCCTTCAGGGTCGGATAAAGGAGAATCAAAATCAACAGAATCAGATGGTTCTTCTTCTTGTGGCAACTCCTCTATTTTGTCCACTGTCCAGGTAGTAAGCCGTTTACCTTTGGCTTTGAATCCTTTGACAGCAATAAATTGTTCTACATTAATGGTTTCGGGAGTTCGGACAGCATCTGCTCCTCCATAGGTGATTTTAATACGTGGGTAAGGCGTATCAGTAAGCAGAATCAACTGAGAGTCAGGGTTGTCACCTAGGAATGTCTGGTGATTTCTGTAAGCATCTATTGTGAAACGCTTGATGTAAGGATAATTTTGGTTATCGGCATCATAGAGTACAGCCGTCCATATTTTGTTACGATCCCATTTCTCCAGTCTTAAGATGTTGTTTTCGTAATGATTGTTCGCGTCAAAGGATGTCGTATAGAATTCATTGCTTTTAAGAATTACGAGGACTGCATCATTATCATAAAATTCTCCCAGATATCTTCCGTGTTCATCATAATTGAGTCGCAGAACGTCTGGATCAAACCATACTTTCCTTCCTCCAAGGGTAGAATGTCCCCGGCTTTTTAATCCAATACGATGGACACTATCTTTGGTAAGAATATTACCTCTTGCGGAACGTCCTTTGATCATTACCTCGGCGAAATCTTTATAAAGGAAAATGTTCCTTCTTCTCGGACTGGGATTCAGGGTTACCTTGATAACTTCAGCTTCTCCATTGGGATTAGCGGAAAAATAGAGTATTCTTGAATCCGGTTTGCCTTGTGTTAGATCATAATCCCGGTCATGGATGATGGCAGGGATGTTGAACCGCTTAATATAAGTGCATCCTTTTAATCCATCACGGTAAACGGTATTATAGATCGTACGCTTGTCATTCTTCTTGAAAACTTGTACCCACAGAATATTTTTTCCGGCAAAGTATTTGTCGGTCACTTTAATCACCTTGTATTTGCCATTTTTGTAGAAGATGATAATATCATCCAGATCAGAGCAGTTGCAGATAAACTCATCCTTTTTCAGTCCGGTTCCTATAAAACCTTCCTGGCGGTTGATGTAGAGTTTCTGATTGGCATCTACTACTTTTGTTACCTCAATGGTGTCGAAATTATGGATTTCTGTCTTACGAGCGTGATCTTTACCATATTTTTGTTTCAAGTATTCATACCAGTCAATAGTGACTCTCGTCATCTGACTCAAGTCTTTATTGATGTCAGAAATTTCAGCTTTGATCTTCGCAATGAGTTCATCCGCTTTATCCTTATTGAATTTCAGAATGCGTTGCATCTTGATTTCCAAGAGTTTAAGGATGTCCTCGCGAGTAATGGGACGAATGAAATCTTTAACAAATGGTTGTAGCTTCATATCTACGAAAGCAATGACTTCATTCATATCATTAGCTTGCTCAAATTTCTTTTCCTTGTAGATACGTTGTTCGATAAAGATGCGTTCCAAAGAAGCAAAGAAGAGTTGCTCTTCCAGTTCTTTCTTTCTGATCAGAAGTTCTTTGCGTAATAATCCTTTTGTGCGATCAACTGAATAACGGAGTACATCACTGATGTTAAGGAAACAAGGTCTGTCATCCATGATGACACAACAGTTAGGATTGATACTTGTTTCACAGTCGGTAAAGGCATAGAGTGCATCAATGGTTTTATCTGACGATGTCCCCGGCGTGAGATGTATCTGAATCTCAACATCTCGAGCCGTCATATCATCAACACGCCGAATCTTGAGTTTCCCTTTTTCTACCGCTTTCGTAATGGAATCCTGTATGGTAGCAGCAGTTTTTCCGTATGGAACCTCACGTATAGCGAGAGTTTTGTTGTCTATTTTTTCTATTTTTGCCCTTATCCGGAGAGAACCTCCCCGTTGACCATCATTATATTTACTTACATCGATTGCACCACCTGTGGGGAAATCAGGATAGAGATGGAAGGCTTCTCCCTTTAGATATTTTATGGAAGCATCGCAGAGTTCGTTGAAATTATGAGGCAGTACTTTTGAGGCTAGACCAACGGCAATGCCTTCAGCACCTTGAGCTAAAAGTAATGGAAATTTTACCGGTAAAGAGATTGGCTCTTTATTGCGTCCGTCATAGGAGAGTTGCCAATCTGTGGTCTTGGGATTAAAAACAGTTTCAAGTGCGAATCTTGACAGTCTGGCTTCGATATAACGTGGGGCCGCAGCTCTGTCACCTGTAAGGATATTCCCCCAATTCCCCTGGGTGTCTATCAATAGCTCCTTTTGGCCTAATTGTACAAGCGCATCTCCAATAGAAGCATCTCCATGTGGGTGAAACTGCATGGTATGTCCCACAATGTTCGCAACTTTGTTGTATCTTCCGTCGTCCATTCTTTTCATGGAGTGAAGAATACGACGCTGGACAGGCTTCAGACCATCTTCGATACTGGGTACAGCACGCTGCAGAATAACGTAAGAAGCATAGTCAAGAAACCAGCTCTTATACATTCCTGAGAGATGATGCACGACAGAAGCATCAAATCTTTCGGCAGGCTTGTAATCAGAATGCTGTTCAGAAGTTGTTTCTTCATTTTCAGAATCTTCTATCTGGTCAGCGTCTTCTGTATGTTTGGTGTCGTTTTTGTCGTCCATAAAATTATCTCGCTTTTTTATCCTTGCAAATATAACAAAATATTTTGGATTGCCCAAATCTGAAATTGTTTTCATGTAGGAAAAGTCCTGCGTACGGAAGGAAGGCTGAAATATTGCTGATAGGGTTTCTTTCGTCTGATATAAAAAAGAGTGGTTTTGTCTATAAAGTAGGTGTTGGAAAGAGTTAGTGACAATCACTTATTGCTCAGAATGTAAGTATCGTGTCTGGATAGCTGCTAATTGTTGTTAACTTGCTTTGAAAGAAGAACATAATTTGTATATTCCCGAAAAAAAGATGTATCTTTGCATCAAATAAGTTTAAATTAAAAACAGAGCAAGAGAAAATGGCACAAGAAGACGTTTTCAAGAAGATAGTCAGTCATTGCAAAGAATATGGCTTTGTCTTCCCGAGTAGTGAGATTTACGATGGCTTGGCTGCTGTCTATGACTACGGTCAGAATGGTGTGGAACTGAAGAATAATATCAAGAAATACTGGTGGCAAAGTATGATACTACTCCATCAGAATATCGTTGGAATTGATGCCTCTATTTTTATGCATCCTACAGTTTGGAAAGCATCAGGCCATTTGGATGCTTTCAATGACCCTTTGATTGACAATCGTGATTCTAAGAAACGTTATCGTGCGGACAATCTGATAGAAGATCAGATTGGTAAGTATGATGAGAAAATAGATAAGGAAGTAAATAAAGCTGCCAAGAAGTTTGGGGATGCTTTCGATGAAAAGAAGTTTCGTGAGACGAATACACGTGTACTGGAGCATCAGAAAAAGCGGGATGCACTTCATGCCCGTTATGCTGCAGCCATGCAAGGTCCGGATTTGAAGGAATTAAAACAGATTATTCTGGATGAAGGTATAGCTGATCCTGTTTCCGGAACAAAGAATTGGACCGATGTACGGCAGTTCAACCTGATGTTTTCTACTCAGGTAGGTTCTGCAGCTGATGCAACGAATCGTATTTACCTTCGCCCGGAGACAGCACAAGGTATTTTTGTCAACTTCCTGAATGTTCAGCGTTCCAGTCGTCAGAAATTACCATTTGGTATTGCACAGATAGGAAAAGCCTTTAGAAACGAGATAGTGGCACGTCAGTTTATCTTCCGTATGCGTGAATTTGAACAGATGGAGATGCAATTCTTCTGTCAGCCTGGCACCGAGAAACGTTGGTTTGAATACTGGAAGAAAACCCGTTTGGCCTGGCATGAATCTTTAGGTATGGGAGCAGAAAATTATCGTTTCCATGATCATGAGAAATTGGCTCATTATGCTAATGCGGCTACAGATATTGAATTCAAGATGCCTTTTGGATTCAAAGAGGTAGAAGGTATTCATTCTCGTACAGATTATGATCTTTCCCAGCATGAGAAATTCTCAGGCCGTCAGATCAAATATTATGATCCTGACTCAAAGAAAAATTATACTCCCTACGATGTGGAAACTTCTATAGGAGTGGACCGTATGTTCTTGAGCATTATGTGTCATTCCTATACGGAAGAGAAACTAGACAATGGGGAGAGCCGTATCGTATTGAAGTTGCCTGAAGCTCTTGCTCCTGTCAAGTGTGCCGTGTTCCCACTGGACCGTAAAGGGGGACTTGAGGAAATTGCTCATCAGATCGTAGATGATCTCAAGTTCCATTTCTATACTCAGTATGGTGATCCGAAGGATTCCATCGGAAAGCGTTATCGCCGTCAGGATGCCATAGGTACTCCATTTTGCGTAACTGTAGATCATGATACTCCGATAGACCATAAAGTAACTATCCGTTTCCGGGACACAATGGAACAAGAGCGTGTCGATATCGACAACCTGCGTGCACTTATTGAGGATCGTGTCAGCATCACAAGTTTATTGAAAAAACTGGCCAATGTTATCAAAAACTATTAAATATTCTTTTTCTGTACTGTTTATGGGGTTACTGATGTTAGCCTCATGCAGTCAGGATAATGGAACAGTCGACGAATATGCTAATTGGCGTAGTCGTAATGATAAGGCTTTCAGCGATACACTCGCTTATGCCCGTAACCGTATTTTCATGGGGGATCCTGCGTGGAAAGTGTTTTGTAATTGGTCTTTGGACGGACAGACAAAATATAATAATGCCACTTTTACGCCATCACCTGATGATAGCATTGCCGTGCATATCGTTCAGAACGGCACAGGTACCACTAGCCCTTATTATACTTACGGCGTCCGTGTGCATTATGCTGCCTACTTGATTAATGGGCATTGCTTTGACTGCTCCTGGAGTGGAACTAAACTCGATCTGAATACTGCCGTGCCGGTGACTTTTAGTGTCAAGAATGTTATAGATGGTCTTACAACAGCCTTGATGAGGATGCATATAGGCGATCGATGGATAGTCTATATTCCCTATAATTTGGGTTATGGTACATCTTCTAACGGTACAAGTGGCTCGACTTCTTATATACCTGCTTGTTCGATGCTGAAATTCGATGTGACTCTTCAGAGTTATTATCGTTAATGGTGGTATAAGGTAACAGCAGATATTGGAAAAGAATACTTCTAATGGAAATTGATTATAGTTTTCGTTAGGTAATGTATATTGATATACAAGATAATTTGATATAGGATAGGACAGTACTCTTAAAGTAGAGCGGTGGTCACAATTAACTTATTAAAAAATAAATATGAATTACAAGATTTTATTATTCGCTTCTTTGCTTTGTCCTTCAGCAACTGCATTGGCGCAGAATAGTCAGTCAACAGGTTATGACAGGTCCAATCTGGATACATCGGTAAAGCCTGGTGACAATTTTTATGAGTTTGCAGTAGGAGGATGGCTGAAATCTCATCCTTTGGATGCTCAGCATACGGACAATGGTGCGTTTGTGGATTTATATGAACTGAATCAGAAACGTATCCGTAATTTGATTTTGGAATATGCCAGTAAGCCTCAGAAAAAGGGCTCCCTGGGTCAGAAAATCGGTGATCTTTATAATTTGGCTATGGATAGTGCCCGCTTGAATAAAGAAGGTTGGAATCCATTGAAACCTACTCTTGAGCGGATCAAAAATATTAAGGATCGCAGGGAATATCAGTTGGTTATGGCACAGCTGGATCGTTATGGCGCCGGTACGCTGATGTTTGGAATTGGTGCAGATGCCGATCTGAGAAATGCCTCAATGAATCTTGTTTCCATTGGTCAAGGTGGTCTTGGTTTGGGAATCCGTGAATATTATTTCAAACAGGATGAACAGAGTAAGAAGATCCGTGCAGCCTATAAGGATTATTTGAAAAAACTCTTTATGATGACGGGTGATGACGAGTCTGTAGCCCTGAAGAAAGTTGAAGGTGTCTGGAATATCGAAATGCAAATAGCAAAAGCCAGTTACGATCAAGTAAAATTG
>JAKVJW010000007.1 GCA_022486815.1 Prevotella sp. | reverse complement strand
CAGACAGCCAGGGTGATGATCTTTATGTTGGCGGTGGTAGTACAAGTGATCAGGCAGAGATACACCTTGCTTCACAGTATAAGTCTACTAGCCTTATGAATTTTGGTGGAGCATGGACTACCAGTTACTCTGGTATTAACAGATCTAATCTGGTCATTGCTGATGCCGAGTCATCAAACCTTCCGGATGCTGAAAAAGCTGCTTATATAGCAGAAGGTACGACCACAAGGGCTTTTTATTATTTAGTGTTGTGGAAATATTGGGGTAATATTCCATACTATGACAAGAACCTGACGATGCCTTATATCGCTCCACAGAAATCGGAAGAGGAAGTCTATAAACTGGTAACAAGCGATCTGGAGAAAGTTATTGACAGTAAGGTGCTTCCAATGAAAGAGACTCCTGCACGTGCAGGACATGCTACACAGGCTTTTGCTGAAATGTTATATGCTGATTTTGTCATGTATCAGAAAGATGAAAGCAAATATAAAAAGGCTTTAAGCTATATGGAGGATATCATCAATAGCAAGAAGTATCGCTTGATGGATGACTTTTCAAGTATTTGGGAGCAGTCTAATGAATGGTGCGATGAATCAATATATGAAATAAATTATTTCTCAAAAGGCAGTACTCGTGATTGGGGTAATGCTAACGCTCCTGGTGGAACTGTCGTTCCTGCTATGATAGGTGTAGACGGATTGACCTATACTGCTTCTGATGCGCATAAAGCAGAAAATCCAAATTATGTTGCCAAACCTGATTTCGTAAGTGGATGGGGCTTCTGTGATGTCTCGAAAGAGTGTTATGATGCATACGAAGCCAATGACCAGCGCCGTGATGGTGGTATCTTGGATATGGAAACATACGCTGCTAAGTATAAAGCTCAGACTGGTGATAATGTGACCTATGGAGGACGTTATCAGAATACAGGCCTTTTCTTGAGAAAATATCTAGGTCGTCCAGGTGGAAATGCTAATACAACGGCAAGTAGTGACCTTGGATGGGATAACAATCAGCGGATTTACCGTTATGCTGAGACTTTGTTGAATGCTTCTGAATTGGCATTGCGTACTGGAGATAATGCTAAAGCACAAAATTATTTCCAGCAGGTTAGAGATCGTGCCTTCAGGGGGAATGCTCCGTATAAACAAGTCTCTTTAGATAATTTGCTTAATGAGCGTCGTCTTGAGTTTGTCGGTGAGGGTAAGCGTTATTATGATCTCATACGTTTCGGTAAGGCTTCTGAAGTGTTGAAACCTGGTGGAGGTATGGTCCTTAATGCACAGAAGACTGCATACGATAAACAAGGTATTCCGGAAAGGATACAATGGACTGAAAATAAAAAGTATTTGCCTATACCTCAGAGTGAGGTTGATGCGGCTCAAGGTACAATAGTCCAGAATCCATATTGATGATTATCTGATAAGCAAAATAGGTTAATGATTCTATTTATAGAATTTGTTGACCTATTTGCTTATTTGTGAATATTAAAATAACAGATAAGAAACATATTATGACAAAAATCTATAAATTTGTACTTTACATAAGTCTCGCATTTACATTATTCAGTTCTGTAGGTGCTATGGCTAAAGGCAAATTTGTGACCATCGACGGCAAGAATCTGGTACAACCAAATGGGAAAAAACTGTCTATCATAGGGACAAATTTGGGCAACTGGCTGAATCCTGAAGGTTATATGTTTGGATTCAAGAAAACGAATAGTTATTGGATGATCAATGATGCAATTTGTCAGATGGTTGGTCCTGATGCCGCTGATGAGTTTTGGCGTAAGTTCAAAGATAATTATGTTACACGCCGTGATATAGATTATCTGGCATCTTTAGGGGCTAATACGATTCGTGTACCATTTAACTATAAGTTGTTTACAGATGAAGACTATATGGGATTAAATGCCAATCAGGATGGATTTGCACGTATAGATTCTCTTATAAGCTGGTGCCGTGACAATCATTTATATATAATACTTGACATGCACGATGCTCCCGGAGGACAAACGGGAGATAATATTGACGATAGTTATGGCTATCCTTGGCTTTTTGAAAGTGCAAAGAGTCAGTCGCTGTTCTGTGAAATCTGGCGCAAGATAGCAGATCGATATAAAGACGAGTCTGTGATATTGGGTTATGAACTTTTGAATGAACCTATCGCACCTTATTTTGGCAACATGAAGGATCTGAATACTAAACTGGAACCATTGTATAAACGTGCAGTTAAATCTATAAGAGAAGTAGATAATAATCACATCGTCCTTCTTGGTGGGGCTCAATGGAATGGCAATTTTGATGTCTTTTCTGATTGGAAATTTGACGATAAGATCATGTATACCTGTCATAGATATGGTGGCGGTACAGACCGTAAAGCAATACAAAATATAATTTCTTTTCGTGATAAGACGGGATTACCTATGTATATGGGTGAAACAGGCCATAACACAGATGAGTGGCAGGCTGATTTCTGCAAGATGCTTCGTAAGAATAATATAGGCTACACTTTCTGGCCTTATAAGAAACTGGATAACTCTTGCATAAATGCTGTGCAACGTCCTGCAGAATGGGACACTATTGTGGTAAGGTTTGCTGAGGCTCAACGAGTGATATACAAGGATATCCGGAATGCTCGTCCCGACCAGGAAAAGGCAAAAGATGTTCTGAACCAGTATCTGGAGAAAATTAAGTTTGAAAATTGTATTCCTCAGATTGGGTACATTAGGTCGATAGGTCTACAGGTTCCCCAAGAATAACAAGTTGTTTATTAAAGATAATATGAAGAATATAATAATTGCGTCCTTTTTCTTTATGTCTGCTGTCTTAGCTGTTAATGCTCAGACTCCGATATATCAGGATAGATCGAAACCAATAGAACAGCGAATAGAAGATGCCTTGGGCAGGATGACACTGAATGAGAAGATAGCGGTGATCCATGCACAGAGCAAATTCTCGTCACCGGGTGTTAAGAGACTGGGTTTCCCTGACTTCTGGACTGATGACGGTCCTCATGGTGTGCGTCCTGATGTGCTCTGGGATGAGTGGGAACAGGCCGGACAGACTAATGATTCGTGTGTCGCTTTCCCTGCTCTTACCTGTCTTGCTGCAACATGGAATCCTCAGATGTCCAGCCTTTATGGTAGAAGTCTTGGGGAAGAAGCTCTTTACCGTGGCAAAAACATGATACTGGGTCCGGGGGTAAACATCTACCGTACACCCCTGAATGGCAGAAATTTTGAATATCTGGGCGAAGATCCTTATCTTAGCAGTAAGATGGTGGTCCCTTACATTCAAGGCCTTCAGTCCTGTGGCGTGGCCGCCTGTGTCAAACACTTTGCCATGAACAATAATGAGGAGTTCCGTCATCAGGTTAATGTTATTGTGAGTGACAGGGCTTTACATGAGATTTATCTTCCTGCTTTCCGTGCAGCTGTAGTTGATGGTAAGGTATGGGGTGTAATGGGGGCCTATAATATGTATAAGAATCAGCATAATTGTCACAATAAAGAGTTGCTGATGAAGATCTTGAAAGGTGACTGGAAATTTGATGGAGTAGTCATTAGTGACTGGGGAGGATGCCATGATACGGATGAGGCTGTGAAGAATGGACTTGATATGGAGTTTGGTACATGGACCAATGGACTGTCAGTGGGTAAGACTAATGCGTATGACTCCTATTATATGGCAAATCCTTATCTTAAGGCCATACAAAGTGGCAGATATACCACAAAAGAACTTGATGATAAAGTGCGTCGTGTGCTGCGCTTGTTTTACAGAACTACGATGAACCGTAACAAACCGATGGGTTTCTTATGTTCGGAATCTCATTATGCTGCAGCCCGTAAGGTGGCAGATGAAGGAATAGTGCTTCTGCAAAATAAAAATAAGGTGTTACCTATAAAACTCAATAGGGCTAAGCATATTCTCGTAGTAGGTGAGAATGCAATCAAGATGATGACAGTCGGTGGTGGTTCATCTTCGTTGAAAGTTCAACGTGAGATATCTCCGCTCGATGGTCTGAAAGCACGTTTCGGAAAGGATATCCAGATAGATTACGAACGTGGATATGTGGGTGATACTACAGGCTCTTATAATGGCGTTACGACAGGCCAGAATCTGACAGACAAACGTACTGCAGACCAACTTGTCCATGATGCTGTTGAGAAAGCCAGGAAAGCGGATTATGTGATATTCTTTGGTGGATTGAACAAAAGTGATTATCAAGACAGTGAGGGCCATGACCGTAAATCATACGGGTTACCTTATCATCAGGATCGTGTCATTGAGTCATTGGCTAAGGTAAATAAGAATTTTATATATGTAAATATATCCGGCAATGCTGTAGCTATGCCTTGGCATGATAAGGTGCCGGCTATCGTACAGGGATGGTTCATCGGTTCTGAAGCTGGAGAGGCCTTGGCTGATGTACTTTCTGGAGATGTCAACCCTTCTGGGAAACTCCCTTTCACGTGGCCAGCCTCTTTGCAGGATGTCGGTGCACATAAGTTGAATGCTTATCCCGGAGTATGGCGCCCTGACCATAAGGTAATAGACGAGGAATATAAAGAAGGATTGTATGTAGGTTACAGGTGGGTGGATAAAGAAAAGACGCATCCATTATTCGCTTTTGGGCATGGACTCAGTTATACCACATTCAAGTTGTCTGATTTACGTGAATCATCTAATAAAATCTCACGTGATGGTAATATAACGTTTACTATAAACGTTAAGAATACAGGTAAATATGATGGCTCAGAAACGGTGCAGTTGTATATCCATGATGTCAAGTCATCTTTAGACAGACCTTATAAAGAACTTAAAGGATTTCAGAAAGTAGAACTTAAGGCAGGTGAGAGTCGTGATGTTCATATCACAATAGATAACAGTGCCTTGAGTTTTTATGATGACAGAATACATGCATGGACATCTGAAGATGGTGACTTTGAGGCTTTCGCCGGGAACGCATCAGACAGCCTTCCACTTACGATAAAGTTTAAATTACAGTAGATATGAGAAAATTTTTAATGACTTTCGTATTAGCCCTTACAGCTTCTGCAGGTATGGCCCAGCAGAAAGCTATGGACCAATATATCAATGGGCTGATGTCTAAGATGACTCTCAAGGAGAAAATAGGCCAACTTAATCTTATGGTTGCTGGAGATATAACAACCGGAGGAAAAGTTGATACTAAGGTTGCAAATGATATCTTGAATGGTAATATGGGAGGAGTATTTAATGTAAAGGGCGTTGATAAGATTCGTGCTTTGCAGGATATTGCCGTAAAGAAAAGTCGTATGCATATCCCCTTGCTTGTCGGAATGGATGTCATTCATGGTTATGAAACGATATTCCCTATTCCCCTTGGCGCATCTTGCTCCTGGGATATTCCTGCCATAGAGCGTAGCGCTCATATAGCCGCTAAAGAGGCTAGTGCTGACGGTATAGACTGGACATACAGTCCGATGGTAGATATCGCTTTGGATTCACGTTGGGGCCGCGTATGCGAAGGTTCAGGAGAGGATCCGTATCTTGGCTCACGCATTGCTGAGGCTATGGTGTGTGGATATCAGGGCGATTATAGCAGCAAAGAGAACATCATGGCCTGTCTCAAGCATTTTGCTCTTTACGGAGCGGTTGAAGCAGGTAAGGAATACAATACTGTGGATATGAGCCATCTCAGAATGTACAACCAGTATTTTCCTCCATATAAGGCAGCTGTTGATGCAGGCGTAGGTAGTGTGATGTCATCATTCAATCTTGTTGACGGTATACCTGCGACGGCCAACAAATGGTTGCTTACTGATGTACTGCGCAATCAGTGGCATTTCAAGGGCTTTGTGGTTACCGATTATGGTTCTATTGGAGAGATAACCAATCATGGTCTGGGTAATTTGCAGAACAGTTCGGTGATGGCCCTGAAAGCAGGTACAGACATGGATATGTGTTCTCAAGGCTTTGTTTCTACATTGGAAAAATCATTAGCTGAGGGTAAAGTTTCTATAGCAGATATTGATACGGCTTGCAGGCGTGTGCTGGAAGCTAAATATAAGTTGGGTCTGTTCAAAAATCCTTATAAGTATCTAGATGCCAGCCGCCGTAAACGGGATATCTTTACTGCTCAAAACAGAGCTATTGCCCGTAGTCTGGCCACCGAATCATTTGTGTTGCTTAAGAATGAAGGCAATCTTCTTCCTCTTCAGAAGAAAGGTAAGATTGCACTGATCGGACCTCTTGCCAATACAAGGGCAAATATGGCCGGCACATGGTGTGTCTCATATACTCCTGATAAATACTCTACATTGAAAGAAGGACTTGAACGTGCTTTGGGCGGAAAGGCTCAACTGCTCTATGCTCAAGGCAGTAATCTTACTGCGGATGCGGCTTTGCAAAAGGCAGCAGAATTCGGTAAGACTATTCCGCGTGGTGATGATCAGAAACTTAAGGAAGAGGCCTTGAAGATAGCGAGGCAGTCTGATGTGATCATAGCAGCTATGGGGGAATGTGCAGACATGTCTGGTGAAAGTTCCAGCCGTACTGATCTGGATCTTCCGGATGTGCAGATGTCATTGCTTCGGGATCTGGTCGCTACAGGCAAACCTGTAGTCCTTCTCAATTTCTCTGGCCGTGCTACGGTCTTGAAGTGGGAGAGTGAACATGCCAATGCGATCATCAATGTTTGGTTTGGCGGCAGTGAAGCAGCAGATGCTATATGTGATGTCCTTTTCGGAGATGTCAACCCAAGTGGAAAACTTACGGTCAGTATGCCTCAGGTAACAGGACAGGAACCCTTGTATTATAATCATCTTCCTACCGGCAGACCTGTTCCTGATGGTACTAAAGAATTCCGAAAATATGCCAGCAATTATCTTGACGTCCGTAATGATGCTCTATATCCATTTGGATATGGACTTAGTTATACTACATATCAATATGGTGATATTCGTCTGAGTAGTGACAAGATGGCCTCTGATGGCAGTATCACAGCTACCATAAATGTTAAGAATACCGGTAGCCGGGATGGAGATGAGATCGTGCAGTTGTATATCCATGATCAAGTTGCAGGGGTTTCAAGACCTGTAAAAGAGTTGAAGGGATTTCAGCGTATTCACCTTTCTGCAGGCGAAAGTAAAGACGTGACATTCGAAATCACCCCCGGACTTCTTAAATATTATAACTATAATCTTGAATATGTATTAGATCCTGGGACTTTCGATCTTATGATAGGGCCGAACAGTAGCAATCTTAAGACTGTTTCTTTCACAGTGATGTGATCAGAGTTACAATGATTATCATAATAATGATTAGAAAGTCGTTTTGATAGGTTTAGGTTAATGTTGTTTGCCGTAGTCGTCTTGGTGATGACTACGGCATAACGCAACTTACTTAGTTGTCATTTCACTTTTGAAGTTGATGTGTCGCTTTTCGTTTTACAACAGATAGAGATTCTTGATATATAATAAATTGAAGCGAGATAATGATGGAGATAAAGGCTCAAATTAAATCTGTATTATGGATTTACTCATTTGATATATTTGATTAATGTAATAAAGTCTTCATTTTTGTTGAAAGTTTTGTGAAATTGCTTTATATTTGCAATATTTAATAAAAATATATCATGAAAATCTTTCTTCTGACTGTCTTCTTACAAATTCTCTCAGCTCAAATTTTTGCAGGTAGTATAAACTTTGGGCCTATGTACGATAAGTTAGATAATCTTATAGACCATTCTTCTCAATATGTTGATACTCATGAAAATAATATCAGAAAGTTACGTGTGTATTTGTCAGAGGCACAGAATCAAAGATTAAAATACGAAGAGTCTTTTAAACTGTACAGCGCATACAAGTCATATACCAATGACTCTGCTATTGTCTACCTTCATAAATGTATAAGTATTGCTGAAAAAATGCACCGTAAAGACTTGGTAGGTAAGTGTAGGTCTCTGATGGCTTTCCAGTGCTCCTCTTCTGGCCTCTATACAGAGGCATTGCAGATACTAAGACAGGTATCTACTTCTGATCTTACTATGGCTAATGGACTGGGTGATTACTATATCGCCTACAATCATGTATATCAGGAACTTGGCTATTATACTCGATTAAAGGATCTGAGAAGTAAGTATATCAAGATGTCGGATATATACAGGGATTCTGTATATAGTACTTTGGATAAAAATTCAGAAGGATACCTTTTGTGTAAAGAGAATTATCTTTATTCACACAAGTTGTATGCTGATGCCATGAAGGTAAACAGCAAACGCCTGGCCAAAGTTAGTCCGGGCTCCAGAAACTATGCCATAGTAGCTTATTATCGATCCAAACTGTATAAAATAGAGGGGAATATGACCATGACGAAATATTGGTTGATTGAATCGGCCATGTCTGACATTATGAATAGTGTTATGGACCAGGCCTCTCTGTGGGAGTTGGCTGATATACTGAATAAAGAGGGAGATATAGACCGTTCACTTAAGTATATAAGATTTACATGGGAATGTAATAATAAGTTCGGGACCCGTATGCGAAGCTGGCAGATTTCTCCATTACTGTCTATTATTGACTGCAATTATCAGAAACAGATTAACCGGAAGAATGAGACACTAACAATCTTCATAACTATTGTCAGTTTGATGTCATTAATGCTCCTCAGTTCACTGTTCTTCGTTTACCGACAGAAACGCAAGTTGGCTGATGCACGCAACGAACTCAGACGCATCAATGAGAAATTGGTTATGCTTAATTGTAAACTGTCTAATGCTAATGATAATCTTGATATATCCAACCATGAACTTTCGGCAACTAATCAGAAACTCGCGATCTCTAACGAACGTCTGAATGAGTCGAATAGGGTCAAAGAGGAGTATATCGGCCGATTCCTCAGTATCTGTTCGCAGTATGTAGATAAATTGGATGATTTCCGGAAGATGGTGAATAAGAAACTAAAGAACAAAGACTTGCAAAACCTCTTTAACATAAGCAAATCTATGGAGTTTAAGGATAAGGAGCTAGATGAACTATATGCTAACTTCGATTCCGTATTCCTGCATCTTTTTCCCAATTTCGTAAATGACTTTAATGCTATGCTAAAGCCTGAATTCCAGATACATTCCAAAGATCCGGAACGCTTGTCAACTGATATACGGATCTTTGCACTGATACGTCTTGGCATCGATGACAGTTCCAAAATTGCCGAGTTTCTGCACTATTCTGTCAATACGATATACAATTATAGGGCAAGAATAAAGAACGGTGCTTTGACAGACCGTGAGAATTTCGAACGCAGAGTCAAAGACCTGGGATTAAATAGCTGAAATATTATAGTTTAGTATTGTTGATTCATTGATTATTTGCTTTTAAGAACTAATGTTTATATCAATGCTCCACGATATGGAAAATCAATGATGTGTAAACATTGCCAGAACGTACATAGAGCGTATAGTCACCATAAGGGCCATATACATGGTCAACGTCTTTCTTCAGTTTGATGGTAAGTGTACCATTGTCTAAATGAATATCAAAATGCTTTGAATCTGAATTAAGATAACTTCCAGCTGCGCATTCTGCATCCTTTGGAACAGAACAGGTCAATTGATCTCCGGAATAAGTCATATTTCCGATTGTTGTTTCTACTGCAGGTAGATTGTCCGGTGATGGGTAACAACTGACATATTTGACGATTGCTCCTTTATTAATGCCATTATCCATAATAGGAGCGTTTACGATCACTTTATAATAACTTGCTCCTAAATATACAGCTCGCTTTCCAGAAGGAAATTCAAGGATGCTGTTAGAGTCATAAAAATAATAAAGATGCTTGGATTGTACGGCAACTTCATGGGTTATATTCTGTAAGTCTGGCTGATAATTGGTGTTCAAGCTTGAAGCAGCCCCTGCATCAACCATATAACAAGATTGAGTCTTAAAGTTATTGGCCTTGTTGATATAAATGTCAGAATTTGCTAATAAGGTCTTTCCATACATTTCATTCATGACATTAAGTGTCACTGTTCCTTCTGGGTCTTTTGTGTCATTATTGCTGCTGCATCCAGTAAAAACCAACAAAAGGGCAAAGGATAAATAAATTAGATTTAATTTCTTATTCATATCTGTATTATTTTAATCCATGGATCATCAACTGCAAATATACAAAAAAAAGTGTTTTCAGCATTATCTTTATGACTTTTTGATAATGCTCAAGCAGTAATATATATTGCTTTATGGGTTTACCTGTCATGACAAACAGATGTTATGGAAATTGGTGCGGAGTAAAAAATGTGTCATTTTCAGAAACTTAATCTTTCAATACTCCGGAGCTGTTTTCAAGAATGAAAGCCAAAATGTTTACTTTTTGTTAAAAGCAGTTTGGACGTAGGGGAATTTCCGGATTCCATAGTCTATGGAATAGAAATGAATGGATGAAGAGCATATATGCTTCGAATTTATTTAACTTGCGCATG
Organism: Prevotella sp.; assembly: GCA_022486815.1. Classification (GTDB taxonomy): domain Bacteria; phylum Bacteroidota; class Bacteroidia; order Bacteroidales; family Bacteroidaceae; genus Prevotella. The sequence goes on along the minus strand of JAKVJW010000007.1, from coordinate 103,832 downwards.
ATACATATTACGATGGTGATGTATAATAGGTGATAATTACCTATAGCAAATTATTCGTGAAGTTGAATGATGATTAAAACTTAACTCAATTATATTTTTAAAATGAAAAAGTTATTTTTAGGTATGTTTCTTTTGTGCTGTTGCTTATATGCCAATGCACAGGGAATGAGGTATGGTGTTAATGCAGGAATCAATTTAAGTAAACCTGCCGGTAATGTTGATGCTGATGGTGTCAAGATGGGAGCAAAAGTCGGATTCAGAGGTGAGTATGACTTCAAGTCGGCTGCGGACGGGTTTTATCTTTCTTCCGGACTGTATTGGTCTCAGAAGGGGTATAAGAGCCATCCTTATTATGGATATGCTGGTAATATTACTAGTGAGGTTACTTCTTTTGTCAACCTCAATTATCTGGAACTGCCGGTCCATATAGGCTACAAACTGCCTTGTTGTAAGAATCTGAGCCTTTTCGGAGAGGCCGGTCCTTATGTGGGGTATGCTGCATGGGGTAAGTCAACGGCTAAAGTGGATGGCAAGAAGGTAAGTTCATCCTCTAAAATCTTTGGTCATAACGGATTCAGACGTTTCGATACGGGTGTGGGTGTTCAGATAGGTGCTCAGTTATTTGGACATTATCAGTTGATTGCTGGTTATGAAAGAGGATTCATCCAACTGAGTAAGGATTCCAATGCTGGTCTACCGGTAAAGAAAGAAAAATATCGGAATAGTAGTTTTGATATAACCCTTGCTTATGAATTTTAAATAAAGATACTCACATAGCTGTTTCCCCTGGCAGGTCTTGATACTGATCTGCCAGGGGATTATTGTTTTCTACCTTAAGGGCTTGCTCTGTAATCTTTTATCTCCTTGATTTTCTACCCTTTTGTGTAGTGAGAAGTTCTTGGGGTCATTTCAATATTCAGCAGACCCGAATTAGCTGCAAAAAAAATTGGGATATCACTGATCAATATAGTGATATCCCAATAGCTTATCGTTATTTTAGAACCGTAAGGTTCTCGATGGTCCTTTTTATACCTTTGCAGGAGAGTAGGGCAGTCTGTACAAATCAGCCACAGGTTTGAAGGTAACTTTTCCTTCAACTACATTGATCCCTTCATACAATGATGCATCCTCGGCACAGGCCTTTTTCCATCCTTTTCCAGCAAGTGCCAGGACATAAGGAAGTGTGGCGTTATCCAAAGCAGGAGTAGAGGTATAGGCTACAGCACCAGGAATATTGGCTACGGCATAGTGCACAATTCCCTCAACTGTATATACCGGATCCGTGTGAGTCGTAGGATGTGAAGTCTCAAAACATCCGCCCTGGTCAATGGCCACATCTACCAGTACGCTTCCTTTAGGCATCAGTTTCAGCATATCTTTGGTAATCAGATGAGGTGTCTTGTCGCCTCTTACCAGTACTGAGCCGATAACCAGGTCAGTATCGGGTAATTCCTGACGGATATTGTGCTCTGAAGAGAACAGCGTCTTTACGTTCTTCGGAAGGATTTCACTCAATGAGCGTAACCGGGGCAGATTGATATCCATTAAGGTTACATCAGCTCCAAGACCGGCTGCTTTAAAGGCTGCATTAGTGCCTACTGTACCAGCGCCGAGTACCAGCACTTTGGCAGGTTTCACGCCCGGAACACCTCCAATGAGCATACCCTTTCCTCCCTGAGGACTTTCCAGAAAACGAGCTCCTTCCTGAACAGACATTCTGCCGGCTACTTCACTCATCGGAATCAACAAAGGCAGTGAACCGTCTTTGGTCTTGACCGTTTCGTAAGCGATGCAGATGGCTCCGCTTTTCAGCATGGCGTCCAGAAGTGGACGATCGGAAGCAAAATGAAAATAGGTGAATACAATCTGTCCTTTCCGGATCAGTTTATATTCAGGTGCAATAGGTTCCTTGACTTTAACGATCATGTCTGCCTTAGCATAAACTTCCTTTTTTGTGGAAATGATCTTTCCTCCGACTCCAGTGTAAGCCTCATCGGGGAAGCCACAGTTATTGCCGGCTGTAGTTTCTATCAACACCGTATGACCACGTTTGGTCAATTCCGATACACCTGCCGGAGTCATTCCAACCCGGTTTTCATTGTTTTTAATTTCCTTTGGAATACCAATAACCATAGACGTAAGATTTTAAAATATTAATTAGGTTTATAAAATGAATTATTAAAAGGATTTATACCTTTTCAGTAATACCAATACAAATCTATTGTTTTTTTATCATAGGACCAAATAATGATGGCTTAAAGTCTATAATTTTCTTGTTTTTGTAACGATATAACAGAAAAATAAGTTATTTTGTGACAAATATAAAATAAAAATGGATATTTAATTCTAGTTGTGCTAAAATCTCCGGATACTTAAATAATAGAGTCTTAATCTTGACCCTTTAATATACGCTTGTCAATAAAATCTGAATCATAGTCATTAATCACCTGGATTATGCATACGGATTTGCTGGATGGTGCATAGCGTTGCGCTCTATGGTGCATTGAGCTCTGCGCTATGCACTATAGAGGTATTTGATGATACTGACCGTGACTTTTATGAATTCGATATTCCGGTATGATTATCAGCTTTCTTCTTTCTTATCTCTTCCGAAGCTTCCTGAGCAGCCTTGATATTGCGCATCAGTCCTGCATATTTCGCTCTTTTTATTGCACTACCTTTAAAGAGTTTGCGGTATTCTTCTACTGTAAGATTTTCCCAGTCTTTCTTTGTCATTTTCAATAGTGCTTCCCTGGGTTGTAACTCTGGTATATGATTAGGGCCGGCAAATCTGTTCCATGGACAAGCCAACTGGCATCGGTCACATCCGTAGATGACGTTACCCATCTTTTCTTTTGCCTTTTCAGACAGTTCCCCCCGATTCTCTATAAGTTGGTAACTCAGGCAGAGATTGGCATCTATTTCCTGATCCTTTCGCAAAGCATGAGTAGGGCAGGCATCTATGCAGCGGTGACAGTTTCCGCAACGGTTTTTCATGGGTTGATCGTAGTCTAGTTCCTGATCCAGAAAGAGTTCACCTAAGAAAAACATGCTGCCCGCGTATGGGATGATGAGTTGGTGATTTCTTCCTGTCCAACCCATGCCAGCTTTTTCAGCCCAGTAGCGTTCGAGGATCGGAGCGGAGTCGCAGAATACCCGATAGTGCTTGAATTGAAAATGCTCGGCCAAGAGTCTTAATTTTGTCTTGACTACTTCATGATAATCTTGTCCTAAGGCGTATGCCGATAACTGAAACTGGTCTTTTGGAAGTGTTTTTGACGGTGTATAGTTGAGAGCTACACTTACAATACTCTTCAGTCCATCCATTAGTAATACAGGATTAAGGCGTTTTTCAGTATAGTTGTTCATGTAGTCCATACCCGCATTGTCATGATCGGCCAACCAGTGTAGGATGTGACTTGAGGTCACCTTATCTACTGTGCCGGCTCTGGCAATACCGCAAGTAAAAAAGCCGAGGTTCATGGCCTCGGCTTTTATCTCCTTACTTAGGGATATTGAATCATCTTTACCTTCCAAATGTTTCAGGCCGTCATTCAATTTCTCAATAATTCTAAATTCTATATTCTACTGTACAAGGTTTGAAGTACAAAACAAGTTTTATTCAAAAGTCTTGAATTCGTAACCTTGTGCCTTTAACCATTCCAAAGCCTTAGGGAGTGCATAATGCAATTTATCAATACTCTTAAGAGAGTCATGGAATGTGATGATACTGCCATTGCGAGCATACTTTCTCACATTGTTGAAGATATCCTGAGCAGTCATCCATTTGGAATAATCGCGCGTCAGGAGATCCCACATGACAATTCTGTATTTGCGTCCGGTCCACCAATATACACTCGGTCTCATCCAGCCGTATGGAGGGCGGAACAGATGGGCATGAATCAGTTCGTTTGCCTTCTGGGAGTTTTCTCCGAAACTCAGAGCCATGTGTCGGAGTGATCCGATATGGTTGAAAGTATGGTTGCCTACCTGATGACCTTCTTCTACGATCTGATTGTAGAGGTCGTGATAGCGGAGGACATTCTCACCCACCATGAAGAATGTGGCTTTTACACCATATTCGGCCAGCGTTTTCAGAATGAAGGGCGTACTCTCTGGAATCGGGCCGTCATCAAAAGTAAGGTAAACTGCGTGAACATGCTTGTCCATCCTCCATGTTGCTTTTGGATAGAGCCAGCGTAACCACTTTGCTGGTTGTTCTATAATCATGCTATCTTCTCATTGTATTATCATTGTCCACCACCTTCTTGTTGTGGCATGCGTCCGCCACGGTTATGATAGTAGGTGTAGAATGCGTTTACTTTCTGAGACATCTGTTTTGATAAGTTCTTGTCAATCATTCCGGCAATCTGTGCAGCCTGATCCATAATCATGAGTTGTTGCATACAGTCGCTTTGGCTATCCAAGAACGTTCCATTTCCCAAAGACAGGTAATAGTTTACATATTGAGAGGCCGTACGGAATACCTTGCTCACATAGCTCTTGGCTTTCGCTTTCTGTCCGCATAAGGCAAAGGCCTGTGCAAAGTCGAGACCACCACTGATATAGTCAATCGGAACATTATATTCAGGAATTTGCTTTTCAGCATACAGTAATGCTTTTAAGGCCTTTCCCTTTTCGCCCTTTTGAATCAGATGCAGAGCAAGTTGTCCGAAGAGTCTTCTGTTTGTGTCGCACATCCTCATCGTCGTCTCATCAATGTAGAGTCCCGGGTGAATCAGATTTCCGAATTTGAATCTCGTCATCACATTACGATAAGTCCTGTCCGCATCGAAGTTGGTCATATTCGGAGCATTAGTCGTAAACGGTGTAATCCGGTTAGCCAGTCCTTCCTGCATGAAGTTGTTCCCTAAGTTCATATAGTTTTCCTGACCTACAGTAAGAGCTACGTAGACAGGACGGATCCAGTCGCATTGGGAAATAATCTCCAGCATCATCAGGTCGCTCTTGTAAAGAGCATTCTTGCCTGTCAGAGAGATGACCATACGGTCCGGAATAGAATCAGAAGGCATCAGCATTCCACTCTTCCTTACCGCGTTCTTATCGATGGTGACGTACAAGGTATCCGTAGGGATGACATGCATATTTGCATTCTTGGAACGGACCCAGTACTTCATGATGTTCTTTACCTCAAATGGATTATCACCAAACTGTGCTTTTGCTGCGGCTGGGTTCTCTTTGTAGAAGTTGAGAACCTGCTGTTTTAGTGATGGTTCTACCTGAACATATTCATTTGTTCCGGAACAGTAATCCAGACGTGGCCATGAGATTGGAACAGACGGTGAATTGTAGGCAGGACGCTTCATCTGATCAATATACCAGTCGGTCTGCAGATAACTCAGATTGCAGACACGGGCATTGGTGCCTACGCCTTCTACTTCCTGGTTATACCACAGAGGGAAGGTGTCGTTGTCTCCATTTGTGAAGATGATCGGTTTTGAACCTTCTTGCAGTGACATCAGGTAATTCTGTCCGAAATCACGGCAGGTATAACGATTGCTTCTATCATGGTCGTCCCATGTCTGGCTGACCATCTCTATAGGTACTAACAGACAGAGTATGGCTACCGCTGCTGAGACCCATGTTCCACTGAGATGCAGATGTTTCTTCAGCAATCCCAGAATTGCTGCTACACCCATTCCACACCAGATGGCGTAGGCGTAGAACGATCCCGCGTATGCATAATCTCGTTCTCGAGGCTGCATCGGTGTCTGGTTCAGATAGATGACAATAGCCAGTCCCGTCATAAAGAAGAGGAAGAAAACAACCCAGAACTGGCGGATTCCGCGTTTTCCGCGGTAGGCTTGCCAGAAAAGTCCAATCAGGCCAAGGATCAGAGGCAGACAGTAGAATACATTGTGTCCCTTGTTGGCCTTGAGCTCATCCGGGAGTTTGCTTTGATCTCCCAACCGGGCATTATCCAGAAACTTGATACCTGTGATCCAGTTGCCGTGTTCTGGTTCTCCATTCCCTTGAATATCATTTTGGCGACCGGCAAAGTTCCACATGAAGTATCTCCAATACATGAAATTGCATTGATAAGAAAGGAAGAACTTCATATTCTCCCACATGGTAGGAACTTTGACCATGATGTTCTCTCCACATCGGTCGTAAGGCACTTGTGAACCTTCTACGCCCCCCATCCAGTCTTCATAGGCTTGTGCATGACCTTGGTCATACATGCGCGGGAAGATCATATTCTGGGCATATACGTATGTATTCTTATGGCTCGCTACAAAATAGCGGTCTTTTTCAGTTGCAGATTTCTTTTCTACACGTTGGTATATCGGTGCGCCGGATTTCATGACCGGTGTACACATATTACCATCATTGCGCAATTTTACCTGAGATGTATAGGCGGGTCCGTAGAACAAAGGACGGTCACCATACTGATCACGACTCAGATAACTGCCCAATGTGAAGATGTCCTCAGGGGAGTCTTCGTCCATTGGTGGGTTTGCCATACTCCTGATTGGAATCAGTGCATAACTGGAATAGCCAATCATCAGCATCAGCATACACAGCAAACCGGTATTCTTGATTCTAGCTGAAACAAGCGGCTTGTGCTCTTTTCCTTTCGTCCGATGATTGAGCACGTACCAGAGTATGGTAAGAACAATGATTCCAATAACAACAGAACTCCATCCATAACCATAGAAAGGTATTCCCAGCATGGCTACGGCAAGTACAGCAGCCAGATTCTGACGTTTGAAATTCTTGTCGGCATAGGTCTCGTAAATAGCCCAGACCATAGTGGCAACCAACAGGATGATGTAGATGATTTCTCCCGTATTGAACGGACAACCTAAAACGTTCACGAAGAACAGTTCAAACCATCCTCCTACAGTGATGATTCCAGGTACAACGCCATAGAGTACGGCAGCGATAAGTACAAAACCGATGACCAGTGCAATCAAGGAACCTTTTAGATCGGTATTCTTGAATTTCCTGTAATAAAAAACCAGAACGATAGCCGGCAGACACAGCAGGTTAAGAAGGTGCACACCGATGGAAAGTCCAGTCATATAAGTAATCAGCACCAGCCAACGGTCACTGTGTGGTTCGTCCGCATGGTCTTCCCATTTCAGAATCAACCAGAACACGATGGCTGTGAATGCACTGGAAAAGGCATACACTTCTCCTTCGACGGCACTGAACCAGAAGGTGTCACTCCAGGTGTAGATTAATGCTCCTACAACTCCTGAGGCTTCAATGGCAATCCATTTTGAAATCGTCAGTTCGTCCCAACTCTTCAAAATCAGTTTACGGGTCAGATGGGTGATGGTCCAGAAAAGGAACAGAATACACGTAGCACTCAATAGAGCACTCATGGTATTGACCATCTTTGCTACATGAGAAGGGTCTGAAGCAAATTGTGTAAACAGATTAGCTACCAGTCCGAAGAAAGGTGCCCCGGGGGGATGACCGATTTCTTGCTTAAAGGAGGTTGCAATAAATTCCGGGCAGTCCCAAAAACTGGCGGTTGGTTCAATGGTAGAACAATAAGTAAAGGCTGCGATGACAAAAACGATCCAGCCTAGTATATTGTCCACTAATTTGTACTTTTTCATTAATATAAAAAAATCGTGTGACTTCAAATTATGCTTGCAAAGATAATAAAAAGTAGAGAGAAAAAGACTTTATAGAAGTTTTTTTAACCATATTATCTTTTATGGGGTATTAGGTTAAAAATAAAGCTATGAAGCAAGTCATCCATAAGGGCTGGTGAAAGGTGAGTTGAACCCTTAATGAACCCTATATTTTCAGAAAATGCTCTTCAAGAGTCTCTTTTGGAATATCGGGATTCTGATGGTAGTGGAGTTTTAGATTCACGCAGGCTACATGCTTGACGTTAGCCAGTGTTTCTGCAATGTCATGGCTGGCAATGACGATAGCGCATTCCTTGTTCAGCTCAGCGAGCATCTGGTACATCTGTTCCTGAAACCTTTTATCTATATATGTGTTGGGCTCGTCCAACATGATGACATCAGGTCTGGAGACTACAGCTCTGGCTAGAAGGACTCTTTGCAATTGTCCTCCGCTCAATGCTCCGATAGGGCGTTTTTCGAATCCTGATAATTCCATGTGTGCTATGGTATCAGTTACTTGTTGCCGTTGTGCTATGGTATAAGGTCTCATGAACCGTTTCTGTCTGCTGAGGCCGGAAAGAACAACCTCATAAACAGAGATAGGAAAGGCTTTGTCTATCGAACTGTACTGGGGGAGATACCCCATCGTGATTTCCTTGACAGGTTGCCCGTTCCGAAAGTATTTAATAGTACCGGACAGGGGCTTCTTCAGTCCCAGGAGAATTCTCATGAGGGTAGTCTTGCCACCACCGTTAGGACCGATTACTCCCAGATAATCGTGATCATATACTGTGAGATTGGCATGTTCCAGAGCCATCTTCTCACCGTAACCAGCTGTGACGTCTTGTATTTCTATTATATGTTGTACCATTGCGTTATCCATTATTAAACGGAAGTATAAATGATAAGAAAAAGAATCTTTCTGTTTTCAGGCTAATTCTGTTTGCCTTTTACTATGAGCGACGAATTTATCAAGATGAATTTCTCCACTTGCTCTGACTTTATTGAAGAGATCGGGCTACAAGCAACATTTCTTCTCTCCAGTCATAGTTTAATGGATCAATATTTTCAGGTTGGGCTTTTGTGGCCAGTGCGATAGTCATGGCATTACGAGGACTGAACTGCCGTTGGATAAAAATCGTTCTGACATGAAGTTTCCGGGCTTTCTGTACCAGATCCTGCATTTCTTTTGCACTAGGCTCTCGTCCATCCTGTTCCATCGGAAGTTGGATGAGATGGTAATCCCGGGCATAATAAGTAAGGATAGGATGGTAAATCACGAAAGCTTTGGATTTTCGGTATGCACCTAGTTGTAGTATAACTCTTACATCATGGTCAGTCTGATTGATTTTTTTCAGCATTCTTTCCAGATTCTTTCTGAAGGTAACGCTGTCCTGAGGACTTTCTTCAATCAGAGCATGGCAGATGTTTTCCGATATGATCCGGGCATTTTTACAACTCATCCATGTGTGTGGGTCAGGTACTCCCGGAGCGGAATAGGCTTGTGTTATCCCCTTTGAGGAATCTATGATCTTCAAATGAGGCACGTTTTTCTGAAGGCGTCTCATCCAGATTTGCTCAAATCCGATATTTCCTACCTTAATATAGAGTGAAGAGTGGGATAGTTCGACCATTTGGCGAGGAGTAGGTTCGTAGTCTTCCGGACTGTTGCCCGGTCGGACCATAGTCTCTATATTGAATTTCTTACCGGCAATTTGTTCAGTAAAATAACGTAAAGGCTCTATGGTTACCATGATCGTGCCTTTTTTGCTACTTTCAGGACTTTTGCAGGAAATCAGCCCGAAGCAACTCAAGCAAAGAATAAATAATATTTTTTTCATAAAGTTGTCAGTTTCTTCCTTTACCATGGAAAGATCAGCGCTGCTCCATAAACGATGACAACATAGCGGAGTACCTTTCCTATTGTGATGCTGGTTACTGATATTGCCGGATTAGCTCGCATGTAGCCCAGAAGTATCGTGATGGATGTACCGATAAAGGGGAGGAAAGCGAAGAAACCTATCCAAGCCCCGCGTCCGGACATGATCTTTCGTGCTTTACCTAAGTTTTTCGGTTTTACATGTAAGTATTTCATGGTCCATTCCATCTTCCCGAATCTTCCAATGCCATAGTTGAGCATGGATCCTCCTACATTCCCCAGTGAAGCATAGATGAGGAGTTCCCAAGGTTTCAGGCCTGCGGCAATAAATGTCACCAGTAAGGCTTCGCTGCTGAAAGGTATGAAACTCCCAGCCAGGAGAGCTCCTACGAACATTCCCCAGTATCCCCAACTGTTCAGAAAATCAAAGAAGGTCCCCATAGATTATAGGCGGTAAGAGCGATGGCAATAACAGTGATTATGCAGAATGTGATATTTGATGCTCTTGTACGGCTCAAGGCAATGAAGTGAGCAATCAGTGGGGCAGTATTCACAATCAGAACAGGCAGAAGTTGATTGTACAGACGGGGTAAAAGTAGAATGAATATGATGGTTAAGATCTCCATCGTGCAGAATATCTCATAGAGCATCCGTGTACGTATCTTGTCCTTGTAAGTGCTTCTGATGAAATGAGCAATACCCATGATGCCTAATAGAATCATGAATAGAAAGGTGAAGATCTGATAACTGGAAAGGTTCTCTATCTGCAAAAATCCTTGAAAGTTGCCTAATTCAGAAAAATGTCTGAAGATTTCCATGAGAGAATTGGTGTAGATAGCATAGCCACCATAGAGCCAGTAGGGAAGGATCAGACCAAGCAAAGAAGCCCAGAAAGTACGCCAACTTAATCCCATGATCTTACTGCCAAAGAGGATCCATAGAAAGGGTACATAATAGAGAATCTGTATAAAGAAAAGGGATGCGATGCTTATGGTAAGAAAAGAATAGAAGACCCATCTGGTCGCTCTCTTGTCCTGATAAGCATTGAAAAGTAGTAGATAGGTGAGGGCTGAACTGATCCCGATGACCCAGACAGAGACTTGGTCAAACAGGAAACTGGACATCACTGTTAGAATAAGAAAAGAGCAGGATACCATCCTGCTGTAGATACGTATCAGTGCATTCCGGTTGTTTAGTTCTGCCATGAAATAAGTGTTTGCCACCATTAAGGCAAAGGAAAGCCACAATCCGCGACTGACGAGTCCTCCTGCCAGCCATACTATGATGCTGTAGAGGGCAGCTAAAGGCAGGGCATACCGGCTTTCTGCAATTCTGTTTTGTAATCTCTTCCTTCTGTGCATAGTCTGCTAAAATATCCTTTTATTATTCTAGCCATTAAAGGTTCAACAGGTAGACAAGACACTATAGGTCTTGTCCGATGTCTTTGCGATAATACTGATCCTTCCAATAGATCTTTGCAACTTCTGTATAACTTTTACGCAAGGCTTCTTCTTTGTCCTTTCCCAGGCTGACCACTGAGAGAACCCGACCTCCATCTGTGACAACCTGACCGTCCTTAAGTGCTGTACCACTGTGGAAAACGATACTGTCCTTAACTTGGTCCAATCCAGTTATAGGGTATCCCTTCGTGTATTCCTGTGGATAACCGCCACTGGCAAGCATGACGCAGGCAGCAGCATGAGGGTCAAATTCTGTCTGGTATTTGTCCAGATCACCTTTGGCAACTCCTTCAAAGAGGTCTACGATGTCTGTTTTCAACCGAAGCATGACACTTTGCGTTTCCGGATCGCCCATGCGACAATTGTATTCGATGACCATCGGCTCGCCTTTTACATTGATCAAACCAAAAAAGATAAAACCTTTATAGTCAATATTTTCTTCTTTCAGGCCTTTGACAGTAGGTCGGATAATACGGTCTTCCACCTTCTTCATCCAGGCCTTGTCAGCGAAAGGTACTGGAGAGATGCTTCCCATACCGCCGGTATTCAGTCCCGTGTCATGTTCTCCAATGCGTTTATAGTCTTTTGCTTCAGGGAGGATCTGATAGTGTTCTCCGTCAGTCAGGACAAAGACGGAACATTCGATACCACTGAGGAATTCCTCAACCAGCACAGAAGCACTGGCATTGCCAAACATTCCGTTGAGCATCTCCTGAAGGTCTTTCTGGGCTTCTTTCAGACTGTTGACGATAAGCACGCCCTTTCCTGCGGCCAGTCCATCAGCTTTCAGGACGTATGGAGGTTGAAGAGTTTCAAGGAAATGCAGACCTTCTTGTATATGGGTGCTATCAAAGGTCTGATACTGTGCTGTAGGGATATGATGACGTAGCATGAATCCCTTTGCAAAATCCTTAGAACCTTCAAGTTGAGCTCCTTTTGCAGAGGGACCTATAAACATGATATTGCATGTTCTGGGATCATTCTTGAAGGAGTCTGTGATACCGTTTACCAAAGGTACTTCCGGTCCGACAACAATCATATCAATGCCTTTTTCTATGGAAAAGTCTTTGATCTGGTCGAAATCGTTTTCATCCAGATTGACATTTTCTCCTACTGTCATAGTACCTGCATTGCCCGGAGCGATGTACAGTTTTTCCGTTTTCTTACTTTGTGCAATCTTCCATGCCAGTGCATGTTCCCGGCCGCCACCTCCTAACAATAGTATCTTCATAGCTCTTATATCTTTATAATATTGACAATTATGGTTTCCGTTTTATGTTCTTTATTTTTGTATGTCAGGTTTCTGACTATATTTCGGATCAGACGGTAGATAGTCAAAGAAATACTGGCTGATTCTTTCATGGAGATGCGTGCTCTGGTGCCCGCGCATGTTATGTGGCTCTCCGGGATAGACGAAGAAATCTGGTTGTGTCCCGGCTGCGATGCAGGCTTTCAGGAAAGAAAGTTCATTTTGTGGCAATACCACAGGATCATTGGTACCCATGATGATTTCCAGTTTCCCTTTCAGATCTTTGGCTTTATACAGCAGGCTGGTCTGCTTATAACCTTCCGGGTTTGTCTGTGGAGTATCCATATAGCGTTCACCATACATGACCTCGTAGAATTTCCAGTCGATTACCGGTCCCCCCGCAACGGCGACCTTGAAAACGTCAGGGTAATTAGTCATCAGGGAGATGGTCATGAATCCACCGAAGCTCCAACCGTGGACACCGATTCTGTCAGCATCTACGTATGGGAGTGATTTCAGGAAAGCTACCCCCTTCATCTGATCTTTCATCTCTTCCTGTCCCAGATGCCGGAAAGTGACCTGCTCAAATGCTTTACCGCGATTTTCGCTGCCTCGGTTATCAAGGATAAAGAGCAGGTAGCCATGTTCAGCCATATAGGTTTCCCATCCTCTTGAACAGTAATGCCAGCGTGCATCCACAAGATGAGCATGGGGACCTCCATAGACATAAACGATTGTCGGATATTTCTTTGTCGGGTCGAAATGAACAGGTTTTACCATACGGTAATAGAGGTCCGTTACTCCGTCAGCAGCTTTGATTGTACCGCATTCATAAGTAGGAACGGTATATCCCTTCCATGGATCTGCGGCTGTAAAATAAGGTGTACGATGACCGTTTTCTGTATCTACGATAGCTATCTTCCGTGGAATAGTCGGGGTAGAATAGTTGTCAAAGATATATCTTCCGCTTGTACTTGCAGAGCCATTGTGCCATCCAGCTCCATTATCATCCATCAAGGCCCGTTTACCGTTATCCAGATCTACGATGAATACATCTTTCTGGATGGGACTGCATTCATTGGATTCAATGATGACAGAATGATGCTTTGGAATGAAACCGAGGAAATTCAGCACCTCCCATTTTCCAGAGGTGATCTGCTTGAGTTGTTCACCTTTCGTGTTGAAGAGATAGAGATGGTTATAGCCGTCTTTTCTGCTTTGTATAAGAAATTCCCCGGAATTCCATGGCAGAAACACGATAGGATGTAAAGGTTCTACATATTTAGCATCCGTTTCCCTGTACAGTTCAGCTATTTTATCACCAGTCTGAGCATTGTAACTGACCAGACGGCAGTCATTCTGATCACGGTTTAATTCAAACATGTAGATCGTCTTGTTGTCCGGACTCCATGCAATATTTGTAAAATAGCGGTTTGTGGGGTCACCTGCTTTCAGATAGACGATGCTTCCTGTCTTCAGGTTATAGACTCCTACAGTTACCTTATGAGAAGTCTCGCCTGCCATGGGATATTTTTCCGGAGCAGGTGTAGCCATTCTGCTTTGCCCTTTGGCAGGTGTCCATTCTATTTCCGGAATGTCTACCAGGGGATAATCGGTTACCATGCTCTGGTCCATGCGATAGAAGGCCAGTTGCTGTCCATCCGGACTCCAGAATGTGCCTTTGGAAATTCCGAATTCATCACGGTGGACACTCTGTCCATAGACGATATCTCGTGACCCGTCAGTAGTCAACTGGCGTGTCTTTCCTTTAGTATCTGTGACATAAAGTTGATTGTCCTTGACGAAAGCAACAGCTTTGGAAGCAGGGCACCATTCCTGATGAGTTTCTCCGATGCTGCATTGATGCCATACAATCTTTCCTGTCTTGAAATTTACCAGCAGTCTTTCTTTTGATGTCTGTACCAGCACTAAACTTTTGTTGGCGTAGGGGAATATAACATGGTAAAGGGAATGCACCTTACAGGAGTCTGTTGCTCCGATCCAATGGTTCAACTTTTTCAGAGTAAAGAGAACATGCTCTTTTCCTGTAGTTTTATTGATGGTATAACAGGCTTCCAGTTCCTGGCGGATAAGTTGGTCACCCCACCATGTCGTCCACCGGTTTTCTGGGGTCATGTTGGAATAATTGTTACCCCCGAAGTTTAAATCTTCCAGTGTTAGTTCCTTATGAGATACTGTTTTCGTTTGTGCTGATGCAGTCAATGCAGTTACTAATAAAAAGATTAGTAAAAATCTATTCTTCATCATTATCTTTCTTGAAGTTGTTGGATTTGCGTGGTCTCCCGTCATATTGGCCTCCCCTTCTCAGGCCTTGTCCATCGCGGCTGTTGCTTGAACTCTCTTTAGTACTTCGGTAACGGTAATCGCCAAATCTTCTGTCTTTCTGTATGTGGTCGTCATGATTCCATCTCTGGTCATCATGGTTACCCCTGAAACTTTTCCTTCTGTCGTCATGGTCTCTTCCGAATTTCCGGTCATTATGATCATCACCGAATCTTCTCTCGTCCCGGTCATGGTCTCTTCCGAATCTCCGGTCATTGTGATCATCACCGAATCTTTTCTCGTCCCGGTCATGGCCTCTTCCGAATCTCCGGTCATTGTGATCATCACCGAATCTTTTCTCGTCCCGGTCATGGTCTCTTCCAAATCTCCGGTCACCTTGATCGCGAAGACTCCTATGTTCTTCTCTTTCGCGCCTTTTCTCCTCAAGGATTGAATGAAAATGGAATGAGCGGATGTCCCCACCTTCATTTTCTTCTTGGCCTTCGTCAAAATCCTTCTTGAAGTCACGATGTTTCTTGAAACGTCTTTCGGACATTTCTTCTCTTTCCTGATCTGTTTTTACAACTCCTCCCTCGGAGCGGAAGTCTTTCATTCTTCCGTCGAAGATACTATACTTCCGGAACTCGCATTCCAGACTGCCATTATAAAGTGGAATCTTAATAGAAGGTTTCAGTCCGATCTGATCGAAGCACTCTTCACGATAGCTGACAATCCAGGCATCATTTCCCTGAAAGGCATGTTTGAGTCTCTCGCCGATCATCTTGTAAGTTCCTAGAAGATCAGGAGTGGATATACGTTCACCATAGGGAGGATTCATCACAATGATGCTCTTTTCAGCAGGCCTCTTAAAGTCTTTGAAATCCGCCTGCTCTAAGGTAATATCCTTGCTCAGACCAGCGGCTTTGATATTGAGTTTGGCTGTATTCACAGCTTTCATGTCTATATCATAGCCATAGATATGATGAGTAAAATCTTGTTCTTTACTATCATCATTATAGATTTTATCGAAAAGTTCCTGATTAAAGTCTGGCCATTTTTCGAATGCGTAGCCTTTGCGGAAAATACCCGGTGACATATTATGAGCGATAAGATCTGCTTCGATAAGTAATGTGCCGGAACCGCACATCGGATCTATAAAATCGCACTCTCCGTGCCAGCCTGTCTGGAGAATCATTCCTGCTGCAAGTACCTCATTGATCGGAGCTTCAACACTCTCCTGACGATAACCGCGACGATGCAGACTTTCGCCACTGGAATCCAGGGATAAAGTAGCATCTTCATCAGCGATATGGATATTGAATCGTATATCAGGATTGCTTACACTGATATTCGGACGTGTTCCTGATTTCTCCCGAAACCAGTCTGTGATGGCATCCTTGACCCGATAAGTGACAAAGAGTGAATTACGGAAATTATCTGAATAGACTACAGAATCTATAGCAAAAGTTTGATGATTATCCAGATATTGATCCCAGTTGAGTTTCTTTACTTCATCATAAACTTCATCAGCTGAGTGTGCCTTAAAGTGCTTGATGGGTTTTAAAATACGGATGGCAGTATGCAATTGGAAATTAGCACGGTACATCATTTCCTGATCACCCGTGAAAGATACCATTCGTCTACCTTGTTGTACATTATGGGCACCTAACCCTGTGAGCTCTTGAGCCAAAACCGGTTCAAGACCCATAAAAGTTTTGGCGATGAGTTCAAATTCCTGTTCCATTATTAAATTCTAAGTCTAAATTGAGATTTTCTTTTTTATCTTTCCTATATTTCTTTGTGTGAGGGGCCATATCTTTGGTTACCCAGACATTGGCACCTATAGTGCAGCCTTTTCCTATTGTGATTCTGCCGAGTAAAGTGGCGTTGGCATAAATGATGACATCATCTTCGATGACCGGATGGCGGGGAATACCCTTAATCGGATTTCCCTTGGCATCAAGTGGAAAACTCTTTGCACCTAAGGTCACCCCCTGATAGAGTTTGACGTTTTCACCGATCTTGCAAGTAGCTCCGATCACAACTCCCGTGCCATGGTCTATGGTAAAATATTTGCCGATTGTTGCTGACGGATGGATGTCTATTCCAGTTTCAGAATGGGCCAGTTCCGTCATCATCCTAGGGATTAAAGGTACATTGAGCAGTAATAGTTCATGTGCCACACGATAGTTGGTCAAGGCTTTGATAACCGGATAGCAGGAAATAACCTCCTCATAACTGTCAGCAGCCGGGTCGCCGTTATAGGCGGCGATGACATCCGTAGCCAGGATTTTGCGTATCTCAGGCAATTTGGAAATCAATTCGGCCGTTATCTTTTCTGCTTTATCATGTTTTATGGAGAGATTCCTGAAGCATTCCTCGTCGCCCTCTTCGATAGGTTGCATAAAGCACAAGCCCGCAAGAATCTGGTCAGAGAGCAGATTGTGCAATCTTTCTACGTCAACGCCCATCTGGTATTTGATAGTCCTGAAATTGACGTGTGATTTTCCGAAATAACCTGGAAAGAGGATGGATCGTAATAGTGAAATGATTTCTTCAAGTGTCCTGCTTGAAGGGAGTGGATTCCCCACTCGTTGCTGATGGAAAAGTCCTTTTAAAGCTTCAGGCTTGGAAAGGGCCTCTATTGTATCAGTTAATTTATGAGTCCAATCAATTTTACTCATTAAAATGGTGTATCAATAATTTCTTGCAAAGATACAAAAAAAACAGATACCTCCACATGTAATTTCCAAAAAGTGAAGGGCGATTACAGACAAATCAGTTATACAGCAATAGAATCTATGAAAAGCAATAACCGGTTAATGACATTCACGGTACTTACTCCTGAATCAAAGTCGAGAGAGACCAGATTGAGTTCAGGGTAGAGTTTATGCAATTTCTTTTCAATACCTTTGGATACCACTTGATTGGCAATGCAACCGAAAGGTTGAAGACTGATGACATTCTTTATTCCATCACGAATATAACTGATGATATCAGCCGGCAGAAGCCATCCTTCGCCGAACTGGGCTGCCATCGATACTATACCCTTTACCTGTCTGGCATCATTGTAAATATTACTGAACGGACGGAAGTAACGGAATCGTGAAGCAACCTTGTTGAACTTTCTGACATGTTTCCCAATGAGAGTCTGATAGATGCTATTAATAACGAAATCCGGTGTGCGAGAGCAGGTCAGGCGGAGGTGTTTCCTGACTTCAACGTTAACGAATTCCTGGAGAAAGAAGGGAGTTAACAGTGGCGGGACTACTTCAATCCCCTTGGATATGATATGCTTCTCAATGAATTCATGTGAGAATGGATTGAACTTCAGGAAGATTTCTCCTACGATACCTACCTTAGGAACTTCCTTGCAGACTGCGTGCCGGTTAAATTCTTCTGCGGCTTTGCTCAATAGTTTGACAACACCTTTAGAGTCGTTGTTTTGAATATGTTTTCCTACAGCATCCAGGTATTTCTTTCTTAATCTCATAGCTATTCCAGGTTGATCTTCGCGAACAACGGTAGCATTGAACATTTCAGAAATGGCATCTCCGAAAAGAAGGCTGTTGATGATAATATTGGCATATTTCTTCCATGGAATGTTAAATCCTTCCTGTTCATTTTCTTCCCCGCCGTCTTCATGTGCCGTCACTCCAAGTGTAACCAACGGAACATCTTTGAAGCCGTTGGCAACCATTGCCCGTTTGATCAGTCCGGCATAGTTGGTCGCACGGCATTGTCCTCCTGTCTGGCTCATGGCAACTGCTGTGTTTTGCAGATCATACTTTCCACTTTGCAAAGCTTTGATGATATCTCCTACTATCAAGGTTGCAGGATAGCATATTTCATTATTGGCATATTTTAGTCCAATGTCAGCACTCTCCCGATTGGACATAGGAAGGACTTCTACATCATAACCCATCAGTTTTAGTGCCGGATGGAGTATCGGAGTGAGATATTCCGTGAAATAGGGAGCAAGTATCTTTCTATGGACGTCAGGTTTCTTAAATATCCTGGTAGTTATAAAGGGCGTATGGTCATGATGTTCCACATGGAAATGGAGGCTCTCTATGAGAGACCGTACCCGTAGCTTCAGACTTCCGGTGTTGCTGACATCATCAATCTTTAGCATGGTATAAGGCTTCCCATGTCTCTTCAGTATATCTCGGATTTCATCTTGAATGAATGCGTCCGGTCCACAACCGAAGGAAGTCATCTGTACAAAATGGACATGGTCACCCTGTTCAGCAGTCCATTGACCACTCTTGATAATACGGTTCATATAGGCCCATTGCTTGACCAGGTAGGTCTCTCCGCTATTGATGCGTATATTATCTCTGACAATGTCATCACTGATTACGTCTACGCCCAGTGCGGCAATCATTTCTGAAAGTTTATGCTGGATCAGGGGATCTGTATGATAAGGCCGGCCGGCGAGGACAATGGTCAGACGGCCTGCCTCTTGACTTCTCTTGAGAATATCTTTAGCCTTTCGAGTAAGGGAAGTTGTATATTCTTTTTCAGTTCTTACAGCTGTTATGAAAGCCTTTTTGGCCTTGTTCTTTGAAACACCCAGAGTCTTGAGGTAATCTATGATCTGTTCCTCCAGAAGTTTCTTATCGGAAAAATTGATGACTGGGGAATCGATTGGTGTTTTCGGTTCCATTGCAGACTGGATGACATCTGAATATCCTGAAACGATAGGGCAATTATAAGAGTTGATTGTTCTCTTGTCCTCATTATGTTCAAAGACAACGTAGGGCATGAATATACGTTCAATCTCTTTGTTTTCCTCGAGTTCAGCAATATGGGAATGAACAAGTTTAGCGGGGAAGCAGATATTATCTGCCATCACGGTGTTCAGTGCTCCTTCATAGTGATGAAAGGTAGAAGGGGAGGACAAGACAATGGTAAATCCAGCGTTTCTCAGCAGTGCATTCCAGAAAGGATAGTCCTCATACATATTCAGAATACGGGGAATGCCGATCTTTCGCGGTTGTATCCTTTCTGTTCCTGCTACAGGTTCGAGTGGCCGGTCAAAGAGTGCATGATATTTGTAGAGGTAGATATTTTCTCCCTTTACAACACTCTTGCTATGATTGTTGAATATACGTTCACATTTGTTGCCGCTATAGAACTTGTTGCCTCCTTTGAAGGTATACATACTTACATAGCACTGGTTCTCACAGCCATGGCAGCGTAATTGCCGGGTCTCATAAGAAGATATCTCAATCAGTTCGTCTATCGAATGGGCTTGAGAGTCCTTTCTTTCCTGAAATTCTGAGAGTGCATGGAGGGCGCAACCGTATGCACCCATCAACTCTGGCATATTACTACGGGCTACATCTGTACCTGTGAGCAACTCGAAGGCTCTGACGACGGCATCATTCCGCATGGTTCCTCCCTGAACTACGATTTTGCCTTTCGGCTTCTCATTGTCATGGAGTTTTAAGACTTTATAGAGACAATTTTTAATGACAGAGTAGGATATTCCAGCTGAGATGTCAGCGATGGAAGCTCCTTCACGCAGTACTTGTTTGACCTTGGAGTTCATGAATACGGTACAGCGTGTCCCCAA
Organism: Prevotella sp.; assembly: GCA_022486815.1. Taxonomy (GTDB): domain Bacteria; phylum Bacteroidota; class Bacteroidia; order Bacteroidales; family Bacteroidaceae; genus Prevotella. The sequence goes on along the minus strand of JAKVJW010000007.1, from coordinate 83,770 downwards.
GTCACAAGGTGCGTCCGCCGTACAAGCCAGTTGGGCAAAATCTTGGACGGAATAGCCCAGGCTACTGGCAAAGGTCTGAATGAATGTTCCACAACCCGATGAGCAGGACTCGTTGAGTTCCATTCTGACAACAGCTCCTTTTTCTACGGAAATAGCCTTCATATCCTGTCCGCCGATATCTAAAATGAAAGATACCTCCGGCATCATCCGTTCGGCGGCACGGTAATGAGCCATGGTTTCGATAATGCTGCTGTCCAGATTGAAGGCAGTCTTGATGAGTTCTTCACCATATCCGGTAGAGCAACTCCCTACGATGTCGAGTTGTGTATCTGTAGTCTGTGCTTTATCTTTGAGTGCTTTCAATCCGTCTGCTACGGCCTTGATAGGATCGCCGAGGTTAGGTCGGTAATCTGTGAATACGATTTCCGGATTCTTTTGTTGAGCGATGTCATCAGGAGACGGAACTTTTACAGCTATGACCTTTGTTGTCGTAGATCCGGAATCAATACCGATTATCACTTGTTGTCTTCCTGGACTCAATGGTTGTATGGGGATAGCGTATTGTTGTTTGGACTTGAGCCAGTCCTGATGCTCTTTTTTGTTTTTGAAAAGAGGTTGAAGGGTGCTCTTCCATTTTGGCATAGCGTGCATATCCATCTTGTGGAGCAACTGAGCCAGCGTCGTAGTTGTATCTTTATCTGTCTCTGTTTTTCCTGAACGCATTGCACAGCCCAGAGCCGGGATAAGTTTACTGTCCTCTGTAAGGATAAAGTCCTTGTCTGGATCCATCTTAAGATAGTCGGCGAAGGCCTTCTGAAGTGCGGGTAAGAAAGACAAAGGACCACCGCACAGGAGGATGGGAGCGTTGAAGTTACATCCATGAGAGAGAGTGACAACTGTCTGTACGGCTACGGAATGGAAAATACTTGCGGCAATATCAGTCTTGGGCAGATCCCGGCTCATCAGATTCTGAATGTCTGTTTTGGCGAACACGCCACAACGGGCAGCCATCGGATAGATATGGGTAGCTTTCATTGCCAGATCACTCATGGTTTTATTATCTGTTCCCATCAGAACAGACATCTGGTCAAGAAAAGCCCCGGTACCGCCGGCACAGTTGCCATTCATGCGCAACTCCATGTTTTTTCCATTGAAAAAGACCACTTTCGCATCTTCTCCACCTATGTCAATCAGAGCTTTTGCCTGTGGAAATCGGCTTTTTGCAAAGACTGTAGCAGCAACGACCTCCTGAATAAAAGGGACTTGTAATTGATCAGCAGTAGACATTCCGACAGAACCGGTCACACAGAGGCACAAAGGAGCATTACCGATTTTTTCCTGTAAATCGGTAAAATAAGACCGCACGCGTTCTTCTACATGCGCATTATGGCGTTCATAACGAGAATAAACAAGTTGGTCATTTTGGTCCAAAACGGCTATTTTTGCGGTTGTTGAGCCTACGTCAAGGCCAATTCTGTAGAAGTCGTTCTTCATATCTTCTTCCTCTTTTGAATTGTCTTCTGTTATAATAATCTGTTTCTTGTCTGATTCGTCTTTGTTTTCAGGCATAGTTGTCTTAACTGTATTCTTGTTGTCAGTTATAGTCTTTTTGTTATTAATCACAAGTCTGCTTTTAATATTCTAATTCCAATAATAAATATCCAAAGTCATCGTTTGGCAGGCGGGTACGGATACCAAACTTTATTGTACAAATATGAATCGTAATCCGTATAATAATTTTGTACAATATGATGTGTATCTTCCGGCTGTACGCTTTTCTCGTTTGTATGCGTGACTTTTATATTATATCTTTTTTACACTTTTCACTAAAGACCCTCAACGGTGAATCTTCTACTCAAGTCTTTCAGAGAATCAACGTTGATATTGAGTGGAATATATACTCCTATTGCATGCAAAGTTAACCATTTCTTATCATATCTGCAAACTTTCCAATCGACTTTTTCAGGATATTTAGAGTTGGTGGAATGATTCATGATAAATTCCTGAAAGCATGCTTAATATCGCCCTATGTCGTAAGATATAGAGATACTTGAAACACATAATTTTCGTAGAAAATTATATGGAAATTGTTGAATCTTTCTGATTTTATGGCCACAAATTGGTCATTAATTCGTCAAATGATAAATAAAACTTAAAAAGTTTCTTCGTTTAAGTTATTTGATTTACATTTGTTGTACATTAATATAATAAACTTAATAAAAAAAATCAAAAGGCATGAAAAAAATGACTAATCTGAAATCTGCTGATGGTAAATTGGGTATTATGGTCATCGGCTGTGGAGCCGTGGCCACAACTTTTATGACAGGTGTATTAATGGTCCGTAAAGGACTTGCTAAGCCAATTGGCTCAATGACTCAGTATGATAAAATCCGTGTCGGCAAGGGTGCTGATAAAAAATATCTGCATTATGGTGATATTGTCCCTCTGGCTAATCTTAATGACATCGTTTTTGGAACGTGGGATGTTTATCCCCAGAATGCTTATCAATCTGCTGTATATGCCGAAGTTTTGAAAGCAAAGGACATTGAACCGGTCCGTGAGGAACTGGAAAAAATCGTTCCGATGAAAGCTGCTTTCGATAAGAATTATGCTAAACGAATAGATGGTGATCATGTAAAGGACTGCAAAAACCGTTGGGAAATGGTTGAGGCCTTGAAGAAAGATATCAGAACATTTAAGGAGAAAAATAATTGTTCCCGTATTGTTGTGATCTGGGCTGCCTCTACAGAAATATATATTCCTTATGATAAAGAAGTCCATGGTTCTTTAGCCAGTTTGGAAAAAGCGATGAAGGCTGATGACCGTGAGCATGTGGCTCCTTCTATGTGCTATGCATACGCTGCTCTTACAGAAGGTGCTCCGTTTATAATGGGTGCTCCTAATACTACTGTAGACATTCCGGCTATGTGGGAACTGGCTGAGAAGGTGAAAATGCCTATAGCAGGTAAAGATTTCAAGACAGGACAGACCTTGGTGAAATCAGGTTTTGCGCCGATTCTGAAAGTTAGGAATCTAGGCCTGAATGGTTGGTTCTCTACTAATATTCTGGGTAACCGGGACGGACTGGTACTGGATGAACCTGCCAATTTCCGTACGAAAGAGGTAAGTAAATTGTCTACGTTGGAGACCATCTTGAAAAAAGATGACCAACCGGATCTCTATGGTAATATCTATCACAAAGTCCGTATCAATTATTATCCTCCTCGTAATGATAACAAAGAGGGTTGGGATAATATCGATATCTTCGGATGGATGGGTTATCCGATGCAGATCAAGATCAATTTCCTCTGTCGTGATTCTATTCTGGCTGCTCCTTTATTGCTAGACCTTACCTTGTTGATGGATCTTGCAGCCCGTGACGGTCGTTATGGTATTCAAAGGTTCTTGAGTTTCTTCTTCAAGAGTCCTATGCATGATTTTACCAAGGGCGAAGATGCTGTTAATAATTTGTTTGACCAGTATGTAATCCTGAAGAATGCCATCCGTGAAATGGGTGGATATGAGGCCGATGAAGAAATAGATTGATTTTTTCAATCTTATAAAAGGCCACAAGCATTACAGTTTGGTGGCCTTTTTTTATTTCTTGCAACTTTTCCGGTATAAGATAACGTCTAAATGGTAAAAAGAATCAATAACAAAGATAAGTATGAAAAAGAATGTTATTTTCATGTTTCTGGCCGTTTTTACTGTTGTACTTTGCTCCTGCCGTAATGTTCAAGTGAATGCCGGCAAATCCCGGCAGTTCTCGAAACAACTATCAGTTACTGGATTCAACCGTATCCAGGAAAATGGTTCTATGGATGTTGTTTATACGCAGGATAGTACCAATACGGGGTCTGTAAAGGTCGTAGGTCCAAAAAATTCTATCCAAAGAGTAACAGCGAGTGTCTCACAAGGTACACTAACCTTATCGGAGCGAGGAAGCCATATTTTGAATGTAAATCTCTTTTCCTATGAAAGGGGACTTACTGTTTATGTGTCTTCTCCAGATCTGTTGGGAGTGAAACTGATCGGATCAGGTGACTTTTATGCCAGAGGTAAGGTAGATACCGATAATCTGGATATCAGTCTTCTTGGAAGTGGTGATGTATCATTTGGAGAGGTTATCTGTGATCGTTGCCACTCCTTGCTTTCAGGTAGTGGTGATATGAAGATATCTCGTCTTACGACTGCTGATCTTTCAATAAACTGTGTGGGTAGTGGCGATGCCTCTTTCAGACATGTCAATTCAAGAAAGACTACAGCCTCTCTTTCTGGTAGTGGTGATGTCTTACTGAACTTCGACCGGGGTGATGAGTTGAGGACGATACTTTCCGGTAGTGGTGATATTACGGTTAAGGGAACTCCAGGACGTGTCTGGCAGCAGAAGACAGGCTCAGGTGATATCAATATCTCCAGAAATTGAAATCTTTATTTGAACAGAAATGAATAAAAGCATTATTCTTATTGCACTTGCCCCTCTTATGATGGGATGCGGTGCTTGCAAAGGAGCAAAAACGGCCATCACCAATGCGGAACAGCCAAATACCGAAAACCATCAAATGATAGTTAAGACATTGTCTTTGAAAGATTTTGATGGTATCTATGCTCTTGGCACAATGAATGTCGTCTATACCTCTGACCATGATTATAGTGTTAAAATTTCAGGCCTGAAAGATGATGTGGATAAAGTTAAAGCAAGTGTTTCGAATGGAGCATTAGTACTTTCAGAACCTCATCATCATTTGTCTGATCTTTTTGGTCAAAGAACACATTCTGTTACCGTCTATGTCTCTTCTCCAGACTTACATGAAGTGGATATGAAGGGTACTGGACGTTTTCTTACCAAAAGCAAGATCGTGACAGAAGATTTTAAAGTTGATATCAGTGGTACAGGGCGTGCGGTTTTCGGAGATATCAATTGTTCTCATTTTATATCCTATCTCAGTGGGACAGGTGATCTGCGAGTCAATCGGCTGGTAGCGCAATCTTCTTCATTCAAGGGTAGTGGTACCGGTAATGTTAACCTCCGGGAGTTATCAGTAGCTGGACATACCGGTATTGGCCTTTCTGGCACTGGCAGCATGGTAGCCGGTACTCTTTCTACGAAAGATTTGTCAGTGGAAACGAGTGGAACAGGCAATGCTACTTTAGAACAAATAAAAGCCTCAACTATTATTGCATCCACATCTGGTGCAGGAAATGTGTTATTGGATATGAAGGAAGTGGGGAATGTGAATGTTTCCGCTTCAGGAATTGGCAGCATAACCGTCAGAGGTACCTATCAGCATCTTCAGCAGGATCACTCCGGCTTTGGTCATATCCATATAAAGTGATGTGTGTGCAACTAACATAGAGGAATATCTCATCCAATCCGGAAAAGATTATGGATGAAGTAATCCTCTTTGGTCAATCAGGACAGGCTACCTCTTATTGAGGAAACTCTTGACCTTTGGAATCCTGTATATGATGAGTTCTGTGATCAGTAGCCCGACAATAGCCGTCAGAATACCCAGAATAACATCAATAATATAATGGTGCCCTGCATAAACAGCTGTAAACCAAATACCCAGGCAGATGGTGCCAAACAAGGCTATTGTGTACCATGGCTTATGACTGTGTGCCGCATAATAGGTAGTAATAAGCATATAGGCTGCATGCAAACTTGGAACTGCTGCGAATACATTTGCATTTTCGCCATAGATCATATGAAATAAGGGTATACCTGTCATTGTATCCCAGCGTCCGAGTCCTCCCATATTCCCGGGAGTGTTGAGATTCACATGAAAACCATAGTTCATGACATACCATGGTGGAGTAGCGGGGTGGATATAGTAAATGATGAATCCTAAGACGTTTACAAATAGGAAGGACCATGAGAATTTCAAGCACCATTTATATTGTTTCTTGAAAAACAGATAAAAGGCAAAACCTAAAGGTACAGGAACCCAGCACAAATAGAATAGTCCGGCAAGAAAATCAACCCAAGGAGTATGATGGATTGCAAAGTATTCTCCCGGGATGAGAGTGCCACTTTCATAAATGGCTTCCGCGGAGCCTTTGCATAATTCTGCAGCTTTATGGAGTTCGTTCATACCACTGGCAGCAATCCCAAAAAGGGATTTTTCCGTATCATAAAGATTCCCGACATCGATGGAACTTACTTTATAATTAGGGCAGAGCCGCATCATATCATAGCTTACTCCGAAAATGACCCAAGGCAAGAAATAAAGGGCAAGTTTTCTGCTTTTTTTCCAGATAAGGAGGATGATATAGACAATAATGAGATAGACAGAAAGCATTTTTTTTCTTTTCTAATCGAATTTTTGTATTATATGACTTCTTGATAATCCAAAGTTGGATAGTGAGATTCTTCTCGAATCTATTGATGTGATTTCCCTTTTGATTCTTTATCTTTTTTCTTTTTCTTCTCTTTCATTTCTGCCTTCTTTTCCTCTTGAACTTCATTTTCCTTAAGTTTCTTTCCTTTCAAGGGTTTATAGCAGAAAGCAACCCTCCAGAAAGCTGTAATGTTAGCGAGCAATGCAATAATGGCCATACCGCCTGCAACCCACCAAAGATTTTCAGTACAACCTGTAAGAATCGTTGTGACAGCAGTTATGACCACACGCTCAGGACGCTGCATGAGTCCTCCCTTACATTCGATGCCTAGTCCTTCGGCACGTGCACGTACATAACTGACCATTATTGATCCCACCATTGCCGTGAAGGTAATCACTCCCCACCAAAATCCTTCTCCGGGACCTACTGTGGAACTGTCAAATTGTAAAGGATCAGGTTGAAAACAAAGGAAAACCAGGCAAATGCCGAAAAGGGTAATCAGTTCACTATAGCGGTCTAATGTGGAATCCCACATTGCACCGAAAGAACTGCATAGATTTCCTTTTCTGGCTAGTCTCCCGTCTATCATATCAAAGAGACTGGAAAGAAGCAGAATGGCACCACCCCAGCCAATTTCGTGTAAACCGATCATCACAGTATTTGCATCCAGGTCTACTGCACCCATGATATAGGCTGCATGGATGAAAAAACCAGCCGCAATCAAATTGCCGATAAAGCCTACTGTGGTGACCATGTTTGGCGTGATACCCATTTTGAACAGGCCTTTAATCAAAGGGTCGATGATCTTGTAGATCATCTTTTGAAGAAAGTCTCTATATTTCATATTTCTTGCTTTAGATTTCTGGAATTAGTCGGATCATTATTTCTCTTCGCAGTTTTATAATCCGTTATCTCTTGAGTATTCTGCGATTCTTTTCTTACTGTATCTGAATCGGATATGACATGATTGCTGGCGCTCTCTGGACCTTTATGGTATTCTTTTGAGGTTGTATATCTGTAAGAGAATACAAATCTTCTTTGTCCAGGATAGTTCCATAACAGAGCTACAAATATGGAGATAATACATTTGACGATGATGAAATAGTTTTCTCCAATCAGATAAGTAATGAGGTCTGTTCCTCCTCCGTTCAAGACCAGACTGCCACTCCATACCATAAAATATCGAAGAGCAATACTTTTCTTGTTTCGCCTCGTATTTTTGAATACATAACGATAGTTGATACAACAATTGGTAATACCTCCACTGATGACCCCGATAAGATTTGCCCAGAGATAAGGAAGAACTTTTTCTTCCGTAAGTCCGATGGACAGACCGAAGTCAATAATGCTTGCAACAGAGGCACTCATTTCGGCCTTGCTGATCAGCCATATCTCATGTTTGATTTGATTTAAATGACCCATCCGGGAATATTTCCTATTATAATTAAGATAATCATGGAGTAGATTCCTGCAAGCAAATCATCTGCCATGACCCAGAATGCACCTGTTTTACGGTCCAAAGTCCTTATTCCAAGAGGCTTTACGATGTCGAAGAAGCGAAATAGGATCAGTGCACCTAATGCCATCCATATTCGATTCTCATACACGAAGGCCGGAGCAGCAAGTAATGAAATCCATTGTCCTGCCATTTCATCAATGGTAACACGTTTAGGATCGTCCCCCCAAAAAGGCATTAGTTTTGCCGTGGCCCATGTCCCCAATACCGTAAAGATCAGGATGAGGGCTATCGTAAAAGCTTCCAGAGCTATAGGAAAGGCTTCCTTGTACGGAAGGGGAATCACTTCTCCCATAAGAATCCATATTAATAGTGCAAGTGCTGATCCTGCTGTTCCGGGGCATAGCGGAAAATAACCCGAACCAAATCCCGTTCCTATAATCTTTGCTAATATAGGTGGTCTCCTTAGTGCCTGTAACTTGCTGTCTTTTCCCCTTGCTTGTTCTATTTGTCCCATTTTCAGGATGCTTGTTATTATCTGATTTGCAAAATTAATAAAAAAACGTAAATAACGAAAAAAGTTTTATTTATTTCTCAAATAATCTGTACCTTTGGGCACTGAAATTGTAAGTAGAGTGATTACTATTAAGGTATTAGAGGGTTTTATAAAAAAGACGGCTTGCATCATATTTGTGTTGCTATCGTTTGTTATTCAGGTTCAAGCACAGGATCAGAAGGTCTCTGGAAGAATACTGGATGATAATGGTGATGCTATTCCTTTTGCCAGTGTGTCTTACAAGGGCCATCATGTTGCCGTATCTGGTGATGCTGAGGGTAAATTTGAGATTGAACGTCATGTAGATTGGATGCTTACCATATCTTGTTTGGGATATAAGTCTAAAACGGTAAAGGTTACAAGTGATCCCAATCTACTTTCTGTGGTATTGAAAGATGACAGTCGCCGTTTAGGGGAAGTAATCGTGAAATCCAAGCGTGGACGTTATCACAGGAAGGATAATCCGGCAGTAGAATTGATGCGGCGTGTAATAGCGGCAAAGAAGCGTACTGACTTACGTAATCATGATTTCTATCAGTATGATAAGTATCAGAAAATCACATTGGCAGTCAATGATTTGAAGCCCGAACAACTTAAGAATAAATTTTTCAGGCATCGTAAATATATGCTTGATCAGGTAGAGGTGTCTCCTTATAATCATAAACTGGTGTTACCGTTATCCGTTGACGAAACCGTCAGTCAGCATATTTACCGCAAGAGTCCTCTGAAAGAAAAAGACATTATTCTGGGACAGCAAAGTTCTGGTATAGGAAAACTTATTCAGACGGGGGCAGCCTTGAATACGATGCTGAAGGACGTTTTCACAGATGTTGATATTTACGATGATCATGTGCGACTTTTGCAGTTTCCTTTTCCGTCTCCAATTGGTAGTACAGCAATCTCTTTTTACCACTTTTATATAGAGGATACGGTCTATGTGGACCGTGATAAGTGTATCCATCTGCAATTTATTCCAGCTAATTCCCAGGATTTTGGTTTCCGTGGAGAGCTCTGGGTATTGGATGACAGTACTTTGCATGTAAAAAAATGTAATCTGTTTATGCCTCATAATTCTGATATTGACTGGGTCGATGATATGAAGATCGAACAGGAATATACTCGTCTGAATGATGGCGAATGGGTGCTGTCTAAGGATGATATGGTTGCTGAGATGCGTGTTACAGATTTCTTGTCAAAAGCACTTGTAGTCAGAAATACAAGACTGAGCAATTATTCCTTTACAGATTTGCCAAAGCAACTTTTTAAGGGTAGAGCTCTTGTGAAGCATGATGTCAATGAGATGAACCGTGATGAGGATTTCTGGAATCAGTATAGGACGGTAGAATTGACCAAGAGTGAGTCTTCCATGAATTCATTCATTAACCGAATGACGAATTCGCGTGGGTGGAAATATATAATTACGGGCATTAAGGTGTTCGCAGAAAATTACATGGAGACTGGTTCGAAGAATACCCCAAGTAAATTTGATTTTGGGCCACTAAATACGTATCTTTCCAATAATTATGTGGATGGCCTTCGATTACGACTGGCAGGGAGAACAACGGCAAAGTTGAATCCTCATCTTTTCTTTAACGGTTACGGAGCCTATGGTACGAAGAGCAAGGACTGGTATTACGGCACCAAAGTGTCGTATGCGTTCAATAAAAAGCAACATTCTTCGTTTGAATTTCCGCAACGGAATATAGAATTTGAGACTACTTCGGATGTGATGTCTGATGCAGACCGGAATCTGATCCATAATAAAGATAATGTCTTTATGACAATCCGTTCTTCTACGGAAGATCAGATGTTTGCTTATAATCGACAGCGTTTGAGTTCTATTTATGAGACGGATTGGGGATTCAGCGTTAGTGGCGGAATTCAGACCGAAAGTAATAAGACTGCCGGTAACTTACATTACTATTATATGCCGGAATCTCCTCAGTCTATCGCTTTGGGAAGTGATGCTGAGGCCAAGAAGATACGGATGACCGATGTCGATCTCACCCTTCACTATAATCCCGGCGTAACATTCATAAATACCAAGCAACAAAGATTTCCCGTGAACCTCGATTCTCCCGATTTCTATATTTCCCAGACTTTAGGTCTGAGACATTTCTTAGGCGGTCAGTTTAATAGTTCTATTACAGAGGCAGGGATATACAAGCGTTTCTGGCTAGGTAGCTGGGGCAATGTAGATACGCATGTTACAGCTAAGGCACAATGGAAGAAAGTTCCGTTTCCGATGCTGGTGATGCCTCCTTATAATATGAGTTACTTCATGCTTGAAAATACGTTCAGCATGATGCGTGACTGGGAATTTATCAATGACCGTCAACTTTTTTGGTCAGCTGCCTGGGATATGAATGGTAAAATATTCAATCGGCTTCCTTTGATAAGAAAACTTCATTGGCGTGAATATTTTGCTGTCAAGGGGATGATTGGCCATCTCACAGACAAGAATAATCCTTTTCTGGAGGAGAATCAGACGGATCCAGATATCTATCGTTTTCCTAAAAACGCTCGCCTCATGACGCATCAACCTTACTGGGAGGTTTCTTTCGGCGTACGAAATATCCTTAACTTCTTTACGGTGGAGTTCGTGAGGAGACTGACTTATTTGCATGATCAGGATATTCATAAGTGGGGAGTTCGGTTCAGCTTTGATGCATCTTTCTGATATTTTCTTTTTGGTGCAGAGATGGAGGGTAGAGCATATTTAGTTGAGTAGACTGGAATAATCTGTTATATACAAGTTTATCAGGTGGCAGAAAAGGGCCTGAAAAAAGTTTTCTGTTTATTGTTATAGAATTCTTTTATTTTTCAATAAAAAGTACTACTTTTGTGACAAATCGTATTAAATGAAGATATACCTCGCTGATAAACAAGATATAACCCGCGCCGGATTGATTCATATTATAGGTAGCATAACGGGTACAGAATACACATATACAGAAGATAAGAATGAACTTTTGGAGGCTTTGAAATCTCAACAGGATGCTGTGGTTATTCTCGATTATACCCTTTTTGATATCAATGATATAGAAGAACTTCTTGTTGTTAATGCCCGTTTTCCAAAAACCCGGTGGCTTCTTTTTTCGGAAAATCTCAGTTTGGATTTTGTACGTCGTATTCTGGCTAGTAGCAATCATTTCAGTATCCTTCTGAAAGAGTCTCCTATGTCAGAGATCCGTGAAGCTATTGATTTTACAATCCAAAATCGCCGTTACATTTGCCAGTCAATGACAGAGATGCTTCTCCAGCCTGAGTCCGGTGAGGAAGAAACAATTAAACTCACGAAGACGGAAACAGAAATCCTTAAAGATATTGCATTGGGGATGACTACAAAGGAGATAGCAGCCAAGCGCTTTTCAAGTTTCCATACCATAAACACTCATCGTAAGAATATCTTCCGTAAGTTGGGCGTGAACAATATCCATGAAGCAACAATGTATGCCCTGCGTGCCGGATTGGTAGACTCAGCAGAATATAATATTTGAGCAGAAACGCTGATTGGGCGATAGTTTTCTTTCGTATTTCTGAGTGGGTGTGCAGTATGTCATTTCATAAATGAAGGCTTAAAAATGTCTCACGACAACTTTAAGCCTTTTGTTTCTAACTAACTTATTATCAACTATTCATTACACATAAATGTGTTTATATTTGCAAATATAGTATATTTCAGAGTTTGGTGTATCCAGAAACTATTAAAAAGTTACGTAAACGTTAACGCTTTATCCTACTTTTTGCTACCTTTGTCAAAAATATGTAGTTATGCAGTTCTGGGGAAGGCTTTTCTCTGAAATGACAAATGGGACTTAACAGGATATAATCTTTACAAATGAAGCAGCATCGTACATCTTTGAAGGATTTGGCTGAGAGGCTGGGCGTGAGCATTGCGACAGTCTCAAGGGCATTGAGGGATAGTCATGAGGTGGGCGAAGAAATGACGGCTAAGGTGAAGTCTCTGGCTAAGCAGATGAACTATCGGCCGAATCCTTTTGCTCAAAGTCTTCGTAAAGAGGCTCCGAAAGTCATAGGGGTCATTGTTCCGAATCTTGTAACTCACTATTTTGCAGCAGTTCTTGATGGTATTGAGGATTATGCGTCCAAGAAGGGCTATTCTGTCATTTCGGCCAATTCACATGAAGATCATTTACGAGAGAATCAGGCTATTGATAATTTCCTGGATATGCATGTGGAAGGCATTATTGCGTGTTTGGCACAGGATACCGTAGACTATAGCCATTATGATTTGCTTTATAATATGGGAGAGCCTTTAGTCTTTTTTGGACGTACTTGTCTGGAAGACAAATTTTCTAATGTTATAGGTAATGGTGACGTTGCGGCACAGGATGCTACCCAACATCTTATTGATACCGGTTCCAGGAAAATTGCTTTTATAGGCGGTCCGAATACCTTGAATATGGTTAAGCGTCGTAAGCACGGTTACTTACAGGCGCTGAGAGAAAACAGGATACCGATAGATCGATCTCTGGTAATTTGTGACAAGATTGATTTTGATATAGCCCGTCAGCATACAATAGATCTTCTGAAAAGTGTCCAGCGGCCAGATGCAATTCTAGCCTTTAATGACATTATTACTTATGGTGCTTTTGATGCTATCAAGAGTTGTGGGCTGCGTATTCCGGAGGATGTGGCTATTATTGGTTTTTCAGACGGTGATACAGCTGTTTTCGTGACTCCAAAACTTTCGACTATTATGGATCAGGCACACGAGACAGGGTGGAAAGCCTGTCAACTTCTTCTAGACAATATTGCTGGAGATATAAAGGTACATCAGGTCGTGGTTCCAATGATCCTCAAGATTCGCGAAAGTTCTGAGAAAAGATAAAAGTTTATTCCTTTTTGATTCGAATGGAATGAAGAGGTGTGGAAGATATCTTTGATAAGCTAAGATCCGGTATTAGCTCTTTTTGCTTGGGAAGTTATCAGAGTTGGTTGATTTCTGTTTTGATAGTCTTGTCTTTTCTTCATCTGGGAAGATTGACTACCTTTATGACTATAATAATTTAATTAAAATACAATGAAAATCAGGAAATGGCTTTTTTTAATTATTCTCTTTTCTTCTGTTGTTCATTTACCGGCAGCTAATTATATACAGAAAGGCAATACAATCATTGTACATGTCCAATCTCCTGAATCGAATGGTCCTCATCTGGTTTGTCTTCAGGTAGTAGGCAATCGGATTATCCGTGTTCGAGCTACGATGGAGAACGCTTTTCCGGTTAAACAGAGTCTTATAGTTGTTCCTCAGGCTGTCAGTCATACCTTTAATGTCAAGCAGAAAGGGTCTCATGTTCAGGTAAGGACTTTATTTCTATGTGCTGATATTAATGTCTTAACAGGTCATGTCGCTTTTTATCATCCGAATGGACGACTCTATACCCAAGAGGTTGTCCATGGTGGTAAAACCTTTAAACCCTTTGTCGTTCCAGATCGAGAGATCGGTGTGGGCAGCCTTACCGATGCGCAGCGAAGAGGATGGTCCTGTCGAGTGCTCTTTGACAGTCCTTCCGATGAAGCTTTCTATGGCTTGGGTCAACATCAAGCCGGAGAACTGGATATGAAAGGATTGAACGAAGATCTTTTTCAATATAATACAAAGGTAAGTGTACCTTTTGTGGTGAGTAACCGTAATTACGGAATTCTTTGGGACAGTTATTCCTATTGCCGTTTTGGAAATCCGAATCCTTATCTGCAACTTAATCATGCTTTTACCCTGTATGATAAGTATGGGCGTACAGGAGCACTGACAGGTACTTATATTGACAAGACAGGCAATAGCCTTGAACGCCGTGAAGATTCTCTCTATTTTGAATATGGGTGTCCTCCGAAGTCTGCTATAGCAAATGCTACGGATCATGGAGGGATCCGAAATCTCCCTCAAGGGTTCCAACTAGGACAGTCTCGTGTTGTCTATGAAGGTTTTCTCCAGTCTCCTGTTGATAATAATTACCATTTTATACTTTATTATGCAGGATATATTAAGGTATATCTTAATGGAAAGTTGATTGTTCCGGAGCGTTGGCGTACAGCATGGAATCCAAATGCTTGGAAATTTGTCTTTCCAATGAAGAAAGGTGTGAAAATTCCTATCCGTATAGAATGGAAGCCAGATGGTGATGTCAGTTATTGTGGTTTGCGTGCAGCTACTCCAAGAAGTGATGAAGAACAGGGTAAATTGAGCATATGGAGTGAGATGAGCCGTGATATGGATTACTATTTTATTGCCGGCAAGAATCTGGATGAAGTAATCTCTGGTTATCGTACACTTACAGGAAAAGCTCCTGTCTATCCGAAGTGGGTTTTGGGTTTCTGGCAGAGTCGTGAGCGCTATCGTACCAGTTCTGACATAGAAAATACGATGAAAGAATTTCGAACCCGACATATTCCTATTGACAATATTGTACAGGACTGGAACTACTGGAAAATTGATTCCTGGGGTGATCATACTTTTGATGCTTCTCGTTTTCCTCATCCTCAGGCAATGCTGGATAGTGTCCATCAGATGCATGGGAGGTTTATGATTTCCGTCTGGCCAAAGTTTTATACAACGGTCAAGAATTATAAGGCACTTGATTCTCATGGATGGATCTATCATCAAGCAATCAAGGATTCCATTTGTGACTGGCTTGGATATCTTGGTTCTTTTTATGATGCCTATGCTCCCGGTGCCCGTCAGATGTTCTGGAACCAACTGAATGAGAATATGTATAGTAAATATCACTATGGTATTGATGCCTGGTGGATGGATGCTTCAGAACCTAATATACGAGACTGTACGCCGATGTGGTACCGTAAGGCACTTTGTGGACCTACCAGTCTGGGTTCGAGTACAGAGTACTTTAATGCTTATGCACTTATGAACGCTGAAGCCATTTATGACGGTCAACGAAGAGTAAATCCGAATCAAAGAGTATTCCTTCTGACTAGAAGTGGTTTTGCCGGTCTGCAACGTTATAGCACTGCTACCTGGAGTGGGGACATCGGCACCCGTTGGGAAGATATGCGTGCTCAGATTACAGCGGGATTGAATTATTCTTTATCAGGACTACCTTTCTGGGGTATGGATCTGGGTGGTTTCTCGGTAGAGAACCGTTATGTAGCTGCTCAGAAACTTTTTGATCATACCGGTGAAGAAAATGCTGATCTCAAGGAGTGGAGGGAGTTACAGACTCGTTGGAATGAGTTGGGATGCTTTGTCCCCCTTTACCGTACTCATGGGCAGTGGCCATTACGTGAAGTTTGGAATATAGCTCCTGACAATCATCCTGCTTATAAGGCAATTGTTGCAACAGACCGTTTTCGTTATCGGATGATGCCTTATCTCTACAGTCTTGACGGAGCTGTTCATTTCCGTGACTATACGATGATGCGAGCATTGGTGATGGATTTCAACGGAGATCCGAAAGTTAATGATATTCGTGACCAGTGGATGTTCGGGCCTGCACTCATGGCTTGTCCGGTGACCCATTATAAAGCGCGGAGTCGTCAGGTTTATCTGCCCAAGCAGCGCGGATGGTATAATCTTTGGACGGGTCAGTATGATGCCGGTGGGCAGACCATTACTGTGGATGCTCCTTATGATTGTATTCCTGTCTTTGTTCCTGCAGGTTCTATTATTCCTTTCGGGCCAGCTGAGGAATGGAGTGATCAGAAACCGGCGGAATTGATAGAACTTTATGTTTATGAAGGTGCTGATGCAAACTTTACTCTTTATGAAGATGAGGGGACTAATTATAATTATGAAAAGGGACAGTATGCAACAATACCTTTCTATTATAATGAAATCCATAAGACATTGACAATTGGGAAGCGGAAAGGATTTTTCAGGGGAATGCTCAGGAATCGCCGTTTCCGTGTCGTTGTGGTAAAAGCAGGACAAGTTCGTCCATTGAATCTGGATCATTCGAAAGGAGTTCTGGTGTCTTATAATGGGCAAAAAGAAAGTATACAACTTAATTGATGCTTTATTCATATAATAAGAAAATCAAGAGCTTCTTTCAGGAAAGGGAATATACTAATTTGATGAAGAAAAATAATTCAAGAATGAAATATGTTTTGCGGAGGATAATGATCTCGGTACTATTTCTGTCGACTAGTTTCCTTGGAATCCGGGCAGGAGAGAGAGCTTGTTTTGATGATGGATGGCTTTTCTTTCTTGGAAATAATATGAAGATGTCATTAAAAAACTATGATGATTCTTTCTGGAGAAAACTCGATCTGCCGCATGACTGGGCTATAGAGGGGGATTTCAGTGACCATAATCCCAGTGGTGCAGGTGGAGGGGCTCTTCCTGGAGGAACAGGCTGGTACAGAAAGCATTTTTCTCTGTCTGACCTGCCTGATCATGGAAGATCAGCCTGTTACTTCATTGATTTCGATGGAGTGTATATGAATTCGACGGTTTATTTGAATGGTCATGAATTAGGGAATCGTCCTTATGGTTTCAGTTCCTTCCGTTATGAACTTACTCCTTACCTGAACCGCACGGGTGATAATGTGTTGGCAGTGAAAGTAGATAATAGTGACCAACCCAATTGCCGTTGGTATAGCGGTTGTGGCATATACCGCCATGTATGGGTTACTGGTTCAGCAACTCTTCATATTGCTCATTGGGGATTACATGTTATATCTGATGCAGATGGCCTGGTGACAATCAAGGTAACCTTAGATGGAAATGTTGCTGATAGAAAGAATCCGGTGATTCAATACCGTGTTCTTGACCGATCAGGCCGTATGGTTGCTGAGAGTAAAAGTCATCATTTGTCTGTACGCTTGAAAGTGCATTCTCCTTATCTGTGGTCAGTCGGACACCCTTATGTCTATCAAGTCTGTGCACAAGTACTTCTTCATCATCATGTGGTGGATACGGCGATAACGACTACTGGTTTTCGTTCTTACCGTTTTGATCCAAAAACCGGTTTCTGGTTGAATGGTAAGAACTTTAAGATTAATGGAGTATGTGATCATCATGATCTGGGTTGCCTGGGAGCTGCTTTAAATGAAGACGCTCTTCATCGACAGTTGGTCATGCTGAAGAATATGGGTTGCAATGCTATCCGTTGTTCACATAATCCTCCAGCACCTGAACTCCTGAATATGTGTGATACAATGGGCTTTATTGTTATGGATGAGACCTTTGACATGTGGAGAGAAAAGAAAACAAAGGATGATTATGCACGTTTTTTTGATAAATGGTATGAACGGGATCTCTCTGACATGATCCGTCGGGATCGGAATCATCCCTGTATATTAATGTGGAGCATAGGAAATGAGGTTTTGGAGCAGTGGGCATCCAAAGGACCTGATAAACTGACACTTGATCAGGCTAATCTATTGCTTAATGTAAAACATGATGCGTCATCACTTTCTCATTCCCCGCATCTTTCTCCAAATTCATTACTTACTCTTCATCTGGCAAATATCGTAAGGCGGTATGATACGACACGTCCTATTACGGCTGGTTGCAATGAACCCGATCCGAATAACAATCTTTTTAAGAGTGGAGCCTTGGATATCATAGGATACAACTATCATAGGAAATGGATAAGGGATGTTCCTAAGAATTTCCCGAATAAGCCTTTTATTATGACGGAGAGTGTCAGTGCCTTGATGACTCGTGGTTATTACAAGATGCCATCAGATTCCATATATGTCGTTCCGAATCGGTGGGATCGTCCCTATACGGATCCATCCATGATGTGTTCAGCTTATGATAATATGCATGCGCCATGGAGCAGCACACATGAGGAAACCTGGGATATCGTAAAGCATACGCCATATTGTTGCGGTCAATTTATTTGGACGGGTTGGGACTATATCGGCGAACCTACTCCATACGGTTTTCCGGCTCGAAGCAGTTATTTTGGAATAATAGATTTAGCCGGTTTTCCTAAGGATATATATTATATGTATCAGAGTGAGTGGACAGACCGTGATGTGCTGCATCTGTTTCCACATTGGAACTGGTTGCCGGGACAGACGGTTGATATGTGGTGCTACTATAATCATGCGGATGAAGTGGAACTGTTTATCAATGGGAAGAGTCAGGGTGTACGTCGGAAAGTCAATGGTCACCAGTATCATGTCATGTGGCGTGTGAAATTTGAACCTGGTACGGTGAAGGTCGTAGCCCGTTCAAATGGGAAGGAAGTACATGAGGAATCTATTCATACGGCGGGTCCTCCTGATCATATCCGACTGATAGCAGATCGTACAAAACTTGCTGCTAATGGCAAGAATTTGTCGTTTGTAACTGTTGAAGTTGTTGATAAAAATGGCAATCTTTGTCCGAATGCAGATCATGAAATTTATTTTGATGTCAAGGGGCCTGCTTCAATCTTTGGAGTTGATAACGGATGCGAGTTCTCTATGGAACGTTTCAAAGACAATAAACGTAAGGCTTTCTTCGGAAAATGTCTGGTAGTAATCAAATCGGATAAGGTATCAGGAAAGGTTACGCTTACAGCTTGTGGAATTGATCTTCAGCCGGCGGTTTTGACCCTTCAAGTACGGTAGATACGTGTTGTGGCTTTCGTTATCTTTAAGAATAATTTAATGCTTTCAGTGATATAAAAGTCTAAGAAACATAAGGATTTGTGGTCTTCTTGTTTTTAAGAGTTCTTCTCATGTCTACAAACAATTATGGCCAACAGATACCTATCTGATTTTTTTTTATTACCTTTGCCCTACTCAAAGAATAACGGAAAATGAAAAAAGTAGTATACATTGCAGCTGTACTCATTTTGTCTACTGGAGTTTTTTGCTCTTGTTCCAATAAAAAGAAGAGTAATGATATCATCGTACCAAAGAGTGCCGTGACTCCTGCAAAAAAACTTATCAAGAGTATGAGTGTTTCACATGGTGTCCATACTGTTTCATGGGGTGGAAATACCTATACCATTGATGTACTTCGTAAATCAGATGCTTCGTTGCCACAAGCCCAAGTGGATGAGAATACGAAATACTATGACAATAAGATAACTGTAAAGATTCTTCGTAAAGATGGTTCGGTCTTTTTTCGTCGTACTTTTTCGAAGTCAGATTTTTCTACTTATGTAGATGCAGATACAAAAACAAAGGGTGCTTTACTGGGAATCGTATTGGTAAGGGCAGAAAGCAATGACCTGCTTTTTGCAGTAAGTGTTGGTTCACCAGATGTCAATAGTGATGAATATGTTCCTTTGGATATGAAAATCACCCGTACAGGTTCTGTCAGTATTAGCAAGGATAATAATTTGGATACGGGTTCGGATACTCAATCTGATATGGCAGAATAAGGTGATAGGGTGTTCTGAATCAGATTGTCTAAGAATAAGGGCTGGAATTCAATTGAATTCCAGCCCTTATTCTTAGAACTTTGCCATCTTAATTGCATCTACTGCACATTCGTCTCCCTTATTTCCTAATTTTCCACCACTACGGTCGACGGCCTGTTGGTGGTCATTGGTTGTAAGAAGTCCATAGATGACAGGAATCTCCTGTGTGGCGTTCATGCGTGCAATTCCGTAGGTGACTCCTTGACAGATATAGTCAAAGTGAGGTGTATCTCCTCTAATCACACTACCCAGGATAATTACAGCATCATAGCCACCATTCAAAACCATCTGGTGTGCACCATAAATGAGTTCAAAGCTTCCCGGTACTGTTTTTATATGAATATTTTCGGGTAGGCAACCATGTTTCCCGAGTGTTTGTACCGCTCCGTTCAGCATGGCACCTGTAATATCATGATTCCATTCTGACACTACAATACCAAAGCACATGTTACTGGCGTCTGGTATACTGTCGAAATCGTATTCAGAAAGATTATGTAATATTGTCGCCATTATTTAGTAGAGGCCCTTTCTATATATTTATCAATTTCGTGGCTTTGGACAATAGCAGCGTTGACATATTTTTTCTTAATGTCCTGATATATTTTTAAGGCATCGTCCTTTTTCCCTTGACTTTCTAATATTTCCCCAGCTTTAATCAAATAGGTAGGAGAAAGGCTGTTGTTCCGGTGATCCACAGCATGCTTGTCAGCCTTTTCTGCTGCTTTCTTAAAACTGCTTATGGCTTTATCAAGCTCGCCATTATGAGCATAGGCATCCCCTAAGGCTCCGATAGCGGCTGGACTTACCATCTGATCATTCTTAGGACTATATTTCTTGAGATATTTCAGTGCATCTGACCACTTGTTCAGATTAGCATAGCAGAGACCTGCATATAGATTGGCCAGATTCCCGGCATCTGTACTTCCATAGTTGTCTGCGATAGCTACAAAGCCGTTATATCCAGCTCCGTCTCCATTGAGGGCTTTATCAAACATTTCATTGTCAAAATATTCCTGACCGCGACCAAGTTCTGTACTGGCTTTGTTCTCATTAGGAACGGCAATGAAATTATGGTAGGCTACAATGCCGGCAACAATTACGATGATGGCTACTACAATCCATGTGAGGTATTTCCTGTTTTTTAAGAAGGTAGCTTCAGACTTATTGAGGGTATCATTCATATCTATAGAACCCTGTTTCTTGTTTTTTGCCATTATTATTGATTATTTTTATTGTTTCATTATTGGTCTTAACAGTATTTATATACCTGCTATAAACTTTTGATGGTTTTTCAAGCAAGTTATTCATGGCGGACTATTCGTACCGTCTCTTACTGTTGTCATTAAACAGCTCTTTATCCTTATAGCTTAAACGTGACAAAATTACTTATATTTTCTCATATATTGAAATTTATCAGGTACTTTTTTCGTTTTTCATGACTAAAAGGTTTAACTTTGCAAGAAGTAATGCATCTAGAGGGTTTTAAGGATATGATTCTCAATCGGATTTCTATTGTAAACTTTAAAAATATTAAGGCAGCGGATTTGGAATTGTCGCCGAAGATGAACTGCTTTATCGGCCTCAATGGAGCTGGGAAAACCAACTTCCTGGATGCGGTGTACTATTTGTCTTTCTGCCATGGTGTTTCAGGTTCTCCGGATTCTCAATTAATTAAGCATGATGAGGATTTCTTTATGCTTGAGGGCAATTATGATTCATCTGATGAAGTACAGGATGTCATATCTTGTGCTATGAAGAAAGGTCGGAAAAAGCATTTTAAACGAAATGGAAAAGACTATAGAAAACTGTCTCAGCATATCGGTCTTATTCCGCTTATTCTAATTTCTCCTTCGGATATCTCACTGGTCATAGGTGGTGGTGAAGAGCGGAGAAAATTTATGGATGTCGCTATTTCTCAGTATGACCATACCTATTTGAGTGCCTTAATGCGTTATGATAAGGCTTTGCAGCAGCGTAATGCCTTATTGAGGGGAGAAGCAGAGCCTGATGCGACTCTTCTAGATGTTCTCGAGGATGAAATGGCCCGGCAAGGAAATATCCTTTTTGATAAGCGTGATAATTTTATAGAAAGGTTAATACCTGTATTTCAGGAGATTTATCAGGATATCTCTGATTGTCAGGAGGAGATTTCCTTAAAGTATGTCTCTCATGCCAGAGAGGGTGATTTATTGGAGATTCTTCGTTCAGGAAGAGCGCGTGATAGAGCTGTGGGACATTCTCTTCACGGTGCTCACCGCGATGACCTGGAAATGTTAATTGGGGGATACCCTCTTAAACGTGAAGGGAGTCAGGGACAATTAAAATCTTTTGTACTTTCATTGAAACTGGCACAGTTTGATTTTTTAAGGCAGAAATCTGATGGTATCATGCCTCTGCTGCTACTGGATGATATATTTGACAAATTAGATGTCTGTCGTGTGGAAAGAATTGTTCGTTTAGTTTCCGGACGGCATTTTGGACAGATATTCATTACGGATACGAATCGTGATCATCTGGACGGTATTTTAAGGCAAGGAGATGGTGATTATCGGATTTTCTTGGTAGATAATGGGAATATTGTAGAAAAGAGTGAGTGAGAGAATTGCATTTCAAGAGATGGATCAGATTGTGTGATTTTTCTTGAAGAGAACGTATTGGTATAAGAAAGGAAGATAAGCCGATGTTTAGAAGGAAGGTAGAGTCAATTGATGATGTGCTCAGACTTGCATTGCGTAAGGATGGCCTTGAAACTCCGTTACAGCAACGGCATCTTATTCATGAATGGGGTATTATAACCGGTCCTATTGTCGAAAATTATACAACAAACCTGTTTATTCGTAATCAGATACTCTTTGTAAAACTCCTAAATCCAGCTCTTCGTGCGGATTTAGCAATGATGAAATCGGCACTTGTCAAAAAGTTGAATGACAAGGTAGGCAGGAGAGTGATTGTCGATATCCATTTTTACTGATCACTCTTTTTATTGACTTTCCCTAGATTACTGGGCTCTTTCATTCAGACCTTCAGAAGTTGGTGTGAAGGCAGATATTACCTCATCCATCTTTATATCGTAAGGACCAGTGGGTATATGGGTGAACTTTTGGAAATCAAAACAGATGCCGATTTTGTAGCACTGAGGAATCCTCTTCAATAGTCTGTCATAGTAGCCTTTTCCACGGCCAAGACGATTACCGTAATCATCAAAAGCCATCCCGGGAATGACCGCAACATCGATTTGATTCAAGTTGAGAAAGGGTACACCTGCTGGCTCTGGAATATGATAAGCACCTATACGCAGATCTTGAGGGCCTTTGTACTGGCGAAGTTCAAGTTCTTCCTGATTGATGACTACCGGTAAGAGAACAGTTTTCCCTTTCTTGGATAGATTGTCAAGCAATCCCTGAGTTTCGACCTCATCAGGCAAAGCAGCATAGAGTAGGATCGTTGATGCTGTTCTTATTTTGGGGTGTTCCAGTATCTCTCTGGCAATTATCTCAGATTGTTTCCTTTTTTGAGAAATGTCCACTATCCGTTTTCGTTCCCGGATCCACTGTCGCAGTTGTTTCTTGTCAAGCATGGATCTGACATTTCCAGTTATGCATATATTTTGGCTTGAGGATCAGTGGGGCAAAAGCAATCTTATGCTTTGACCATGTCCTCTTTTTCTTTTCTTTTGCCTTGGAAAGAGGTTCCTTTTTTGCTGATTTAGGACTAGGGACGGGGCGTTTCGGGAACGAAGCATGGTTGCGGAATACTTCAAGAGCCTTTCTTATTACCGGATCGTCCTGATTGATATACTCATTCCATGCCTCTTCATCGAGCATGTTGTAGATAATTCGGCTATTAATATACCGTTGAAGGAGTTTATGAGATTTCCGAATCAGCAGATTGCGACGTTTCAGTCCATTGGCTGCAGCATAAGTCGCAAATTTATTTACCAAGTTCTGATGATCAAGGTAATCTGCGAGTTGCTGCATCTCCTTGAAGTTGTTAAGTTTTGGTCTGTTGTTGTCAGTATATGTAAATGCATATTGCAGGATAATGCCACTCATAGCGGCCTCTTTGAAATAAGAAGTTATTCCGATAGTATCTTCTGGTACGAAGATATCAGGTATAATACTTCCTCCGCCGTAGACGACACGGCCGAGTCTTGTGTGATAAGCCGGTCCATGGTGCTTGATGCTGTCACGAGAGAAGAACTCTCCGTGTTCATAGCGATTGAGAAGATCTTCCTCATAATCTTTGTCGTCTCCCAGCGAGTAAGGTTTCTGTATGCATCGTCCCGAAGGTGTATAATAGCGGGCTATGGTGAGTCTGATCATACTTCCGTCAGGAAAAGCAATCTGCTGTTGAACTAATCCCTTACCAAAGGTGCGGCGACCGATGATTGTCGCACGATCATTGTCTTGCATAGCTCCAGAAAAGATTTCAGCAGCAGATGCTGTACCTTCATTTACCAGAACGACCAACGGAATATTCTGATAACTTCCATTGCCATTGCTTAGATAATCCCTTCGTGGGCTTTTGCGGCCCTCAGTATAAACAATAAGTCTGTTCTTTGGAAGGAACTCGTTGGCTATCTGAACGGCACTCTCAAGATAGCCACCTGTATTATCCCGTAAATCAATGACCAGATTCTTGAATCCTTTTTGGGAAAGTTTGGCCAATGCAATAAGTGTTTCCGGATAAGTTGTTTCTCCGAAATCCTTGATGCGGATATAACCGGTGTTATCATTAAGCATATAAGTTGTAGTGACGCTCTTTTGTGGAATTTCCCCACGAGTAACAGTAAACTGATGAATCTTTTTGCTACCAAAACGGATGATGCCAATTTCTACCTTTGTATCTTTGGGGCCTTTCAAGCGGTGCATGGCTTCTTGATTCGTCACCCCTTTGCCAGTGAAATTCTTATTATTGACCTGTACGATACGATCACCGGCAAGAATACCGGCACGTTCAGCCGGTCCGTTCTTAATGACGTTTTCCACATGAATGGTATCATTCCGGATTGTAAACTCAATGCCCACTCCTGCAAAAGAACCTTTGAGGTCATCATTGGCTTCCTGTGCATCCTTGGCACTGATATAGACTGAATGGGGATCTAGTTGCGCCAGAATAGCAGGAATCGCTTTATCTACAAGAGAATCGATGTTAACCGGATCAACATATTGATCTTCAATAATGTGAAGAAGATTATTCAACCGATTACTTCCAGAGTTGATAATGCTGAGTCTGTTACCGCCAAAGTGGTTAGAAAAGAAGGAGCCAATGACAATACCGATAACGACGCAGACAGCCATTATAATCGGCATGAAACGTTTGGATTTATTTACATTCATCATGGGTAAATAGTTGCTTATTTAGATTGTATTGAGGACTGTTCTTCCTCTTCAATATTCAAATAGAGAACTTCGATTCCTGCACGAGTGAGTAAATTAATGCCATCATTAAGTCGATATTTCTCGCCATATACCACTCGTTTAATACCAGCTTGAATAATCAGTTTAGCACATTCGATGCAAGGTGAAGTTGTAACGTAAAGAGTACTCCCATAACTGTTATTGGAACTTCGGGCGAGTTTGGTAATTGCATTTGCTTCAGCATGAAGAACGTAAGGTTTGGTCAGTCCATTGTTATCTTCACAGATGTTCTCAAATCCACTTGGAGTACCATTATAACCGTCACTGATAATCATTTTGTCTTTAACTACCAGTGCTCCGACCTTTCGTCTTTTGCAATAACTGTTTTCTGCCCAGATACGGGCCATGCGCAAATAGCGAATATCCAACAGATGTTGTTTGTTCTTATATTGTTTTTCTTCTTGCGTCATTTTCCTGATTTTTAGAGAGTTTTTGATGCTTGATGCCATTGCGCTCTAATAGTGCATCAATGGTCGGCTCCTGACCACGGAAGCGTTTATAAAGTGTCATCGGATGTTCTGTCCCTCCCTTTGAAAGAATACAATCGCGGAACCGTTGTGCAGTAGCACGGTCGAATATTCCATTCTTCTTAAAGACACTGAAGGCATCAGCATCAAGTACTTCCGCCCATTTATAACTGTAGTAACTGGCAGCGTATCCACCTGACATGATGTGTGAGAACTGTACCGTCATGCAGCTTTCCGGAAGTACTTGTAAAAGTTTAACAGGAGCCTGAGACTTTTGCTCAAAAGCAATCAAGTCTTCGGTCAGTGGAGCGGTCCTTGTATAGTAAGCCATGTCCAGCAATCCGAAACTAACCTGTCGCATGCAACTGTATGCCATGAGAAAATTCCGGCTTTTGACGATGCGGTCAATGAGTTCGTCTGGAATCGGCTCTTTGGTTTTATAGTGAAAAGCGAAGGTTTGCAGAAAATCTTTTTCTACGGCAAAGTTCTCCATAAATTGCGAAGGAAGTTCTACAAAATCCCACCACACATTGGTGCCGGATAGGCTTGAGAAACGAGTATTGGCAAACATCCCATGAAGAGCATGTCCGAACTCATGCAGGAAGGTTTGTACTTCACTCCATGTCAATAATGCCGGTTTTCTAGTTGTAGGTTTGGTGAGATTCATTACGATGCTCACATGAGGGCGGATGTTTTTTCCGTCTTTTTCAATCCACTGCTCCTGAAATTCAGTCATCCAGGCTCCCTCTTTTTTCCCCTTACGTGGGTGGAAGTCTGTGTAGAGTACGGCTAAGTAACTACCATCTTTATCATATACTTCGTAAGCTTTGACGTCGGGATGGTAGACCGGAATGTTGGGATTGTATTTAAAAGTTATTCCATAGAGACGGGTTGCCAGGCTGAAAACACCTTTAATCACCTTGGAAAGTTCGAAATAGGGGCGAAGCATTTCGGCATCCAGATGATATTTCTTCATCTGGAGTTGATGGGAATAATAGCTGAAATCCCAAGGTTCCATCTTGAAGTCTGGCCCTTCTTCTTCTTGAGCTATGGAGTTTACTTCTGCTACTTCTTGCAAAGCAGTTGGCTTATAGGCTTTGATAAGATCATCAAAAAGTTTATAAACGGTTTTGGTGTTTCCTGCCATGCGCTCCTTCAGGACATAGTCAGCATAAGTAGGATACCCCAGTAGTTGTGCGATTTGCAAACGCTTGTTTACAAGTTGACGACAAATCTCGATATTATTTTCCTTGTTATTATGGGTACAGACTGTATTCTTGGCCCGATACATTTTTTCACGGAGATCCCGGCGAGTAGAATAAGTCATAAAAGGAGAATAACTGGGATAATCAAGTGTAAAAGTCCATACCTTTTTACCTTGTTCTATGTGTTCTGCTGCATCCAAGGAGGATTGTGGCAGTCCGTCAAGTTCTTCAGAATCAGTAAGATTCAATGAGAAGGCTTTATTTTCCTTTAATAAGTTTTGAGAAAATTGCAAAGTAAGCAGACCACATTGTTCTGTCAATTCCCTTAGATGATTCTTGCCATCATCATCAAGCAATGCACCACTCCTGACGAATCCTTCATAACTTTTGTCCAGAAGCATGCTTTCTTCAGGAGTCAGAGTGCCATGGTGATCATGTACATATTTGATTCTTTCGAATAACTTCTGGTTCAGACTAATGTCGTTAGCATGTTTGGTCAGGATAGGACTTAACTTTTGCGCCAGCGCTTCAAGTTGGTCATTGGTTTCAGCACTTAGCATGCATGAAAAAACGGTAGAAACCCGATTCAGAAGATCGTAATAGTGATCACCTTTACTTTTATCTTCCCAATCAAGAGTATTATCGAAAGTAGGGGACTCCGGATTATTTATGATTCGTTCAATCTCTTCATCTTCACGACGAATACCTTCAAGAATAGCTTCTTCATAATCTTGGGCAGATATGAGATTAAATGGAACCGTAAGATGCGGTGTGCCATAAGGAAGGAAAAATGGATTCTGGTGTTTTTGCTTCTCTACTTCGTTTTTTGTCATGCTCTTTCTCTATTTTGATACAAAGGTAGTGAAAATTGTCGCTTTTCAGATATTAAATTGCTGAATTTAACATCTATTTCATCCCTTTGTAAATTGCTTCCTATAAAGTGAGTTGACATTATTTTTCTTCTCAGTTTCTGCCCTTTTGTGGATCGTGATATTCTCAAGGTTATTATCCATAAGCAATTTTTCCAGTGCGGGAATAATAATCTTTCCGCGTGAGAGTGTGGCAAGGCCGTGATGACTCAACTGATTTAAGGCACGGGATATATCCAACCGACTTTCGTTGAGTTCTTTTGCAAGGTCTATCATTCTGATATATACGGTCTTAGGACCTGCAGGACGATCACAATGTGATTCCAGAAAGCGGGCTATGCGATGCCCTATGTCTTGAGGAGCTCTTCGCCAGGGGTATCTGGAAAGTTTCTGTGTTTTTGCACTGATGATGTTGAGGAGATTAAGTCGGAAGATGCTGAATTCTTGTGAAAGTTTCATTACTTCCACTTTTTCTAAGGTTATCAGGCTAACTTCTGTTTTACAAATAAAATTTTTTGTGAAACGTTGGTGTAGTCCGAATAGCCGTTCAGGTTGCAGAACCTCAGGAGCAGATAGCTCTTCGATGAAACGATAACTGTGGTCATCAGCTGAGGATTCCGCATTAAGTGTGCCTTTCAATAGAAAATAGAGACGGTCGCATGGTTCATTCTCCATGATCACCATTTTCCCTTTATGGTATTTTAAGAAGCCGAAAGGGGTATGGGAGATGACCTTGGAGAGGTCATCACGGCTGAGCCCTAAAAAAAGAGGCAGTTTCAGGAGTTGGTCATAAACTCTTAGTTCGGCCATGATGTTGTTTTTGGACCGTGTTCAACTGATCATCGGCAATTTTATCTTTCAAGCCTGGAGAATACCATTCTTTAAGTTTTCCCTTATCATCAGCATAGATAAAATAGACCATAAGTTCTGGATGCTTCCTGAGTATAGCTTTTGCGCCGTTTACACCGAGAACCATAAATGCAGTAGCATAGGCATCAGCGGTCGCACAGTTTTTTGCGAGAACAGTAGAAGATAGCAAACTGTGTTGGACGGGATAGCCGGTATGAGGGTCAATGGTATGAGCAAACTTTCGTCCTCCCTTATAATAAAAATTTCGATAATTTCCGCTTGTAGCCATTGCTATATCTGTAACATTGAGGATGGTCTCAATTTCCTGATTTGTATTCAGAGAGTCGTCAGTTGGTTTAGTCACCCCGATGTGCCAGGGAACACGCTTCTGATCAATGCCATTGGCTACAATCTCTCCACCGATTTCAACAATAAAGTTCTTGATGCCATTTTTTCTCAGGAAATCAGCTACGACATCACAGCCATAGCCTTTGGCTATGCCAGAGCAGTCAAGCATGACACGAGGGTCCTGTTTGACGATTTTCCCATTGATAAGTTTAACCTTATTGAATCCGACAAAAGACTTCAAACTATCCACAATTGCTGGAGCAGGAGCTTTTCCCTTTTTGAAACCGAAGCCCCATGTATTAACCAGAGGAGCTACCGTGATGTCGAATGCTCCGTCTGTCTCTGAAGATACCTCTTCAGCTAA
Organism: Prevotella sp.; assembly: GCA_022486815.1. Lineage (GTDB taxonomy): Bacteria > Bacteroidota > Bacteroidia > Bacteroidales > Bacteroidaceae > Prevotella. The sequence continues at coordinate 54,549 of JAKVJW010000007.1, read as the reverse complement.
AGAGAAAACATCGGTGAACATCTTATTGAGTTTAACGGTCTTGTTTTGGTTGACCTGTGTAATAATAGACTGGGGGTTAAAGGGTGAGAGGGAAGCATCAACCTCATGAAGTGCCTCGTCAATGCCTGTCTGTAGATCTTTGTCATTCTGATAAGTGATATGGTATACTGTACCAAAAATAAACCCTGTGTCTTTCTGATAAGGCTGAGACCGTTGCTGACGGATTATGTAGACTGTTCCAATAATCAGAAGAAAGAGGAATGGAATCTGCCATCTTAGTCTTTTGCGATTTCTTTTATTCATAAGATTTGATATTTCAGTTCTTGTAATCGTGTTATTTTAAATAAAGTAGTATTTACTTTCCGATGCTGTTTAAAACTGGAAGATCAGATTGAATGTACCTCCTAGTCTGCTCCCTCCTTGTTTACCAAATCCTGGTACATACCAAGTGTTCCCGATATTTCCATCATTATGGAAAAGGCGTCGCCGGCATCTTACGCTCCATCCTAAATGTATAGGACCAGAGATTTTAACATCTACTCCTGCTACTGCTTCTATCCACTGGTAATGAACTTGTATGTCTTTAGCACTGTATGGCGCGATTCCTCCCCAGACAGGATCGGTTACTCCCGGACTTGTAACATCGAACTTATAGGAGGTAAAGGCATAACGAAAGCCACCGTAAAGTCTATATATGTCATGTTTGTTTTTAAGTAAATTAAAATCTAATCCTATCCGGATATAAGGTGCATTTGCTTTATAATGCAGATTGGTCGATTCATCCTTGGCGTCAGCTTTGCCATATCCTAACTCTACAATAGGAAAGTATTTGTCTTTGATATCCACTCTCAAAGCCGTTTCATACTGACCATAATCGCTAAGCCACATTTGGGCAGCCCCCAAGAGGTCGAATGTCACTTGGAAACCGCGGAAGGTAGCTGTTGTATCAGCTATGGCTTTGGTTGTCGGACGATTCTTCGTCTTAGGGAATATTTGCCGAGCATTTATGTCAGGACTCCATAGGAGTGACATACTAATCGTGATAGCGGAAATAAATATAGAAATGTGGTTGTGAGACATCATAGTTCACTTGAGTGTTATGTATGACGATAGAATCAATGGCATGAGTAGTATAGCTTATGCCTGTGAGGGTATGAAAGTAGGCAGGATTGCAATCAACAGATTCAAAATGAGTTTGGTCTTTCTTGTTTACTATTACTGTATCTGTAAAGGTCTGTTTATCAGTTCTCTTAATGTGGAAGTGAAATACATCCTGTGCATTGACATAACTCATTGGCAATTCGAAACTGTCTATCTTTACAGCTTGATTCAGAAGTATGGTATCTGAGCCATCTGAGATGCGGTTGGTCGTTACGGTTAGCGTATCCAAAAGCATTTTCACATCACCTTTTAGCTGATATTTCGTATAGACCCTGTTTTCGTAAGGGCAATCTAAACTAGAACATCCTGTCAGTAGAAAACCTGCTAAGAGAGTAACTATCGTGACTATGCGAAAAGCCCTTTCTCTTCCGGATCTTTTTTTTATCCTTTTTGTTTTCATAAATTATTCCTTCTAAAAGGAAGTGATCAAATAAATCGTTTCCTTAATGGATACAATTATTTGGAAAATTGATATGATAAATTTCTCTTTAGGGTTTGTCATTTAAATGAACTTCCTCAGCTATTTGATAGTCGTTTCGTCTTACGTTCTGCCGACTGATGAGATCTCCTATAAATCCTGCAAGGAAGAGTTGAGTGCCCAATACCATAGTTGTCAAGGCAATAAAGAAATAAGGTGAGTCTGTAATCAAGTTTCCGTATATACCTTCATGGAGAGCAATGAGTTTATCTGTCCCCAGGATAATGAGTGCTATAAAACCGACGAAGAAAACAATAGACCCAAGAAATCCGAACACGTGCATTGGCTTTTTACCGAAATTAGTAAGAAACCAAAGTGTAAGCAAATCCAGATAGCCGTTGAAGAATCGGCTAACACCGAATTTGGATCTGCCATATTTGCGAGCTTGATGGTGTACCACTTTTTCTCCGATCTTGTCAAAACCTGCATTCTTTGCCAAGTAGGGGATATAGCGGTGCATCTCACCGTAAACTTCAATATTCTTTACGACTACCTTTTTGTATGCTTTCAGTCCACAATTGAAATCGTGGAGATTATGAATTCCACTGATCCAACGTGCAGTTGCATTGAAAAGTCTTGTCGGAATGGTTTTGGATAAAGGATCATAGCGTTTCTTTTTATACCCTGAAACCAGATCGTAGTCTTCCTCCATAATCATCTTATATAAGCCGGGTATCTCTTCCGGGGAATCTTGAAGATCAGCATCCATCGTAATGACTACGTCACCTTGGGCAACCTTGAATCCGCAATATAATGCAGGGCTCTTACCATAATTACGGCGGAACCGGATACCTCTCACAGAGTTTGACTTTTTCGATAAGTTTTGAATTACTTTCCAAGAATTGTCAGTTGAACCATCGTTTATGAAAATAATTTCATAGGTGTAGTGATTAGTGTTCATGACTTTTACAATCCAGTTGTAAAGTTCAGGAAGAGACTCTGCTTCGTTGTAAAGAGGTATAATGACAGATATGTTCATTTCTTTAAAAATGGATTTCAAATGTTTTTTGAATTATTGTTATTCTCCGAGTTACCGTTCTGTATATGTTTGTGAGCGGTCTGCCGTGACATGATAGCTGCAATGATGGGACTTGCTATCAGGGCTCCGAATAGTTCGAGGATAAAAAACATGGATGCCCATGCTACCGGACTCATCATACTAATAGCTTCCTTGAGTTGCTGCGACTGCATCTTGTCCAGATTATAGGCTTTGGCGATTATTGTATAAGAATCATTCCATTGCTGCAGAAAGCCATTGATATCACCAAACTTGAAATAAAGATACTGTATGATTCCAAGTATAAGAGCGGCATGGAAGAAAGTTTCAGCAGTATAGAGCAAACCTCTTCGGAAAGAAATGACACCCTCCAAAGCACCGTCTCTGAATTTCTTCAGTCTGTAGGCTACGAAAAAAGGAGTGGCAATAACAGCAAAATCACCTATTGGTGCTATTATTGGCATTTTTACTGATAGCATAGTACAGAGAAATCCCACTATCCACAAGACAGAGAGAAAAACTCCATCTTGTCGTGCGAAAGCTCTTACTTGTGTGATATTTTGTGATGTAATCATGTTCTAACAAATTGTATTTTCTAAAGGGTGGTGAGTCTATATATTGCTTTTGCAATGAAAAAGAGTTTGCCTGTTTTTTAAACTGGTGAAATCTCTATCAAGAGCTGCTTATTCTTTGCAAAAATACTTAAAATCCTTCATAAAAAAGAGGGATAGGCAGAAATTTTACTTTTTTTGAATAAACAAAAAATCTTAATCTGTGCAAGTAGGGACTCATGAATAGAAAAAGAAAGTTTGTCAAGGATAAAAATAAGGACAGTCTCACTAAAATAGTGTACTGTCCTTTGATATTGTGCCTTCTGCCGGAATCGGACCGGCAACCTTCAAGATGAAACCATCCTGTGCTCTTCCTATGAGCTTTAGAAGGCAGGTGGGCAAGCGATTCTTAGCGCGCCGCTACAACTCTGTACCCTTGCTTCGTTCCCAACCTGGGGGATTCCAGAGGAGCTGGCCGTAAGAGACTTGCCCGTATAGCTTGTTTTATCAAGCGGATGCAAAGATAGAAAATTTATTTTAATTGGAAAAGAATTCTGAATGATTTACTTGTTTTTTAACATTTGTATCAGGATTCAATGGTTGTCTTTTCAGAATAGAAAGGTATCCTCAAATCGTATTAAAGATCGACGACAGTGATTCCGGCACCTCCAAGTTGTACACTTTCATCTGCAAAATGATTTACATTTGGAATCGTGGCAAGATACTGTCGGATAAGACTTCTTAGGATGCCATTACCTTTTCCATGAAGGATTCTGACACGAGGTACATTCATGAGAATAGCATCATCTATAAAATGCTGGACGGAATTAATTGCTTCATCCCCTCGAAGACCGCGGACATCTAAATCTTGTTGGAACTGGCTTTTATGTGCATCAATAGTTCTTTGCGTAGCCTGGCTGATGATGACATTACGTAAACGCTCAGCTATAGCATCTTGTTTCGTTGCCTCATCTTGTTTATGGATGGTAGTATTCGGATCATTATTTACATGTTCAAGTTTATTTTTGTCTATTGTGGTAATCAGGTCTCCGAATATGACTCGAGCATTTTTTCCATTTATACTCTCTATACGTCCTGACTGATTCATTCCTTTGATTCGAACAAGATCTCCGATAATCAGTTCTTGAAGAATAGAAGCCGTTGATTTCGTACTATTAGCTCTCTGTAGTTCCTGATTCTTCGCTTTTTCAGTCTTGTGTTTTTCCCGACGTTCTTTACGTTGTTTGATTTTTTCGATTTTTCGGGTTATATCATCTTGTTTTTTTTGTTCTGAATCTATTTCCTGCTTAAAGTCGTCCAGTTCCTGTCGCGCCTTCCTGGTTATTTCTTTTTGTGCTTGGCTTTCACGGATAGCTTTTATAGCATTTTCTATCTTCTTGTTACTTTCCGACAATAAGGATTTAGCTTCATCTTTGGCTTTGCTAAGGACTTCATGACGCTGTTCCTCCACCTGAGTAAGCCCTTCTTCATACTGGGCTGTCATCTTCTCAAGTTCTTTTTCTCTTTGATGAATCTTTTGGCGCTTGCTTTCCCAATAGCGTTTGTCACGTACGATATCCTGAAGATATTTATCGCTTTGTATATAATCGTTGCCTACGATTTCAGAGGCTTCTTTGATTACTTCTTCCGGAAGACCGATTTTCCTGGCGATATCGATAGCAAATGAACTACCGGGACGCCCTATAGCCAATTGAAAAAGGGGTTGCATCTCATGACGGTCATATAGCATGGCGCCATTGACAACATCTTGATGTGAGTCAGCAAAGTGCTTAAGGTTGGAATAATGTGTGGTTATGACCCCCCAAGCTCCTTTTTTCAGAAGTTGATCAAGGACACATTCTGCAATTGCTCCGCCGATACGAGGCTCTGTTCCACTACCGAATTCATCTATTAGAAAAAGAGTTTGACGATTAGCCTGTTTCATCATGCTCTTCATGTGAAGCAGATGTGATGAGTAAGTACTTAGGTCATTTTCCAGACTTTGTTCGTCGCCGATGTCAATCATGATATCATGGAATATGCCGGCATGGGAATTCTCTGCTACTGGGATAGGCAAGCCACATTGCAGCATATATTGTAAAAGTCCTACAGTCTTCAAGCAAACTGATTTTCCACCCGCATTTGGCCCTGAGATGACTAGAATCCGGGAATCTTTCTGGAGCGTAATATCTAAAGGAACTAATTGACGTGGTCCATTTTCTTTTTTCTTAAGCGACTTTTCCAAAAGTGGATGGCGAGCCTGTATCCAGTCTATGATGGGTTGATCTTCTACTTTAGGTTCACAAGCTTTCATGGACTTTCCTATTGCTACCTTTGCATAAATCAAGTCTATATCGCCCAGGAAATGGCATGCATCAAGAAGTTCTGTTACATAAGGGCGGATGAGTGTGGTAATTTCCTTCAGAATACGGATCTCTTCTTGGCGTTCCCTGCCTTCAAGTTCCCGGACTTTGTTATTTGCATCGACAACTTGTTCTGGTTCTATAAAGACTGTTTTTCCAGTGGCTGATTCGTCATGTACGATACCGCGAATACGCCGTTTTAAACTTGGGGCTACAGGAATAACGAGACTTCCATCACGCATTGTCGGTGCGATATCCTTATCTACTATACCTTCATTCTGGGCGGAACGAAGAATACCATACAGGGTCTTTGTGATACTCCCTCTTGCATGCTTAAGAGAACTCCTTATGTCACTTAATTCTGGTGATGCATTATTACGCAGATGTCCGTTTTCGTCAAGAATCTGTTGAATTCTCTGTACTATTCTCGGGAAATCCGCTACTCCATCAGCTAATTCATATAAGGCAGGGTAGTTTGTTCCTGTATGATTCAGATCTGGAATCTCTTCTCCTTGATGATCCTCTTCACGGGTACGGACTAATTTCAGGATAAGACCTTCTGTCTTTAACATCTTTTCCAGTGCGAAGAGTTCATCTTCTTCCAGATGAGTGTTTTGGATGCGGATTTTCTGGAGAGCAGCGCGTATGTCAAGGAATCCATCAAGAGGGAATTGATCTTCTATTTCCAGCAAATGATGCAGTTCTCGAACCTGTTCAAGACTTTCATTGATATCTTCTGTATGATAGGAAAAGGAAATGGTGTTGACCCTTTCTTGTCCCAATCGGCTCAGACAGTGATCTGCAAGTTGTTGCTTGATTTCATCAAATCCTATTTTGCTTTCGAAATTTTTTGGATAAATCATGGAACAAAGATACGGTAAAAACGCAAATTTGCAAAATAATCATGATTTTTTGTCATTCAGCCCGCACATCACCTGTACGCTTGAGGACTCCCCATGATTGAAGTTCACCCTTAATGGCTTTGAGGTAGGTCTTGAAAAGAACAAAGTACATGATCCAGCGATAGAAAAATCTTTGTGGAATAATCCAGAACAGGGTACTGAATCGTTCATGTTCAAACAAGAAGGCCATAAAGGAAACACTGCCATCAATAATCAGAAAGAGTAAATAATAGCCGAATATCTGCCAGAAGTTTCCTGTAAACAGTCCTACGATCATCAGAATATCGGCGATAGGTGAAAAGGTTGGGATAATATACTGGAAAACCAGCATATTGGGTAGTGCCCAAAGTCCCAGTCCTTTGTGTTTGGTCGTGAACAGTTCTGACCGATGCTTCCAGAATGACTGTAATACACCGAAACACCAGCGGGTACGCTGCTTGACAAACTGTTTGATTGTTTCGGGGGCTTCTGTCAATGCTACAGCCTTGTTCTCATTCTCTATGATATAACCCACATCCAGGATACGCATTGTCAGATCGCAATCTTCGGCTAAGGTGTCTGTGGTCAGTCCTCCGGCATCGATAATAGCTTGACGACGGAAACAACCAATTGCTCCCGGAACAACAGTTATTGCATTTACACTGGAATAAGCCATCCGGTCAAAATTCTGACTGGTAGTATATTCGATGGACTGCCATTTCGTCAGAATGTTTCGTGTGTTACCAGTCTTTACGTTACCGGCTACAGCACCTATCTTCTTGTCTTTGTCGGCTAACATGTGTTTCATCATAATACTAATAGCATCGTGTTGCAAACGTGTATCCGCATCAATACAAACTACATATTCTGAATCTGTGTGACTTATTCCATTATTAAGAGCTGAGGCCTTACCTGCATTTTCTTGATGAATAATCTGAACTTTATGATCATCGCTGAAGTTGTCCTGGACACATTTCAGAGTGTTGTCGTTACTGCCATCATCTACGAAAATAACATTAAAATGTGGATAATCTTGTTTGCGAAGATTGCTCAAAGTAGCTACAATGTTCACTTCTTCATTATAAGCAGGAACAATGATAGAAACCAATGGGGCTGTATCCTGATCAATTTCCGGGTAACTGCGGTGGTGTTCTATTCTTTTCTCACGGATCATCAGAATATACATAACCACCAATCGTACAAGCCCTAATACGAGGAAGATGATCAATAGTGCTGTCACAAAATCACCTATCTCATAGATCAAAGTTGCCAAGGCAAGATTGGACTGCATGGCATAGTAAGTATTTCCCTTTTCTATTGGTGGCATCAACTGGTCGCGACTTTCCCCAAGATATTGCTCAATAGAAATAAAATGATAGCCTTCCTTTTTCAATTCATGAATGATAAGAGGAAGAGCTTGGATGGTATGTTTACGGGTTACACCTCCGGCATCATGCATCAAGATGATATGTCCATTGCCTTGGTGGACTCCTTTCATGACACGTTCATAAATTTGTTGCGTGGTGATACCAGGTTGCCAGTCATCAGGGTCTATGGATTCTCCTACGAACAGGTAATTTCGACGTGAAGCTAAAATGATTGGTTCGATTTCATCACGGGTAGTTGGGTCTGCATCAGCATTGTAAGGCGCACGGAATAGAATAGTACTTTGCCCCGTAATGCTTTCCAGAAGCATACGGGTGAGTTTTAGTTCCGTGTAAGCCCGTTGAGCTGAATTCATGGCTACGTCAGGGTGGGTAAACGTATGGTTGCCGATGGTATGTCCAGCTTCATAAACCTCCTTAACCAAGGGAAGATTTTTCTCCATCTGTAGTCCTACCATGAAGAAGGTAGCCTTGATATTATAATGCTTAAGAATATGGAGTATAGTAGGTGTCCATCTATAATCAGGCCCGTCATCAAAAGTCAGTAAAAGTTGTTTTTTCTTTGCATGACCGATTTTGTCGATCTCATACGATTCTGGAATCTGCAGGTATTTTTCTCCGGATATAAGCATATCTTGGCGATCAATGGACAACTTTGCTCTTCCTGGTTGTGGTTCTGATTTTACATTGAGTATTTCTCCGTTACCCATGTAATTGATGTCAAAGAGTCCTGGAATTTTTTCCAGTTTAATGAAAGGAAATCTGACCGTATGTGCACGTGTCATATTATGGTCATAGAAATTCCACATACGTTGATCTTCCGTTCCTAATCTCCAGAGGCAGAAACCAGCTGTAGGATATTCATTCCCGAAACGCATGAGATTGAACAGGGTGGCTGCATCTGTAAAGTAAACTTGATGTAATTGGTTGTCATCATCCTCATAAGAGAAATTCAAATTGTAAGTGTTCTCATCATAATTGATGTCGGTTCCGGCATCAGAAGCGCTGGCCAGGGCAGCATTATATGAAACAGTTGTACCTCCATCGCTCTTGGTCCAATCATAACCATACCCGGCAAGACCAAGAACGATCTTATCGTTAGGTATGGATTTTGCAGCCTGGTCCATGACATTCTCTACCCATAACTGTGAACTGATAGGTCCCGGTGTACTTTCTGCATTATGTTCATCATAAGCCATAAGAAATAGGTAATCGTCATATTTTGCCAAATTGACTATATCGTAGTCTTCATTGTTGGGAGCGATATCCTGAGTAACGAAAAGATTGTTTTCATGGAAAGTAGATGAGATCTGCTTCACAAAGTTGGTGAGGTTTGTGTTATCATTAATCTGTAGTTCCTCAAGGTCAAGGTTAATGCCCGAGAAGTGATACCTTTGGCAAGTCTTGAGTAGACGATAGATAAATTGTTTGCGGGTTTTCGGATTGTTGATGATTCTCCCGATCGGTTTAGCCCGGAAACTTTCACCATAGTTGTTGGTGAGCATCGCCAATACGGGAATACCCGATTTGCGAAATAGGTGGAGTGCTTTCTTGTCGATGTGTATTTCTAAAGAATCTGTTTTGGGATTAATGAAAAACCATTCGGGGATAATCATATTCAGATGCTTTAGATTACGCTTGAGGGATTGATATGAATGCGCATCCCAATTGACATACCATGCAGCACGAACACCTAATGTAGGACTATCCCATTCCTGCAAATACCGGTCAGTGGCTTTATCGGCTTTTACGTGAAACCTGTGTAGTTTCATGGCTTCTGTCGTATAGTCATTGTGCATGTTCTTTTCTTTGAAGAAATCACGGAATGTCTTATATTGATTTGACATTTCGTTTGATCTCATCAATGGTTTTTCTGCAGTCAAAGCTCGACGGTATTCCCGTATCAGTGGCATCTTTGGTGAACCTTCCAAAGCGAACATCGTGAAAAAGGTGATGACAAGTAGGATAATGATTACTGCGAACACTCGAAAAGTCCATAAAAACTTTATCCAACGTGATTTTGATTCTGTTTGGAAAATCTGTTTACCCATAAATTTCTTTTAAGATCTATATTCTGCTTTAGCCACTTTGGTCCCGCTTTTAGAACTTTTGGTATTTGTCTTTTATCTTAAACTTGGAATTTAGCGCAAAATTACGATTTTGTGGACAAATTGAAAAGAAAATAAGATTAAAAGAACTAAATGAATACTTACAAATGCTTAAACTCATTTAATAATATTGGTTTGAAATAAGAAAAGGTACTGTTTGATTCCAAATAACTATAATTTGTTATTGTGTTAGTATGTTTTACATCTTTTATGGGATATAAGTTTGAAATTAAAGTTAAATATAATTTGATTTCAGGGTATAAGATCATAGTTTCTTGGTGGTATGCGTTATAATGTATATATTTGTGATAAACTGATTAATTATACTTTTATGAATGTAGAAATAGAAGAGAGCTGGCGACTGCGTTTACAAGAAGAATTCGATAAACCCTATTTTGAAAACTTAGTTGCATTTGTAAAAAATGAATATGCGAGATACCATGTACTTCCTCCGGGACGTTTCATTTTTCATATATTTGATGTCTGCCCTTTCGAAAAAGTGAAGGTCGTGATTTTAGGACAGGATCCTTATCCTACCCCGGGGCAATATTACGGAGTATGTTTTTCAGTACCAGAAGGGGTACCTGTTCCTGCTTCCTTAACAAATATATTTCAAGAAATACACCAGGATTTGGGTAAACCAATTCCTGCTTCCGGCAATCTTGATCGTTGGGTATCCCAAGGTGTGTTTCTGATGAACTCTGTCCTCACTGTTCGTGCTTACGAAACTGGCTCGCATCGTAATAAAGGGTGGGAGACCTTTACAGATGCTGTAATACGGAAGTTGAGTGATGAACGTGAAAATCTGGTATTTATGTTATGGGGAGCTTACGCAAAAGCTAAAATACCGCTTATTGATACCCATAAGCATCTTGTCTTGATGGCTGCTCACCCTTCACCGAGATCGGCAGATCGAGGATTCTTTGGTTGTAAGCATTTTAGCAAAGCTAATGCTTTTTTACGTGAAAAGAGCATCAAAGAGATAGACTGGTAATTTTTCTTTTTTTGCGGATTATCCTGAATATTATATGGTGTTGATGATTTGCAATTTAAGCAAATGAATGTGTCCTTTTAACGGATGACAGATATAGTCCCAGAAACGTCAGGCAACCGTTCAGCATGAGAAGTTCGTAACCAAAAGTATAACTTGTCATTGTGGAGACTGTGATATTCAGTGTTAGACAGAGAATAGGTGAAAGGATACAGATATATGGGACCCATTTGTCTGATACCTTCCGATGGGTAAGCAGGCCATAAGCGAAGAGACCTAATAGTGGCCCATACGTATAGGAGCAGAGGATATAGATGGCATCAATGACACTTGTTGAATTGACAGCCTTGAATGCTAATATGAATAGAGTGAAAAGGATAGCTATTCCTATATGTGCCCTTTTTCGTAAATGTTCATTCTTCGGTTGGTTGCAGATGTCTACACAGAAACTTGTAGTCAGTGCTGTCAGAGCAGAATCGGCTGAAGAAAATGCTGCTGCGACAACTCCAATAGTAAAAAGAATTACAACCGTATCACCCAATTTCCCGCTGGCAGCGAACATCGGCAGAAGATTATCACTTTGCTTGGGCAAAACAATGCCTTGTTGATGGGCTAACATCAACAGGAGTATTCCCAACGAAAGGAATAGAAGATTGGCAGGAACAAAGGCAAATCCATAACTGCACATATCCTTCTGAGCGTCACGAAGATTTTTGCAGGTAAGGTTTTTCTGCATCATGTCCTGATCAAGGCCTGTCATCACAATAACGATGAAGATACCACTCAGGAATTGTTTCCAGAAATTCTGCTTGGATATCCAATTATCCCAAAGGAATACCTGACTATGGGCATCATGTGCAATGGCAACAACAGCTTTACCGACAGAGAGATGTAAGTCCGAAATGACTTCAAACAGGATAAGGATAAGTGCCACAAACATACATAATGTCTGAAAGGTATCGGTCCAGACTAAAGTCTTGATACCGCCTCTACGGGTATATAGCCAGATGAGACAAACCATGACGATGACTGTAATAGGAAAAGGTACTCCAATTCCATCAAGTACAAATTTCTGTAGGATAATGCATACTACATAAAAACGCACAGCAGCGCCTGTCATCTTGGATAAAAGGAAAAAAGAAGCTCCGGTTTTATATGATCGTTTACCCAGCCGGTCTTGTAAATAGGAATAGATGGTAGTAAGGTTGAATTTATAATAAACTGGAAGTAGCAGTAAAGCAACGGCGAAATAGCCGAAAATAAAACCGATGCACATCTGTAGATAGGTCATATTGCTGAGCATTATCATGCCTGGTACTGAGACAAAAGTAATACCGGAGATACTGGCTCCGATCATTCCGAAAGCCACCATGTACCATGGCGACCTTTGATTACCCCGGTAAAAAGTGCTGTTGTCCGTTCGTTTTGTGGTGAATCGGCTGATAAGAAGAATAATAATAAAATAAGCGAGAATGGTGATGACAATAAGCATAATTTATAGTTCTATTTCAAAAGATAACCCAATATTCGGCAAAAGTACAAAGTTATTTTCTTCTAAGAGAATCATTTTATTGGAAAAACAGGAAACGTTCTGCCTGATTCATACCGTTATATCATACCTTGTGGCACGAGTGTATTTTCGTATTGAGGATGCTGTTATAACGAACTGGAAATTTCTGCAAATCGTATAGTTAAGTCTGGATATGACCATCGTTTTTTTGATAAATTGGGAAAGGAGTATAATTAGTCATTACTTTTAACAGAACGATAGATTTGTATATCCCGAAGCAATGTGATATGAACTAATAGTATGAAGTATGTTAAAAATAGTAGCAGATGTATATTTATTTACAATAAAATGTTTACATTTGTAATGTAAAAAAGAATGTATGCATTAATGTAAAATGTATTTTGTATTAATATAAATAAAAAGTCAATGAAGTTAAGAAGGTTTTTTGTAGCGGCTGTGTTGCTGCTTTCGATGGGGAGTTTGATGGCTCAGCAGATGCCGTTGATACCTGTCGATCCGGATGTGCGAGTAGGAAAGTTGAGTAATGGCCTCACCTACTATATACGTCATAATGAGTATCCCAAGAATGTAGCCAATTTCTATATCGCCCAGCGGGTAGGCTCCATTAACGAGAATGATAATCAGCGTGGTCTGGCACATTTTCTTGAGCACATGGCTTTCAATGGCTCGGAGCATTTTAAAGGTAATGGTATCATTGATTTTACACGTGCTTTGGGTGTTGAATTCGGAAGCGATTTGAATGCATATACCAGTATTGACCAGACTGTGTATCGTGTTTGTGACGTTCCTACAACCCGTGTGACAGCCTTAGATTCTTGCCTTCTTATCCTCAAGGACTGGTCAAACGGTCTTACCCTTGATACCAAGGAAATTGATAAAGAGCGTGGTGTCATTCATCAGGAGTGGCAGATGCGCAGTGATGCCAGTATGCGTTTCCTTGAAAAGTATCTTCCGACACTCTATCCTGGAAGTAAGTATGGCTATCGCCTGCCTATAGGACTGATGAGTATTGTTGATCATTGTAAGCCGAAGGAACTTCGTGACTATTATCATAAATGGTATCGCCCGGATAATCAGGCTATTATTGTTATTGGTAATATTGATGTCAATCATGTTGAGTCAGAGATCAAGAAACTTTGGGCGGGGGTTACTGTTCCGGCTAATGCTGCTAAGGTCATAGACGAACCGGTACCTGACAATAATACTCCTATCTATGTAACAGATAAGGATAAGGAACAGCAGTATAGTGAGATTTCAGTATTCATGAAACGTAATCCGACACCAGACTCGCTGAAGAACAGTATGATGTATCTTGTCCGGAACTATGTCAAGAATATGATGTTTTACATGCTCAATTCCCGGTTCTCTGAACTTACCCAGAATGATGGTTGTCCCTTTATTCAGGCAAATACGGGTGATGGAGAGTATTTGATCAGCAAGACCAAGGATGCTTTTCAGGCAGTAGTCGTTCCAAAGGAAGGCAAGGATATGGTTGCTCTGAAATCTATGATGGTGGAATTGCAGCGTGCCCGTGATTATGGTTTTACGGCTACAGAATATGCTCGTGCCAAAAGTGAACTGCTCAGTGATATAGAGAAACTGTATACCAACAAGAACAAAACTGACAATACTTATTTTTATAGTCAGTATGTGGCAAATTATCTGAACAAGGAGCCTATGCCTAGCATTGAGACCCAGTATAAGTTTGCCAATGCTGTTATACCTCGCATTCCTCTTGAAGCTGTCAATGAGATGGCAAAGGAATTGATTTCTAATAGTGACACTAACCTGGTGGTTATAGAACAAGCTCAGGAGAAGGAAGGCAAAACTTATGTTACTGTTGATGAGATGAAACAGGCTGTTGCTGCAGCCCGCAATACCAGGTCTGCTGCATGGGTTGACCATGTAAAGCAAGAACCTCTGATTGCCAAGATGCCTGTTAAGGGAAAGATTGTGAAGGAAACAGAGAATAAAAAGTTAGGTTTCAAAACCCTTTATCTTTCCAATGGTGCCAAAGTTATCTTGAAGAAGACTGATTTTAAGGATGATGAAGTGCTGATGCAGGCTACAGCTAAGGGGGGATCAAATCTCTTTGGTGTCAGTGATTATGCTAATCTGAAGTTTTTCGATGACGTTATTGGTTATTCTGGTATTGGTGATTTTTCCAGCTCTGAACTTCAGAAGGAACTTGCCGGCAAGAATGCCAATGCTAATCTGACATTAGGCCGTTATCATGCTACCGTAACTGGCAATTCTACTCCTAAGGATTTGGAGACGATGATGCAGATGACCTATCTTTATTTTACGAATATCAAGAAGGATGAGAAGTCATACCATTCTCTGATGAGTAATATGGAGATTGCTTTGAAGAACAAAGACCTTCGGCCTGAATCTGTTTTTAGTGATTCTTTGCGCCTGGACCGCTATGCTCATAACCCTCGTTTTGCATCGCCTAATGTGGCAGATCTAAGTAAAGTCAACTATGATCGTATATTAGCCATGGCAAAACAGTTAACAGCAGATGCAAGTAAGTTTACGTTCTATTTCTCCGGCAACTTTGATGAGACTAAGTTACGCGAATATATCGAGCAATATATCGCCTCACTTCCTTCCGACAAGAAAGCAAAAGTAAATCCGGGTAAAGAGATTCTGACCCTTACAATGGGTAATTATAAGGATCATTTTTCTCGTAAGATGGAAACACCAAAGGCACAGCTTTATACTTTCTGGACTTCTAAGTTGAATAAGGATAATCTTTCTGATAAGATTACTGTTGATGCTGTCGGTCAGGTACTGGATATGGCATTGCTCCGCTCTATCCGTGAGGATAACAGTGCAGCTTATTCTGTGGGTGCACAGGGCTTCTCTCAAAATACCTTGGATAATAAGGCTTACTATGTGCTTTTTGCCGGATGCCCTATGGATCCAGCAAAAACTCAATTGGCCTATGATCTGATGATGAAAGGAGTAAAGGATGCTTCCGAGAAAGTTGATCCTGCCGATGTGAAGAAAGTAAAGGAATTTATGTTGAAGCAAGCTGACGAAGATGTCCGTAAGAATAACCACTGGCTCAATGTACTCTATCAGTACAATGAGTATGGACAGGATGTGCAGACAAATTACAAGACACTTGTAAATGCCTTGACTCCGGAAAAGATTTCCAGTTTTATCAAAAAGGTTATTCTCTCTTCTGGAAATAAAGTAGAGGTACTGATGACTCCTGTTAAATAATATTAGTTTGCAGTTTATAAAAATAGCGTGTAGGTTTTTCTTACATGCTATTTTTTTTCCTATCTTTGCATCTAGTGTTTGAAATAGATGGAAAGAAGATTACTCTCTTTGGAGCTTTGGATAAGCCTCTGCCCATAGTTTACCTGCATACCTTTCGTCATGAAGGAGAGAGGGTGTGGCAGCAATGTCACAGGATGGGTATCCGCCAGTTTATTCTTGTTGAAATCAGTGGCCTCAACTGGGATGAGGATATGTCGCCCTGGGCGATGGATGGCAAGCCTTTTCATGAGGAATCTATTATAGGGAGGGCTGGGAGATGGCTGGATGTGCTGCTCACGGAGGTTATCCCTCAGGTAGAAACACAGGTACAGGTGAGTCGCCGTTATCTTGCTGGATATTCGCTTGCTGGTCTTTTTGCTTTGTGGTCAATATATCATACGGATTGTTTTGATGGGATTGTATCGGGTTCCGGGTCTTTCTGGTATCCTGGTTTTATGGATTATATCAGATTCCATCAGCCTGTACGATTTCCTGATGCTATTTATTTCTCCTTGGGAGACCAGGAGTCAAAGACTCAAAAAGTATTGTATTCTAAGGTCGAGGATAATACCCGATGGCTTTGTGAATATTATCAGAAACAGAATGTAAAAACGGTTTTCCAACTTAATAATGGAAATCATTATATGCAGTCTGACTGGCGTATTGCTAAAGGTATCCAGTGGATATTAGGTTAAGCAGGCCGCTTAGATGCTGAACGGTTCTAATGTTAATGTATGGATTCATAATTATCAATAATAAAATGAATATATTTGAAAGAATAATACGGTTTATATTACCGGAAAAGAGTCGTGAGGTAGCACTTGTCCTTGGAGGTGGAGGTGCCAGAGGGTTTGCACATATTGGTGCGATAGAGGCCCTTGAGGAAAGAGGCTATGTGATACATTCTGTAGCCGGAACCTCTATTGGAGCTTTGATAGGAGGATTGTGGGCAGCGGGTAAGATGAAGGAAGTTAAAGAGATTGTCTTAAAACTCAATAAGAAAGAGGTCCTGTCTCTTATGGATGTTTCTATCGGACTAAATCATCTCATGTCAGGAGAGAAACTCTTGACAGTTTTCAACCAATTGGTTGGTGATAAGAAGATAGAAGACCTGCCGGTAAACTTTTGCTGTTCAGCTTCAGATTTGGTAAGTGGGAAGGAGATGGTATTTCGTGAAGGTTCACTGAAGATGGCTATGAGGGCCAGCATTTCTATTCCCTGTTTTTTTAAACCGGTAAAATACCATCGCCACATCTATGTTGATGGAGGTGTTCATAATACATTGCCTTTAGATAGGGTGGAAAGAAAAAAAGGTGACTGGCTTTTTGCCGTTAATGCTTCGGCACCTGATAGACGATTTGCTCCAGCCTTTGTGCCTAAGTTAAAGAAGCCTCATGAGGGGAAGTTTGGTAAAATTCTGGATAGTCTTCCTTTCCATAATAGTGATTTCTCTGAGAATGCAATGAATATAGCAGTACGAGTGGCTAACCTTTCTGTACAGGCAAATGCACAAATGGCTATAAAGTTGATTCCACCCGACTTGTGTGTCGATATTCCTATGGATCGTTTTGGCCTCTTGGATTTTGACAAGGGAGAAGAAATCATCCAGTTTGGGAAAGATGAAATGAATCGCAAACTGGATGAATTTGAAGGGGGAAAAAGCTAAGAAATCCTTTATTCTTTTTTCTCAGGTTTCTTCGTTTGAGGAAGAAGTAAATTAGTGACAACGCCTATAATGGCAGAAAGACCGATACCACTCATGGTGAAGTTACCGAACTGTAGGACCGCACCTCCTATTCCCATCGTAAGGGTTACGGATACAATAATAATATTACGAGTCTCGTTTAGATCTACTTTATGTTGAATCAGGTTTTGTACGCCGATACTGGCGATGGAACCGAAGAGCAGTAACATGATGCCTCCTAAAACAGCACGAGGGATGGATTGTAGTAAGGCACTCAGTTTACCTATGACAGAGAAGACGATAGCTGTTCCGGCAGCAATACGTATTACCATTGGATCTTTTACTTTTGTAATCTGCATGGCACCTGTCACTTCTGAATAAGTGGTGACAGGAGGGCCCCCCAGAAAAGCAGCAGCCAGACAAGCTATACCATCACCAAGCATTGTGCGGTGGAGTCCGGGATCTTTTACAAAGTCCTTTCCTGCAACAGAACTGACCACATATACATCACCGATATGCTCAATCACTGGCGCAATGGCTACCGGTATCATAAATACGATTGGCTGCCAGGAGAATTCCGGCAGATGGAAATGGGCTATGGATCCAGGCAAGGCAAACCATGCGGCTTTTTCTATACCGGAGAAATCTACTGCTCCCATACATGCTGCTGCAATATATCCTGCAGCAATGCCACATACGATAGGTACTAGTTTCAGCATCCCTTTACCCAAAGAAAGTATACAGATTGCTGTGATAAGCGAAATAAAGGCTAGCGTCCAATTTTCCTTTGCCATATCGACAGCAGAAGAGGATAAAGACAGACCTATAAGGATAATGATGGGACCGATGACGACAGGGGGAAATATGCGATCAAGAAATTTTTTGCCCTGCCATTTGATAAGGGCACTTGTGATAAAGTAAACCAGTGATACTCCGACGATGCCGGCTAAAGTTCCAGCCATTCCCCATTGTTTGCTGGCCTGTATGATTGGAGCAATGAAAGCGAAACTACTTCCCAAAAATATTGGGACCTTACCTTTGGTAACGAGGTGAAAGATGAATGTGCCCAGACCAGCAGTAAATAAAGCTGTGGCAGGATCAAGTCCGACAAGAAGTGGCACAAGGACTGTGGCGCCGAAAGCAACGAAGAGAAACTGAACTCCTACAATTGTTTTCCGGCCAGTCGACAAAGACATATTTTCCATTTATTATATTAGTTTTGTTTCTGCTATAAAAGGCTGTTTAAAAAATAAGCCGTCCTTTTATTTTGCAAAGGTAAACGAAAATCCGTTAAAAAACAAACCTTATGATGGAAAAATATATGGAATATTTATCATATTGTCGTGAATAAGATAGAATTTAATATTAGTTGTATTAGCCATAGATGTCTAAAGTAATGAGTTGGAAATAATTGTAAATATCTTTATAGTGATATGATAAACAGAAAATTTCTTTATCAGTTTTACGTTTTTACTTGGGTCGTGTACTAATATGATGGTACGGATATGTTAATTAATTGCTAATTTTAAAGGGTATATGCTTTGTATATGTGTATAAAAGTTAAATATAACCGTTTCTAAATCACTTTTTTGCCTTTAGTGTTTGTCGTATAATGAAATTTGATTTATATTTGTAGTGTTATACAGATGTGGTACACTACTACTGATGAATAAGATAAAAAATAACAATAGTCCTGAATCCAGTAATGTGGGGTAATAATGAATATGATAATGAAAATAATTATAACAGCAGCAACAGAAAGATGATATGTTCTAATCTGAGTACTTCATTCTCTAAAAGTGATTGATGCCAGAAGATTTATCCGCGTTGATATTAGAGTTGTCAAAAATTTATATTTGAACCTTTTATTCAAGAAATTAAAGTAGAAATAATGCAATATAAATATTGAACTTATGAATTTTAATAATAACAAAGCAATATATGTCCAGATGGCAGATCGCCTGTGTGATGAGATCGTATCAGGGAAATATGCCGCCCATGACCGTATACCAAGTGTCAGGGAATATGCAGTAATGTTAGAAGTTAATACAAATACAGTTGTAAAAGCTTATGATATGCTTGCCCGTGAACATGTTGTATATAATAAGAGGGGCTTGGGTTATTTTGTCAATGAAGGTGCAAGAGATTCTATCATAGTTTCTCGCAAGAAAGCTTTTCTTGAGGAGACTCTACCCGAACTTTTCCGGCAGATGAGACTTCTTGGCATTAGTATCCGGGACATAGAAGATGAATGGCTTAAGAGCAAGAACAATCCTATCCTTGATAGATAACCAAACAGACACTTTGACCGTTAACATCAACAATATTTATTTGAATATTAAAAAAGTAGAAATATTATGATCGGAATTAATCATATCAGTTTTAAATATCCAGGCAGCAAGTATCCTGTTTTTAAAGATCTGAGTTTTTCATTGGAAAGTAACCATATCTATGGTTTACTGGGCAAAAATGGTATGGGTAAGAGTACATTACTCTACCTCATTTCAGGACTTCTTCGTCCTGAAAGTGGGGAAATCCTTATTGATGGTATTTCTTCCAAGGATCGTCAGCCTGCTACCTTGCAAGACATTTTCATCGTACCGGAAGAGTTCGATATGCCCCCGGTAACCCTGCGAGAGTTTATTAAGATGAATGAGAGTTTTTATCCTCATTTCAATATAGAAGTACTCAGAAATTGTCTGAGAGACTTTGAATTACCGGAGAAACCCAATCTGAAGGAACTCTCTATGGGTCAGAAGAAAAAAATCTATATGAGTTTTGCTTTAGCTTCAGGTACCAGATACCTGCTTATGGATGAGCCGACCAACGGTCTCGACATTCCGTCGAAGAGTTTGTTTCGCAAGGTTGTTACCAGAAACGTGACAGAGGATAGTACTCTTATTATTTCCACTCATCAGGTTCATGATTTAGAAAGTCTGTTGGATCACATTATGATATTAGATAATTCACAGATCCTTGTCAATTCTTCTGTCGCTGATATTACCAGCAAGTATGCCTTTACTTTTCGCAGTGCACAAGAGATGGACGAAGTCTTATATGCAGAGCCTTCTTTTCAAGGTAATGCGACCATATCTTTCCGCAAGCCAGAGGAAGAGGAGACAACTCTCAATCTGGAGCTCTTTTTCAATGCGGCAACCAAGGGGAAGTTAAATTATTAATTTTTTAATAGTATACAATATGAAAATATTTGATATTCATCGTTTCGGAAAAGTGCTGAAATGGACAATATATTACAATAAGTCTACTTTGACGAAGATCACTATGGGATTTTTTATCGCTTTTCTAGCTATTTATTTTCTTACTACGGATCTGTTCTTTTCTTCCAGTAGTTCGTTTCCTAACCGTCTTAATAGTGCTGCCGGAGTTACTTTTGGTATGTTTTTTGTTTTCCTGTTTCTTACTCCTTCGTGGATCCTTTCGAATATGAAAAACAGAAAAAGTTCGCTGGACTATTTGATGTTGCCGGCTACAAATCTGGAGAAGTTTCTTGCGCGCATCGTCATGGTTACTGTTTTTTATACACTTTGTGTCGTTGCTGCACAGATTGCAGCCGATCTTATCCAGTGGATTATTTCTATGTTCCGGTATCCAGTATCTCAAACTGGTCTGATCAGCACAGACATTTTAGAAAATCATTATATATCTTTCGGTGGGCACGCAAGGGGATTTAATTCTTGTTATGTCAGAAGTAATATGCTGGTATTGATATGGATAATATGGATGCATTCTGTCTATACTCTTGGCGGTACTGTTTTTCGTAAGTGTGCATGGATTATAACCTCTCTCCTTCTTTTAGTTTTAGGAATTATCGTGGTGTGGTCTGGTTTTGGTTTTGAGATAGCTTTAATAAATGATGGAGTTATTATAACCCTGATGTTTCTTGTGTTTGCAGGACTTAACTATTATATGTCCTATAAGGTGTTTAGTCGTATACAACTTATCAATAACAAATGGATTAATCTTTAAAACACGTAATATTTTTAGAAGATGATATCAATCTAAATATAAGGATGACACAAATGATGAGTTTTTTTCGAAGAGGCAAACAAGAACAGTTAGATCTGGAGCCAGTCAAACACTTTGACCTAAAACGGTATCTGGGTCTTTGGCATGAGGTAGCGCGGATGGATCATCGGTTTGAACGTGGTCTGACAGATGTAATGGCAGAATATACATTGAAAGAAGATGGAACCGTAAAAGTGGAGAATTCAGGATGGAATATCCGGAAGAAAAAGAGAAGTAATATAATCGGTCATGCGAAAGTCACTTCAATTCCCGGTTTGCTACGTGTTTCTTTCTTCTGGAGATTCTATTCAGATTACAGAATATTAATGTTGGATACAGATTATCAGTGGGCGTTGGTAGGTGCCGGAAATTCCAGTTATCTATGGATCTTGTCGAGAAATAAGAGTTTGCCAAAAGAGATTTGTAACAATATCTTTGCAGAAGCCCGACGAAGAGGCTATGATACAAGTAAACTGAAATTCCCTGTTTCTAACAAAGCATGAATCGAATCTTATATCAATATGAGTACCCTTAAAAGATATTCTGCAACTCTTTTTTATGGTTGAACAGTTACGAGTATTCTTTAGAAGAATCCCTGATCACTGTCCTTATTGTCTATCTTCTTCCGTAGTTCTTTCTGCTTGCCTGAGAAAATATTGTAGCTTACGTGTATGCCTATGGTACGAGCCTGTTCTGTTACCTTGCTCATGCTATGATAGTCAAGGACTTCGTTGCTGAGAATGTCGGAAGTATACTTTGCTGCTGTAAAGGGGAAGAGAATATAAAAACCTATATGCAACTGTTTATGCTGATAAAAGAAATAGAGGGTTTGTGTATTCTCTTCAGAGTCAATATTAGTGCCTCTCAAGACTTTACCAGGTATCCTCTGGTAATATTCTGCTCCCCAGTTACCTTTCCTGAAATCTATTGTCCATTCCAAAGGAAGATAATGATAATGATGGATTCCAATGATTTCACTTTTCTCCTTTTGCCATAAATAGCCGGTTTCTAGTGACAAGACAAGAAGGTCACTCTTGAAAGGATTGATATTGAAAGCACCTTTAAAACCATAGTCGAGCATATAATCACAGTTCTCCGGTCTGGAGACAATGACACGGTCTCCATTTAGCTCCTGCCATTGGTAGTAGTTACTGATCGCATTATTGATCTTGTTCAGGCCGAAATTGATATCCATATTAATATAAGGTGTGTTGAGCGAATAAGATAGTTTCATACTCTTATTCAGTGCGCTCTTCAGATAAGGATTACCATGGCGGTACAATCCAGGAATCGTCACTGTACTGTTATTGCTCAAGTCTGCGATTGACGGAATATCAGTATTGACATCCCCTTCCAAGCGTAATATCCCGTTTCCCATCGGGTAGCTGAACTCTGCCATTGGAGTAAAATACCATTTGTTATAATGTGTGTCGTCATTGCTGGAATGAACATACGTGCCACCCATGCTGAGACGATATCCCATTTTGAGGATGTCGCCGTTCAACTGTGCGTAAGCATAATGTTTATCGTCGGTAGCATGGTATTGATATTCCTGATAATCAGAGAGGACATTACTGATCTTAAAGTCGGATTTTGCCAGTGTTGCTTTATAGCCGAGTGAGAGTTTGACCTTTTTCCATTCCTTGCTGTAGGCTAGTTCGCCGATAAGAGAATACTTGTTGTTGTGTTGTCGCATGTTATCATCAAGAACTTGTTCCTGCTCTTCGTACTGTTGGTTATTGTTGTTCTCCCGATTGTGGAACCATGTGCCCACGATGTCAGTGGTCAATTCCTGCCCATAATTCAGTTTCTTGTCAAAATAGAGGTCTATGGAAGGACTGAAACTGTTTTGGTGTCGCTTTTGAGCATTCCATCCACTTTTCCGTTGCGAATTATTTTCAGCCGAAATGTTATTATGGCTGTTATTGAACCAGGAGAAGATGGAAGGTGTGAACTTTGCCTGAAAGTTCAGACTGTCGTCACGGCTATAGAGGTATTTCAGATTGAAGTCTTGTGTGGTATAACCAAAATGATATTTTCCTTTATAGTTATAGTTAGTTTTATTGCCATTATCCATAAAACTGTAGTAATACTGATCATCGCAATTGGGGACATTGCGCCAGGAAAAGTTGTAGTCGAAGGAGAACTGACTATTGCCGTGGTTATATTTAGCAAAGATGGCAGAGTTATTGAAACCATGCTTGAATCCCTGCATAACATCAACTCCGGCAGCATAGCCGTCATCTGCTTTCCGCGTATGGATGTTAATTAGTGTTCCGGCATCAGCATATCGAGCCGGTGGTACCGTATAGTATTCCACATTCTTGATTTCCTTGGGCTTGAGCATTTTCAAGTCATTGTCACTGGCTTCAATGCCGTTGATAAGAATCTTGAGCGACTTTCCGGAGAGGGTGGCAAGGGTATTGTTCATACGGTCAATGCGAAGTCCAGGAAGGGTGGCAATAAGCTGCTGAGCCTGATTAGAGTTTTTGATTTGTTCTTCGGAGAATGTATAGATGGAGCGGTCTACCATCTCTACTTTGTGATGGCCTTTTACTGTGACACCTTTGATGCGGTAAGCGTCAGGTATCATTGAGATGCTTCCCACACGGGCAGATGCAAAATGGCGGTAAAGGGTGCGATAGCCTATATAGGAAATCTTTAGTAACACATTTGCCTGATTGCATGGGATGACGAAATCGCCGGTTTCTGTAGTCACGCCTCCATTAATGAAACTTGAGTCTTTTGGCTGTAGGATGGAAACATTGACAAATTCCATAGGTTGTCCATGCTCATCAAGTATTTTTCCTGTCACTTTACGGTCTTCTTTCTGCAAGTATTCTACAAAGATCATATCTGGTAATGGCTGGCCTTTGATATCCGTTCCGCCCTTGGTTATCTTCATGCCAATAGGATAGAAGCCGATCATCTGTCGAATGGCAACTGGAATACTCTTATTACGGATATCAGTTGTCACCTTAAAGTCTTCCAGATCATTGTAGACAAAGTTGATGATGTAGTCTTTTGAAACCTTACTTATCGACTGAAGAGCATCTGAGATAGACACATCATTATATTTATGGGTGATACTTTGGGCGACGGAAGACATGCCGGTAAAGCAACACAGAAGGAGTATCAATAGTTTTTTCATGTTTACTTTACTGTTAGGGTATTATCAGATAAGGTGATGTGGAACTCTTCAAAATTATTGAGTTGTTCCACTATCTGGGGAAGCGTATTATTCTGATTCCAGTTGAAGAAAAGTCTTATCTTTGTGGCTTTTCCGTCTGTGAAAGAAACTTTTACATGATAGTAAACAGCTATTTGCTGAAGAATATTCTCCAGAGACACGTTGATAAATCGTTTTTCTCCAGCAATATCTGACTTTCTTCTTACAGAGTCAGTCTTCATCACTACTGTCTTTAAACTGTTTTTTATCTTGTGATTTACGATTCCCTTATGAGTTGGTGGTGTCTGTGTCTGTTGATGGTGTTTGACAATAGATACTGCAGCTATGGCGATACAAGAGATAAGTATAAGGCCGATGAAAATTGCTGCGATCTTTTTCAATAACAATAAATGAGGGGTTGAGGGGGTATATTTGCTTTCAAAATCCTTCTGTGCTCGGTTGACATCTTTATCAGAAAGAGGCTTGTCGTTGATGGCATTGTCTGTCTCTGATATCAATTGATAATATTCCCGGCAATCCTTGTCTTTCAGGATTTCTCTCCATTGGTCATTCGAATACTGCTCCGGATGCTCCATCATCTGTATAAGTTGTTTAATCTTTTCCATTGTCGTTCATTATTAACGCTTCACTAATTCTTTAATGGTATCTAAAGACTTCTTCAGGTGTTTGTAAACAGTTACCTCGCTGATGCCTTCCCGAAAGGCTATCTCGTGATAAGTAAGATGCTCTTGATAATGTTCAAGGAGAATCCTGCGATTGTCATCGGATAGTTCTTCATCAATGACCAGCCTTATCTGACGAATTCTTTCTTCCTTTTCTTCTGCTTCATGTTCATCCAGTTTATCATCCAGGAGATAAAGATGAAGGATACGTTGTTGAATGTTTTGATTCCGGATAATATTCAGGCACCTGTTGCGGACACTTGTTATCAGGAAGGCTAGGGCCGTATTGCCTTCTGGTACGATATTCTTGTTCATCAATTCTAAGAATATATCGCTGACAACATCCTCGCTTTCCTTATCATCATGAAGAAGGATTCTTGCCAGATGTACCATTGGCCGATAGTATCGTCGAAATAACTGCTCTATGATCTTTTTCTGTACCATCTTACTTTCTTATACACATGAAAATGGAAATTCCTAACTTATAGGAACTATTTTTTTTGACCTTCAAGGAAAATCAGGTAATAAGACAATCGAGAATCCCGAAAACGGCTGGAATTTTATAATCAGATTTTAACTACATAAATCAGGCGTAATACATATTGTTTTATTTATAAATATGGTTTGATAAAAATACTAAAAAAATATGTTTCTTTTGTGTATTATGGAAAATTATTTAACTTTGTAAAATCTTATGGTTTTGGTAATAGAGAAAATAAATGAGCGTGACGAAAAGAATTGGGAAGTTCTTTTTGATTTATACTATGCGCCTTTATGTTGCTATGCAACGGATTATCTGCATGATTTTGAATTAGCCAAAGATATAGTACAAGAAACACTTCTTAACCTTTGGGTTAGTGACTATAAATTTGATTCCCAAAAACATCTTACTTATTATCTTTATAAAGCTATATATAATAATTCATTGTATCATCTCCGAAAGACTCGTAAGCACGTTGAGATAACGGATAATATGAATCAGCAGTTGATTGACGATAGTTTTTCCGACACAGTTAAGGAGGAACTCGTCAGACGCTTATACGAAGAAATACAAAAGCTTCCTGAGAGGAGACGACAGATAATGCTTCTTTCTATAGATGGTAAGAGTGGTAAGGAAATTGCCGAGATGTTGAATATTAGTGTAAATACAGTAAAAGCCGTAAAGGCAAAAGCCATGGATTCCCTTCGAAAAGCGACAAAAGATAACCCAATTTTGTTCTTCCTTTAGATCATAATGTTATTGTTTCTGCTATAGAAATATTTTTTTGTTAACTTTTTCTTCTTTTCAGTAATACTTTTTGTTTTTTTTGCATAATAACATGAAAGGACTGAAAGTATGGAAGAATTAAAAGAAGACTTGTTCAAAGCTGTTGAATCTATTGAAAAGGATGAACCGCAAAGTGATGATAACTTGAAAGCGGCTAAAGCCTTTTACAATAGTAAGAAAGTTTCGGATCGTATTCATGCTTATTTTGAGGTCGATACAGATGCTGCTTATAATCAGTTTTTAAGCAAAGTACATTCTTTTAAAATCAGTTTTTATTGGAAATATGCTGCTGTGGGAGCGGTAGCAGCAATACTGTTAATAACCTTTTTCTTATTTTATCCTCATTACACAAGACAACCGAAAAGTCCGGAAGTTATAACGATGCTGAAAAAGAAAATTCCTGTACTATCTGATTCATTACCTATGATAAGATTAGCCAATGGTAAGGTTATTGTTCTTTCTAAAGCCGGACAAAATCTGGCTAAAGCAGGTTTGAATGCAACAGTCGGACAAAGTTCTATTGCTCTTAATTCCGAAAGTGATGATGCTCCGGTTGAGATGCTTGAACTTGTTGTTCCTTGTGGGTGTCAATATCAGATATCACTTCCTGACGGTAGTATGGTAAGTCTTAACTCCGGTTCTACTTTGAGATTCCCTAATCGTTTTACTTCTGCCAGAGATGTTTATTTAAAAGGTGAGGCTTACTTTGAAGTGAAGAAAGATGGGCGTCCTTTTAAGGTTACATGTCCTGCAGGAGCGGTTAATGTACTTGGTACTACTTTTAATGTACGGGCTTATAGTAGTGATAAGGCAAGCGTTTCACTTTATACAGGTAAGGTTCGTTATGAAGATAATGGACGTAAAGTAGAGTTGTTGCCTGGTGAACAGATCGTAAAATCAGGTGATCGGATAAATGTTAAGGAGATATACAATAAACAGTCAGCGGCCTGGAAAGATGGGTTTATTTATTTTACAGATGACAGTCTCTGTGATATAATGGATGATATAGCAAGAATTTATGATGTAAAGGTGGTATTCCAAAGAGATGTACGTGATGTAAGATTCACTGGTGAGTGTAAACGTGCAGAATCGGTAGAAGATTTTATGAAAGTAATGGAGCTTACGCAAGAGTTTGAATATGAAATGCACAACAAGACCATTATAATAAAGTGAACGAATAAATAATATAATAACTTAATTTAAGAGAGATTAATTTTTTAACAATTATTACTAGATGAAGAAGAAATCAATACGTTTAGGGCTTCTCTATGGGCTGCTGGGAAGGAAGAAACTTATTATGTCTTTAGGTATGTTATGTTGCTCGTTACAGTTTGTATTGGCACAGAGTGAGAGTGTAACATGTAACTTTAAAAATACAAAGGTTACCTCTATTATGGAGAATGTACAGGGGAAAACAGGTATTAGTTATATATACAACACAGCACTTCTTCGGAATAAGAAGGCTTCAATATCTGCACGAGATGAGACGGTAAGTTCTTTCTTGGAAAGATTATTTAGACCGATGGGGCTTGAAGTTGTATGGCAAGGGCATACTGCCGTAATTCGCAGGATAATGTTGCAAAAGAGGGAAGTCTTGGTTTATGGTCATGTAACTGATACAAACAATGAAGCTCTTCCTGGTGTAAATGTCAGTATAGTAGGAGGGAAGCAGACTGTTATAACTAATACTGATGGTAATTATCGTATCAGTGTGCATGAAGAGGATGCTTTGAAGTTCAGTTTTATCGGTATGAAGACCAAGATTGTTGTCTGTAACAGTCCTACTATCAATGTTATGTTGGAAGAGAATATCAAGTCTGTTGATGATGTGGTCGTAACAGGATATCAGACGATTGACCGATCTAAACTGACCTCGGCAGTTACCACTCTTAAAATGGCGGATATTAATAACCCGGGAATGACAACCATTGATCAGATGCTTGAAGGTAAAGTACCTGGTATGATATTCACGCAGAATTCAGGTCAGGTTGGAGCATCTCCTAGTCTCCGTGTGCGTGGTACATCTACGATTCTGGGTAACCGCGAACCGTTGTGGGTACTTGATGGTATAGTTCTTTCTGATCCGGTGAATGTTGATCCTCAGCAGATTAATGATCCTGATTTCGTTAATCTCTTGGGCAATGCTATATCGGGCTTGAACCCGAATGATATTCAGCAGATTGATGTTTTGAAAGATGCTTCTGCCACGGCTCTTTATGGCGCAAAAGCCGGTAACGGTGTTATCGTGATTACAACAAAGAAAGGTACGGTAGGCAAGCCTTCTATTAGTTATAATGGCAACTTTACCTATACCAGACGACCCATGTATTCTGACCGTGATGTATATATGATGAACTCGGCAGAGCGAACTGATGTCAGTCAGGAACTGATAGACCGAAAAATGTATTATAATAACGTGACCCAATGGTCTGGCTATGAACAAGCTGTTCAGGATTATTATAGTGGAAAATTGAATTATTCAGATTTTAAAAAGGAAGCAGACTATTATCGTTCTGTTAATACAGATTGGTTAGGATTGCTTACACATAATTCTTTTTCACATAACCATACTGTGAGCCTTTCTGGTGGTTCTCCTAATATAAAATATTATGCTTCACTTGGATATGGAGTAGAAAATGGAGTTATCAAGCAAGAGAAGAATGAGCGTTATTCCAGTATGCTCAACTTGACGGCAACGTATGGAAAGCTTAATGCACAGTTCCAGTTGCAAGCCAATTATTCCAAGCGTAGATATTCTCCACAGGATCTAGGAGTAATGGATTATGCTTATAATACGAGTAGAGCGATGCCAGCTTATAATTCTGATGGATCATTATTTTATTATCCTAGAGCAAATTCTACAGGCCAGCGTTATGAATTTAATATCCTGAATGAGATGGCCAATTCGAGTGATGGTTCTGAAACTAATGGCATCGGCATGCATTCGCAGATTAGATACAATATTCTGTCTTGTCTGAATATCGATGCACTTCTGGCATATAACATCTCTAATACAAACCGTGAACAGTATTATACTAAAGATACATATTATATCTATAATTTAAGAGCTGATCAGACTCCTCGTTGGGACCAATGCCCTGTAGGTGGAGAGTTGAAACGTCAGGATACTAAAAACGATGACTATACCGTACGTCTGCAAGCCAACTTTATGAAAACTTTTGGTAATAAAGGTAATCATCTTATTACGTCTTCTTTAGGTATTGAGGCTAAATCTACTGAATATAAAGGCTTTAATATCACACGTCGTGGCTATTTTACAGAGTTTGGGGGGTATTTTGACGCCGTACCGACAGACTATGATGGATATTATTCACAGTTTATGAGTAGTAAAGAAGCTTTAGGGTATAGAACACGTCAGTTGACTAATGAACTGGCATGGTATGCTACTGCCGGTTATGGTTTTAAAGATACCTATATATTCAATGTGCATCTACGAGCAGAACGGTCTAACCTGTTCGGTTCACGAGCCAATGAGGAGTTTGCTCCTATATGGGCCCTTTCCGGAAGATGGAATATGAAAAAAGATATTCTTAAGAATACAAAATGGGTTGATGATGCTTCTTTGAGAGCTTCTTGGGGATGGCAAGGAAACATGCTTCCCGGACAGACAGCTCAGATGATTATTCAACAATCTACACTCACCAATCAAATATATAATTCTAACTATGCCACTATTGCTGAATATCCAAACCCTAATTTGAAATGGGAAAAGACTTCATCTTATAATGTTGGTCTTGACTTTGTTCTTTTTAATAATAAGATACGTGGTACATTCTCTTATTTCTACAAGCATACAAAAGATGCATTCTTGACAAAGACTATTTCTGATATCAACGGTATCAACCAATATGTAGTAAATGGTGGTTCGTTGAACAATCAGGGTGTTGAGATATCTTTGAGTTTCACTCCTATCAATAATGCAAATCTTGGGGGGGTAAACGTGGATTCGTATGGCGTATCGATCCACAGATTGGTGAAGTGTTGAATAAGGTAATCAACCGTGCCATCAATAATAAGACACATACGATGCACGACGTGATTACATACAACGACTATCTTACAGGCAATGTAGAGTTGTCTGATAAACCTATAAGTACATTTTATTCTTATAAGTTTAAAGGATTAAGTCCTAAAGACGGTTCTCCGATCTTCTATGGAGCAGAAGATGCTAATAAGGCTGCTCTTATGGCTAAATATGCCAGCATGACTCCCGATGAAGTATATATGCAAGTTATGGAAGAATCTGGTCAGCGTGAACCTTATATACAGGGTAGTGTAAACAACTATTTAGGATATGGCAACTTCGGTTTGTCTTTCAATTTTACATATTCTTTAGGTAATAAGATACGTCTGTTGAAAATCTGTTCAGGCTATGCTTCTAGTGTGATTTATCCTCAGCAGAACTTGCGTAAAGAATTTATCTACCGTTGGCGTAAACCTGGAGATGAGGCATATACCAATATCCCAGGTCTTGTAGCAAGCAATACTCTCAATACTCCATGGTGGCAGGAATATCCAGCTACTGCATATACATTTGCAGGATCAATATATGATATGTACGACAATTCTAATATCAGAGTTGTCAGTGGCAATTATCTCAAATTACAGTCACTTGCTTTCAGATATAACGTGGAAGAAAAACTGGTAAGGAAGATGGGATTGCAGTCTCTTTATGTGAGTCTGGTGTGTAATAACCTCTTCACAATTTGCAGTAGCAAATTAAAGGGTCAGGACCCAACTCAGAATGGTTCGTCTCCACAGATCAACCTTTCTATACGTCCTACTTTTACATTTAACATTAACTTCGTGATATAAGGAATAGTATAGTATGAAAAAGTTATTAATAGGTGTCTTTTTGTTTTCAATACTCTTCACTTCATGTAGTGGTTTTCTTGATGAGTATTCTACAGATCAACGTTATTGCAAAACCGCCAACGATCTTAATTTACTAATGGTAGGGCAGGGCTTTCTTGGTGTTTATCAACCCTATATTTCTAGTCAAGTGACAATGAATAAAACATCCTTGGTATCAACAGATAATAACAGTATGCATTTTCCATGGCTTCAGCTTATGGATGATGATGCCGAGGCTTTCTTGCAAGATTATGTAACTCCAGATCAGGGAACCCCTTATTATATGTTGAGTGCTATGGCTAACTGGAGCAAGAATCCATGCTCTAATACACAGTCTCAACAGTGGGATGATACACAATGGACTAAACTATATGCCTGTATAGGTGTCCTTAACTCTATTATCTATCAGGGAGAAAATCTAAAGGGTAAGGATCCTAAAGAAGAGACCCTTCTTGATCATATATGTGGTGAGGCTTATTTCTTACGTGCCTTTTACTACTTCTATCTGGCTAATATTTATGGCTTGCCTTATTCACCGTCTACAGCTTCTCAAGATTTCAGCGTGCCCTTGAAGACATCTCCAAATGTGGAGGATAAATATTTCAAACGCTCTAGCAATCAAGAGGTTTATAATCAGATATGGTCAGACCTTAAGTCGGCCGAACAGTATATTGCCAGTTATACGCCTGATTCAAAACTGCGTGTAGGCATTGGTGCCGTCAAGGCTCTTCAAAATAGGGTAGCATTGTATATGGAGAAATATCAGGATGTAATAAACGCATCGAATGCATTCGACAATCTTGGTTATTCTCTTACAGATTTAAGAACATTTAATAATAGTACAAATTTCCTTGGAAGATCTTCTAAAGAAGTGATATTTTCTGTTGGAGGCAACATTACAGCCGCTGTATTTGTCGACGACTCTACTTCGGCTTGGAACGGAGATAACAACAGAGCTAGCTGTTTTAAGGCTTCTAACGACTTGATGGAGAGATACGGTCCTAACGACTTGCGCCGAAAGGCATTCTTCAGAGAGTCTACTGTAAACCATGCTCCTCAGCCTAATAAATATAAAATTTGGAAGACATATAATGATCCGGATTTGGTTTCAGATATATTCTGTATCCGATATGCAGAGGTGGTACTCAATAAGGCTGAAGCTTTGGCTATGATGGGCAAAATTGATGATGCACGGACTACATTACAGAGTCTGAGGGCTAACAGAATAATTGGAGCTCAATTGAATGACATTCCGACAGACCAGAAGCAGTTGGTGGACTTTATCAGAACTGAACGTCGTCTTGAATTATGTTTTGAGGGTCATCGCTGGTTCGATTTACGTCGTTATTCAGTAAACAGTAAGTACCCATTGCCTGCTGATTTCACTATTAAGCACCCGGCTTATACTTATGATGCCAACTCGAAAGTAAACTTCCTTACCGGATATTATGTGCTTCAGTCTTATAGTAAAGATCAGGGCGCATGGGTGGTCCCGGTACCAAATGCTACTATTGAGTTTAACCGTGGTTCTATTACGAATTTATTACGTAATGACCGTAGTATAATCAAATAAATTATAAACAGATGAAGATACTTAAAAATATGTTGCTTTTGGGCATAATACTTCTTTCTCTTTCGGCTTGTCAAAAAGAGGAGACGATGGATTTTCCTGATTATGATAAAAACTGGTATGTAGTAGATGATAATCCAAACGACTCGGTAAGTCATGCCATATATCTTTTCTATAAGGATTTTGGTATCCCTGTATTTATCAACGATACGATTGGTACGCAGCAGCGTGTAGATGTATTTAATCATGAATATACTCATTATGAAACACTTACGCTGAATTATTCGATGGGTGGCTTGCCCAGTGCCGGTAGTTCTCCTATTGTTAATAACTTTACTTATACCAACAGAGCCAATGTTCCGGCTTTCCTAAGATATCTTCGAAAGGAGATCATGCCTATTCTGCCTAAGGTAATACACATACAGAGCTTGTTCCTGGTAGATCAGATGACTAGTTATGCCTTCGGTTCTTATGCTTTCAAGGGACTCAACACATTGGTCATATCCAACGTCTCAAGATTGTCTACCATGAGCGATGACGAGAAAAAGAAGATGAAGAGCGCAATATTACGTTCTGCTTTGACAGACTATATATTGAATCAAAATGAATATTCTTCGCTGTTGGCTAAATTCTATCAGGTATCACGAAGTCTCAGTCCTACTAAAGACATCTATAATATGTATCAGGGCTATCTCAGACAATATGTAACAGGTGCCGATCCTAACGATTGGGATCATCCTACGGTACAAGAAGTTGGTTTTCTTGGTACAGATCCGATCTACACCAATTATACACCTTCAAGCACATGGATGGACGTAAATATGTACGTAGAGGCATCATATATTTATAGTCAAGACGAATTCACACAGTTGTATGGTACATATCCGTACATCATGCAGAAATACACAATCATACAAAATATAATTAACAGTTTAAAGTAAAACATTAAGATGAGAAAAAGTATTTTATCTCTAGCCATGTTAGTGGCAGCCACAACCTGCGGAGCTCAGACAGCTCATATAGGAGGTGTGTTCAACAAGACTATTATTGATAATCAAAAAAGTATATCCGTTGTTATCTGCCAGAATATTAATGGCAAACTGGAAGAAAAAGCGGGAGCTGGATTGAGAAGCTACGACAAATCATTCAGCCTGAATATAGGTCCTGAAACAGGATTGTTGAACAAGGTCTCTTATATAGGAGCTGATGGCGAGTTTTACCCTGTTTATCTTGGTGATAAGGATTCTATCAATATAAATGTAGAAGGAGGAAATATCAAATTCAGCGGCAAAATCGGTAAAGAGAATGAGCTTATAGCAAGATGGTTTAAAATCCTGGCTCCTCTTAGAACTTTAGATTATACTTTGGCTGGCCGCAAAGCAACCCCTCAGCGTTATCATGTTGTAATTGACAGTGTTACAACTCTTGCCCAACAGCTGATAGCCGGTATCAATACAGGTAATGTGTCATTTGATGCTTACATGAAGAAGACTATGCCTTTTTTACTCCAGTTTGATGTTACTTCTATATTTATGAATGGTATATATTGGCCAAGGCATCAGGATTATCCACAGTATATTCAGGATTATTTGAGCAAAGATGTATACAACAGTATGGATGTATGGCATTATTCTCCACAGCCTTTTGACTTGATGTTGAATTATGCCTTTAGCAGAACTTATGGTTATAATTTTATAATGGGCCCGACACTTCCCTGGGAGTTGAAGTATATCACATGTCCAGAATTGCGTGGCGAGGTTATTCTGTCTGCAATGGAGAGAAACCTGCTCGATAGTGCAGATGTAGTTTGCAAACGTTATGCTAGCAGTTTCGTAACCCCAAAGCAGAAAGTGCGCAGAGCAGACCTGTTAAGAAAATACATGGTAAACAAAGCTGGAAATCCCTGGATAGATTTTGTCTACGAGGATGCGAATGGCAAAAAGAGAAAACTTTCTGATTTCAAAGGAAAGGTCGTTCTCGTTGACGTATGGGCTACATGGTGTCCTCCTTGCAAGAGAGAAATTCCTTATTTGCTGGAGCTAGAAAAAGAATTTGCTCATAAGAATATTGTATTTATAGGCGCGTCTTTTGATACGGATCGTGCTGCATGGAAAAAGATGCTTAAGGACAAAAATATGGGTGGTGTACAGTTGATTTCATATAGAAAAGGGCCGTTGGTAAATGATTATCAGATTACAGAGATTCCAAGGTTCATGGTATTCTCTAAGACGGGGAAAACTGTAAATACCAATGCTCCACGTCCTTCTGATCCTGCTCTGAAACAATTGCTGGAAGCTGAATTAAAGAAATAAAATAGCATTGAGATGAAAAAAACTCTTGTTATACTGATGCTCGTTTTTATGACAATTGGTGCTTCTGCTCAAGGAGTGGACTTTGTCAAGGGAGTAAGTTTCAAGGAAGCCTTGGCTAAAGCCAAGAAAGAAAACAAAATGCTATTCATGGACTGTTATACGTCTTGGTGTGTACCATGTGCAAGAATGGCTCGTGAGATATTCCCGCAAAAAGCGTGTGGCGATTATTTTAATGATAAGTTTGTCTGTATCCAAGTGGATATGGAGAAAGGCGAAGGGGTACAGTTGCTTAAGAAATACATGATACAGTCTTATCCCACATTTATAATTATGAACGCTGACGGCAAAGAGATCAATCGCCTTACAGGTGGTTCGCTCGATGCCGCAACATTTCTGGCTCGCATGATCGACGCCGTAAAACCGGATAATTCGGTCGTT
Source organism: Prevotella sp. (assembly GCA_022486815.1). GTDB lineage: Bacteria > Bacteroidota > Bacteroidia > Bacteroidales > Bacteroidaceae > Prevotella. The sequence continues at coordinate 18,809 of JAKVJW010000007.1, read as the reverse complement.
GCCTTGAAAGAGGCCTTTGATAAGAAACCCAATTACGATAACGGTATGAAACTCGCTAAGGCACAGATAGACCACGGCCAAGACCCTGTTCCTACGCTTGACGAGATGTACAAGAACCCCTGGGAGTCACAGCGTTATTCTAAAGAGTACATGGAATTAGTTTTCGCTACTACTGATTTCAGATCTCCACGTTTCGATCATCTTATGCTCGACAAGTACAAGATGGACAAGTATCTTGGTCGTGAGGTCGTTAATGGCATGATTTTCGATACTTATAGAAAACCTATGTACTTTGTGGCCGACGAACGTCCTAACAATTATACTGTAGACGATGTACGAAAGGCAGCTTTCATAACAGCTATGCTTGAACTGCCTGCTGACGATGCCGAGTCGTATCTTCCTCGAATAGCACTCTATGTGATGGAGAAAGATTACGATACGATGATAAGATTCTATGAGCAAACGGTAAGATACATTCCTGATAATGATCCCTTCAAGGGTATTCTTGAAAATATACTTTTAAATAAGTATAAGAAGATGAACCCTGCCCAGCAGAAGAAGGTTATAGATTATCTTAAGAAATGTGCCGACACATCGACTTACGAGTCTAAGTCAAAGCAGGAGGCTATTAATTCGTTAATAAATCAAAAATAATGGGATTTAATAAAATATCAATATCCGTTGTTCTCTCGTGTTTGAGCGTCTTTACGTTGAGCGCTCAGACATTGGAGAAAGATTCGTTGGTCAGTACTATGAAAAGTGAGCTGAAATATGACATGTCGCAACTGCAAAAAGAGCCCAATCCCCCATATTTCATGAGTTTCAGACTGGCAGACATTACTAAAACGGTAATCTCAAGTAATCTTGGCGCTGCATCGGTAGATAGCAATCATGAGAGAATCATGACACCCCAAATCAGATTGGGATCTAAAGAACTAGACAATTTTAAATACAAGAATCAGGGTAGCGGAAACGAACAACGTAAAGGTAAGGGGGTGATGGTTCCTATCGATGGAATGGTGATACCAGGCATGAGGCAGGCTATATGGAAGGAGGTTCTGAGGCGTTATCAGATTGCCAAGAGTAATTATGACCAGGCTAAGTCTAAGGCTCTTACTAGTACTGCTGACGAAGACAAGGCTCCTTGTTTCTCGGATGCTCCTCAGGAAACTTATTATGAGCAGCCGCTGCCACAGAGTGCGTATAAGATAGATATTAATACTTGGAAAGACAGACTTAATGCTGTCACTCGTGTATTCCTTTACTGCAAGGACATAGAGACAGGTAAGGCAGATCTGTCTTTTGAGATAGACAGAAAATATCTTGTAAATACAGACGGTACTGTCGTGGTACAAAACCGTAAAGTTGTACGCATACTCGTATCTGCATCTGTTAAAGCCCCAGACGGAATGTCATGCCCTATATACTGGGATTATTTCGCTTATGATATTGACAAACTGCCTTCGCAAGAAAAGATGATAGAAGATGCCAAGGCCATGATTAAGCGCCTTCTGGCATTGAAGACTGCACCTGTGGCTGATCCATACACCGGTCCGGCTATTCTCTCAGGGCCTGCCAGTGGAGTATTCTTCCACGAGATATTTGGACACAGACTTGAAGGTCATCGTCTGAAAAAGGGCGGACAGACTTTCAAGAAGATGGTTGGCGAACGTGTTCTGCCTACTACATTCAATGTTTATTCTGACCCAACTCTTACTCATTATGGCAATTTAGACCTCAACGGGTATTACAAGTACGACGATGAAGGCGTTAAGGCTCAGAGAGTAACCTGCGTGAAGAATGGTATATTGAGAAATTTCTTGATGAGCCGTGTACCTATTGATGGTTTCCCTCATAGCAACGGTCATGGTAGAACACAGGGCGGCAACGATCCAGTTTCGCGCCAGTCTAACCTGATAGTAGAAACAACTAAGCCATACACAGAGGCTGAACTCCGCGCAATGCTTATAAAAGAGGCTCAGAAGCAAGGCAAGGCTTACGGATATTACTTTAAGACCGTTACCAGTGGTTTTACTCTTACGGGGGAAAATGGTACTCTTAACTCATTTAATGTTACGCCATTGGAGGTCTTCCGTGTGTTCGTAGACGGACGTCCAGACCAGTTGGTTCGTGGTGTAGACTTGATTGGTACACCGCTTTCGATGTTCTCTAACATTTCTGCTGCCGGTAATCGGACCAGCACATTCACAGGTGAGTGTGGGGCAGAGTCGGGTTGGGTACCTGTAACAGCCAGCTCGCCAATGATCTATGTCTCAAAAATTGAGACACAACGCAGACAGTTGGATTTGCAGAAGCCTACCATTCTTCCGGCTCCTGAGGTTTCAAACGCCGATGACAAAGATGATGACAATGTGATTTTCAAGGCTATGGGCGATGAGATGAAACGCAACGTAAACATCTCATATCCGGGTTATCCCAAGCCTTGCTACGTCAACTATAATATAGCCCGTGTCAAACAGGTGTACATCTCTTCATCACTTGGTGGAATATTATGGTCAAAACAATATCCTACTGTAACACGAGGAAGTGTAAACATAGCTGTGGGTGATTCACTACGCTTAAGCGATATGCAGTCGGGACAGGTTTGTCCTATCTCTTGCACTAACACTGTAGACTATAATAATATCCGTAGAGAGTTGTGGAAGGCTTCTGACTATATGTACAAATACAGTCTGGGCGTGATGTCTAACAAGATGAATTTCCTGGCTAACAATCCTATGCCTAAAGATGAGGTTGGAATACCTGATATGCTTACCATGAAATCTAGCGAATACATACAGCAGAATAATCGGGACACTATTTCATATTCTTACCTACAAGGTCTTAGCAAGCGCCTTTCGTCCATCTTTGCCAAGTATCCTGACCTTTACAACACTAGTGTAAACATATTGAGTAAGAACATTGTGAACTATCGTGAAACGTCCGAGAATATCAAGCAGAAGAGTTTACACGGTTTTGTGGAATTTACTGCATACGCTAGTGTACGTACGCCAGATGGTTCAGAGATTTCAGACAATATCGATCGTATTGTATGTTCTGACAAGGAACTTGATTCAGACAAGTTGATTGATTTGGTAAAGAAGTTTGCCGATCGTTTGGTTAAGTTGCATCAGTCTGAAGCTTTGAACGACTATTACGTAGGTCCAATCATGTACGAAGACGATATGATAAGCAACACTGTAAGCAATCTCATTGTGCCTTTGCTAACAGTTAAGAGAACGGTTCAGGATAATAGTGGAACCTCCAGCCTATTAGTAGGCAAGAGGATTTTTGACAAACACCTTAACATCGACCAACTGACAGATATGCCGGTATTCAACTCGATGAGACTAATAGGAAATTTCAGTTGCGATGCCGATGGTGTTGTACCTGCTAAAACATTGAGTCTGTTGAGTGGTGGATTTGTCAAACAGCTAATTTGTGGCAGGTATCCTGCGCTCAACTGCTTGCAAAGTACTGGTAATGACCGATTCTTTGATGACCCTGAAACGATAGGTACAGGAGTAGTTCCGGGCATTCTGAGAATGTATGGTGATGCAGACAAACCATTTGATAAGATGAAGAAGATACTTTGTAAGGAAGCAAAAGAAAAGGGGCTGAAAGTTACATACATAGTACGTCAGCCTTCGGGACTTACCCCCTGTTTGTATCGAGTTAATGCAGTTACAGGTGAGGAAAAACTGGTAAGGGTAAAAGTAATCCCGACTCTAAACAAGGGTGACTTGTTGCATATTATAGCGATGTCGAAAGAAGAAAATGTTCAGAACACAATTATAGGTCGTATAGGTTCGACGATTATTTCGCCGAGAGCACTTATTGTAGAGAATATTGAATGTTATTTCAAGAAACCGAAACAGGAAATGGCATTCCCTATAGAACCTCCAAAAAACTAAACTTAAAATAAAGAATCTCTCTCTTCTTTATTAAGGGTGCATTTGAAAAGCTATTCTTTTCAATGCACCCGTTTTTTTTGTAATGAAATGATAATAATGGAGAAATAAGTCTTGTTGAAATGCAATCTGATGAGCATAATTGGTAAACACATCAATAATGCCCTGAAAGAAGAATTAAACGATGGAATTCCAACTGTCGCAAAATTTGCGACAACCAAGAAGTGTGATATTTAAGAGGTGCTGAATGGTGCTTGTGCGAAAAGTGCATAGGTTCCTTGTTGGAACACCTGCCAAAAGGAGCTGTTCGGGTAAATAGAACAGTTAGGACGCAAATTATTCACGACATTTCGTATGTCGCATCATGTGGTATGTGCATTATTTGTACTATCCAACTCGCTATTTTTCCTTAGCTTTGTTTGAGGTAATAGTTGTGCCAATCAAACAAAATAGAAGGATATATGGTGAGGGTGATTATAAACAATTATCTTAGGTGCTGTTCAATGATGTTTTTAATGAATTGTTCATCAATATTTGCTAATCCCTTTTGAGTGATGGACCCGGCAAGGGGTGTGTCCTTACGAATAACAAATTTCCTATTATGACCATCAATGTTTGCAAGCAGATGATAGTTACCTTTATACATCTGTTCCAAATGTACTTCACTGATAGTCCTTCCCCCTTTATCGATGAATGCAAAAGTGGCGGGAGCAGTGGCGTCATACCCCCATGAGGCGAGATGTTTAGCTAATGTAGATTCCACACGACCTATCCATTCCTCTTTCACACCATTCTTCAGGGCCAAGGGACGGAATTGCTGAATAGCCTTAACCACATTGCGGATGATACTGTCTGGGTGTGGAATGCCATTTTCGGAAGCAAACTGAATGATATCTTCTTTGGTGATGTCACGTAGTTTTCCGCCCATCATCATGCAATGCTCTTCCAGTGGGAGGTAACCACCATCATCAAATATATAGGTAAGGTCGTAGGCTGGTGACAATCTCCATCTACCAGTGTGGTCCATAATAAACGAGAAGTTTTTATTGTGATCGTCGGTGTTGTTTGCGAGAATATTGAACACCAAACGTCTAAACACCTCTTGGCAATCCACTTCAGGCAGATGCAGTTTGCGGCATACCATGAGTAGTTTTTCGTATGTATCTGCTTCGGGATACATAGCGGCAAGGGTTTGAGCATGCAGTTTCCCGTTTGCGTTGCGGTCAAAGCGACTTGTAAGAAAATGGTGCGTGCCTTCTACTTCAATAAGCTGCGACGCCATCATGTTGATACCTGCTTCTATGGCCATATTATAGTAGGTCTGCTCTAGTTCTGCGGTAGAACGCTTGTCGTTACCAAATTTTAGAATGTAATACTCGTATTCGGTACCTGTTTCTATCTGTCCCGAACGTATCTCGCCCGTTTCGCGGTTGATGGCAATGATGGCCTTAGGCTGTCGTCCTCCTGCTGATGTACCCACCATAACCAACGATTGCAATGTGAGTGATTCTTCAGGGCTGATACTGGCATTCTCACGTTCCATCTGAATCTTTCGGGCCAAGTCGGATAATGCCTTTATATCGACCTTGCTACTATGTTCACCACGATCTATGTCAGGCATAAACTCCAATGCGCCCATACCTCGTTTGCCAATGAAGGCCAATTTTTGAAGTGGTGTAACTTCGCTGGCGGTAAGACCGTTTTCTTTTCGCCAATACTCAAACAACTTGTTACCCCAATCGTCAGGCAGTGAATCTGCAATGAATGAAGGCAACTTCTGATAAATTCTTTCCTGTTCTCCAAAGATGGCACGTGTGCTCTGCGGATTATGTATAGGAGCCATCAGTGGAGCTACGTCAAGATCTCCCTTCAGAAATTCAGGGTTGTATAGGAAATATGTTGTTTTCCTATTCTGATGCCATGCAAGGCGACCGATTTCCTGTCCCCAAAGCATTACCCTAAGCGAAGTGTTCGTCTCCTGTTTCATATCTATGATTTCTTATGCCGTATGCGTTGTACTTTGCGGTTATTATTATATAAATAAGGTGACTCAGGTTGTTCGGGCATCAGCTCATCCAAGTCGTTGATGCTTCCTATAGCCTTCAATAGCAGCAGGAATGTAGATAGCGAAATATTGTTTACTATTCCATTTTCGAATCGCTGAACAGAGAGAATGCTAAGTCCTGCCATTTCTGCTACGTCCTTCTGAGTCATGTTTGCTCTGAGGCGATAATCCTTAAAGCGTTTGCCCAGCATCTTCACCAATTCTGGTGCTGAATATTCTGAATAATCTACCATAATATAAAACTACATTACTGATATGTTGTAATGCTAATTTGTTGTTAAAACAACATAAATGTAATATTACAATGCAAATATATACTATTATTCTGTAGCTTCCAAATGAAATAGTGAAAATCGTATATTTTTAATATTGCTAAGTGCTTCTATGAGATATCTAATCTGTCCTACGGTGTATTCAACGCAAATTATTCACGACATTACGTATGTCGCATCATGTGTTATCTGCATTATTTGCACTAACCACTTTGGTCTTATCACAATATAGATAGAAAGCCCAACAACCAATAATACAATCTCATCAATAAAAACAATTAGACAATACTTCTTTATTCTGTGAATTCTAATTAGTATTAGAGAATTGAACAACGACTAAACAATCTCTGAAACAAGTTGATGCATGGAGCATCAATGATCAGGCGGAACTTTGGTGATACAGATATGGTTGGTAACCAACATTATGTGTTTAATATTCATGGGAACAAGTACTGGTTTACTATATTCGTCTAATTAATGCTAAACTTAGTAATAATTTGCTTTTTTAATCTTTTATTCTCGTTTTTGATAAAAAAAATGTATTTTTGTGTTATTATACATCTATCTATTAAAGATGCAAATATATGATAATATCTCATATCAGAAAAAACGCTAATGGCTTTGAAATGCAATCTAATAAAACCCATTCCAAAGGTGTTGCTTCTTTAGCAGAACAATTTGCTAGATCTATTGGCTTTGGTAAGTGGGCATGGGTTATGGGTATGTTACATGATAAAGGTAAAGAGCAGGATGCTTTTCAAACTCATATTAAAAGGGCAGCGGGTGTAGAGGACGGAGAACCGGGGAAAGTGGAACATGCATACGTGGGTGCTTTACTTGCAAAGAAACAACATCCTGTTACTTTTCCATTTCTGAGTTGGGCTATTATGTGTCATCATACTGGTTTGTATGATTATACCTATTTTGATAAGAAGATGATGGAAATGGAAATCCCAAATGGTATTTCTTGCTCAGAAATTAATTCTATACAAACAAGACCATCTCTATATCAAACATTGTTGGATGGAGGCAAACAAGATTTTTATTGTTGGAATCATCTTCAGCGGGTGTTGTTTTCTTGTCTTGTTGATGCTGATTATCTTGATACCGAAGCTTTTATGAAACCGGAATCCTCGCGACTCCGAGGCTCGCATACTTCTTTAAGAGACTTGTTGTCATTGTTGGAAAAAAAATTGTCTTCTTTCCATGCCGATACTCCTGTTAATGTAATCAGAAAAGAAATTCTTGATCAGTGTGTCGGCGAGTCAGAATGTGAAAAGGGATTTTATAGTATGACGGTTCCAACCGGTGGAGGGAAGACTCTGACTTCTATAGCATGGGCTTTACATCATGCCATTCATAATGGTCAAGAACGAATTATCGTTGCTATACCCTATACTTCTATTATAGTGCAGACTGCTCAAACTTTCCGCGATATTTTTGGTGCAGAAAATGTCTTGGAGCATCATTCTAATGTTGATATCAAGTTTGATGAATCTGATGAAAAGAATCAAAAGTTGAAACTAGCGACAGAAAATTGGGATTATCCAATAATTGTGACTACGAATGTTCAATTGTTTGAATCCTTATATTCTAATAGAACATCGCACTGCAGAAAATTGCATAATATTTGTAATAGTGTGATCATCCTGGATGAAGTGCAGACTTTACAGACAGATTTTCTCCAACCCATCATTGACGTCTTAAAGGCTTATAATAAGTGTTTTAATACTTCCGTGCTTTTTACTACTGCCAGTATGCCGGTACTTTCAAAAGATGCCATTCGAATTAATGGTTTGGATGGTATAGATTCTATTCAGGAACTTATACCAGAGAAGATGAATCTTCAAAGCAGACTGAAGCGTGTAGATATTGAATTTGACCATTCGTCATGTAGTTATGATGAAATTGCAGAAAGGATCAGTAAAGAGAAGCGTGTACTTTGTATTGTCAATACTCGCAGGGATGCCCGTGAAATGTTTACGCGTCTTCCTGAGGAAGGAGTGAAAATTCATCTATCCCGAATGATGTGCCCAACTCATGTCATGGCTAAAATAAAAGAAATAAGGGAGGCCTTGAAAAATGATAAGTGTGATATTATAAGAGTCGTGTCAACGCAGTTGATCGAAGCTGGTGTAGATATTGATTTTCCTTGTGTGTATCGTCAGATGGCAGGATTGGATTCTATTCTTCAGGCAGCGGGACGTTGCAACAGGGAAGGGAAGCTAAGCAAGGGTATGACACATGTGTTCAAGATAAAGGGGAGAAAAGATTACGGATTTGTCTGTCAGACAAGACAGGCTACAGAGAATGTCATAACTGATGATTACCAAAGTGTAAAGGCTATGTCTGATTATTTCAATCAGTTATATAGTCGTGTGCTTACTTTTGACAAAAAACAAATAGGAGAGGAACTTAATAATCCAAGAGAAATGATGTTTGAAACGGCTTCTGACCTTTTCCAGTTGATAGATGACAACGGAGTTAATGTTATTGTTAATTATGGCAATGCTCTTCAACTGATTGCTAAATTAAAGGAAGAAGGACCGTCTTATCTGTTGATGAAAAAATTAAATCAATATATGGTAAATGTCAGAGAAAAAGATTTTAAAGAGCTTTTTGCTGAAGGTTCTATTGAAAAGATCATCGAAGGAGTGTTCTATTTGAATAATCCGTCTCAATATAAAGATAGTATTGGGATAACAATGGAAAATACTTGGTTGGAAGAAACATTAATAAAATAAAAGTTTATGGAATATACAGATAAGGAATATTGTCTGGAGGTATGGGGGGATTATGCGTGCTTCACTCGCCCGGAACTGAAAGTGGAACGTATGAGTTATGATGTCATTACACCTTCTGCGGCTCGTGCCATATTTGATGCCATATTTTGGAAACCGGCGATATCATGGGAGGTGACGAAGATAGAAGTATTAAATCCGATCAAATGGTTTTCTATTCGAAGAAATGAAGTCGGTGCAGTGGCATCTACAGGCAAGAATCAAATTTTTATTGAAGACAGTCGTCAACAGCGAAATACTCTTATGCTCAAAGACGTGCATTATAGAATACATGCCAAACAATGTTATATACCTGTAAACAAACGTTCTGTAGATGATTTACATCGTCAGCCCGGTGGAGATGAGAATCCGGGTAAGTATAATGCCATGTTTGAAAGAAGAGCTGAAAAAGGCCAATGCTTTAACCAGCCTTATTTCGGAACAAGGGAATGTGTGGCCAATTTTAAACTTGTTGATAACAGTGTGCTTTCTCCGGAGCCTATTAAGGAATCGAAAGATCTGGGGATTATGTTCTATGATTGGGAGTATATCGATGAACGTAATGCAAATCAGATGTTCTTTCATGCAGATATGGTAAATGGAGTTGTTATGGTTCCATCTAAAGACAGTAAGGAGATATTAAGATGATATTAAAAGCTTTATATGATTATTATAACCGTAGTGGCAATTTACCACCTGCCGGTTGGGCAAAGAAAGAAATAGAGTTTCTTATTGTGATAGACAAGAATGGAAATTTTGTTAATCTTGAGAATCGGCGGATAGACAAAAAACAAGTTCAGAGCTTTATCGTTCCGAAGGAGGCCCGGTCGGGCAGTGCTCCTAAACCTTATCTTTTCAATGATACGATAGAGTATACACTGTGTTACAGTGAAAAATATCCGATAGAAAAGTCACGTGCGAAAAATGAAGCATTTGCCAAGCGTTGTCAGGAGGTGTCTCTTAAACATCCTGATAATCTTGGTTTTAAGGCTGTCGTAGCTTTTTATCAGAAAGGAGAGATGCAGAAGGTGTATGCAGACGAAAAATGGGTTGATATGAAAAAATCCAAAGGAAATGTATCTTTTCTCTTGCAGGGATCCTTGGCTATTGTAGCCGAAGATAAAGAATTACAGTCTGAACTTAGTATAAATAGTGTAGAACAGGATTCTGATAAAGGTGTTTGTCTGGTCACAGGAGATAAGAATTCTTTGATCAGACTTTCAGCAAAAGTTCATTTGCAGGGTGCAAATCCTACCGGAGCCAGTCTTGTTTCTTTTCAAACTAATTCCGGTTATGATTCATGGGGGAAAGGCCAGTGTGCAAATGCTCCGATATCCCAGGATGCAGAAGCTGCTTATACTTCTGCTTTGAATAAGCTTCTTGCCAGAGATTCAAAAAACAAATTTGTTCTGAATAATAACAGAAGCTTCTTATTTTGGGCTTCAAATGACAGTGAAGCTTCCAGAGAGGCAGAAGTTGGGTTATTTACATTATTGGAAAACAATCATGAGGATGATCCCAATAAGAATATAGCAAAAGTAAAGGAAATTTTCAAATCTATTTATTCCGGTATGGTCAAGACCACAATGGATGATAAATTCTATTTTTTGGGACTGGCTCCAAATGCAGCTCGTATTGCTGTTGTCTATTGGAATGAATGTCCATTGAGAGATTTTGCTCAGAAACTTTTGAAGCATTTTGATGATATGGAAATCGTTGATACCAGAAAAGACAAAAAGTCTTATTATGGATTATATAATATTCTTTCAACAATAACATTAGGCGGAAAAGTAAGTGATGCACAGCCTAATTTAGCAGAGGCGATATTAAAGAGTATTATCCAGGGTATTCCTTATCCATATTCCTTGTATGTGGCTTGTCTGAGACGTATAAGGGCAGAACAGGATGTACGTATCGGCAGAGCGGCGATTCTTAAGGCATATTTAATTAGAAAGTATAATGATAATCTTACAATTATGGTAAACAGAGAAAATAATATTGTCGGCTATCTGTGTGGCCGTTTATTTGCTGTTCTTGAAAAAGAACAGCTTGCTGCTAATGGTTCAACAAACATTAGTGAAAGGTACTTGAATTCTGCATCGGCTACACCTTCTGCGGTATTCCCAACCTTATTGAACCTTTCTATTCATCATGAAGAAAAACTTCAGAAACCTGCGCAAGTCTTTTATTCAAAGCTGAAGGGTGAAATAATAGATAAACTTACAGAAGGAGAGTTTCCTTCCCATTTATCTCTAGAGGATCAGGGACGCTTTATGGTTGGTTACTATCAGCAGAAACAAGAGTTTTATACAAAGAAAGAAAATAATAATAACGAATAAAAATAAAAGCTATGAGTGAAGTAAAAAACAGAATCGATTTCGTATATCTCTTTGATGTACAAGATGGAAATCCCAACGGTGATCCTGATGCCGGCAATCTGCCCCGTATTGATGCCGAAACAGGTATGGGACTAGTCACAGATGTTTGTTTGAAACGAAAAGTACGTAATTATGTGCAGACCGCAAAGAACCTTGCGGATGGCTATGATATCTTTATAAAAGAAAAAGCTGTCCTTAATAATGAAATAAATGAGGCTTACGATGATGAGAAAGTCAAATCTGCAGATGATAAATCAAAATCTGTTGCTGCCAGGACGATTATGTGCAAACGTTTTTATGATGTTCGCGCTTTTGGTGCTGTAATGACAACGGGTAAAAATGCAGGACAAGTACGAGGCCCTATTCAATTGACTTTTTCACGTTCTGTTGAACCTATATCTCAAGCGGAGCATTCTATCACTCGTATTGCTGTGGCAACTCCACAGGAAGCAGAAAAACAGAATGGTGATAATCATACTATGGGGCGTAAAAGTACTGTTCCTTATGGCCTGTATGTGTGCCATGGCTTTGTGTCAGCCAATCTTGCCCGACAGACAGGATTCAGTGAGGAAGACCTCAATCTGTTTTGGAATGCATTGAAAAATATGTTTGATGAAGATCATTCTGCAGCTCATGGGTTGATGACGGCTCAGAAACTGATTGTTTTCCGTCATGATTCAGAACTTGGCAACGTCCAGGCAAGTCGCCTTTTTGATCTTGTTCATATAGATAAAATTATTGAAGGACCAGCTCGTAAATTTTCGGATTATAAGGTTTCTATAGACCGAGATCATTTACCGGATAATGTGAAATTGGAAGAAATCCTTTAATGGAATATTCTGAAGATGAAATGCTTATGCTGTCGGGGATACAACACTTTATGTTTTGTCCCCGGCAGTGGGCCTTGGCTTATCTTGAAATGCAATGGAAAGATAACCGCTTGACAATAGAAGGTAATATCCTGCATGAGAATGTGGATGATCCTTTTTACCGTATGAAAAATGGAGGAGTTGCTACTTTGCGCTCTGTTCACATTGCTTCAAAGTCTCTTGGTCTGTATGGTATGACTGATGCCGTAGAATTGCGTCCCTCTCCTCAAGGAATAAAAATTAAAGGATGCAAAGAACCCGTTTTACTCTATCCTGTAGAATATAAGCATGGCAAAAGTAAACCGGATGAGCGGGATGAAGTGCAGCTGGCGGCTCAAGTTATTTGTTTTGAAGAAATGTATCATACTCATATAGATCAGGCTGCATTGTTTTATAATGAGACAAAAAGAAGAGAAGTAATAACGATTGATGAGAAATTACGCAATTTGACGAGCCGGTGTGCTGAACAGATGCATGATTTATTTGATAAAGGTATTACTCCTAAGGCTGAATTGAAACCACATTGCAAAAGATGTTCTCTTGTTGATTTATGTATGCCTGAATTATCGAATAGAGCAAAAGTGAAGACTTATTTGAAAGAAAATTTATATGAGGAAACTTCTTAATACATTGTATATTACTACGCCTGAAGCTTATCTTAGCAAAGACGGTCTGAATGTTGTTGTTAGTGTGAAACAGGAAGAAGTGTTCCGTATTCCTGTTGTGAATATTGAAGGAATTGTTACTTTTGGATACATGGGTGCAAGTCCTGGACTAATGAAACTTTGTTCCGATAATTTAGTTTCATTGACATTCCTTTCTCCAAATGGTCAGTTTATCGGGAGATTACAAAGTGGGACTAAGGGTAATGTACTATTAAGAAAAAAACAGTATCAGATTTCTGATGATGAAAACATGTCACTTCATTTGAGTCAGCTGTTTGTTGCCGGGAAAATACATAATTACCGTAGCGTATTGCGCAGGTATATACGTGATTATGGAGATGATGAAGATGTTGACAATGTTGTCAGGGCAATGGAATGTGACAAGAAAAATTCTTTCAGAACAATAAATAGAGATCAACTTCGTGGAGTAGAAGGTGATGCGGCTAATAATTATTTTTCTGTTTTCAATCATCTTATATTAGGAAAGAATTTTGTATTTAAAGAAAGAAATCGCAGACCACCAAAGGATCCTGTAAATGCTATGTTGTCTTTTGTCTATACATTACTGGCAAATGAATGTGCTGCTGCTCTCGAGACTGTTGGCTTGGATCCGTATGTCGGCTTTATGCATACCCTTCGACCTGGAAGAGCTTCTTTGGCTTTGGATTTGATGGAAGAATTCAGGGCTTATCTTGGTGACAGGTTGGTTTTTACTTTGATAAACCGTAATCAAGTTTCCTCTAAAGATTTTAAAAACCAAGGTGAAGAATCTGTGATTATGACAGACAGTTGTAGAAAGCAGATTATAACTTCTTGGCAGAGTCGTAAAAAGGAAGAAATTACACACCCTTATTTAAAAGAAAAAATCCCCGTAGGACTTTTACCTTATGCGCAGGCAATGTTGTTGGCTCGCTATTTACGAGGTGATTTAGATGATTATCCTGTATTTTTAATTTGAAAAATTATGATGATATTAATAACGTATGATGTTGAGACCGTTACCGGACATGGGCAGAAACGTTTACGTCAAGTAGCAAAGGCTTGTATAAATTATGGTCAACGGGTTCAAAATTCCGTTTTTGAATGTGTCATTGATGAAGCTCATTTTACGACTTTAAAGCATCAGATAGAATATATTATTGATGAAAATGCTGATTCTGTACGATTCTATTTGATGGGTAAAAATTGGGCCAGGAAGGTTATCCAAATAGGTAAGAAAACATCATATAATATAGAATCTGAGTTAATAATTTAGGAGTTGCGAATGTACAGCGTTGCATAAATCCCTAGATTTTCGCATGTCTTGGTTATTAACAGTTTATGAACGTTATAAAGTCCTTTTCTTATTTTTATTTATCTGTTTTGAGCATTTCGCAAAAAAGCCTTATCTTTGCCCTTAGTTATCAGTAGTTTTATTGATGACTGTCGCATCCTACGTGGGTGCGTGGATTGAAACTCGCATACTTATATATCAGATGCACTGAAACAGTGTCGCATCCTACGTGGGTGCGTGGATTGAAACCAGGAACCGGATAGTGTTTCCTATTTCCATGTGAGTCGCATCCTACGTGGGTGCGTGGATTGAAACTTTGCATATGTGTGATAATTCTGAATATTAAGGTGTCGCATCCTACGTGGGTGCGTGGATTGAAACTGAGGTATGCCTAAATCAGCTTCAATATCTGACGTCGCATCCTACGTGGGTGCGTGGATTGAAACAAATCATACCTCGATGAGGTGACAGATGATATAGGTCGCATCCTACGTGGGTGCGTGGATTGAAACACGGAATTAATAACAGGAACATCAAAATGTTTACCGTCGCATCCTACGTGGGTGCGTGGATTGAAACTAATATCTTGCGTATGGTGGTCATAGACACGTGAGTCGCATCCTACGTGGGTGCGTGGATTGAAACACCAACTGGTAATCGCCGTTATCGTCGACCGTGTGGTCGCATCCTACGTGGGTGCGTGGATTGAAACGTTTCAGTCTGATAATTTGTCTATTCCTATTGAGTCGCATCCTACGTGGGTGCGTGGATTGAAACACGTTCCGTGTGGTCATTGTCGTAATTGCTTATCTAGTCGCATCCTACGTGGGTGCGTGGATTGAAACAAACGAGAAGTAACATCAGATAAAACAGGAGTTTGTCGCATCCTACGTGGGTGCGTGGATTGAAACATAATCTATAGTATCATTATAATTAGTACGTACGTCGCATCCTACGTGGGTGCGTGGATTGAAACGGACATTAAGAGACAAATGATCACCAGGCATAACCGTCGCATCCTACGTGGGTGCGTGGATTGAAACCTGATAATTAAGATGAGCTTGAGAAACCTTAAGAGTCGCATCCTACGTGGGTGCGTGGATTGAAACATCGCTATCCATCAAATGCAAAAGCCGGATATGTAGTCGCATCCTACGTGGGTGCGTGGATTGAAACCCAAAAACTTGATGGAAGACTAAAATCAGGAAAAAGTCGCATCCTACGTGGGTGCGTGGATTGAAACTCAGATGCAATGGTTGAGGCTGTAACCGTCAACTGTCGCATCCTACGTGGGTGCGTGGATTGAAACAGGACATATATGCCAAAATCACTGAAAATCAGAGTCGCATCCTACGTGGGTGCGTGGATTGAAACAAATATAGTTAACCATATTATATTAAGGTAAGTAGGTCGCATCCTACGTGGGTGCGTGGATTGAAACAAATTGTTGTTAAAAATCAAGAAATCCTTCATATGTCGCATCCTACGTGGGTGCGTGGATTGAAACGAGAAGCGAGAGCACCCCCGTAATCCGCGCTCGAGTCGCATCCTACGTGGGTGCGTGGATTGAAACTCGTTTGCGCAGTTGAGAAAGAATTGAAATCCTCGTCGCATCCTACGTGGGTGCGTGGATTGAAACGACATTGATGATGACACTTTGTATGGGTATCAACGTCGCATCCTACGTGGGTGCGTGGATTGAAACGATTACTGTTAATTCTTTGTCTCTTGAAACCACCAGTCGCATCCTACGTGGGTGCGTGGATTGAAACTAGAGCATTTCGCATACAGGTAATATGACACCTTGTCGCATCCTACGTGGGTGCGTGGATTGAAACCTCAACTGCTATGCCGGAACGGTTGAAACACATGGTCGCATCCTACGTGGGTGCGTGGATTGAAACCCCTTTTCAGTGACTTTGCCTCATCGTCCATTGCAGTCGCATCCTACGTGGGTGCGTGGATTGAAACATACTTTCGTCTACTGCAATAAAGATGGAACAGGGTCGCATCCTACGTGGGTGCGTGGATTGAAACATAACCGTGATACTAAGTCTACTCATACGAGTGTGTCGCATCCTACGTGGGTGCGTGGATTGAAACACATGCGAACATATCAAATTGCGCAATGCTGGATGTCGCATCCTACGTGGGTGCGTGGATTGAAGATTTAACTATCAATTGCCCTTAGAGAGATATGAGAAAATTAGTTACTTGGTTACTTATAAGGAATATGATAAGATTGATGCTTCAAGGATTTAAATTAAGGAGGACAAAATGATGGCAGAGATTACCAAACAGCAATATGAGTTCGCAGAGCAGCGCATAGAGGAACTTCTTCCCTATGTGAGCGATTCTACACCACTGGATGATCCTAAATGTGTAGAACTGACGTTGATGAGTGATGTGGTGGAGGAATATGAGAAGATTCATTTTCCTATCGGTAGGCCTACACCGGCTGAATTGATAGCATGCGGACTTTCAGAGAAGAAAATGACTCAGAAGGAACTGGCTCAAAAATTGAAAGTCAGTCCAAGCAGGGTGAATGATTTTGTGAAGGGGAAAAGTGAACCTGATTTGTCTCTGGCTGGTAAGATTTGTAAGATTCTCGGTATCATGCCTGATGCCATGCTCACTTGCTGACACGAAGATTGAAAAAATGAAAAAGGGATGTAACGATTTACACCCCTTTTTCTATTGTTTATCAGATTTTATTTCACTTCCTCAAAGTCAGCATCCTGAATGTTTTCATCAGAACTCTTATCTCCACTATTATTCGTAGTGTTATTGTTCTGTGATCCCTGGTTGTTGTCTTGAGCACCTGCTCTAGCACCAGGACCGGGTTGT
Source organism: Prevotella sp. (assembly GCA_022486815.1). Lineage (GTDB taxonomy): Bacteria > Bacteroidota > Bacteroidia > Bacteroidales > Bacteroidaceae > Prevotella. Next base: position 1,749 of record JAKVJW010000007.1, on the reverse strand, counting down.
TGTTGAGCACCGCCTGCATTCTGGTACATCTGTTGACTCATGGTCTGCATCACAGTATTCAGGTTAGCCATAGCTTTGTCAAGGCCGGCTACATCCTGTGCCTTGTGCGCATCTTTCAACTGTTGTAAAGCCTGTTCTACTTGTGACTTCTTGTCAGCAGGAACCTTATCGCCATTATCCTTCAGGAAGTTTTCAGTCGTGAAGATCAGAGAGTCAGCCTGATTGAGTTTGTCAACTTTCTCACGTTGTTCCTTATCCTGATTTTCATTCTGCTTAGCTTCAGCTTTCATCTTGTCGATTTCTTCCTTGCTCAGTCCGCTTGAAGCCTCGATACGAATACTCTGTTCCTTACCAGTAGCCTTATCCTTGGCACTTACGTTCAGGATACCATTCGCATCAATATCGAAGGTAACTTCAATCTGAGGAACACCACGACGTGCTGGTGGAATACCCGTGAGGTTAAACTGACCGATAGATTTGTTGTCAGCGGCCATTGGACGCTCTCCCTGAAGTACATGAATGGTTACTTCTGTCTGGTTATCAGCTGCGGTAGAGAATACCTCGCTCTTCTTGCATGGAATAGTTGAGTTGGCATCAATCAATTTGGTCATTACACCACCCATCGTTTCGATACCCAGTGTCAACGGAGTTACATCCAGTAGGACAATATCACCGACTCCTTGTTCCTTGTTCAAGATAGCACCTTGGATAGCTGCACCGACTGCTACTACTTCGTCAGGGTTAACGCCCTTGGAAGGATCTTTGCCGAAGAAGTTCTTAACCAATGTCTGGACAGCCGGAATACGACTGGAACCTCCTACAAGGATCACCTGGTCGACGTCAGAAACCTGTAGCTTTGCATCACGTATTGCATTTTGGCAAGGAATCAGACATTTCTGGATCAGTTCATGTGCAAGTTGTTCAAACTGTGCCCGAGACAAAGTTTTTACCAAATGCTTTGGCACACCGCCTACTGCCGTGATATAAGGTAAGTTGATTTCTGTGTTCATAGAAGAACTGAGTTCAATCTTGGCCTTTTCTGCAGCCTCTTTCAAGCGTTGCATAGCCATCGGATCCTTACTCAGATCTATTCCTTCGTCAGTCTGGAAACCTTTTACCAGCCAGTCAATGATGACTTGGTCGAAATCATCTCCTCCTAGGTGAGTGTCACCATTTGTGGAGAGAACTTCAAATACACCACCACCGAATTCCAGAATGGAAATATCGAATGTACCGCCACCGAGGTCGAAGACTGCAATCTTCATTTCTTTGTTGGCTTTGTCTACACCGTAAGCCAGCGCAGCTGCAGTAGGCTCGTTGACAATACGACGAACTTTCAGTCCTGCGATTTCTCCGGCTTCCTTAGTAGCCTGGCGCTGTGAATCTGAGAAATAGGCAGGAACCGTAATGACCGCGTCAGTTACTTCTTGTCCGAGGTAGTCCTCTGCTGTCTTCTTCATCTTTTGAAGAACCATTGCAGAAATTTCCTGAGGGGTATATTTGCGCCCCTCAATTTCTACACGTGGATAACCATTCTCATTTACGACGGTGTAAGGTACGCGAGAAATCTCTTTTGAACACTGGTCAAAACTCTCACCCATGAAACGCTTAATCGAATAGACGGTATTCTGCGGATTGGTGATAGCCTGACGTTTGGCAGGGTCACCGATCTTACGTTCGCCGTCTTTGACAAAACCTATTACGGAAGGTGTCGTACGTTTCCCTTCGCTGTTAGCAATGACTACAGGC
>JAKVJW010000006.1 GCA_022486815.1 Prevotella sp. | reverse complement strand
ACAAGATCTTTAGAATGTAAAATCGGCAATCCAGGGATACAGTTAAAGGAACTTGCCGTCATGTAATAATCATCCCCTACTGCAATCACATCAGGGTCACTATAGTCAGCATTGATTACAGGATTTATGAAAGTCCCATCCCCCTGATCAGGGCTCCAGACCTGACTGACATAAGGCTGAGGAGTCTGGGCTTTACCTGCAAAAGAAAAAATTAAAACAAATACAGAAAGAACTGCTATTCGCATAAAAAAAAGAATTTGTTTCATAGATTAGTCGTTATCTTAGATTTTTGCTATTTATTATTTTGACAATTGATTTTCAGGCCTTTTATTTTTTATGGAAAGATGATAATGATGGCCATCAAATTCCACCGCCATCGAACCCTTCACATAGTGGGATAAGGCCAGTGCTACATGACCCATAGTACGACGAAGATTAAGTTCACATACCTGAATTTTATCCTCCACTACCCCCTCGCTGAGATTATTTCTAGCCAGAACAAAATCAACACCCAAAGGACCAACATAACGACCACAGACATGTTCTTTTATGATCTTTTCTATTTTCAAGCGCCAGAATTTCAAATTTATATCAGGCATAATTCCATAAAGAATCTGTTCTTTCTCTCTCTCGTCTGCCAATACATTTCCGATATAAGCAGAACCTTTCGTTTGGAAAAGGTTAAGCCCAAGATAATGAACAGAACCATCAGCACTAACCTCAAATTCCATCGCAAAATCCTGCACTTTATTATGATAAGGTTCTACCAGACAAGGAAAAGATATGCCGGGAAAAGAAGAGGACTGCGACAAATCCACGAAACGTACTCCTCGCCCCGAACTGCTCCATGGAATTTTCAGTACGACTTTCCCCCCATGACCCTTGATACTGTCAATCAATTCCTTTCGGTCTTTTACTTCATCTACATGGTCCTGAAGCAGTGTACGCCAATATTGGCGGGACGATAAAACACGAACCCACTGTTCTCTGAAAACAAACTGATCTTTCTCCATTTCATTCGGGCCAGCGACTAAATAACCCTCTTCTATCCGAGAGCCAAAAAGTTGCATGATTACAGACCTGTCCCATCCCCAGGGAGATATCACATGATTAAGCCGGATCCTATTACCCGTGCGATTGGCAACAGACTTGAATGAGGTCAGTTCCTTAAACTCGGAGGACTGTCTGGCAATAAAGCGGACGGCAGGAAATTTAACACCTAATTGTTCCTCTAAGACGGAAAGAGAAGACAGCGCATAACTTATATCATCAACAAACACGAAATCACCCGTTTCCGCCCATATTGCAGGTATCCAACAGAGGTCATTCCGCAATTGCCGAGCAACTTTGGGCGGTGTGTATTGCCACTGATTACATGCTAATGCAAGGTCATGTTCAGGATTGAATATATGCAATTTTAACATTATAACTGCAAAGATACGAAAAATCGATGAAGATCTAAATCTAAAAAAAACTAAAATTATAATATTTTGCTATCTTGGGGTTGCAAATTAGAAAATATGTATTATCTTTGCATGAGAAACTCAAAATTGATTTAAAGACAAATCTAACAAACGCATTCTGATTATGGAAGATGCTTTCTTTCGCACGCATACCTACCTTCTGGAACATACTCATGCACCAGTACGCCGTACTTTAATGAATGAGATTGACTGGAACTATAGACTGATTGGCATAGTAGGTACAAGAGGTGTGGGGAAAACGACCTTTCTTTTACAATATGCCTTGGAAAAATTTGGCATTGCTGACCCAAGATGTTTGTATGTAAATATGAACAACTTCTATTTTCAGGGACATAGTATTGTCGATTTTGCCGGTGATTTTATTCGGGATGGAGGAAAAGTACTTCTTATCGATCAAGTATTCAAACATCCGGAATGGAGTCTGGAATTGCGGAAATGCTATGATCGTTATCCAAATCTAAAAATCATCTTTACAGGAAGCAGTGTCATGCGACTTGAAGAAAACTATCCTGAACTTAAAGGAATAGTCAAGAGCTATGACCTATGGGGATTTTCTTTCAGGGAATTTCTCAACTTGCAGACAGGGAACCATTTCCATCCCTATTCTCTTGAGGAAATTTTAGAAAATCACGAACATATCATTAAGGATATACTGCCTAACGTAAGCCCCATAAAATATTTTCAAGACTATATTCACCATGGTTTCTATCCCTTCTTTCTGGAGCATCGGGACTTCTCAGAGAATCTGTTAAAGACCATGAATATGATGACAGAGGTAGATATCCTGCTTATCAAACAGATCGAATTAAAATACCTCTCAAAAATAAAAAAACTTTTTTATCTGCTGGCTGTCGGTGGACCAAAGGCACCGAATATCAGTCAACTTGCGCATGATATCCAAACCAGCCGTGCAACGGTTATGAACTATATCAAATACCTAGCAGATGCACGACTTATCAATATCATTTATCCACAAGGCCAGGAATTTCCCAAGAAACCAGCGAAAGTGATGATGCAGAATTCCAATTTAATGTTTGCCATCTACCCTATCAAAGTAGAAATGCAAAAACTTATGGAAACGTTCTTTATCAATGCATTGTGGAAAAATCATATCGTTAATATCGGTCCGAAAGGCCATTATTTTATAGTTGACAATAAACTAAAATTCAAGGTTTGTGATGCCAAGGCACCAGGAAAATTAAGATTAAATCCGGATATTATCTATTCACGTTATAATACGGAAGTTGGAAGAGGAAATCAAATTCCTCTCTGGCTATTAGGTTTTCAATATTAGAGAGGACAACAGAAAAAACAAGAAACAAATCGATTAATAAGGAAATAGGTTTCAACTTCAAGGTAAAAACAAACTCCAAGAAGTTCTGGTACACTATAAAAGACAATAAAAGTCTTTTGAAAGAAAAGAGAAAGGAGAATATATCAGTACCGGTAATCAATATCCAAAAAATCAATAAGTAAATATAAAACAGATTAATTTATCATTAAAAATGGCTAAAGAAAAAAAGTTTATCACATGTGATGGTAACACAGCTGCTGCCCATGTAAGCTATATGTTTACAGAAGTAGCTGCCATTTATCCTATCACTCCGTCATCTCCTATGGCAGAGCATGTAGATGAATGGGCTGCCAAGGGGCGTAAGAACCTGTTTGGTCAGACTGTTACAGTTCAGGAAATGGAATCTGAGGGTGGTGCTGCTGGTGCTGTACACGGATCTTTACAGGCAGGTGCATTGACCACTACATTTACGGCTTCTCAAGGCCTTTTGTTGATGATTCCTAATATGTACAAGATTGCAGGCGAATTACTTCCGGCTGTATTTGATGTTGCAGCACGTTCAGTTGCTACTCATGCCCTGAGTATATTTGGTGATCAGTCAGATGTCATGGCTTGCCGTCAGACCGGTTTCGCCATGTTCTGCTCTGGTTCTGTACAGGAAGTAATGGATCTGACAGCAGTTCCTCATTTGGCAACCTTGAAGACCAGTGTACCTTTCATCAATTTCTTCGATGGTTTCCGGACTTCTCATGAATACCATAAGATTGAAGAGATTGACCAGGACGCTGTGGCAAAATTGGTTGATCCGGCTGACATCAAAAACTTCCGTGACCGCGCACTGACACCGGAACGTCCTGTCACACGTGGTACAGCAGAGAATCCTGAAACATTCTTTGCACACCGTGAAGCAAGTAATAACTACTATGACAAAGTACCGGAGGTCGTAGAACATTATCTGGGTGAGATCTCGAAAATAACAGGTCGTGAATACCACCTTTTCAACTATTATGGTGCTAAGGATGCTGAGAACATTATCATTTTAATGGGCTCTGCTACGGAAGCTGCTCATGAGGCTATTGACTACTTGAATAAGCAAGGTAAAAAGGTAGGCATGATTTCCGTTCATCTCTTCCGTCCATTCTCGGTTGATTTCCTGAGAAAGGCCATTCCTTCTACAGTAAAGCGCATAGCTGTACTAGACCGTACCAAGGAACCTGGTGCTGAAGGAGAACCACTATATCTGGATGTAAAGAGTGCTATGTATGAAGATCCTCGTAAACCGCTGATCGTCGGTGGTCGTTATGGATTAAGCTCTGCAGATACTACTCCTGCCAAGATTATCTCTGTATTCAATAATCTTGAATTGCCGGAACCGAAGAATCACTTCACAGTAGGTATCGTAGATGATGTTACTTTTACTTCTCTACCTGAAGTACCGGAAATCCCGATGGGTGGAGATTCTCTTTATGAGGCCAAGTTCTATGGTTTAGGAGCTGACGGTACTGTTGGTGCCAATAAGAACTCTGTTCAGATTATTGGTAATAATACGGATAAATACTGTCAGGCTTATTTCTCATACGACTCTAAGAAATCAGGTGGCTTCACCTGCTCTCACCTTCGTTTCGGTGACGAGCCGATCCATTCTACATATCAGGTCAATACTCCTAATTTCGTGGCATGCCACGTTCAGGCTTACCTATATATGTATGATGTGACTCGCGGACTTCGCAAGAATGGAACTTTCTTGTTGAATACGATCTTTGAAGATAAGGAACTGATCAACTTCATTCCTAATAAGGTAAAGCGTTATTTTGCAAAGAACAATATCAAAGTTTACTACATCAATGCAACCAAGATCGCTCATGAAATCGGCTTAGGTAATCGTACCAACACGATTCTGCAGAGTGCATTCTTCCGAATCGCAAAGGTTATTCCTTTGGATCTTGCTGTAGATCAGATGAAATCTTTCATCGTCAAGTCCTATTCTCGTAAGGGTCAGGATGTCGTTGACAAGAACTTCCAGGCTGTTGATCGTGGTAATGAATATAAGGAACTTACAGTAAATCCTTCATGGGCTAGTCTGAAGGACGAAGAGGAGAAAGTAGATAATGCTCCTGCATTTATCAAAGAACTTGTCCGTCCTATTAACGCACAGGCAGGTGACTTGCTGAAAGTATCTGACTTCGTCAAGAATGACACTACTGACGGTACTTGGAAAAACGGCACTGCTGCTTACGAAAAGCGTGGTGTTGAAGCATTCGTTCCGGTATGGAATTCTGAGAACTGTATCCAGTGTAACAAATGTGCATTTGCTTGCCCCCACGCAGCTATTCGTCCTTTCGTTATGGATGATGAAGAAGTAAAGGGTTGCAAAGGTGACACTATTTCTATTCTAGCTCCACAAGCAATCAAAGGAATGCACTTCCGCCAGGAAGTTTCCGTAATGGACTGTCTCGGATGTGGAAACTGTGTGGATATTTGCCCGGGAAAGAAGGGTAATAAGGCCTTGACTATGGTTCCATTCAGAACTGACGATCCTAAGATGGTTGAAGAAGCTCAGAACTGGGATTGGCTGGTTAAGAACGTATCCAGCAAACAGGATCTTATTGATATCAAATCAAATCCTAGAAACAGTCAGTTTGCTACCCCACTGTTCGAATTCTCAGGTGCTTGTGCAGGTTGCGGTGAAACTCCTTATGTGAAGTTGGTCAGTCAACTCTTCGGTGACCGTGAAATGGTTGCCAACGCAACGGGTTGTTCTTCTATCTATTCTGCATCTATTCCTGCTACCCCTTATACTACGAACGCCAAAGGTCAGGGCCCTGCTTTTGACAATTCTCTGTTTGAGGATTTCAGTGAGTTCGGTCTGGGCATGGTTCTTGGTAACAAGAAGATGAAGGAACGCATCACGATTCTGCTTAACCAACTGATGGCTAAAGACAGTACACCTGCCGATTTCAAAGCCGCAGCTCAGAAGTGGATTGAAAATAAGGAAGATGCTGAAGGTTCTAAAGCTGCTGCTGCTGAATTGAAACCGTTGATCGAGAAGGGTGCTCAAGAGGGATGCCCGACTTGTACGGAACTGAAGACCCTCGAGCACTATCTTGTAAAGCGCAGCCAATGGATCATCGGTGGTGACGGTGCATCATACGATATCGATTACGGAGGTCTTGACCACGTATTGTCAACTGGTGAAGATGTCAACGTACTCGTTATGGATACAGAGGTTTATTCCAATACCGGTGGACAAAGTTCAAAGGCTACTCCTCTAGGCGCCATTGCACAATTTGCTGCACAGGGTAAACGTGTCCGCAAAAAGGATCTGGGTCTGATGGAAACCACTTATGGTTATATCTATGTAGCTCAGATTGCTATGGGTGCTAACAATAACCAGACATTGAAAGCTATCCGCGAAGCTGAAGCTTATCATGGTCCATCACTGATTATCGCTTATTCTCCATGTATCAATCATGGTCTGAAGCGTAAAGGTGGTATGGGTAAGAGTCAGGCAGAAGAGGCTCTCGCCGTTGATTGCGGTTACTGGCATCTTTGGCGTTACAATCCAGAGCTGGCTAAAGAAGGTAAGAATCCATTCCAACTCGATTCGAAAGAACCTCAATGGGATAAATTCCGTGACTTCCTGTTAGGAGAAGTTCGTTACTTATCAGTAAAGAAAGCTTATCCTGCTGAAGCTGAAGAACTCTACGCTGCCTGCGAACGCATGGCTAAGATTCGCTATCAAAGTTATGTGCGCAAGAGCAAGGAAGACTGGAGTGACAGTTTGGAACAGGAAAACAAGTAATTCCTCATCATTATTAAGAAAAGAGGATATGCTGAGCATATCCTCTTTTTTAATGATAAAAAATGGGCAGATCAATCTTCACATTGATCTGCCCTTGATATTTTAATAATAATTTTCTCGTAAAAACAGATTCTCTCCTTGAACAAGAAGAAAATATGTCAACAACTAGCGGATTCGATCAGCAGCCTTCAAAAGTTTTTCATCATCCTTTATACCAATCCGTGCCAAAAAATAAAAGATAACAGCTACGAACGGCAGACATACTGTCCAACTAAAATGAAAAGTACCCTCGGCATTGAATTCATGGAATACAATATGCAAGAAATAAGCATACCATATCACACATAATACCATTGTAGCCACACACAACTTAATCTGCAAACTACGTCTATGAAAGAGAAATATAGCAGCCACATCCAAAGGACATGTCAGTAGTAAAACGCCAAATAACGGCCATACTGGATAAGAAGACTTGAAAGAACCCTGGATACCCAGATTATACACGACTGAATTTACTCCCATACCTTTAGGTTCTATGGAGCCTATGGGAAGACTCATGCACGCAACAGTCGCTATCAAGGCCAATAAGAGATACAGAGATTGCTTACGCTGTAACATCAAATCCTCTCTTTAGGGTTTTCATCTTTATCCTTAGCCGGATCCCGCCAATAAACCTTTCCGTCAACGAATTCTTGCGTAGCCAGCAACGTGGACTTAGGCAACTTTTCATAGTAACGAGAAATCTCAATCTGCTCACGATTCTCAAATACCTCTTCGAGAGAGTCATTATACGAAGCAAACTCAGCCAGTTTTTTATCCAAATCCTGTTTGATTTCCTGAGCTATCTGGTTACTACGTTTAGAGATGATAACAACACTCTCATAGATGTTACCGGTATCTTTCCACAAATCTTCAACATTTCGTGTTACTGTAGTAACAGGAGCTTTTGACTTTTTATAATCCATATCTAAAATGAAAATTGAAAGAATGACTTATCGTCACTCCATATTTATATTCCTTTGATTTAATTATTCTCTATACCCTTAATCAGACAAAGGGCTTATATTCTTATGTGTAGAAAGAAACTGCTTGCATTTCGAAATATAATCCTGAGCCGTTGCACGCAGTCTGCTATCAGGATATTCATTGATAAAACCATAACACTCATCCTCTGCATCCTCATACCGCTGATATTGCTTGCTTGGCACACTCATCTTGGCCAACTCATACTTACTCTTCATAATCAGAACTGAAAAGTCCTTGCGTTTGCTACTATAAGGATAATCATTTAAGGCATTTTGTGCTGTAATAATACAAGCCATATAGTTATTGCCACCATCGGTACAATTACCAAAATAAGATCCAAGATCAAAATAAAGTTTTGCAGAATCATACTCCTTCATTACTAACTTGTCTTGAAGTTGGAAGAGCCGGTTCTGAGCCTGTTTTTTCAATTTAGCATCAGGAAACAAATCCAGATATTCCTGAAAAGCAGCAATTGCCATTACAGTCTTACTCTGGTCAAGCCGTGGTTCAGGAGTACTCTGATAGAGGCTCTCTCCTGCATAATACTCTGCCATCTCAGCATAGAAACCTTTGGGATAAGACTGATAGTATTTTTTAAAATAATCTGAAGCAGTCTCATAATCCTTCATACAATATTCTGCCATTGCCAACATATAGAGACTTTCCTGTGCATTATCCGTACCCTTTTCGATAGTTACCAACTCCTGTAATAAGGTCACGGCACGAGAATATTTGCCATTAGCAAAACACTCTTTTGCGTATTCATACTTATAGGAATAATCACTTGTCTTATATACTTGATTGAACTCATGGGCACAACCGGAGAGCAGGATCACCACGGTGAAGGATAAGACGGCAAAGATTAATTTCTTCATATTATGCTTTTTGAATTGCAAAGTTACTTACTTTTCTGCTATTTACAAAGTAAATACCTAATTTTTAGCATTTTATTATAAATCAATAGCTCATAAAGCGATCTTTTTAGTAAATTTGCAAGAATACATAAAAAAGAATTAAAAAGTTTCAGGGGAAAATGGATTTCAAACTTACTGCAAAATATAAACCAACCGGTGATCAACCACAAGCTATAAAACATCTTATAGAAGGAATCAAAGAGGGTGACCCGGCACAAGTTCTTTTAGGTGTAACGGGTTCAGGAAAAACGTTTACGGTAGCGAATGTCATAGCAAATATCAACAGACCAACTCTCGTACTGAGTCACAATAAGACCCTTGCAGCACAACTCTATCAGGAAATGAAGGGATTCTTTCCTGAAAATGCAGTAGAATACTATGTCTCCTATTATGATTATTATCAACCTGAAGCCTATATTCCATCCACAGACACATACATTGAAAAGGATCTGGCTATCAATGATGACATTGACAAATTGCGCCTGAGTGCTCTCTCTGCCCTGCTTTCAGGACGAAAGGATGTCATCGTTGTATCTTCTGTTTCCTGTATCTACGGCATGGGTGGTCCTGTTGCCATGGAACAAAGCATCATCAAACTCAAACGCGGTGATAAAATGGACAGAAATGATTTTCTTCGCAAATTGGTTGATGCTCTCTATATAAGGAATGATATAGAACTGAAACGTGGCAACTTTCGTGTCAAGGGGGACACGATCGACATCTCGATGGCTTATTCAGATAATGTACTACGCGTAACCTGGTGGGACGATGAGATAGATTCTATCGAGGAGGTGGACTCTGTATCCTTCCACCGTATCGAATCTTTTGAAAGTTATGAAATCTATCCGGCCAATCTTTTCATTACGACGAAGGAACAGACTGTACAAGCTATTAAGGAAATCCAGGATGACCTCGTAAAGCAAACAGATTACTTTAAAGAAATAGGAGATAGCATTAAGGCTCAACGCATTAAGGAACGTGTCGAATACGACATGGAAATGATAAAAGAACTCGGCCACTGCTCTGGAATAGAAAACTACAGCAGGTATTTTGACGGACGGCAACCGGGTCAACGACCTTATTGCCTGTTAGACTTTTTCCCGAAAGATTATCTGATGGTCATTGACGAAAGCCATGTCAGCGTTCCTCAAATCAATGCGATGTATGGCGGTGATCGTGCGAGAAAAAAGAATCTTGTGGAATTCGGCTTCCGCTTACCAGCTGCTTTCGACAACAGACCGTTAAAATTTGAGGAATTCCATTCCCTCATCCATCAAGTCATTTATGTAAGTGCCACCCCAGCGGACTATGAATTGAATGAAGCAGAAGGTGTTGTGGTAGAACAACTTATCCGACCTACAGGATTACTGGATCCAGAGATAGAAGTCCGTCCCTCCGAAAACCAGATAGATGACTTGATGGACGAAATTCTTTCACGAAGCCATCATAACGAACGTATTCTCGTCACCACTCTTACAAAACGAATGGCCGAGGAGCTTACAGAATATTTATTAGAGCATGAAGTCAAAGCTGCTTATATCCATAGCGACGTAGCCACTTTGGATCGGGTCAAGATCATGAATGATCTACGGGCAGGTATCTATGACGTATTGGTGGGTGTCAACTTGTTACGTGAAGGACTTGATCTGCCAGAAGTTTCTCTTGTCGCCATCCTGGATGCTGACAAGGAAGGATTTCTTCGTAGCCATCGCAGTCTGACACAGACTGCCGGCCGCGCAGCCCGAAATGTAAATGGAAAAGTTATCATGTATGCAGACAGGATTACTGAAAGCATGCAGAAAACAATAGACGAGACAAATCGACGCAGAACCATTCAGACAAAATACAATGAAGAGCATCATATTGTGCCTAAACAGATCGTAAAGGCCATTAATACTGATCTGCCCATCGGACATTCTGAAAATGTACTGAATCCAGACTCAAGCACACAAGCTTATATAGAACCTACTGAAGCTGCATTTGCAGCTGATCCAATCATAGAACGCATGACACGCCCACAATTGGAAAAGAGTATTGCTGACACAAAGTCTCAGATGCAACAGGCGGCCAAGGAACTCAACTTCATTCAGGCAGCCCAATATCGTGACGAAATCATCCGGTTACAAAAACAACTGGAAATGAAATGAAAACCCTGCATGTGTTAGTTAATAGCTATCCATACATTATTACTAAGCGCTATACTCTTTATATGCATTATAGTCATTGTTGAGCCTGTATGGCAGGCTGACCAAAATGGTGCATTATGGGGTGGCGAAATGGTGCATAATGGCATACCGAAATAGTGCATTATGGTATACCATTATGCACTATTTTGGTCACAATGGACTATTATCATGAAAATCAAGTGTTTATGATTGTGACTTGATTCAGTAGTTCTCTTCAACTCAATTAAAGAAGAACTAATTTAGTAAACACTTTTTCTCTTTATAAGCAGAATCTGTAGACGCTTTCTTTCAAGCCATACAGAATCAGTAAACACAACAGAAGAAGCCATACAGATTTGATGGACAAATATCGAAAATTAATATTGCTTCGTTGTTCGTTTCGCCTAAGTCATAAATCAAGGCAAGTAACTTTTCAAAGCATCTACATAATCAGAAAAGGCCTTCCGTCCCTTCCCGGTTATCCGACAAGTCGTATGCGGTCTTTTTCCAACAAAATCTTTTTTCACTAAAATATAATCAGCTTGAGACAATTTATCAATCTGTACACTCAAATTACCAGCTGTCGACTTGGTTTTCTTCTTTAGATATACAAAATCAGCCTCATCTACCGAAAGAAGAATTGACATGACAGCCAACCTGAGTTGAGAATGCAATAATGGATTTAGATCTTTGAACATTAGTTATGCATTTTATGTTTCAGGATATGCCCAGGGATAACCATTGAAATCAAGAAAGCAAAACTCATCAGAAGATTCCAGGAAACATACATTAGACTACCGCTCCTCATAACCGCCAACATATAAAAAGCAATCAACAGGCTCATCAATGGCAACAAAGTCATCCACTTCTCCTTCAGAATGACTCCTGTAATAGATGTACCTATATTAGCATAAATAAGAGACAACGGCATCATAAGGTCCAGAAGTCCGTAATGAACATGAAAGATAACAGCAAATATCAGCAAAAAGGCAAATGTAATGACAAACATCCAATTCATAATATGCCATACTAGTTGAATTGCTTTGTCTGTATAAGTGATTACATCAGGCTTCTTCGATTTCCAGGACACAAATGCCCAACACGCAAACATCAGACACCACCCCAAGCTGTACAGATCATTATGGGTAAAAAATAACAGCAGAAAGATTACAATTCCCAAGGCTGCTGTAAAGTATCCATACGTCAAGAATTTGTTTCCTCTCCCTACTTCAAGGTTTTCTTTTGTCGATTGAATCATCCGAGTAATCAACTCTAAACTTTCTTTTTCAGTTAGTTCTTTTTCTTCCATCTTCGTATTATTTATTATTCTTCTTTCTATACCACCGGGCAAGTTATATGGCACAAATATAGATAAGTCTACATTATAAACCAAATATATGAAAGAATTAATAATAAAAATGATTTCCCATTACAAATATTTAACATATACACCGCGCATTAAACTTTTTGAGTACTAAAGACATCAACAAAAGAAAGAACATGCTATCAAATATCAGACGATGTTTTCATGGCAATGGCCCTTCTCGGGATATAGGAAATTAAAAAGAAAAAAGAAGCAAATATCACAAAAGTTAAATATTACTTAATCAAACAGGAATCGAATATATTTTGTTACTTTTGTAATTTAAAAACAACAAATATTAAAATTATGAAGCAAGCATTCACAATCATTCTGCTATGCCTCCCCCTGTTCTTGGAAGGCAGACCTGTCAAAAGGTGTGAACCGTTGCAAGAAAGAACTGAAACTCACTTTCAGAAAGATACCATAAGAACACAGGATATCAAGAACAATGCTGATTGGACTATTCCGGGCCAGCAAAACACTCCTGCTGAAACAACAGGGACCAATACAGAAGTTAATGGTAAGCCAAAGAAAAGACCTCAACAGCCCATCAAATTAAAAGAAGACCCAAAGTATCTGGAAGGAGCAGTTCCTACAGACAAGAATGGTAAAATCATCTTCACACTGGACAAGGAAATCCCCGGTCATAGCAAGAAAGAGATATACGACTCACTCTATCAATATCTAGACCAGTTGACAAAGGGCAAGGATGAACTGAAGGACAGTCGTATAGCATTGGTAAGCACAAGCAGAGGCATTATTGCAGCAGTAGTCAAAGAATGGATGACTTTCAAAAGTTCGTTCCTTTCACTTGACCGGACAAAATTCTTATATACGATTATTGCTCAATGCAGTGACAATCACTTGAAAGTAACTATCAGCCGTATCAGTTATGTTTATGAAGAAGGACGTACAGGAGGATTCAACTCACCGGCTGAGGAAATTATTTCAGATAAATATGCTCTGACAAAGAAAAAGAATGACTTAACCAAAATATACGGGAAATTCCGCAAGGGGACCATTGATCGAAAAGATGAGATCTTCAAGCAAATCGTCAACTTGTTTCAAGAACAAAAAAAGGAATAACCGGTCATATCAAAGACTATAAATTCAAAAATGGATAATACAAATCAAGAATTGAATAAATTCAAACACCAACAGCGTCTGAAACCTATCCGGGAAAAGAGAACCCCACTGTTCAAATTTCGAAATATCCTGAATATCATATTCATGATTCTTGCGGTAGTTGGAGTTTGTTTTTATCTCTTCAGCGAGCACAAGACATTCAGCATTATTTTAATGCTATCATCTGTAGTAATCAAATTTATAGAAGCCTTACTTCGACTCTTTCATAAATGAGAAATATCTTTTTGATGCTATTCTTAATTTGTACTGTAATACCAATCTCAGCACAAATTAATCCTAATGATAACTCCATTCAAGGAATTAATGCGAACGGAGATATCAATAATATCAACAAGCGCAACCGCAATCGAACAGATTCCTTAGGAAGCGAAAAAGAGATTCCAAGAGGTATCTATGCCTGGACAGTAGATGAACGTTTCGGAGATCGTACACCGACAAAAGTTGATACGCTGTCCTATATGTATATGAATTCCACATTCACTACAGGATTAAGAGGAGAATATAACACCCTGGGCAACTTGGGTTCACCACGTATAGCGCGTATTTTCATAGACCGCCCGGAACCTTCTCAATTTATATTCACTAGGCCTTATGATTTTTTTGTCAGACCTGTTGGTGTACAACTCTTTACCAACACCTACTCACCTATCACCAATGTTACCCTTAACGAATGTGGCAACCGTACAAACGGAGAAGATGATTTCAAAGCTTTTTTTGCTGTAAATGCAGGAAAGAAATTAGGTTTAGGCTTCCGCTTTGACTATAAATATGGAAGAGGATATTACAACTCTCAAAGCACATCACATTTTGGCTACACCACATGGGCCTCTTATATCGGAGACCAGTATCAGGCCCATCTACTCATTTCTCTTAATCATGAGAAAGTTGCAGAAAATGGAGGAATAACGAACGATAACTATATTACCCACCCGGAAACCTTTAATGATAATTATCAAACCAATGAAATTCCGACTGTATTGGAACAGAACTGGAACAGGAATGATAACCAACATATTTTTTTCACTCACCGCTATAGTTTGGGATTCAGTAAAAAAGTCCCGATGACAGCTGAAGAAATAAAAGCGAAGAAATTTGCCATCGCTTCAAAAAAAGAAAACGATGCTGCCAAAGGCGAGGAAAAAGAACGGGCTAAGGCTAAAAAAGAAAACCGACGCTTCGATAAAAAAACTTATGAAAAAGATAAAGAACAACTGACGAATGGTAGACCCGATGATGCCAAAATCGCCGGAGATGAACCGTCTGAATCTCAGAATAAGGAGAATCTGAAAAAACGGATATCCATCAATGGGAAAAATGCTGCAGACAGTCTTCTGACTAAAGAAAAGAAAGTCTCAGAAGACACTTCATGGACCAAGAAAGTATATGTGCCGGTAACCAGTTTTATACATACCATAAAATTTGACAACTACCGCCGTATCTACCAGGCCTACAAAACGCCTGACAAATACTATCTCAACAACTATCCTGCCAACGAGAAATACAATGTTGGAGATTCCATAGAAGATGTCACACGTCACTTTGAACTTAAGAACACTTTCGCCATTGCCCTGCTTGAAGGATTCAACAAATATGCAAAGGCTGGCTTAAAGGCATTTGCCAGTTATGATTTAAGACATTTCCAACTTCCAGACTCTATCGGGACCGGCAGGAATACTTATAATGAACATACATTAAGCATCGGCGGACAGTTAAGTAAAACTCAGGGAAGTCTATTGCATTATAATGTAACAGCAGAATTAGGTGTCGTGGGCAAAGATGCCAAGGACCTTCTCTTAGACGGAAATGCAGACTTAAACTTCAAACTATGGGGAGACACGGTGCAATTGGCAGCTAATGCTTTTCTACATCGCACAAATCCCACCTTTTATTACCGCCATTACCACTCTCGTCATTTCTGGTGGGACAATACAGATCTCGATAAAATCACACATAGTCGGATAATGGGTGACTTCACGATACGCAAAACCAAGACAAAACTTCAGATTGCATACGACAATCTGCAGAATTACACCTATTTTTTGCAAGATTACAATATTGTCCATACCGGTGATGACTATAGCCGTACAGGAAATGCCGTGAGCGTAAAGCAAAAAGGTGGAAATATGAGTCTCCTTACAATCCAACTTCTACAGAATTTCCAATATCAGATTTTTCATTGGGACAATGTATTCACTTTCCAAAAGTCATCAGATGACAATGTACTACCTGTGCCAACCTTGAATATATACACCAACATGTACCTTCGTTTCAAGATTGCCCGGGTACTTGATACAGATCTGGGAGTTGACATGAGATACTTTACCTCCTATTATGCCCCTGATTACAGTCCCGGTATGGGAGTATTTACCGTACAGGACAGTCAAAACAACCAGAGGACAAAAATCGGCAATTATCCTATGATCAATGCCTATATCAATTTCCATCTAAAGCATACCCGATTCTTCGTCATGTACAGTCACTTGAATGGAAAAAGCGGTAATAAGGAATATTTCTATACCCCACACTATCCTCTGAACCCAACCGTTTTCCGTTTCGGTGTCAGTTGGAATTTCTTCAATTGATGATGTCAGGGAGAGTTAAACTGTCAGGGAATATGATTTTGGGACTTCTAAAATCCCATAAAGACATAGCAATATGAACGAAATAGACATTAAGACAAATTCCAGAAAAGCCTGGTTTTTAGCCGCAAGGCCAAAAACACTTTCAGGAGCAGCAGTACCTGTAATGATAGGTACAGCCTTTGCATTGAAAGATACAGTTACAGGACATATCCTGATAATTCCAGCAATCTTATGCTTTTTATTTGCATTCGTCATGCAAATAGATGCCAACTTTATTAATGACTATTTCGACGGCTTGAAGGGAAATGATTGCAGATCTACTCGTCTTGGTCCGAAAAGAGCATGTACAGAAGGATGGATTACATTTCCACGAATGAAAACCGGTATTATTATCACTACGGTTCTGGCCTGTATGATAGGACTTCCTCTTATCATCTACGGAGGATTCTGGATGGTAGCTATTGGTGTCTTATGTGTTCTTTTCTGTTTCCTCTATACTACCAGACTATCCTATCTGGGACTTGGAGATATTCTGGTTCTTGTATTTTTCGGAATCATTCCAGTATGCCTGACCTACTATCTGGAAATGCCTGCAATTACACGCCGAATAACCGTTGAGGTTTTATTAGCCTCTATCGCTTGCGGTCTGGTCATTGATACCCTCCTCATTGTCAACAACTATCGTGACCGTGACAATGATAAAAAAGATGGGAAAAAGACACTTGTAGTCAGAATCGGAGAAAGAAATGCCGAAAGACTTTACTTACTGGAAGGATTATTGGCTATACTGATAATGATCTGCATCTTGGTAAACCACACATTATGGTATACTTCTTCTGAATGGAAAATTGCTTTTTCTGTAGCTCTTCTTATCCTTTATGGCACGTTACACTGCCATACCTACCTGATGATGAAGAAAATCAATCACGGTAAAGAACTGAATAGAATCCTGGGAATGAATGCCCGAAATATTTTCCTTTTCGGACTAATTGCAGCTATCAGTGCTATCCTCATCTGAACAGGCTGATTATTCCATCCCCATATTTGTCCAATAACGACACATTCCATATCACAAAGCACCCTCAAATAAATGCCCAATAACATGATACAGCAACAAGTCAGTTTAGATCTCATGGAATTCATTGAAACGCAGATACTTCCACGATATAATGAGTTCGGGAAAAGTCATGGTCTAGACCATGTAACCCGTGTGATTCAGAATAGTCTTGTCTTATCGAGAACAACCGGTACTAACATTGATATGGTTTATACAATAGCTGCCTACCATGATCTTGGAATGAGCGGACCACGTGCTATTCATCACGTCACAGGAGGGAAAATTCTTGCAAGCGATGCACGTCTGAAAAGATGGTTCTCTCCAGAACAAATAAGAGTGATGAAAGAAGCTATAGAAGATCACAGAGCATCCATGAGCCGATGCCCCAGAAGCCTTTATGGCAAAATCATAGCAGAAGCAGACCGTGATCTTGAGCCTGAAATCGTTTTTCGCCGAACTATTGAATTCGGACTGGAAAATAATCCCAATAAAAATGAGAAAGAACAATGGATAAATTTCCAGAGACACATGAATGAGAAATATTCCCGTAATGGCTATATACACTTATGGATCTCCGGAAGTCCGAATGAAGAAAAATTAAGAATCCTCCGAAATATTATAGATGATCCTATACAATTAAAAAAAATATTCGATAGAATATTTGGAGAATTAAAACAGAATGAGTAATTTTGTAAATAGAAGAACAAAAATATTAGGGACCGTATCGATTCGATTGGGATACTCATCAAATTAATACGAAAACCGAGTCGTTCTTTAGTCAATGGCGGGCCATAGCATTCGCTCACGCGAGGAAATTCTTCGGAATCCGGTGGATTACAAAAACTAAAGATACACTCAAATGTTAAAAGCTCGGAGTTTTCATCACATCGTCGAGCGGCCCCTTTTCTATAAGAAAGAGGAGTCAATATTGATTCCTTTTTTTATTTTATCTGAAAGCATAATTATCAAGACAAATATGTTTAGTGGAATAATAGAAGGAATGGCAACCGTAACTGCCATAAAGAAAACAAAGGGGAATATAGATTTTACATTAACATGCCCTTTTGTAAATGAACTGAAGATAGATCAGAGTATCAGTCACAATGGTGTATGCCTTACAGTAGTCAAGACTCAGGGTGACACTTATACAGTAACCGCAATGAAAGAGACCCTTGACCGTTCTAACCTCGGACTGTTAAAGGTTGGTGATAAGGTAAACGTGGAAAGGTCCATGCTTATGAATAACCGACTTGACGGCCATATCGTTCAAGGTCATGTGGATGAAACCGCACGCTGTATCAATATGAAAGATGCGGATGGTTCTACTTATTACACTTTTCAGTACCCTTTAGACAAAGAGATGGCAAAGAAGGGCTACCTAACTGTTGATAAGGGATCTGTATGTGTGAACGGGGTATCACTGACGGTATGCCAACCTGCAGATGATACTTTTACAGTTGCTATCATACCCTATACACAAGACCACACTAACTTTTGCAATATCGAAATCGGCAGTATTGTCAATATTGAATTTGATATTCTGGGAAAATACATTGCAAAGTTATATCATTTTGATAAAAAGTAGGAAAAACGAACAAATGTTAATGTTGAAAATATAAAATAAACTTTCATCGTTACAGTTCGTCAAAATAGAAAATAGTATTAATAAATCTAGAGGAAAAGAAATAATTCTCTTTCTCTATTTTACAAAACATATAGATTTATAGATATGGAAGATCAAAAGAAAAAAGGATTAATTGAAAGGGACCGCTTCTTTTTTATCAACAGTGAATACAAAACTGTACAGATAAAATTTGACGATATCCTTTACATCATGGGACAGAAAGACTATGTGAAATTCTTTCTAAAAGACAATCGTAAGCCAATCGTATGCCTAATGAACATGAAGAGGTTGGATGATTTCCTTCCTCGTCCTGAATTCATGCGCGTACATCGTTCTTATATTGTACACATGCCTCTTATCCCCATGATTGACCGGTTCAGGATCAGATTCAATGAAACATATATACCAATTTCTGATACCTATAAGATAGCCGTCCAGGATTATATAGAGTTACATTCACTCTAAGATTAAGCCATCTTTCAATACATGAGTTCTCTGCAAAAGTTTTTTTCCAGAGAGGTTGAATTATGCGATTATTTCAGAAGATTTCCTTTGGTGACTCAACTAAGGTTGTAGCTCCATGTTCTAAAAGGAATTCCCGAGTACGAAATCCCCAAAGTACACTTATACAAGGGAGATTACAATTACGAGCAGTCATAATATCAACATCGCTATCTCCAATATAGACAGTATTTGAGCGATCCGTTCCGAGTTGCCTTAAAGCCTCAAGAACAGTATCGGGTGCAGGCTTCTTATGGATACTTTCACGTTCCCCTATTGCCACTTTTACCTGCGGGAAAAAATGCCGGCAAAGTTCCTGTGTAGCCAGATAAAATTTATTACTTACAACAGCTACTTTCTTTCCTTTATCAATCAGTCGTTCCAGCATCTCGGGTATCCCCGGATAAGGTTTTGTATTATTTGTGCTATGATGAAGGTAATAGTTACGAAAAATCTGATAAGTAGAGTCAAATTCCGGATTATCCAGACCATCAGGAATTGCTCGTTCCATAAGTTTCTTTACCCCATTTCCAACAAACCAACGTACTTCCTCTAATGTTCGCTCAGGCATTCCGGCAGAACGAAGGGCGAAATTACAACTAGCAGCCAGATCTTGAAGGGTATTCAGTAAAGTACCGTCCAAATCAAAGACATAAGTATTATAGGAATGAACATTAAAATCATTGGCTCGATCAGGGAAACTGCAACACTCATTTTTCATACGCCATATTTTTGTGCAAAGGTATAAAAATAAATAACAAATCTTCATTCAAGTTACTTAATTTATTGCTATCTTTGCACCGATTTTTAAAGATGAAAAAAATGAAACATCAGACCTGCAAGAAGTATCTCATCGCTATTGCAACTTGTTTAGTGGTGATTTTTGGAATAGTCTATTACTATTTCTTCTCTTCTTTTTCTGTAAAATCAGAAACATCGTATCTTTATATTGATAAAGACGATAGTATTGACTCTGTATACAATAAACTCAAACCAATTGCCAACACCCACAGTTTCTTTGCATTTCGCACACTAGCACGTCATTTCGATTATGCCAAACATATCCATACTGGACGTTATGCCATAAGCAAAGGTGAAGGAGCCCTGACCCTTTTCCGTCATTTAAGAAACGGACAGCAAACACCCGTGGATTTAACTATTCCTTCAGCAGTAAGAACCATTGGTGACTTGTCACATGATGTAAGTGAGAAATTAATGATAGATGAAGAGCAACTATATGATTCTCTGACCAATGAACAGGTATGCCAGCGCTACGGCTATGATACGACAACAATTGCCTGCATATTCATACCAAATACGTATGACATCTACTGGGACGTAAGTATACCGAAGTTTCTGAACAGAATGCAGAAAGAAAGTAAAAAGTTCTGGAACTTTGAACGCACAAAGAAAGCTGAAGCAATGGGCCTAACCCCTATCCAAGTAATGACACTCGCCAGTATTGTAGATTCTGAAACCAACAATGATGGAGAAAAACCTATGATTGCAGGTTTATACTATAATAGACTAATGCTACGGAGTGCGAAATATCCAGAAGGAATGCCGTTGCAATCAGATCCAACCATCAAGTTTGCATGGAAAAGATTTGATCTGAAGCGTATCTATAATAATCTTCTCTACATACATAGTCCTTATAACACGTACAAGAATCCAGGACTTCCGCCTGGACCGATTTGCATTCCTTCGGTAACAGGAATAGACGCAGTGCTTAACTATGTACATCACGATTATCTATATATGTGCGCGAAAGAAGACTTCAGCGGTACACACAATTTTGCCCGAACATATACAGAACACATGGAAAATGCTGCAAGATACTCCAAAGCATTAAATGAAAGGGGTATAAAATAATCTCTGATATTGTTTTAAACCTAAAGAGAGATTTTCCAACAGATTAATCTATTCAAAATACATTTAGCAGTTACGAGGGCGTTTGAAATTCTTCTTTCGCCCTTTTATTATGCCAATTAGAAAGTCAAAAATCCATGTTATAGGATACTATGGATATAAAAAATAGAAGCGTTCCCCTTTTCACAAAGGGAAACGCTTATCTCAATAGGTATTAGTTTTTTTAAGGTAAAAAGATTGTATTCAGGATAATGCTACAAAGATAAAATATTTCTTTGTTTTGTGCAAATTCTTTTATATGTTTAAGAACGTATTACTTAATAAATTTTCTACTATTTCCAAACATTAATCTTCATGCGAAAAAAAACATAACCGAAAGTTGGTCAATGCAATCTTTTTAGTACCTTTGCAGGCAATAGTAAATATCTATAGTTTTTGTTGTTATGGCAATAAAAGAAGAAACTCATGAAGAGAAAAAGAGCATCAGTTTTGTAGAACGGCTCGTTCAAGAAGATCTTGAAAAAGGCAAAAATAGAGGACGTATTCAAACTCGTTTTCCACCAGAGCCTAACGGATATCTGCACATTGGCCATGCCAAAGCCATCTGTATGGATTTCGGTATAGCTGAAAAATATCATGGTATCTGCAATCTCCGCTTTGATGATACTAACCCTAGTAAGGAAAATAATGAATATGTAGAGAATATTCTCTACGATATCAAATGGCTTGGCTTTAAGTGGGGACACATCTATTATGCGTCAGACTATTTTGAGAAGTTATGGGACTTTGCTATCTGGATGATTAAAGAGGGGAAAGCTTATGTGGACGAACAGACCAGTGAGCAAATTGCAGAGCAGAAAGGAACTCCTACTACTTCAGGAACATCCAGTCCATATAGAGATCGTCCGATTGAAGAAAATCTACGACTCTTCCAGCAAATGAATACTGCAGAAGCTGTAGAAGGTTCTATGGTATTACGCGCAAAACTAGATATGTCCAACACAGACATGCTGCTCCGTGATCCGATTATCTATAGAATCATTCAGACTCCTCACCACCGCACAGGTACGAAATGGCATTGCTATCCGATGTACGATTTTGCTCACGGACAAAGTGACTATTTTGAAGGTGTCACCCACTCTATCTGCACATTGGAATTCGTTCCCCATCGCCCGTTATATGATCTTTTTGTCGACTATCTGAAAAAGATGGACGGCACAGATAATCCGATGGATGATAATCGCCCACGACAGATTGAGTTTAACAGACTAAACCTGACTTACTCTGTAATGTCAAAGCGTAAACTGCATACACTGGTAGATGAAAAGCGTGTTAATGGCTGGGATGATCCACGTATGCCGACACTTTGTGGAATGCGCAGAAGAGGCTACTCTCCAGAAAGTATCCGTAAATTTATAGATTCGATCGGATATACCAAATTTGATGCCCTCAATGATCTTGCGCTATTGGAAGCAAGTGTAAGAGAGGATCTCAATGAACGTGCAATCCGTGTCAGTGCAGTACTAGACCCAGTAAGTCTGGTCATTACCAATTATCCGGAAGATAAGACGGAAGACATGGCTGCCATTAATAATCCGGAAAGTGAGACAACTGACACTCATACCATCCAGTTCACAAAAAAATTGTGGATAGAACGCGCTGACTTTATGGAGGATGCCCCCAAGAAATTTTTCCGCATGACTCCTGGAAGGGAAGTACGCTTGAAAAATGCCTATATCATTAAATGTACAGGTTGTAAGAAAGACGAAAACGGAAAGATCACAGAGATAGAAGCGACATACGATCCAGAAAGTAAGAGTGGAATGCCTGGGGCTAACCGTAAGGTTAAAGGTACTCTTCACTGGGTAAGCCAAGATCACTGCAAAGAAGCTGAAATCCGCGAGTATGACAGACTATTCAATGTAGAAAACCCATCTGCTGATGAGCGGGACTTCCGCGAATTACTAAATCCAAACAGTCTGCATATCCTTCAACACTGTTATGTAGAAAACTACGCTGCCAACAAGAAACCAGGAGAATACCTCCAGTTCCAGCGTATCGGCTACTTTATGGCTGATTTGGACTCAACACCTGAGCATCTGATTTACAATAAGACCGTAAACTTAAAAGATACTTGGGCAAAAATGAACAAAAGAAACTAGATGAGAGACAGCTATTACGATACCCCGGATTTCCGCAGGATACTAAAAAAATATGAGGACGCACAAAGCAAGGGCGAACCTGTTTTTATAGATTCCGACGATCTTATCCGTATCTGCGAATACTACCAGACCAATGGAGAAGAATCCAAGGCTGTAGAAGGGGCTCGTTATGCTCTCAAACTCTTTCCAGGGGCTGTAGAGCCCTTGGCTTTTCTTTCCAGATATGTTCTTCTGGTCAAAAAAGATCCCGAAAAGGCTCGGAAATATGCAGAACAAATCCTGGACAAAAATGATGTGGACTATTTTTATCTCATAGCCGAAATCATGATTGTCGAGCAGCGCCAAGAGGAAGCAGACTGCTATCTGGAAGAACAAATTCCAATCGTCGAAAGTGAAGAAGAGGAAGAAGAAATCTCTATCCAGGATTACTACTTTGATGTAGCCAACTTGTTTTCAGACTATAATCTTTGTGAACTAGCTCAAAAATGGCTGGATAAAGACAAAGAGACAGATACAACTGACTATAAAGAACTGGATGCCCGAATAGCAATTGGATTAGGCAATTTTAAAAAAGCGAATAAAATCTATCAGCAAATCCTGGATGATAATCCTTATGCTGAAAATTTCTGGAATAAATTAGCATCCTCACAATTTTTACAAGGAGATTTCAGTAACTCGATTCAAAGTAGTGAATATGCTATCGCTATCAATACGAAGGATGATGAAGCTATCTTGAACAAGGCAAATGGATTATTCTCATTAGAAAACTATACAGAAGCAGAAAAGTATTTCAGGAAATACGTCCAACTGATGCCCGATAATGAAACAGGAGAATTGTTTTTAGGAATGACACTATTCCGACTCAATAAACTTAAGTCCGCTTTTTCCCATATCAAAAAGGCAGAAATACTCACTGGTACTGATAATCCAAATTTAAAGGAGATTTATAAGCAGTTAGCTTTTATAGAAAGTAAACTTGGGCATATTGATAAGGCTATTCACTATATTGACAAGGTTATGGTCATGCCTGATAGCAATCAGGATGAACTGAAAGTACTCAAGGGACATATCTATTTGGAAAATCAAAAGTACAAAGAGGGCCAAAGGTGTTATGAAGAAGCTATTGATCACACTAATTCTCCACAAGTTCTCTATCATTCCGCTGTATCCTTTTACGAAAACGGCCTTTTCTTAACTGCTTACGAAATGCTTCAAACCATTCTGTTCGCACCACATAAGGATTGGAATAAAGGATTTTCTTATCTTGCCGCCTGTGCACGAGAACTTCATAAGGAGGATGAGTATATTAAATATTTAAGGATAGCTGTGAAGAAGAATCCTCAGGAGGCAAGACGCATATTAGGTAAATATTTTCCTAACGGCATGAAACCCTCACAGTATGAAGATTTTCTGGAAACTTTACGTTAACTCACAAATGATAAAATCAATTCAAATATTTTCTTTTAAGAAATATCATAATACGCTCTCCGTTTCTCAATTTTAACTCTATTCCTTCAATATGGGTTTTCTTTCTTCTTTACTGAATAATTTAAATTATGGAACGATCTTCTTTCTAATGTTATTAGAGAGTACCGTTCTTCCGGTCCCCTCTGAATTTGTTATCCCACCCGCTGCTTACCATGCTGCCGGCGGGAACCTTGATATATTTTTGGTCATACTCTCTAGCATTTTAGGAGCTGGATGTGGATCTACTATCAATTATCTGGCAGGTTATTATCTAGGCAGGCCCGTCATCTATCGATTTGCCAATAGTCGGTTTGGGCATCTTTGCCTCCTCAATCAAGGAAAGCTAGAAAAAAGTGAACGGTACTTCAACAAACACGGAATGGTTGCGACTATTACAGGACGACTCATTCCGGGAATCAGACATTTAATTTCAATTCCTGCAGGAATGAGCAAGATGAAGTATTGGAAATTTATTCTTTATACGATGACAGGTGCAGGAATCTGGAATTGTATCCTCGCTGCTCTAGGATGGTATCTCCATTCTATTGTTCCAGAAGATCAATTAGATGATAAAATCGCACTTTATATGGAAAGCATAAAATCTATCATCTTTGTTTTTGTCATTTTAGGTTGTCTTTTTCTAATCATCAGATGGTTGATTAAACGACATAAGCGCATTTCTGAGACAAAATGATTTCATAGTAACAAAAAATAAGCGGCCAAAATAATCAGACCGCTTACAACAGAATAGAGCAAAATTGATATCAAAATCCTTTTTTATCAAGCATCTTTATTGCTCAAACTATTCTGATACCACTTATACAACCTTTGAATACCATCTTCTATCTCCACTTGATGATGCCAGCCGAGACGATGGAGTTTGCTCACATCAATAAGTTTGCGCATCACACCATCCGGTTTGGAAGAATCAAAGATAATCTGCCCTTCAAAGCCTACTGTTTTTGCTACCAGTTCACTTAGTGCCTTAATAGTCAATTCCTTGCCTGTACCTACATTGATATGACAGTTACGGATCTCGCCCAAAGAAGGAATAGCACCACCCCTGCCTTCACTGTTATTACGGTCTACAGGACCATCTGTCTTCTCTCCATAGCAAACACTCGAATATTTATCTATACCGATAATATCCTTGAAATCAACATTCAACAAGAGATACACGCTGGCATCAGCCATATCCTCGCTCCACAGGAACTCACGCAGCGGTTTACCGGTTCCCCACAGGGTCACCTTATTATTTTCTATGCCATAGAATGCAAGAGCATTGATAATCCTTTCCTTCGGATTGTTACCATCTACATTTCCTTCCCCTATCACCACACTCAACTTGCTGTCAGGGTTGATCGGACGCTTGCTCATATCCCCACGGATAGCATCCCAGTTATTATCATGAAGGAGTTTAGCCAGGTAGATCTTACGCATCATAGCCGGCATCACATGGGAATTCTCCAAATGGAAATTATCATTCGGTCCATAGAGATTAGTAGGCATCACAGCTATGTAGTTTGTTCCATACTGCAAGTTGTAGCTCTCGCACATCTTCAGACCGGCAATCTTCGAAATGGCATATTCTTCATTGGTATATTCCAGCGGAGAGGTCAGGAGTTCATCTTCCCTCATCGGCTGAGGGGCATCCTTGGGATAGATACACGTAGAACCCAGGAACAGGAGTTTCTTCACGTGATGGTTATAAGCATTGGAGATGACATTGCACTGCATCTTCATATTCTGCATGATGAAGTCCGCACGATACAGCGAGTTGGCCATGATACCACCCACAAAAGCTGCAGCGAGGACTACGGCATCAGGCTGTTCCTGGTCAAAGAAAGCCTTGACTGCGTTCTGATCCGTCAGGTCCAGTTCCCTGTGGGTACGCCCAACAAGATTATTGTATCCTCTTGATTTCAAATTGTTCCATATCGCGGAACCCACGAGACCATGATGGCCTGCTACATAAATCTTACTATTCTTATCTAATACTGACATAATCTGTATTGAAAACTCTGAGCTGACCTGATACAATAATCCAGATCTCTCTCAGTTTGTTATTTCACTCTTCTATGATCCTTTATTCAGGCATCTGTGCACGCAGATAGAGTTTCTTCACATATTTACGGTCATGGTCTACCATCAGTTTGACCAGTTGAGCGAAAGTCGTCTGACGAGGATCCCAGCCCAGAACACGTTTAGCCTTTGAGGGATCACCCTCCAGCTGGTCTACCTCGGCCGGACGGAAATATTTCGGGTCTACCTCTACCAGCACACGGCCTGTAGCCGTATCGATACCCTGCTCTTCCAGGCCTTTACCCTTCCATTCGAGTTCGATACCTGCTTCATGGAAGGCCATAGTACAGAACTCACGAACCGTATGCATCTCTCCGGTTGCAATAACAAAATCATCCGGTTCAGGCTGTTGCAGAATCATCCACATACACTCTACGTAATCCTTAGCATAGCCCCAGTCACGGCGTGCACTCAGATCACCCAGATAGAGTTTGTCCTGATAACCTTCTGCTATACGGCAGGCTGCCAGCGTGATCTTCCTCGTGACGAAGTTCTCTCCGCGTCGCTCACTTTCATGATTGAAAAGGATGCCGTTGCAACAGTACATGTCATAGCTTTCCCTGTAGTTCTGCATGATCCAATAGCCATAGAGTTTGGCCACTGAATAAGGGGAACGGGGATGGAATGGTGTCGTCTCTTTCTGCGGAACCTCAGCGACCTTGCCGAAAAGCTCGGAGGTACTGGCCTGATAGATTCTGCATGAATGGGCCAGACCGCAGATGCGGACAGCCTCAAGAAGCCTGAGCACGCCTACAGCTACGACGTCTGCCGTATACTCAGGCACGTCAAAACTCACCTTTACATGACTTTGAGCTGCCAGATTATAGATTTCTGTAGGCTGGACCTCCGATATAATTCGGATCAGGGAAGATGAATCCGTCATGTCTCCCCAATGGAGATTGACCAGACGTTTCTTCTTCATATCTCTTACCCATTCGTCCAGATAAAGGTGCTCTATCCGACCCGTATTGAATGATGAAGAGCGGCGAAGGATTCCGTGAACTTCATAACCTTTCTTGATTAAAAATTCTGCCAGGTATGATCCATCCTGACCTGTAATGCCTGTAATAAGGGCTACTTTTCTTTCCATTTCTATAGATTTTATTCCATATAAACACTGAAAGGTATTATCAATCAGTATTATCCTTAAGATTCGCCATTGTATTGCTTAATGCTCTGTTCATCAGAGAGCTTGCAAATCAACAATTGGTTATCTTTTTCTGCAACAATATATCCGTCCAAGCCTTGGACTACCACTTTCTTCTCTTGCGTTGTATGAATAATGCAATTCTTTGTATCATAGATTCGGATATTACGTCCGATCAAACTATTCCCATAAAGATCATGAGAAGTCTGGGCAAGCAGATTCCCCCATGTTCCCAAATCACTCCAACCGATGTCTGAAGGAAAGACAAATATTTCTTCAGCCTTTTCCATAATTGCATAGTCCACACTGATATTCTCACACTCGGGATAACGAAGATCAATCTGTTCCTGCTCTTCGTCAGTTCCATAAACACTCCTCAAACTCTCGAAAACAGCTGACAAGGTGGGTTGATAAACACGGAAAGCATTCACAATAGTCTCTACCCGCCAGATAAAAATGCCCGCATTCCAAAAACAATCTCCTTCCTGAAGATATTTTTCAGCTGTTTGTAAATCGGGCTTCTCTCTGAAATTATCAACACGGAATATCTCACTATTACGTGCGCTGCTGGACCCCAGATCAGCTTTGATATAACCATAGCCTGTTTCAGGTCTAGTCGGTTTAATGCCTAAAGTAACAATGGCATCGGTCTCACTTGTAAACTTCATGCATGACAGGATACTCCGACGAAACTCAGAATCGTTTGTGACAATATGATCAGAAGGAGTCACCACAACATTTGCTTTGGGATCAATAGACTTAATACGCCAACTCACGTATGCGATACAAGGTGCTGTATTGCGCCGGCAGGGTTCCTTCAAGATATTTTCAGCAGGAATCTCCGGTAACTGTTCCATGACAATAGAAACATACTTCTTATTTGTGACAATCCAAATGTTCTGAGGATCACAAACCCCCTCAAAACGATCAAAAGTCAATTGAAGTAAAGAACGTCCTATTCCTAGAACATCTATAAATTGTTTAGGTCGCTCACTGGTACTCATCGGCCAGAATCTACTCCCTACACCCCCAGCCATAATGACCAAGTGGTTATGATTTCGAATCATAAGTATATATTATTATAGTATGCAAAGATACTCGATTTTTTTCAACTTGCAAAATAATCTGCTTTTTTTTAAAAGAATACAAATCTCATTACTTCCAAATGACAAAAACAAACTCACAGTAATAGAATCTTAAAGATAAAACAAATTATTTTAATCCGGTCATAACCAGAAACACATCATTACAATTTGCAAAACAAATAAGCCAGACTGCTACCTTTTCCGATAATCAAAGAAAACTCGTTCATGAAAATGCCATATATCTACAACTAATATCCAAAGCTTTGATAATATAAAGAAACGGAGGCAGAGTCGAATGACTTTACCTCCGCTATGTAAACCCATAATCAAATGAGTTACAGATAAAATACTAAGGTTATTTACAGTATAAGTTAACTATTGCCTCATACAATTCCTGTTTGCCAGAAGTCTGTTTAGGCATACCATTCTTTTTAGCATAGTCTACAAGCTGTTCAAGAGACAGTTCACCATCCTCAAATTTCTTACCTACACCTTTATCAAAACTAGCATAGCGTTCTTTGAGCATCTGTGGCAGAGGACTCTCAGTCAAGATTGCAGCAGCATTCTCCAGTCCACGTGCAAAGGCATCCATACCACTGATATGAGCGATAAAGATATCCTCCGGATCTGTAGAATTACGACGCAATTTAGCATCAAAATTAGATCCGCCGTCGTGAAGACCACCATTACGCAGAATCTGCATCCAAGCCTGAGTTATTTCCCAATTATCAATAGGGAACTGATCTGTATCCCAGCCATTCTGATAATCACCACGGTTTGCATCAACGGATCCAAGCATCCCAGCATCTATTGCACAAGCTAATTCATGAGTAAAAGTATGGCCTGCAAGAGTTGCATGATTTACTTCAATGTTAATCTTAAAGTCCTTATCCAGATTATGAGCTTTAAGGAATCCGATAACTGTTTCCACATCCGTATCATACTGATGTTTAGTCGGCTCCATCGGCTTCGGCTCAACCAGGAAAGTTCCTTTAAAACCATGAGAACGACCATAATCTCTGGCAGCCGTCAGCATAGTAGCATAATGCTCTTTCTCACGCTTCATATCTGTATTGAGCAGACTTTGATAGCCTTCACGACCACCCCAGAATACATAATCAGATCCACCAAGTTTGATAGTAGCATCAATGGCATTCTTGATCTGAACACAAGCCCGGGCCACAACATCAAAGTCAGGATTTGTAGAAGCACCATTCATATAGCACTTATCCCCAAACACATTTGCAGTTCCCCAGAGGAGGTGTATGTCAGAGTATGTCTTCATCTTCTGAAGGGCATAGTCTGTAATAGCATTTAAATTATCCTCATACTCATGAATATCATCAGCAGGATCACAGAGGTCAACATCATGGAAGCAGAAATAATGAATACCCAACTTTTCCATAATCTCGAAACCAGCATCCATCTTATCTTTGGCTCTTTGAATGGCTGTATCAGCCTTATACCAAGGATACAGACGGGTCTGGCCGCCGAACTGATCAGAAGAAGCAGGGCCCAGTGTATGCCACCATGCCATAGCAAACCTCAACCAATCCTTCATTTTCTTCCCCATTATGACCTTTTCTGAATCATAATAATGAAAAGCTAAAGGGTTCTTACTTTTTGTCCCTTCGAACGGGATTTTTCCAATTTGTGGAAAATACTTTTTTGTCATAGTTGTTTTGATTTAATAGTTCTTGGTTTAATCCAATATCATCTTATTTAATTGTTCTTTCCAGTTTGCATACGCATTAAGATAAGCATCCCGATGATGCTCATCCGGTTCAATAACAGCCAATTGTTTTAACGTAGAAAAGGCTTCCTCATGATCTTTATAAATACCGGCTCCAATGCCTGCTGCCTTGGCAGCACCTACACTACCATCAGTTTTATAGAGTTCTATACAATCTCCACTTACGCTTGCAAGAGTATCACAGAAAACAGGACTTAAGAACATGTTTGCATGACCTGCATGAATCTTTTGTATTTTCATTCCCATTTTCTCCATAATCTCCATTCCGTAACAGAAACTGAACACAATACCTTCCTGAGCAGCCCGCACGATATGGGCACGATTATGGGCATTGAAATTCAAGCCATGAATACTGCAACCAATTTCCTGATTTTCCAATACACGCTCCGCGCCATTGCCAAAAGGAATGACAATGATGCCATCGGAACCAATCGGCACACCTGAAGCCAGTTTATTCATTTCAACATAATCCATGTCAGATGTAATGTTCCGATGTACCCATGCATTAAGAATGCCTGTACCATTAATACACAAAAGAACTCCAAGACGATCAGTGTCTTTTGTATAATTAACATGCGCAAAAGTATTCACGCGACTTTTAGAATCATAATTAACTTTATCCAATACTCCATATACGACCCCAGACGTACCTGCCGTAGAGGCAATCTCACCCGGATTAAACACATTGAGACTGACAGCATTGTTAGGTTGATCACCTGCCCGATATGAAATAGGGGTGCCCGCTTTCAAACCGGTTTCTTCAGCAGCTTGTTGGCTTACAAAACACTGTTTTGAAAATGTAGGTACAATTTCAGGTAAAATAGATTCAGAAAAACCAAAATAATCCATGAGAAACTTTGCTGGTGCTTTCTTTTTGAAATCCCATAAAATCGCTTCAGAAAGTCCCTCCATTGTTGTCTGAATACGACCAGAAAGTTTCATGGCCAGATAGTCTCCCGGCAACATCACCTTATCTATCTGCTCAAAAAGTTGAGGTTCATTAGCTTTAACCCATGCCAATTTAGATGCAGTAAAATTTCCAGGAGAATTCAACAGATGATCTAAGCATTTCTCTTCCCCCAATTCTTCAAAAGCCTTATCTCCATAAGAAACAGCCCGGGAATCACACCAAATAATTGAAGGTCGGAGAACATGCTGTAGTTTATCCACACACACAAGCCCGTGCATCTGATAAGATATACCGATGGCTTCAATACTCTCACCGTTAATCCCAGCCTTTCGCATCGCCTGACCTAGTGCCTCTTTAGCATATTTCCACCAAGAATCAGGTTCCTGTTCTGCCCACCCAGGCCTAGTAGCAATCATAGGGGCTTCACTTTCAGGAGAAAAAGCAGAAGAAACCATCTGCCCACTATCTACATCCGTCAATGAGACTTTCACTGATGATGAGCCAACATCAAATCCCAATAAATATTTTCTGTTCATAAACTTCCCTTGTTTAATTTTTCTATTATTATAAGGTTAAACTTCAATAGAGGTCTCCTTGATTATTTTGAATAAACAATTTGAACCTATATAATTCTCATAATGGATTTCTATTCGTCAGACGACATCATTTCACACAAGAAGACTATCACACAAACGGACAGAGCAAAGGTATCCAAATCTTTTCTGTTCAGCCTGATGTTACGTAACATAAACTTTCGCTCATGTTACAAATTAACTTTCAAAATCAGCAATACAACAAAAGAAACGAAAGTGCCATAAAATGAAACAAGATTAATCTCATCTATCCGAGACTCCTCTAAATTCACAACACATAACTCAGGAAAAAGAAATTGTGACATCTTAATACCAGAATTGAAATTAACATATCAAAGAATAAGAAAGAGCGTTTTTATTGATCTTTTGAAATGTTTTCATCTCAGTCCCCTGATCAAAAAACAGGATGACAGATGCTGGAAATAATCTGTTTTTCATGTAAGATTCTTCATACGTGAAATCGACATAAATGAACAACGAACAAGGATCAAAAGGAAATAGTACAAAAAGGCCACAAACGCCAAAACATCTGCAGCCCTTTCTAAAATGAAATATTACGCTAGAACAACCTTGTTGTCTGCGTCTTTGATTTTTCCTTCTTTGAAAAGCCAGCCGATACCGAGAAGAGCTTCTTCTTCACTGATCTTAGCTTGCTTAGCAATTTCAGCTACTGTCAAGGCCGTCCCAGCGGCTGCCAGTGCCTGATAAACGTCACCTGCCTTGAAACCTGCATTTTCAGGATTAAGTGCCAAAATGGTCTTCGTTTCGGCTGCTTTAGATACTGTCATCTTAGCAGCACTTGTTTTCGTTTTCTTTTCTCTCATTTTGTCAATCTTTAAAATTAGTCAGGGTTTACCAATGTAAATAAAAACCCACCTATTTTTGTAAGTTCGTTACAAACGATAATTCTTTTCTTCAAATTTACATTATTCTCAGTAAAAATGTTACGCATTAAAGACTTTAGAAACAAAAAAAACGAAATTCTTGACTTAAATCAAACAGAAATTCATCTATCATTTCATCTTTCTTTATCAATAAGAGCAGAACAAAACAGAGTCTATATCATTCAGCAGGAATATCTACGCAAATAGATAATTCCTCAAGTTGCTTTTTGCTCAATTCAGAAGGAGCATCCAGCATCACATCACGTCCCTTATTATTCTTAGGAAAAGCTATAGTATCACGAATACTATCCAAGCCCGCAAGTATACTAGTAAAACGATCCAAGCCAAATGCCAGTCCAGCATGAGGTGGCGCACCATATTTGAAAGCATTCATTAAAAAGCCAAATTGAGATTCAGCCCGTTCCTTTGTAAAGCCGAGTACTTTAAACATCTTTTCCTGAAGTTTTGTATCATGAATACGAATACTTCCGCCACCAACTTCAACACCATTGCAAACAAAGTCGTAAGCTTTTGCTCGAACTTTCTCAGGATGCTCATCCAATAAAGGAATATCGTCAGGATTCGGCATGGTAAACGGATGGTGCGTTGATACCAGACGTTGCTCTTCTTCACTCCACTCAAAAAGAGGGAAATCAATAATCCACAAGCATTTAAAGACATTCTTGTCACGCAGTCCAAGACGCTCCCCCATCAATAGACGAAGACAACAAAGTTGGATACGGGTTTTATTTGCATTAGTCCCGCTGAGGATCAACACCAAGTCACCATCTTTTGCACCCATCTTTTCTTTAAGTTCTGCCAGAACATCTTGAGTATAAAACTTATCCACGGAACTTTTAGCTGTTCCGTCAGCATTATACTTAATAAAGACAAGACCCTTGGCACCAACTTGAGGAGATTTCACATAGTCAGTCAACTCATTAAGTTGTTTACGACTATAATCAGCACAACCGGGCACACAAATACCTCCGATATAACTTGCCTCATTAAAGACGCTGAAAGTACCTTTATCCTTCAATATATCCTGAAGTTCCACAAATTCCATTCCAAAACGGATATCCGGCTTATCACTACCAAAACGCCTCATGGCTTCCTGCCATGTCATTTGTTGCAGTTTGGGCAATTCGACAC
Organism: Prevotella sp.; assembly: GCA_022486815.1. Lineage (GTDB taxonomy): Bacteria > Bacteroidota > Bacteroidia > Bacteroidales > Bacteroidaceae > Prevotella. Next base: position 89,487 of record JAKVJW010000006.1, on the reverse strand, counting down.
CACGAATCTCTCTGAACAGCATACGGCACATCTCTTCGAAAAGATTGATAATATCATCTTGATCGACAAAACTCATTTCACAATCTACTTGTGTAAATTCAGGTTGTCGATCAGCACGAAGATCTTCATCACGGAAACACTTTGCAATCTGAAAATATCGGTCAAAACCCGCCACCATCAATAATTGCTTCAAAAGTTGAGGACTCTGCGGCAAAGCATAGAACTGTCCTGGATTCATACGTGAAGGGACAACAAAATCACGAGCTCCTTCCGGAGTACTTCCAATCAAATCAGGAGTCTCAACCTCGATAAATTTTTTGGTATCCAGAAAATTACGGATTAAGATTGTCATCCTATGTCGTAATTCCAAATTCTTTCTCACACACGGACGACGAAGATCAAGGTAACGGTATTTCATACGGAGGTCATCTCCACCATCAGTATTGTCCTCAATAGTAAACGGTGGAGTCAAACTCGGAGAAATCACATTCAGTTCTTCAGCAATAATTTCAATATCGCCCGTATCCATCTTCGAATTCTTGCTAGTACGCTCATTGACCACACCTTTAACCTGAATGCAATATTCACGACCCAGTTGATTAGCCAGATCACATAACGTCCTATCTTTAGCTTCGTTAAAAACTAATTGGGTTATTCCATAACGGTCGCGAAGGTCAACAAAAGTCATGCCTCCTAATTTTCTTGAACGCTGGACCCAACCGGCCAGTGTTACATTTTCACCCACGTCCGAGAGACGCAGCTCCCCACACGTATTTGTTCTATACATATTAAGTTAAGTGTTTTCAATTCTGATTTGCAAAAATACAATAAATCAAGATAATTGCCAAATAAAAGCATTAATTTTTGTAAAAAATGAAACTTATACTGAACATTCTCCTTACCTTTGCATGCAACGAACTATAAATCAAGTGATAATAATATGAAAAAGTTAGTTTTAAGTATGCTCCTGATGCTTGTCTGCACTTTAAGTGCCAGTGCACAAGCAGAAATCAAATTTGACAAACTATCTCATGATTTCGGCACCTTTTCCGAGGCCCAACCTATTCAAAAAGCAACATTTACTTTCGTCAACAAAGGAAATAAGCCACTGATTATCAATCAGGCTGTTGCTAGTTGCGGTTGTACGATACCCAGTTACACGAAAAAGCCTATTATGCCAGGGGAAAAGGGAGAAATTGCAGTAACCTATAATGGTAAAGGCAAATTCCCCGGACACTTCAAGAAAACAGTAACAGTCCGTACCAACGGTGTCGTAGAAATGACCCGCCTGTATATTGAAGGAAATATGACTGAAGCGAAAAACTAATAAAGAAGATTTTAATTACTACTTATAAATGGATAGTATGAAAACATGCTATCCATTTTTTATAAACAGGAATTATGATATTCTATTTCTCAGCAGAAGGTGATTCCAAATGGGTAGCTCAGAAGTTGGCAATGGCGACAAAAGATACCCTTATTTCTATTTCTGATGTATGGGGCAAAAGGGAGCATTTCTTTCTCAAAAGAGGTGAACGCTTAGGCTTTGTTTTTCCGATACATGGATGGAGACCACCAACCATTGTAAGAAAATTCATAGCTCACCTTGTTCTGGAAGATGAAGAGAAACCATTTACATACTCCGTTGTTACAGCAGGTGATGATATAGGATTAACTATAGACAGATATATAAACAATGCTCTGGCCTCTAATCAATCACTTAGAAACATCAAAGTCAACCACGTAGACTCTGCCTATTCTATACTTATGCCAGAGACGTATGTAGGGCTGCCGTTCATGGATGTTGATTCAAAAGAAAATGAAATCAGAAAGAAGACCGCAGCCCATGAGATGCTGAAAGTAATTTGCGAAGAAATATTTGATAAAAAAGAAGGCGTTTTCCGTTTACATAAAGGTCGTTGGCCGTGGATTAATTCACAGCTTCTAGGAGCATTCTTTGAGAAATTCCTTATTACAGACAAACCTTTTCATGTAGTGAGTGACCGCTGTGTAAAATGTGGCATCTGTGCCCAGGTTTGCCCAACTGGAGACTTGGAAGGTGGTAAGGGTAAAGAACCACAGTGGAAACATGACGGTTCTTGTCTGAATTGCTTCAACTGCTACCACCACTGTCCCCACCATGCTATCGAATACGGTAAACGTACAAGACATAAGGGGCAATATTATTTTAAATAATTTTCATTACCCCCTTGGTCTATACGAACACAAATATATCATTCAGGTTACACTTTTAATATAAGGACTGGCTACTCCTATTTCGAAGCATACAGGCCAATCATGGTACCGACAAAACCTCCACTTTTAGAAGTGGACAGATTAGAAGCATCTACCCCACGCGCCATAACCTGCCATCCTCCATTACCTATAGAATAATAGAAGTCATAGTATTGACCATCACCATGAATTTTCAGTCTGACCGGTGCATTGGAATCTTTCCCATCAATAAAAACGGTGGCAATCGTTACGGGCATTAACTCCGTACGAGTCAATAAAATAGCCAAACGATTATTTATTCTAGTCTTACCAAATACAAAATTATACTTTTCATTCTGGAAGAGACAAAGACCGGCAAATTGCTTGTCATTTTCCGGAGAAAAGACAACCTCTGTCTCTGTATTGAATGTAGTATGCTGCTGGCGATAAAACAAAGCAGAGGGTGATTTTTTCTGCTCGATTGTTACTGGCAAAGCAGAAATTTTCAGTCCGTCCTGTCCTAATGTATAAAACGAAGATGGATTACGAAGGAAAGTCCAACAAGGATTTAGTTTCTGTTCATGGAAATCATCACGGAATGTAAAATTACCAGTGGTAGGAATAGCCTTAATTGCCTTTGTCTTCCATTGCCAGGAATGCATCTGACATACCGTAGGAATAGCCTTGCCCTTCTGTAAGATTACAGGCCAGCCCTTCTCCCATGTCACAGGTAACAAGAAAGTTTCCCTCCCCGTATTATATAAATCATCTTTATAAGGACGACAACCCAGAAAGACTGCCCACCAGTCTCCTGATTTACTTTGTAACAGATCTGCATGTCCAGTGCAGGTCACTTTATCAAGGCGATTGGGATCCAAGCCCTCTCTCTGTGTCAATATGGGATTCTCAGGATCTTCTTCCCAAGGACCCATTGGATTTGCAGAACGGAAGATTACTTCACTATGATTCGTACTAGTACCCCCTTCTGCACACATCAAATAATAGAATTTACCAATACGATAAAGATGAGGTCCTTCAATCCAGATTGGATGCTGATCGACATGCGTTCCTCCCCGAACAATTTCTTTCGGTTTCCCAATAATGCTGTCACCATTTACATCAAAACGAAAAATACGAATGGCTCTCTGTCCTTCGTAGGCTGTATTTCCATAGACGGGAGCATTATGCACGATATAACCTTTCCCGTCACGGTCAAAGAAAAAAGAAGGATCTATACCATCTATTTGAGGAAGATAAATGGGATCACTCCAACCTTTCTCGGGATTTTTCGTTTTCACGAAGAAACTGCCTTTCCCGACATTAGTAGTAATCATATAGAAGGTTTTATTATACCTATTATAGGAAATAGCCGGAGCGAAGATACCACCAGAAACGTTCTGATGGTCAAGTGGATCCTGAGAAGCACGGTCCAACACCTGTCCAATCTGATTCCAATGTATAAGATCCTTACTCTGGTAAATTGGAACTCCTGGGAAATAAGAAAAGGAGGAATTTACGAGGTAATAGGTATCGCCAGCTCTACAGAAAGAAGGATCAGGATGATACCCTGCTATAACAGGATTAAAATATTCCCGATTCTTATCAATTGCTTCTTGAAATCTGGTATCATTACCATGATAGCAAAAATAATGAAAAGTTGCCGTCTGAGCGTTCATGGTTACAGAAAAAAGAAACAAAACGGCTGACAAGATATTTATTTTATTCATTTCTCATTTATTTAATATTCAAGTAAAACGCCATGCCATGACGGCACAGCGTTTTCTAATTGAATCAACAAAATTATAACACCTATATAAAAAGTTTCTTAATTATCTTTACACTATACAGATTTTACTTAAACAAATACTGGGCAAAATGTTCTAAGCAGCGTCTCCATGTAAGCCACTCATGAGCAGTACCAGGTGAAACTATGGTATCAACCTTGAGGCCGGCATTCTGCAATGTCTTGACAAGTTGAGGAGTACCTATATTTTCTTCAGATCCACAACCAAGGAAGAGATAATGAATTTTCTTATTAAACTCGTCAGGACGAGAAAGGATTCCATTATATAATGTCTTGATCGTCTGATCATTGAGTCCGAAAATAGCACCACTAAAACCACCCATATATGAGAACTTGTCAAGATGATTCAGTACGATGTCAAAAGTCTGGTGTCCTCCCCATGAAAGGCCTGCCATGGCACGATGATCACGATCAGAAAGAGTACGGAAATTAGAATCAATGGCAGGAATGAGATCATTGATCATCACATCATAAAAGCTCGAGCCATAATTAGTCATAGAAAAACGTTTGGCATCATAAGGCATTTTTACGTCACCACTTTCCATAACAACAATCATCGGAACAGCCTTCTTCCCCGCAATGAGATTATCCATGATGTTCTGCATGAAACCCTGATGACTCCAACCAGTTTCGTCCTCACCCATACCATGTTGCAGATAAAGAACCGGATACCGTTTCTTACCAGAGGTTTCATATTCAGCAGGAGTATAAACCATAGCACGACGCCACTCATTCTTAGACTTGGAATAATATTGGAACGAACGGACCTGACCTTTCGCAACACCTTGCTGTGGGCGATAATAATTACCTGCATCACCTTCAGGAATCTCGATTCCACTACTTTGACGGCAACAGCCGAAGAAAGTATCAGAAGCAGGATCATTGACATTCACTCCATCAATATTCAAGAAATAATAGTGAAAGCCAACAGGTAACGGAGCTGTTCCACCAGTCCAGAAGCCTTTGGCATCACGTTGCAGATCATATCTCTTGCTACAGATATCTACCTTCACGACCTGAGCCTGTGGGGCAAAGATCCGGAACCAAGCACAATTTTTGCTATCTACCTTCGGGAACTCATTACCAGGCTCTGCATAAAGAGAAGTCTTTGCGTCTGCAGGTACTTTAACTTCCTGATAGACTGGGCGTCCAAGTAATGCCAGCATCTTATAGGCATAACGACGACCTATCTCACGGTATCCAGCTGGATCAAAATGTAAAAAGTCAGGACCATTGGTGCAACCTTCTGAAGAAATGACCTGTGCAGTATGAATAGTCTGAGGCAGCGTGTCAATAATCTTATTCATCTCTACACAACGACCTCTGCCATCAGCACGAACAACTTCACCAGCAAGCAAAGGAACATCCTCGGTTTTCAGATGAAGGTCAGCAATAAGTTGGTTATAAACATAGGCCACTTTTGAAGGCCATGCCATATCTCCTGTATTCGATTCCCCTTGATGAAGCAGTATGCCTTTTATAACGCCTGCTTTCTGTGCTTTCTTAGCCAGCATGACAAGACGCTTATAAGGATCATTATCATAAGCTTTCAACATACCTTTCATCCATTGTGGAGCACGATTGGCAACATAGTTTTTGATCGAATCTTTCATGAAAGCTTCAATACGACATCCTCCGACGGCTACCGTTATAACTCCCACACGTACATTCTTTGGAAGGTACTTCACCATTGTACGACCGAAATAGTCAACCGGAGTCAATCCTGTATTCGCGCGGCAAAGCGGAGGAAAGGCTGTATACCAATCTCCCATTTTACGTCCGAGATTCTTATCATCAACGGCCGCCATCATCTGAAATCGAGGATCAACGTTCTGGCGGTCCTGCTCTTCTATTCTTGCATTACCTTCCATATTTGACTGTCCGAAACAGAGAAAAATATAAAAATTTGGATCTACTTTTGCCGATGCTGACATTGTTAGTAAGCAAGCAAATAAAAATAGGACTATCTTTTTATTCATGTCATTAGTTATTTATGTTTTACTTCTATTCTAAATAAGCCCTCGAAATAAGGCATTTTACTTTTTATTCTACAAAATTACAACTTATTTCTTAAAAAAGCATTTAAGAAATGTCTCAAAACACACTTGTTTTATTTCATTTTATACAATAAGAAAGAAAAGCACTTATAACGAGGGCATGAAAGAAAAATTATATTAGGTAAAACAAATACATATCTTCAAGACCTAAAAAATGCATATACTCTACTTACTTGCAGGATTTGTTGAGGAAGCCGTTCCCCATCCCGGATTCTGCGTAATGTTCGAATTAGTTGACGTCTCAGAATACGGAATTGGGAAATATTCGTGTTTCCCTTTGACGAATCCGAAAGTCTTTCCTTCATTAGGATTACTATAAGTAAGATAGCCTACATGCTTCTTCTTGTAATTCGGTTTATCCGGAGCTATAAACTCATCATGAAGAGAAGGAATGTTCTTTCCGGCATTCTTTATGCCATCAAGGTCACCCCATCGAACCATATCCGGCCAGCGGCAATCCTCTAGCCACATCTCATACTTCTTTTCATTCTTTACTTCATCCAATGTGAGCGTAGAGCTGATGTGCTTCGAACCCGCACGCACCTGAATAGCATTCAGGTATTTTAGCCCTGAAGGATCATTAGTCTGGGCACATGCTTCTGCATACATCAGCAGCACCTCTGCATAGCGCATAATCAGATAGTTATTTACGCTATAACTATTAGGATAAACATCTGCCTTAGTATAAATTCGTTTCAATGGCAAATACAGACACTGTCCATAAAGACCTTCCGGACTATTAATACCACGGTTAGGATCAGCTAGTTTCTCATCCTCAGTCATTGTTTTATCAGCATCATCAGGATATGCCAGATCTGTCATAAATTCCTTATATGAGATAATAGAAGCTTTTCTACGTGGAGAGTCACCATCATTGTTTTCAAAATCCTGCGCGAATTTCTCATTAACGCCAAGGCCTCCCCATCCTCCTACACCTTGCATTGTAGGTGATGTAACAAGTTTGTCACTACGCCAATTCCATGCATTCGGCAGCATCCAGGTAGAACGCTGAATCTTACCACTCCATGTACCAATATTAGAATTTTCGACCGTATTGAGTTCGAATATTTTTTCCTCGTCACCGTCACCTTCGACATGCCAAAGTTCCTTCCAGCGGTCTGTAGGAACAAGCGCATACTTACCGGAATCGATAACTTTTTTCAGATCACTTTTTGCTTCATTATATTCACTTGCAAAAAGATGGCATTTACCAGCAACACTCCAAGCAAAGCCTTTAGTAACCTTTACGGAACCATCTTTATCATCGACACTCTTACGCTCATCTAGATCAGAAACGGCTTCTTCACATTCCTTCGCACACCAGTCAAGTAAGGCCTTCTGGCTTTCACTATTCGCTGGTTTGTCACTACCCACAAGAACGTGATCAATCAATGGAGGGTTCTTCCAGCCAATAGCAAGCATCATGTGACAATAAGCACGTATCACCCGTGCTTCAGCTACACAGCGTTTCTGGATGGGTGTAGTTCCCGCTTTAAATTTATCAATAAGCAGATTATCTCCATAGATAGCATGATAATATCCCTTATAAGAATCATTTACCACACTATTCTGTGTATCGTAACGGAACTCATTGATTGCGGCTAAAAAGTCATTATCACCATAGTTGTTGCCAGCAGCATAGATATCATCACCACAAAGGTTGAACAGTACATAAGGAGCATTGACGATGCTACTATATCCACCCACATTGGTGATGAACATCTGATAGGCAGCCGTCAAGGCCGACTCTGCATCTGCATCTGTCTTATAAAAACTCTCTTCTGTGACAACCCCTTTCTGTTCTATTTCTAGTTTGTCTTCCGAACACGAACTGAGTAAAAACAGTCCGGACAGAATGAAAATTATATATTTTTTCATAATCGTGATTATTTAATTTGAAACATCTAGAATGTAATGTTAAGACCCATAATAAACTTTTTAGAAGTTGGGAATGAACCAACATCGCACCCCATTAACCAACTATCATTATTCATGGTTGCAGTCTCAGGATCAAGACCAGGATATTTAGTGATCGTAAAGAAATCATCAAGAGAAAGATATACGCGGACATTACTTAGCATCACCTTTCTGACTAAGTTCTTTGGCAACGTATAACCAAGTTGAATCTGTTTAAACTTGAAGAAAGCACCACTGAACTCTGAAGCAGAAGACCCCCAGAAATGCCAATCATTAACTACCTGTTTAGGATCAGGCATTGAACCACCGTGATTATCAGGTGTCCATGCATTCTTATAATAATATCTCAGAGAATTACGTAGCGGAGTATCAGCACGATAAGCAAGGTTAAATATTTTATTGCCACCCTGACCAGTACCAAAGAGTGTAAAGTCAAAACCTTTATAAGCCATATTAATGGTAATACCATAGGTATAAGTAGGTATAGGAGAACCAATATCTGTCATATCATCTTCATTAATGACATTATCACCATTGAAATCATGAATCTTGGGAGCACCTGTTTCATGATTTACACCATCATACTGATACCCTTTGAAATACCAAATAGGATGTCCAGCCTCAAACACCTTACTCATTGGGTTATTACACCCAGAAACAGTTTGAACGATACGTCCAACACTAGGATCAAGATAAGTAACCCTATTGGAAAGAGAAGAGAAGTTACCATAAACCTGATAACGGAAGTCGTTGATATGATCTTTCCAGCCAAGTTCAATCTCAAGACCACGATTGCGAACTTTACCTGCATTCATGATTTCATTATCTACACCTACCTCGTTAGCGACCGGCACGCTGACAAGCAAATCACGTGTCTTCTTGTTGAAATAGTCGATTCCAAGAGTCAAACGATCATTCAGGAAACGAGCATCAAGTCCAAGATCGACCTGATCAGATGTTTCCCATTTCAACTTAGGATTAACAAGTCCAGAAGGAGCAGAACCATAACTGACTGCCGGATCAGTGACACTATACTGATACCAGTAACTATTATAAGAAATAGTTGTTGCATAAGGATAGCCACTCAACACATTAATGTTACCATTACGTCCCCATGATGCACGAAGTTTCAGGAAACTCCATACTTTGGGATCAAATATATTCTTGAAGAATTTCTCATTACTGGCAGTCCATCCTGCAGAAAAAGAAGGGAAATATCCCCAACGATTGTTCTTTGCAAGTTTAGAAGAATCGAAAGCATCAGCACGGAAGTTAGCCTGAAAGCCATAACGATTATCAAAATTATAGACCAAACGACCAAAATAAGAAATGCTGACCATACGACCAGGAGCGTTACCGATAGACTTGGTAGTTTTGTCATTATTATTGACATAATTGAGATAATGAAAATTACTCTCATAACCAGTAAGAATATCAGGGCCATTAGCTCCGGCACTTACATTATCTGAGTTATCCTCAATATAAGACATACCACCCATAACTGTAAAGTTATTCTTGGCAAGAGAGAAATTATAATTGGCAAAGTTTTCCCATTGATAATAATAACCGGTATTAGAATTAGCAGAGATATCATAGTTATCACTGTATACCATACTACTGGCAAAATAAGCAGGTCTATAACTATGGACATTATTAAAATAGATACGATAGCCAAAACGAGACGTAAAAGTCAATCCTTTAAAAGGAGTAATATTGGCATACATTGTTCCACGAACATTAATACCGCTCGATTTAGAATCAACCAGGTCACGTTGCAGCAGCGGATTACCATTATCATCAGTCTGATATTTTGAAACAGCATACCATTTGCCATTAGATGGATCTTTCAAAATATTCTTGCCGGCCTTATAAGCTTGTAACATATCTGAAGGGAATTCTGAAGGATCATCAAAATAAACAGGAGTAAGAGGATCCAGCGTCAGAGCAGAAGTATAGACTGAACCAAAGAGGTTCATCTGCGGCACGGAACGTGTACTCCACTTTTCTATAGAGGTATTAGTTCCTACAGAAATCCATCTGAAGAGATTATAATCGGCATTGATCTGAGCAGTCATACGTTTATACTGATCTTTGTTGCCAACAACAATACCATCATTTTTTAACATATTCAATGTTGTCAAGAAATGGCCTTTACTATTTCCACCCTTAAAAGTTAAAGAATGCTGAACAGACCAAGAAGGATTAAAAACAACATCCTGCCAATCGGTATCAGTACCATTATAGTTATTGGCTTTCAGTTTCGTATCCATATCAATACCAGACATTTCCTTGTATGCTATGAAATCCTTAGCATTAAAGAGTTCTGCCTTATGAGCAACACTTTGATCGATAAGCTTTAAATCATAAGAAACACTGGCTTTACCGGTTCCACCTTTAGTAGTTGTAATTAAGACAACACCATTACCGGCTTGTGCACCATAAATAGCAGCAGAAGCTGCATCCTTCAAGACTTCGACACTCTCAATCATTGACGGGTCAAGGTATTGAATATTGTCTACTTTCAAACCATCAACGATAAGCAACGGACCAAGGTTACCAGAATTAGAAGAATAACCACGAACACGAATAGAAGCACCTTGACCTGGGGCACCAGAAAAGTTCAGGACTTGAACTCCAGAAGCTTTGCCTTGCAAAGCAGCAGCAGCATCAGAAGTAGAACGATTCTCCAAGTCTTTTTCACTCACGGTTGCAACAGAGCCTGTAAGATCACTCTTTCTCTGTACACCATAGCCAACAACTACAACCTCATCAATAAATTTAGAATCTATAAGAAGTTGAATTTTCATATTGCTACTTGCTTTTACCACTTGGGTCTTATAACCCACATAAGAAATAGCAAGTTTTACTCCAGGTTTAACATTCATTGAGAAATGTCCATCAAGGTCACTGACTACACCTTCACTCGAACCCAAAACTTTAATAGTTGCACCAATAACCGGTTCGCCATGTTCATCAAGAATGGTACCTTTTACATAATTTTGAGCCTGAATTCCAAGAGGGAACAGGCAGAGCAACATCATTAAAAACAAACAATGTTTGCCCAGATTTTTAAAACTTTTCATTAGCAATAAACATTTTTAGATCTTTAATTTTGGTAAGTACACTAATAAAATTGAACGGACTTATTCTTAAACTTCTATTAGCAGAACAACCTTAACACATGTCTTATACTTCCAATAGTTATTTATTTATAGAATTAGTATTAGGAATGCAAATACACGGATCCTTAGCAATTATTTAGGCTGAATAGAACAAATTATTATGGTGTTAGTCATTTGGAAAAATTATACGATACTCGCCGCTCAGATGCATAAAAGCAAACAACCGAAGGAAACCGTCATAATAGGCATCAAAATATCCATCAGGAAATGGTCTGTTTGAAGAATCCCATAGCCGATAAATGAAATCACGTGCCTTTGCATGAGTTGCGGCAAGCGAGATAGCACCTAACGTACCGACAAGTCCTACAGAATGACGAAGTCCAGGTTTTCCGCCACCCTGGTTAGGCATTACTGCGGGCATGCCATCAATATGATACTGGTCTATGAAAGCATCTATGCCTTCATTAAAAAAGAAATCTTGAATGGTATTAGCATACTGTTGTTGCCAAACAGAATCAACACATGACCAACTGTAGTCAAGAGCTATATTCATAGGAACTCGCCAAGAATCGTAACGGAAATCGGAAATTTCAAAATGTCCATGAGGTCCATTAAAGGACTGTATGCTCCCATCAAGATTGTTAATGTCAGGATTCAGACCTGTCACACGATTAATACTCTTGTGAAGGTAATCCCGAGTAGCCTTCTCGCACTGCCGATAAAAATCAGCCCGGCCATCGTTGGCCCAACGAGCCCACACTTCATAAAAAGACGGAATGTTATAACTCGGATCTGAGAAATGAGCTCCAAATCCTGTAGGAGAAAAGGTTATAATGTGATGAGTCTTATCAATGAGCGGAGTTACACCTTGCCCTTCTGCTTTTCTTGAAAAAGAGTTATTCAGAATATATTGGGCTTCAGCCAAGTAATTGATACCCGTATTATTACCCCAACGATTGGAAGCAAAGATAAGAGAAGTGATAAAGTATAGTTCACCGTCACTTGCCGGTCCTTCAGCATTGCGAGTTCCATCCGGCTTACAACTCCACGAAAAATAACCTTTTAATGGACCATCTTTATAAAGCATATACTTTCTTGCCCAACGATAGATGCGATCAAAGATATCTTTCCGGTTCATTTGTACAGCTGCCATCATTCCATACGACATGCCTTCTGTACGAACATCATGATTTTTCAGATCTGAGACATATCCAAGCGAATCTCCCACTTCAAAATAAACCTTATCAGGTCCAAAAAATACTTCTTGGAAAATTTTATCCAAATGATCTTTCACTTCTGCCTCACTATGACCAAGCTCCGCAAAATAATTGCGGTATTTATGAGTCTGAAAAGCACCTTCCGTCCATGGATGCAGGTTATCTTCTTCAAAAGAAAGCCAGTCGATATCCACATTCTCACCTTTGACAAGTTGAACTCTCAGTCCCATGATTCCAACTGGCACATTCTTTACGCCAAAAGTCTTTATGATATATTCTTTTTGGGCAGGAATTGTCAATTGAGCAACCATCTTTCTTCCCACAAATACATTTAACTTAGATAGAATTGAACTTTTCACACGTAGAGAAAGTTGAGTAAGCCCAGACTTAAAGTTCACTTTATCATAAGAAGCCCAGCCACCAGCATTTAATCTCAGATACCACCCTTCAAAAGGATGTCGCACATCAAGATAATCGATAGAGGCATGTTTCTTCGAGAGAAAACTGTATCGGTCAATCTGAATATGCTTGCGAGCATCTGTGACCCCTACGCCTCGAAGAGAAGGAATGACTTTTTTGATTGTTCCATCTGCATTGAAAAAAACAGGATCTATGCATACCGACCGATTCTTGTCAAATTTGGGTGAATAATCATTATGATGATAAAAAAGATACCACTGTCCTTGATATTTGACAAAAGAATGATGATTAGTCCAGCATCCATTTGGCCACTCATCCATAAAGACGCCTTTAAAACTGTAAGGGCCTTCAGGATTTCTACTCATAGCATAGGCTAGCGTCTCTGTCGAATTTTTATGCCGAACCCAAGGAAAAGTAAGATAATACCATCCATCACGTTCAAAAGCAAATGGACCTTCCTTAAATCCTTCAGGAAGGCCTTCTATCTGTATCGGTTTACTAGTCAATGAAAGAAGATCATCACTTAGTTTTGCCATTCTGATGCCCATCCCTGCCCATATAAGATAATTCACTCCTCCAGAAGTCTGAAGTACACATGGATCAATACCCATAACACCTTCTAAAGGTTTCTTCTCAGGGACGAAAGGCCCTATGGGACTGGGTGATATGGCAACACCAATACCAAACCCCCTTCCTGACTTTAATGCATCTGGGAAAAAAAGATAATACATTCCTTTGTGTTCCACGCAGTCTGGTGCCCACATCGAATAACCTTTAGGATTACCCCACTCTACCTGTCGTTGATCAAGTATGACGCCATGATCTGTCCACTCTGAAAGATTCTTTGAGGAATAGACATGATAATCTGCCATGGCAAACCATTTACTGTCAGGATTTATTGGACTCACAATATCATGAGAAGGATAAAGATAAAGTTCATCTCCAAAGGCTCGCACTGTCGGGTCGGCAGTATACTGACCCTTAATAATTGGATTCTGTCCTACAGCCATCAGAGATACAGCCAGACAGCCCATGAATAACATATATCTTCTTAACATAGATTATAAGGTTAAATAGGAAAAAACTAAACTCAAAATCTCCGAATTATTCTTTTTCCAAGAATTCCCATTTAGAGTTATCAGTTTTCATATCAAAAGGAGCTAATGTAGGTGTGCTGTCTCCCGCTGAATAAAGTACGAGCCGCTCTCTGGTTCCTGGAACAGCTTTCGGCATAATACGATAAGTACCATCAGTAAGTTGGTCTATCTGCCATAATTGTTCTGCTTTCCCAGAGAAAGAAGCTTCTGTGGTAAGTTCTTTATCTGCAGTTGCCGTCAGTGTACGCTGCGTACCGGCAATCTGTATTTTATAATAAGGTGCACCAAGAGTACCTACACTATCGTTCACAGCTGTAATAGTCCAACGCTGATTAGGACGATTCATATAATCACTTGTACGTACACTGATCTTTCCTTTTGGCCAAGAACTTTCCACTTCATCAAGCCGTTGGTTCTCTATAGGTTTTATCGTATTTTCGTCTATTTTTCGCCAGAAGCGGAATCCAGCTTCCATACGTACAAAATCAACGGCTAACTCCAGAGAATATCCTCGCCGTTCAGAAGCTATCTCATACGTTCCTTCCTGAAATTGCTTTCCGGCTACAGGCCAGTCATTTTTCCAAAGCAATGGTAAAATACCAAGAACACTATAACCTCCTTGTTGAAAGTCAGCTTCATAATGACACGACATCTTTTCAACACCATCTTCTTCAATAAAGCGTCCAAAATGTCCCGAACCAATTTTGTCTTTTCTTGCAGAAAGGACCATCTTTCCGCCGCCCTTTAGCATATCGCGTCCTACATTATCAAGATAAGGACCGGTAACTTGCCTCGACCGCCCAACAACAATATTATATGTTGAATTAGGACCATCACAGCATGTTCCATGCGTACCGAGAAGATAATACCATCCATTACGGTAAATCAAATCTGTAGCTTCGCAATCGATTGCTATATTGACAGGCTTATTACCTTCCATTCGCTTTCCAGTCTTCGGATCAAGTTCTACCAGTCGAATAAATCCAAAATAGGTACCATAACTAAGCCAGAGTCTTCCATCAGGAGCCATCAAAAGAGAAGGATCAATAGCATCACAGTCTTCATCATAGTCTGAATTAGCAACTTTCACAGGATCAGAATATTTAAAATCAGGAGAGGTAGGATCAAGCGTCTTATTCCAAATCGTCATCACATTACTTGCATGGCCTCCAGCCAGGCCGCCTCCGCCAACACTATAAACTACCAGATAGCGATCTCCAATTTTCATTACATCCGGTGCTACACCCCCACCAGGACGCACGGCACCACCATGCCAATGCCATCCATCCTCAGAGATTAATCCACCTTCGCCAGTTCCAAACACATAATATTTCCCATCACAATAGGCTATCGTGGAAGGATCATGAATGAATGGAGTACCAACCTGCGCTTTCATGTTGAAAACAAAAGCAGATAGTAATATAGTTATATAAATCTTCTTCATTTCGTTGTAATTATTAAATTCTTGACTGGTTTACCATTGTTATTAAGAAATCTCACACAGATATCACTCATACCTGGGCCATTAATAACAGCAAAGCGTAAAGTGTTTTTGCCTTTCTTCAGTGTAATCCGATGAGACATACCATCATCCATCACCATGCGACGGTCTCCTGAAAGCATCAACACTTCACTATTGTTGAGCCACCAGCAGGAAGCACCATTAGAACCAGCAGCAAGGCGCACATCGTGCATTTCTTCAGGAGCATTTATAACTGTAAAGCCCCAGAAAACCACGCCATACTTATTCTTATTTAATCCCGAAGCAAAACGGAAAAGCTTCACATTAAAGAGTTTGCTATCAAAAGCATGCCAACGCAAAGTCTCCTTACCCTTATTCGTTCTTATCTTCACTTTCTGACCATCTGAAGGCTGGTATCCCCACACTTCCGGATAACTAGATTGAGAAAGATTTGCTTTTAAATAAGAATCAACAAAAACTATATTACTTCGATTAGGTTTTTTGAAAGGTTCCAATAACAACCAACGACGGATAAACCCATTGTCATCTGGTTTCATCACTGAACTGGAAACTGGAGAAAAATACTCAGTTAAATCAGGATGCTTTACATTCTTAGGATCAGGCTTCTGAAAAAATCCCATCATCTGATTGGTGTGTTTGGGAATTTTTCTCGGTTGACCCGTCTGGGCATACCCAGACATCGTAAAACACATAAATGATAGAGAACAAAATGCTACAATTAATTTCATAAAGATTAATAATTAAGGTAACTAAAGATTCTTACTATGGCTTCATCACAAAAAGATTTTTTATTCTAACACATTATATACCTTTCTACGACTAGGCAGATATTAAATTTTAATCGTTTAAATTATTAGCCCCAACATGAATAACCACAATACGACTGACAATGTTATCAGTTTTATTGTTCATCACCTTCTTGATCTCTTTCTTGACAAAGATTTTCAGTGAAAGAAAACTTATTTGTAAAAACACCAATAAGGACTTACATCTGTTTTTCATGTATTTCAATTTTAACAATTATATTATTCTAAAGCTATCCTAGAAAGCAGTTTTGCATGATTGGATGCTCTTATTTCTAAAAAGATTTAAATAACATATAATTTTCACTGATTCTTAGTAGACACAAATTAAAGGTATTTCGAAAATATTAAAGTTTTACCGGACCAACATTTGTACAAATGTATTTGATATCTTCTATTCTTTACTCAATATTTTGTAACATAAACTTTCTCTGATATTACAAACTATAGCTATGAAACAAAATATTATCTTTATACAACATAAGGGAACAAAAGCATCATTCATCTCTGCAACTTATTTATAGTTTCTATCCAAAATAATGAGAAGAATTTATACCAAGATGTTCGATAAGACCTTAAATTTATAATTTAACAAACATGAGGTCAACTCTGTTTTTCAGATAAAGACAGTTGGGTACCAGAAACTTTCGCAAATGAAAAATCCAGTTTTTCGAAACGATTATAGAATAGCAGGTAAGAAACCTATGGCGAAAATTGACTATGGCACAATGGATAATAATACTTCCGGCACCAATAATCAGAGATACCAAAGGAGGTCATAATTGCCATTCTCGTGGTTTCTGGCAGAATGACATTACGGTAATATATCAATTCCCAAGAATTGTTTTCATGAGATATTATAGATTTATTCATCTAAGCATCAAATTATTAGCCAAAATTACCATTAGAAATAATAATACTCTTTATTATATTTGGTTTTTGTTAATACAAAGATATAGAAAATATCGCTATTTACCTCATATTCTTCTACTTAATTTTCATACAACTTATGTTAATTTGTAAATCTATCAGGAAGCTATTCTGAAAGTTATACAAAAAACACATTAAGGTTACTTGCCCTTTTGAAGCACTAATTATTTGATAGCTAAAGGTTTATATATCCGAAAGAAAGACTGTTTATATAAATATCAAACTATCGTTACTTTATAATATTAAATTTGGCAAATTTTAATAATAATTGTTTCGTGCCTGAATTTTTAAATTCGACTGTAGCTTTCGTATTCTCACCTTTACCTTCAACTTTAATGACTTTACCAATACCAAAACGTTGATGAGCAATAATGTCACCCTCAGAGACCTCATATTCTGAAGTTTTAATACTTTTCCTGCCTCCATTAGCAGTTGCGTCAGCCACACGACGAAGATTTCCTCCACTCTGAGCCAGATGTTGCTTAAATGTTGCAGATAAAGGATCAACCGCTTTCTCAGAACGGTGCGGCTCTGTGATTCTAGGTTTTGGATCAGCCCTGAACTGACTGCCTACAGGATGACTGTTCTGCATCTTGGAGCCATATCCGAACCCTCCATTCCCCCAGTCATGATAACCAGTATAAGGCTGATTAGGCTCATAACCTCGACCACTTGATCTTTTATGAGTAGTTGATGCCCACTCCTCATCCTCCTCAGCTTCAACATGAAGCAAATCCGGATCAATATCGCGAATGAACCGACTAGGACCATCTATCGTCATATTCCCATAGCGCCAGCGGTTACGAGCATAAGTCAAGATGCAATGTTTTTCGGCGCGGGTAATAGCTACATAAAGCAAACGACGCTCTTCCTCCAATTCGCGAGGTGAACTGGCAGACATAGGACTTGGAAAAATGTTTTCCTCAAGCCCGACAACAAAAACCGTAGGAAACTCTAATCCCTTAGCACTGTGAACTGTCATCAAATTTACCCGATTTACCCCATTTTTGTCTTCGCTATCCAGATCCGTAAGTAATGACACTTCTTGCAGATAGTCAGACAAACCAACTCTATCGTCCTGCCCCACCTCTTTTCTTTCCTCTACAAAATCTTTCATTCCACCGATAAACTCCTCCAGGTTTTCCTGGCGTGATACGGCCTCAGGATCAGTTCCTGAAAAGATCTCGGCACTGATTCCACTTTCTTTAATCAGTTCAGAACCGAGAAAATAAGCGTCACGGTTTAGGCTCATCTCCTGATATTTCAAAATAAGAAGTCGAAAACTATTCAGTTTGCTTAAAGTTCCTTTATTGACATTCATTCCATACTGTACAGGATCAGCAATTATCTCCCAAAAGCTAACTCTATACTTACGTGCTGCGACAGAAATCTTGCCGACTGTGGTAGTTCCTATACCCCGTGAAGGATAATTAATAATACGTTTAAAGGCTTCTTCATCATCAGGATTGACAACCATCCGGAAGTAAGCTATGATATCTTTAATTTCTTTACGCTGATAAAAACTCAGACCACCAACAATATGATAAGGAATACCTTCTTTCCGCATTTCTTCCTCAAAACTACGACTCTGAGAATTGGTACGATAGAGAATCGCAAAATCTCCCCATTGGGCAGTCTCTTTTTTGCAAATGTCTTTAATCTCATGACACACTATCAAGGCCTCTTCTTTATCACTATAAGCTGGTTTCAGGACGACCTTACCACCTTCAGAATTCCTACTATATACCTCCTTGGGAATCTGTTTCTGATTATGTTTGATTAAACTGTTCGCAGCCTCAACGATATGCTGTGTGGAACGATAGTTCTGTTCCAGTTTAAAGAGTTGAGCGCCCTTAAAATGCTGATTGAAGTTCAGGATATTATCAATATTTGCGCCACGGAAACTATAGATACTTTGAGAGTCATCACCTACGACACATACATGTTGCTTATCGCGTGTCAACTGCAAAAGGATACAGAGTTGAGCATAATTAGTATCCTGATATTCATCTACGAGTACAAAGTCAAATTTCGACTCATATTTTCTTCTTACATCATCATGATCACGAAAGAGCATATAGGTAAGCACCAGCAGATCATCGAAATCCATAGCATTCGCCTTGCGGCAACGCATGCAATAAGAAGCATAAATATCTGATATAGCAGGCATGTGGGAATGCTGGTCATCTGTAATCAAGTCCTTGTCCAAAGCATAGTCCTCAGGTAGAATGAGACGATTCTTAGCCAGGGAAATTTTGTGATGAACAGAAGCCGGTTTATAAACTTTGTCATCTAATCCTTTTTCTTTGACAATTGCCTTTATCAAGGACCGGGAATCAGCTTCATCATAGATCGTATAAGAAGACGTATAACCTATAGCGGATGCTTCAATACGCAGAATACGTGAAAATATGGAATGAAAAGTCCCCATACCCAATTGTGAGGCTTCCTGCTGGCCTACAATACGAGCAATGCGTTCCTTCATTTCTTTAGCTGCTTTGTTTGTAAAAGTTAAAGCCAATATAGACCACGGGCGGTAACCTTTTTGAAGAAGATATGCTATTTTATAAGTCAAAACACGGGTTTTACCAGAACCCGCTCCGGCAATGACAAGTGATGGCCCGTCTATATATTTTACAGCAGCTAATTGTGAAGGGTTTAAATCTCCTAATAGATTCTCATTCATATTTCTTTCACTATTTTTTCTATCTCTAACTCCTTTTCCGATAGAAGAAAACTCTCATAGAATCTTTAAAACAATGATTTAATGTTCGGATATAAAATTCAATGTGAGTAATATCCACCTACCACAGTATGTGGGTTAACATCCTCACCTTCTCTCGGAAAAGCAGGAATAAAACGCATTTCATGTTCAATCTGAAACTGCCTTTTCCTTATATATTCACTAGGATGAGCACTATTGAATTTTATGGGATTAGGTAATGTAGCTGCTATTAAGGCACATTCATTTCGGAACAGATTAACTGCACGCTTGCTGAAATGATACTCTGCCACAGCATCCACGCCATATATTCCATCTCCCATTTCAATACTGTTCAGATACACTTCCATAATACGATGCTTACCCCACATCAATTCTATAAGGAAAGTAAAATATGTTTCAAAACCTTTACGAATCCAGGAACGTCCCGGCCATAAAAACACATTCTTTGCAGTTTGCTGACTAATCGTACTGCCACCATGCACTCTCCCCCCATCGATATTATGGCGTGCTGCATTTTCTATAGCACCGAAATCAAAGCCATGATGCTTCAGAAATCTTTGATCCTCACTGGCCATTACTGCGACAGGCATGTGAGGAGATATTTTATCAAAAGATATCCAATGATGATGCATAGTAATGGATTCACCTCTTCCGACTTGCTGGAAGCAACGAATTACCATCAGGGGAGTTATATAAACTGGGAAAAAACGATAGGCCATTACAGCAAGAATGGTGGAACTGAAAAAAAGAACCACCATCCATCTGAATACTTTCCGTATCTTGATCACTTTCATCTCAAAGTACCATTATTAGCATCATCTATCATTTCTTTACTAGCATAGAGATAAACTTCTACGCGACGATTTTGCGGGGCAATACTCTGATTGACAATTGGATTCTGACTGCCATAACCTGCAATATTCTTGAATTGACTAGAAGGTACTCCCATCTGAATCAGATAGTTTGAGACTGCACGTGCTCGAGAATTACTCAACGGAAGATTAATCTTATCCCCTCCTGTTGCATCGGTATATCCCTGAATGTCTACAGAAAGAGTTGGATCCTTCTTTAAAACATTAGAAAAATTAGCCAGATCCCTCTGAGCATCAGACTTTAATGTAGCTTTGTTAATATCGAACTGCAGACCGCTGTCAAATGTCACTTTAACAGCCTTCAGGCCATTAGCATCCGTAATTTCATCTATTTTGGCATTTGATACCTGTTGAGCTACATCTGACTTTACTTTGTCCATGTGATGGCCAATCACCGCTCCCGCTCCGGCGCCAACTGCACCACCTACAACAGCACCAATCGCAGCCCCTTTGCCATGACCTGCAAGTGCGCCGATAAGAGCGCCTACGCCTGCACCTGCACCCGTTCCGATAAGAGCACCATTACGTTGACTCGTACCACAACCGACCATCAACAAGAAAGAAGCTCCCACAACAGCAAATTTCATATTTTTCATAACCTCAATACTTTAATTTGTTCCTGATCTACTTGATTTCATGCTGCAAAGATAATCTTTTTTCTTCACTGTTGGATAAGAATCAACTTTTTTTTGTACTTTTGCCCAGAATTAAAGATTTCCTAAAGGAAAATACCCACTGAAAGGTAAAACATCCCTTCGTGATCAGAAAAAACAACTTTATAATTATGGCAAAAGAATTAAAAGAATTAACTAAGCGCGCTGACAATTATAGTCAATGGTACAATGATCTTGTAGCTAAAGCCGGTCTTGCAGAGCAAGCTCCTGTCCGTGGTTGTATGATCATCAAACCTTACGGTTATGCCATTTGGGAGAAGATGCAACAGCAACTCGATAAAATGTTTAAGAAGACTGGTGCTCAGAATGCTTATTTTCCTCTATTAATTCCGATGAGCTACTTTTCTCGTGAAGCAGAACATGTTAAAGGTTTTGCGAAAGAAAGTGCCGTAGTTACCCATTATAGACTAAAAGCCAGTGAAGACGGGAAAAGTGTAGTTGTTGACCCAGAGGCAAAACTGGACGAGCCACTTATTATCCGCCCTACTTCTGAAACGATTATCTGGCATACCTATAAAAACTGGATTCACTCTTATCGTGACCTGCCTATCATGTGCAATCAGTGGTGCAATGTAATGCGTTGGGAAATGCGTACACGTCCATTCCTGCGGACTTCAGAATTTCTTTGGCAGGAAGGCCATACCGCCCATGCCACGGCAAAAGAGGCAGAAGATGAAGCACAACGAATGATTCAGGTTTATGCTGACTTTGTAGAAAATTGGATGGCAATGCCGGTATTACAAGGCGTCAAAAGCCCTACAGAACGTTTCGGAGGTGCTGATAACACCTATACCATTGAGGCTATGATGCAGGACGGAAAAGCTCTTCAAAGTGGTACAAGCCATTTCCTGGGACAAAATTTTGCCAAAAGTTTTGATGTCACTTTTCTGGACAAGGATAACAAACCACAATATGTCTGGGCATCTTCCTGGGGTGTTTCAACCCGACTGATCGGAGGTTTGATCATGGTACATTCTGATGACAATGGGCTGGTTCTGCCTCCTAAATTAGCACCAATACAGGTAGTAATTATACCAATAGCAAACAATGCAGAACAACTTGCTCCCATTACAGAAAAACTGCAACCTATAATCCATCAACTCGAAGAACTTGGCGTCAGTGTCAAATATGACGACAGCGATAATAAACGTCCGGGATTTAAATTTGCAGACTATGAATTGAAAGGTGTACCAGTACGCCTGGTTATGGGAGGACGTGATGTAAAGAACGGCACTATCGAAATCATGCGCCGTGATACACTTGAAAAAGAAAATGTACCATTTGATGGAATCGTAGAACGGGTACAAAAGCTTCTTGATACAATTCAAGAAAATATCTTTGAAAAAGCCAGGACATTCCGGGATGCTCATATTTTCGAATGTGACAACTATGAAGAATTCAAGGAACGCATCAAAGATGGAGGATTTTTCCTATGCCATTGGGATGGCACAGCCGAGACAGAAGCCAAACTGAAAGAAGACACACAGGCCACTATCCGTTGCATTCCATTTTCTTACCCCTCAACTCCGGGTATAGATATGATCAGTGGAAAACCAACCACAACACGAGTGATCGTAGCAAGAGCTTATTAATTTAAAGATAATCTCTTGGCTTTGAAAACAAGAAAAAATCCTTAAAAATCTGATTTTCAAGGAAGATGGTTAAAAATATTTAAAAGGTAAGATAAGTGTCTATGACTCAGTATTTATCTTACCTTTTTTATGTACCTTTGCACGCGATGTGAGCGAAGAGTGTTCACATATAAACATAAAGTCTAACTTTATTCATTTTTAATTTTTTAATTTTTTATGTCAGATTTAAAGAACGTACAACCATTGGCAGAGTTCGATTGGGACGAGTTCGAGAATGGTTCCAGTACGAAAACCAACAAGCAAGACCTCGAAGAGGCTTACAATGACACCCTTAATAAAATTCAGGAGCATCAAGTAGTAGAAGGTACCATTATCGCTTTGGACAAAAAAGAAGTTGTAGTGAATATTGGCTACAAGAGTGATGGCATTATCCCTGCTTCTGAATTTCGTTATAACCCAGAGTTAAAAGTAGGCGACAAAGTAGAGGTTTACGTTGAGAACCAAGAGGACAAAAAAGGCCAGCTTGTACTCTCTCACAAGAAAGCTCGTTTGGCAAGAAGCTGGGACAAGATCAACGATGCCTATGAGAAAGAGGAAGTTATCCAAGGTTATATCGAGAGTCGTACCAAGGGCGGTATGATTGTTGATATTTATGGTATTGAAGCATTCCTTCCTGGAAGCCAGATTGACGTTCATCCTATACGTGACTATGATGTTTTCGTAGGCAAAACAATGGAATTTAAGATCCTCAAAATCAATCAGGAATACCGCAATGTTGTGGTTTCACACAAGGCATTGATTGAGGCAGAACTAGAAGCTCAACGCAAAGAAATTATTTCTCACTTGGAGAAAGGCCAGATCTTGGAAGGTACTGTCAAGAATATTACATCTTATGGTGCTTTCGTCGATTTAGGTGGTGTTGATGGATTGATTCATATTACGGATCTTTCTTGGGGTCGTGTCAGCGATCCTCATGAGATTGTAAGCCTTGACCAGAAGATCAAGGTCGTTATCCTTGACTTTGATGAAGAGAAGAAACGTATTGCTCTCGGCTTGAAGCAACTTACTCCACATCCTTGGGATGCTCTTGATCCAAACTTAAAGGTTGGAGATCACATCCAAGGTAAGGTTGTTGTAATGGCAGACTATGGGGCATTCGTAGAAATTGCTCCAGGCGTAGAAGGCCTGATTCATGTCAGTGAAATGTCTTGGAGTCAGCATCTCCGCTCTGCTCAAGAATTTCTGAAAGTTGGAGACGAGGTGGAAGCAGTTATCCTGACTCTTGATCGTCAAGAACGTAAGATGAGTCTGGGTATCAAACAACTCACCGAAGATCCTTGGGAAACCATTGAGGTCAAATATCCTGTAGGAAGCAAGCATACTGCTAAAGTTCGTAACTTTACTAATTTCGGTATTTTCGTTGAACTTGAAGAAGGTGTTGATGGCTTGATTCATATCAGTGATCTTTCTTGGACAAAGAAAATCAAACACCCATCTGAATTTACGACAGTCGGTGCAGACATTGACGTGATTGTTTTAGATATTGATAAAGAAAATCGTCGTTTGAGTCTTGGCCACAAGCAATTGGAACAAAATCCATGGGATACTTACGAAACCATCTATACTCCAGAGTCTATCCATAAAGGAAAGATCATTCAGCTCATGGACAAGGGTGCTGTAATCACTTTGAATGAAGGTGGTGAAGGTTTTGCTACACCTAAACATCTTGTTAAGGAAGATGGAACCAAAGCTGCAGTAGGCGATGAACTTGACTTCATGGTCCTTGAC
The DNA here is from genome assembly GCA_022486815.1 of Prevotella sp. GTDB lineage: Bacteria > Bacteroidota > Bacteroidia > Bacteroidales > Bacteroidaceae > Prevotella. The sequence goes on along the minus strand of JAKVJW010000006.1, from coordinate 64,772 downwards.
TTTGTAAAGGAAACAAAACGTATCATTCTCTCCCATTCTCGCACATTCGAAAATGTAAAGGATGATTACAAGCCAACTGCTCATAAGCATAACACCAAAAAGGCTGAAGCTACGCAAATCAATAATGTGACTGCAGGTACAACCCTAGGTGATATTGATGCTTTAGCTAAGTTAAAGGAGCAAATGGAAGGTAACAAATAAGTTTTAAAAGGTCAGTCTAAATTTTAGACTTATCTTGATATAATAAAAAAAAGTGTATTGCTTAATGCAATGCACTTTTTTTATGCCCTCTCTGATTGACCTATAAAGAAATCAGAATACAAATAAGAAAGAATAATAGAGTTGGGTAGCAACGATATATATGATGATCAAAGGAGAAACCTTACAAATACCAACAGTGATGCAATCAAATATATCCGAAAAATTCAAAAATCTTCCGCTAACACAACCATAGGTTATCCCCATTCCTACAAAAGAAAAACTGATAACAGGGATTATTCCGGAAAAAAAAGGCCCTGGATAAAGACATCCGGTAATATTCAGCAAAACAGCATGAGGAATGACCGTAAGCAATAACATAACAACAAGGACGAGAGAAAATTCGAAAAGAACAAATTTGAAAGCTATACGCTTCCTGTATTCAACTTGCTTTAAATGAAAAGCCTGAGCAGAAATAATAAAATGAGAAAGACCACTGACCTTTACTACTCCCCATGCGATACCCAGGAGCAATAGCCATACCAACAGAGGCTGGCAAAGATTCTCTATATTCTTACCTATAAACCATCTGATCCCTTCACTACTTAGCAAAGAGCGCACAGGACTATCAGGATCAGCTGCCGTTAGAAGCCATGACAAAAGAATAAGTATCATCTGGATGATGATCAAAATAAAGATCAATCTTCCGATTATATTCTTCCATTGTTTAGGACGTTTCACTTTTGACAATAACTCATTCTTCATCAGGATGTAAGTCATCAAGATCTATAATTCTCAATTGAAGTGCACGCACAACAAGACGAGTCGCATTGACATTGACTCCTCCGTTTCCATTAGGGAAAAGTTTTTGTACCAATTCATTTTGACGTTTTTCCAGGCTTTTTACTCCAAAAGGCATTCCACGAAGATTCGTAATCTGTTCTTTTGTATAACCTAAAGCCAAGTGTCTCAGGAAGCGTTCATCATATTCATCTATTTCATAATTCACCAATGCTTCCTGTCGGGTTATTTCATGAGTAACACTTTTTTTAAAGCGATCTACAATCTTTTCCAGTATAGGTTGATTAAAAACCATCTTCTTACCAGACATACAAGCAGCGACATCATCACGCGTAAGTAATTCTCCACTCTTAAGAATGATTCCGTCACATCCCGCATCAAGAACATCCACCCATAATTTTTCATTGAGTATCTCACCGGTAAATATAAGAACCTTCACTTTCGGGTACATTTCTTTAGTTTGCCGGCAAATTTCAACACCGACAGTTGTACTGCCGCCTAGCCCAAGGTCAAGCAGTATAAGATCAGGTAATTGTTGTTTGAGCAGTTTCCAATATACAGGTTCACTATCAGCAGTTCCTATAATTTGAGCTTCAGGGATATCATTGTGAAAGATTCCCTCCGTCCCTCTGAGTTCCAAAGGCACATCTTCTACTATAATTACTTTAAATTTTTCCATATCTTTTTAGGTAAAACCATTTCTATGATTATTCCGGCCATTACCGGATTTGGTATTGCTTTAATACCGCAACTTCTAAGGTCTGTCAAGTTTCCTACTTCTCTTACAATCTGTTTACAAAGGAGAAAATCAAGATCTTTTGTCAACGGAGTAAAAAGTTGCCGACATTCAACTTCTGTAAGATTCATTTTTTCCAGAGGAATACGAATAACGACATAGGATTCACCCTTATCACGAACCTCCGGTATGATTTTCTTCTCTCCACTTTTCTTCTGAAGAATTTCGAAAAGATAATCCAAGAGATCAGGATCCAATCTGATCTGCCCAACAACCTGTCTTAGTGCTTGAGCTGACAGAAGAGAATAAAGTTCTTTATAATAACCTGCCAGTTCACTAATGACCTCAAGATTCCGGTCTGAACCATCAATAAGTTGTTTGATACGTGATGGATAATACATGGTTTCATGCTTAAGGGTACTAAGACAATTATCCAAAACAGCATTAGATACATGTAAACGGGCATCTTCATAATGGGCACGGGAAAGTTCATCCTGAGCCAACTCAATATTTAACTGATGGTTATGATACACCGATATACTTTTGCGTAATGCTGTGCATATCTGTTCTACCAGTTGATTCAATTGATTTATGACATCATTGGAATGGAATCCGAAAGAATGGAATTGTATCCCTTTCTTTACCCGTTCATCCCAAAGTTGATTAATCTCATGAAGCTTTTCCCGGTCAGGAAGATTGCTAAGCAAAATCTGATTGATATCTTCAATACGTTCCACACAGAATCGATAAAACACTCTATGGCGATAATAAAGAAAATAGTAAGCTGGAAAGATAGACAGGAGTAATAAGACAAGAAGGACAATGGCCACAGTCTTGGAATTTTCAGATTTCTGCATGGTCTGTACATAATCATCAAGTGACTGATCAGCAGAAACTTCACGGAAGAGTTGTGTGTATACCGTATTATTATAAGTATATCGAGGCCAGTCATGCAAAGCCAGACAAGCTATCGCACTTTCATTCCTCATATCAAGAATCACAATATAGTTAATATCCAGATTATCCCGAAACCATTGTATTTCAGGAGGAACCAACTCCCCTCCCATAGGCTTCATTAATACCTTACCATGAGGAACCAACAGCTGATAAACAGCATTTAAATAATGACGTGTGCTATCTGCAAAAACCAAGGCTTTACGATAATGACCATAAATATTAGAGAAATACACACTATCAGCATATTGAGAGGCTTTATGGGATAATAAGACTCTCAATCTATGAGGTGAAGCATGAGAAACGGACTTGGAGGAGAGAACAGCCTGCTTCCCTTTTGAATGAAAATTATTCGCTGCAGAAATCATTCCTGTATGAAGAAACAAAAAAATAAAGACAGGAAAGAATAACATGCTCAGATGTGATATCCCCTTAGGTAACCGGAATGAAAAACGGGAACCTTTCCCTAATTCACTTTTAGCAGAAATACTACAAACACGAAATAGACTACTTGTCTTCTTATATTTCTCAATAATTCCTTTACAGTTCAGTAATCCAAATCCATGACTATGTCTTTTTTCCACGTTTGGGGCAGCCTGCTCATCACCTAAGATTGCTTTATGATCAAAAATATGTTCCACCTGATCCTGAGTCATGCCTCTTCCTGTATCAGAAACACTGATTTCAACATAATCCACACCTTCACAGGCTGAAATAGTTACAGTTCCACCTCTCTGAACATATCTCCGCGCATTATCTGCCATCGTATTAACCATAAACAGAGTGAGCGTACGATCTGCTTTCACTATCGCATCGGTCTTTTCCACATTAAATGTTATGCCGCGTAACAAGAAAGCCATATTCCCCTTTCTGACAACTTCAAAAATAGTCTCAACCGGGAAACTCTCAATGTGCAGACTTAACTGACCTTGGCGGAGTTGAATCCAACGGGTAAGGACAGTATTATCCTGATTAATCTGATTCGTAAGTTCACTGATATATTGATAACGCAATTTTCGCATCTCCGCATTATCCTTACCTTCTTGAAGCCTATGTATCTCATTTATAATCCGATCAATAAAAGGAATAATACTGATAACCAATTGAACCTTAGCCCGTTGTTCTAAATTTTTCTGTTTACTTTTGAGAATATGGATTTGTGTAATACGTGTTTCTTCCTGTATCTCCTCATATTTATCACTTAAATTATTGATATACAAGTCTGTCTCCTTCTTCCATTGCCATAATGGTTGCAGCAGTTTGTCAGCAGAATTTCCTCTATCACTTTTCCGCCGCATCCAGTCAAAGACAAAGAGAAGACCTATAAAGAATATAATCATCAGGACAACAGCCAGAATCATCGCATTCAGTTGGGTAGCATTCTTATCCAGTTCAGATGCTCTAGCCTCCATAAGCCGGTCCTGCCTGGTCTGCTCCTGCAAATCAAGATAGATATTCCGATTATAATCACTAGCCTGCTTATCATTGACTGCAGAATATGCCAGACTCAATTGTTCACGGATAGACGCCACCATATCCGGTGCCTGAAATATCCTTTTATCACGCAAGGCATGATTCAGGCAGATCAAAGCTGAACGATAATCCCCAATAGCCCAATAATTTCGTCCCAGTGTACGATAAGCTCCGGCAATTTGATAAATATCTCCATAGCGTATAAAAAGTTGCAATGAACGCTGTGCCAGATTTCCTGCCAAGAGTCGATAAGGCATATTATCAGTATTCACCAGTTCTATAGCCGCCTGATTATTTCTAATCAAAAACTTGTATATTCGTGGATCCTGCATGTGCTCACTGATAGCCTCTAGAGAATTGGCTATCCAATATGGACTTCGGAAAACTGTAGCAATATAAAAACAACGGATCAGATAGTTCAATTCCGTTTCGGCAATTTGCTCTGAGGATCCATGAGTTATAGCCCCACCTTCTCCGATATTATAGAGATATTTTAAATATTGGGCCGTATCAACTTCGCATTCATTAACATCAATACGCTCCAGCGCTTTGATAAATAAATGATTTTGTCCTGTATAATAGTAATAGGTCGAACTGACGATATTGAATTCGGAACGAGCATATACCATTCTTAAGCGTTCCCGATCAGATAAATCCGTACTACTTTCATCTATACGATGCAGACAATTTAATGCCCGTTCCTGACAATCATAGAAATTTTTATTTTGTGATTGACGTTGACATAACCGCATCTGCTGGATATATGCAACCAACAATTCTATTTGATTATCACTGGCAGAGATAGCATTATCAAGAAGCAGGGAAGCCTGCTTGTAGTCCATTCTTACCAAACTTACAAAAGCTAGATTATTAAGAGCTTCTGCCTGACCGGCATCATAATTTGAAGAAAGGGCCAATGCCTTTTGGGCGAATATTTTTGTCGAGTCAATATTCCTATAATGAAAAGAATATGCTTTATCATTCAGCTTATCTACCTCATTTTGATGAGAGGGAGTACATGCTGAAAATACAAGAACCAATAAAAAAAATGAGGTTCTTATAATAGGTCTTATAAATTCATAAATATCCTTCAATATAAGAAGACACAGGGACAAAGCCTCATAAGACCTGTCCCTGAAAACAAATAAGTTTTATTAGAAATTCACAACAACTTGTTCAAGAACGGGCATCTTGTATATATGCCAAAGCCTGAACACACCTTTGAGCAATAGCCTTCCAGTTTCCTGCGGCTATATCATCTTTTGGGAAAAGTTTTGATCCCATACCTACACAGAACACACCGGCTTTCACCCATGCAGTAAGATTTTCTTTATCTGGTGCTACAGCACCTGTCACCATGATATTGCTCCAACGAAGAGGACCAAGAATATTTTTCACGAAAGATGGTCCGCCTACATTACCAGCTGGAAAAACCTTAGTCACATCACATCCCAGAGACTGAGCGGTTGAAACCTCCGTGACTGAACCACAACCCGGAGCATAAGGAACCAGACGACGATTACAAACTGGTGCAATCTCAGGATTTAAATTAGGTCCAACGATAAAGTTAGCACCAAGTTGAATATAAAGTGCAGCTGTAGGTGCATCAATTACAGTACCGGCCCCCAGAATCAATTCCGGACATTCAGAAGCAGCCCATTTTATCAATTCTCCAAATATCTCATGAGCAAAGTCTCCCCGGTTAGTAAATTCAAATACCCTTACTCCACCATCGTAACAAGCTTTAACCACATGTTTGCAGATTTCTACATCACTATTGAAAAATACAGGAACCATACCTGTCTTCCCCATAGCTGTCAACACTTGCATTTTATTGAATCTTGACATATCTTTCCTATCTTTCTTTTATTTTTATAATATAAAAGGACAGCTATCCCCATTGGACAGCCATCACTTAAGATTAATCAACGTTGCACACGCCCACTGGCATTTCCTCCGGCCAGACTTTCTACTTCTTCTGCACTTACGAGGTTGAAATCACCTGGAATAGTATGCTTTAAGGCTGATGCAGCAACAGCAAACTCCAGGGCATCATGAGGATTAGGTTTAGTTAACAAACCATGAATGAGACCACCTGCGAAAGAGTCACCGCCACCTACACGATCAATGATCGGCATAATGTCATAATGCTTACTCTCATAAAACTCCTTGCCATCATAAATAAGGGCTTTCCACCCATTATGGCTGGCAGATATGGATTCACGAAGTGTCGAAACAACATATTTGAAACCAAATTCTTTCATCATACCTTCAAATATATGATAATAACCTTTTGCTTCCGTTTTTCCAGCTTCCACATCAGCATCCGGCTTAAATCCCAGACACAACTGAGCATCCTCTTCATTACCGATACATACATCCACGTATTTCATCAAAGGACGCATCACAGAGATCGCCTTTTCTGAAGTCCATAACTTCTTACGGAAGTTAAGGTCCACAGAGACCATCACTCCATGACGCTTTGCAGCCTCACAAGCCAACTGTGTCAGTTTTGCAGCCTTATCACTGATAGCAGGAGTAATACCTGTCCAATGAAACCATTGTGCCCCTTCCATGATTTTATCAAAATCAAAATCGGAAGGTTCTGCCTCAGCTATAGCACTATGTGCACGGTCATAAATAACTTTTGAAGGACGCATAGAAGCTCCGGTTTCGGCATAATAAAGTCCTACTCTATCTCCTCCGCGGACAATAAAATCAGTATGAACTCCATAACGACGCAACGCATTGACTGCAATCTGTCCAATTTCATGTTTCGGAAGTTCCGTCACGAAATAGGTCTCATGCCCATAATTTGCCAGACTGACCGAAACATTTGCTTCACCCCCACCTGGGATAATACGGAACGTATCCGTCTGAATAAAGCGGTCATTAGCTTCCGGTGACAGGCGGAGCATAATCTCGCCTAATGTAACAACTTTAGCCATTTTCTAATTTTTGTTGATAGTTTACTTAGATCTTGAGTATGTTTGTTCTCATAGGGCAAATATAATGAATAATTCTTATATTTCGAAATAAAAATAAAAAAATCTTTCCTTTTTAAGGATGAACGATAAAAATTCTAACACATAACCCAATTAGTATTTCAAAAATATGTTTTTCCCGCAAACCTTCACTACTTTATAAATATAACCGATTGAAGTAATTAAACATGAAGCAAGAAGTAAAACAACAATTCGTATATATATATCTAATTTTCAATCATTTCCGCTGTTTATTATTTAAATTACCACATAATACGAAATTACCGTGCTATGGAAATGTGCCTTCCAGTACTATGGAAATGAGCATACCATTTAGTGGTGATATTAGATGAAAATTAATTCCACCAACGGGTAAACATAATCGTAAAAAACACATTTTTTTAAATTTTCAGGTTGTGCGTTCGCACAATTAAAATGAAATGTGTACATTTGTACACGGTTTTTAAACCCATTGGCAGGATATTATTTTCATATGATACTTAAAACAACCATTTTGCCAAAATATTAACTCATTTACTATTATCATGTCCGTAAAAATCAGAATCAAGGATATCGCCGAAAGAGCTGGAGTTTCTGTAGGCACAGTAGACAGAGTGTTACACGATCGGCCTAATGTATCGAAACCGGCGAGAATAAAAGTTGAACAGGCTTTGAAAGAGATGAATTATCAGCCTAATATGTATGCCAGTGCATTAGCCTACAACAAAGAATATGCGTTTTTCTTACTGATCCCCGAACACGAATATGAGGCCTATTGGGCAGAAATAGAAGACGGAGCTAAGAAATGCGAAGAACTTCGGCGCGATTTCCATATCAATGTCGAGATTGTACACTATAATCGTTATGATGATGCTTCTTTCACTGATCAATGTGAGCGGGTTTTTGAAAAAAAACCAGACGGAGTAATCATCGTTCCTACCAAACTCGACGTCACACGTCTTTTTACGGATAAGTTGCATGAAAATAACATTCCATTTATATTCCTTGATTCCTACATGCCCGATCTCAAGCCATTGGCTTTCTACGGTCAGGATTCTTTCAGTAGCGGATATTTCGCTGCTAAAATGCTAATGCTCATTGCCTTTAAGGAATCCGAAATTATGCTGATGAAATTGACTGAAAACGGTCAAGTAGTCAGTAAACAACAAGATAATCGAGAAGTAGGATTCAGACATTATATGCATGATCACTATCCGAATATCAGTATCACCGAATTGCAACTTCCTATGAGCAATACACGAAAAGAATACCATCAAATACTGGAAAAGTTTTTCACCAACCATCCCAATATACACCATTGTATCACATTAAGTTCAAAAGCTCATATCGTCGGGGATTTTCTATTGGCGACTAATAGACGTGACATACAAATAATGGGATATGATATGGTAGGAAAGAATGCCAGATGCCTCAAACTGGGAAGCATCTCCTTCCTGATTGCCCAACATGCCTATATGCAGGGATTCTACTGTGTTGATGCTCTCTTCAGAGCTACAGTACTCAAGAAAAAAGTTCAGCCTGTCAACTACATGCCTATCGAACTTTTGACCAAGGAGAATGTGGATTTTTATAAAAGAACGCAACTATAATAAAAAACAAACTACAAAATGAAACTATCAAACTTTATTAAAATCAACTCTGCTGACAACGTAGTGGTTTGTCTACGACCTTTCAAAAAAGGAGAAACTTTTGAGATAGACGGTCAAGCCATTACATTACTGCAAGATACTCCGGCAGGACATAAGGTTCTGATTAAAGATGTGTCCAGCGGTACCAGTATTATAAAATATGGTTATCCCATCGGACATGCCAAAACTGACCTGAAAAAGGGACAATGGATCAATGAATATAACTTGAAGACTAATCTTTCCGGGACACTTGAATACACTTATAAACCGGTAAAGGACTCCGTAGAAATGTCACAAGATCATCGGACCTTTCAAGGATATTTGCGTCATAATGGTGAAGTGGGTACACGTAACGAGATTTGGATTGTGCCCACGGTAGGATGTGTAAACGGAATTGCACAGCGCCTCGCACAACAATTGAAAGAAGAAACACATCTTGAGGGCATTGATGCTATTCATGCATGGACTCACAACTATGGTTGCTCCCAGCTTGGAGATGATCATGAAAACACACGTAAGATTCTCCACGACCTCTGCCTTCACCCTAATGCTGGAGGCGTATTGGTTCTCTCCCTTGGATGTGAAAACAATCAGCCTGGTCCATTCATGGAAACATTGGGAGACTATGACCATGATCGAATCAAACTCTTAGTCACTCAACAGGTAAAAGGTGACGAAATAGAAGAAGGTATGAATATTCTCCGACAACTTTATCATAAAGCACGACAGGATAAACGTACTGAAATGCCTATAAGCAAATTACGCATTGGTTTGAAATGTGGTGGATCAGATGGCTTCAGTGGTATAACAGCAAATCCTCTCGTAGGCGAATTTTCTGATTATCTTGTAGCTCAGGGAGGCACAACAATTCTGACGGAAGTACCTGAAATGTTCGGTGCAGAAACAATACTGATGAATCGCTGCAAAACGACAGAGCTTTTCAATAAGACTGTAGCCATGATCAACGGCTTCAAAGAATATTACCTTTCCAATGGCCAACCTGTAGGTGAAAACCCGTCACCTGGAAATAAAGCAGGAGGTATTTCTACCTTGGAGGACAAAGCTTTAGGATGTACCCAGAAGTGTGGTAAAGCTTTGATAAGTGGAGTGCTCAAGTACGGTGAGCGTTTACAAAACAACGGGCTCAACCTTCTGTCTGCACCTGGCAACGACCTGGTTGCAGCAACGGCACTGGCCGCATCCGGTTGTCAGATGGTTCTCTTTACTACGGGAAGAGGTACGCCTTTCGGGACTTTTGTTCCTACTATAAAAATTGCTTCTAACAGTACACTTTATCAAAATAAGCCAAATTGGTTAGACTTTAACGCAGGAATTCTTACCGAAGGTACGGACATGGCAACATTGGCAACTCAGTTCATCGATAAAGTCATTGCCATTGCAAGCGGCGAACAGTGTAAAAATGAAATAAATGATTATCAGGGAATCGCTATTTTCAAGAATGGAGTAACACTGTAAAAATCATATCAACAGTTCAGGCTGATTCTTAAGAGATACTAAAAGTTCTATCGCTTAACGTATTTCGAGAATCAGCTTTTTCTTCAGTTTTATAAGATCTTGTCCATAAAATACAAATAGAAAAAACAGTGAGCAACAAACGTGGATTGCGGGCACTCTCGCCATTGATCATCTTGATTATTCTCATTATCCTTTTCACTCGTTATTCAGTAGATAAGAGGGATAGTGAGCCCAATCTCTCAATGTCTGTCGCTTTCCTGATATCAAGTATATATGCGATTATGATTACCGGCGGTATGCCAATAAGGGCAAGAATTGACACCTATAGCAAAGGGGCCGGATCGAGTAATATCATGCTGATGTTATGGATATATGTTCTGGCCGGTGCTTTTGCAGCTTCGGCTAAGGGCATGGGATCCATTGATGCAACGGTAAATCTAGCCCTCTATTATCTACCAGCCAAGATGTTGCTGCCAGGTCTTTTCCTCGCTGCATGTTTCATTTCTATCTCTATCGGCACCAGCGTTGGTACAGTGGTAGCATTGGTTCCTATAGCTGCAGATATTGCTCATTCTATAGGAGCCAATATCCCTATGATCACTGCTATTATCGTAGGCGGAGCATATTTCGGAGATAATCTTTCTTTCATATCCGATACTACAGTCGTTGCCACCCAGACACAAGGGTGTAACATGAGTGATAAGTTTCGAGTCAATAGTCAAATTGTCATGCCTGTAGCCGTCATCATTCTGATTATCTATACGATCCTGGGTACTGATACACAAGCTCCAAAATATGTCCCTTCTGTCGAATATATCAAAGTCATCCCCTATCTTGTCGTATTGATTGCAGCAGTTGCGAGAATGAATGTCATGGCAGTTCTCACTTTGGGACTTATCCTTTGCGGTATTATAGGAATGGCAGACGGTGACTATTCCATTTATGGGTGGTTCAGTGCTATTGGTAATGGAGTTCTGAACATGGGAGAACTGGTTATGATTGCAATGATGGCAGGGGGTATGCTCGAAATTATCCGGACGAACGGAGGAATTGATTATATTATCAATCGACTTACTGCCCACGTTAAAAACAAGAGAGGTGCAGAACTGTCCATTGCTGCCCTGGTGTCTCTGGTAAATATTTGTACAGCCAATAATACCATTGCTATTCTGACAGTAGGAGATATCTCTAAACGTATAGGAGACAAATTCGGTGTAGACAATCGGAAGGCCGCAAGTATTCTGGATACTTTTTCGTGTTGTATACAAGGTATTCTCCCCTATGGAGTACAGATATTGCTGGCTGCAGGATTAGCCCATGTGAATCCCATGCAGATCATCCCCTATCTGTTTTATCCTATGGCTATAGGCGTAGCAGCCCTACTGGCTATCTTCTTACGTTATCCGAAAAAATACAGTTGAACAATAATTATCTGAACTTAAATCCGGAAAAATCATGAATTTTATACAAAGAAATGTTTTTAAGAAGTTACGTTCGGAATATTTCCAATCTGACGAAACGCTGGAACCTATGACCAATTTTAAACGTCAGAAACTTGAAGCTTTATTGGATAATGTGACAGAGTCAAAGGAAGGACACGTCACTTTGACTACACCTTATCTGAAAAGAAAACTGAGGAATATAGAACAGACAGAACATCATGCTATTGATACTAATCTGGAGACCATCGAACTGCTTCATATCATTGTCTCGAATATTAATGCAATGCTCAACTACGGAGTCAGCCTTAAAGGAATCATCCAACTAGGAGAATATCTTCGGAGTCCTAAGGGGGGAAAAGTAGACTGGTTAAAACTTGACAAGTGGCTGAACAAGCTCCATATTGTACGTATGTCTCAACTTGAAGGAAGTATACTTATCCAGTTCTTCCATTTCGAAGAAGAAGAAGTGCCTTTTGTCCACCATATTGAAAAAGGAGCGAACGGACTGACTATCCGCTCTTTATGCAATACATGGGAAGATCTTACCAAAGAGTGGCATTTTCGCCAGGGAAGTACTGGATTTGTACATAACAACAATAAAGTATTATGGCGTAATCTCCGACAGAGTATGCGGTATTTCATATATGCGCCAATTGAGACTCTATTCAACTTTTTACATAATTTTGCACGTTCCTTATCAGAAATTGAAGAATAGTTAGTATCTTTGCGTTTATGAAACGGATTTTTTTATTAGTAATCAGCATATTTACTTTATTATTATCATCACAAGCCCAGGAAGTGGCAAGTAATGATACATGTCACTATATTCAAGGAATAGACCTCAGCCACTATCAGGGGACTGTATTCTGGAAGACTGTAGGAGAGAATGCAAATATGGCATACGTCTATCTTAAAGCTACTGAAGGCGGATCCAGAATAGACAGCAAGTATCAGGATAATATTGATATGGCTCATCAATATGGTTTAAAAGTAGGTTCCTATCACTTCTATCGCCCACGATATTCCCAACTGCAACAATTGAATAACTTTTTATCACAATGCCGCCCCGGAGACCAGGACCTGATTCCAATGGTTGATATAGAAACAAGAAGCGGATTATCAGAAGAAGAATTTTGTGATAGCCTTTTTAAATTTCTCCGACTCATTGAGCGGACCTATCGGCAAAAACCACTCATTTATACCGGCGCGAATTTTTATAATCAGAACTTAGCTGGAAAAATTGATAATTATAAATTGATGATTGCCAAATATACAAAATCAGAACCTATTCTTACAGACGGCCATGATTATGAATTATGGCAATATACAGGTAGAGGACATCTTGATGGCATCAATGGTTATGTGGACAAGAGTCGTCTGATGGGACGTCATAAATTGCGTGAGATTAGATTTCGACACCGATAATGATAATTGTGAACGAATCTGAATTTTAGAATTTTATAATAAGAAGATATGGCTATTATCAAATGCCCGGAGTGTGGTCATCAGATTAGTGACAAAGCACCCGTTTGCCCAAATTGCGGAGTAGAGATTGCAGGAAAGATTATTCGCTGCCCTAACTGTGGGGAAGTATATTTTGCCAATGAGGAGATGTGCCCTAATTGCCATCGCCCTACAAAATCAAATATGACTTCCTCTCATACACCCCCTATTCAAAAGGCACCAACTGATACAACAGATGTACCGTTTACAACTTCTGAGGATCGCGTTCTTCCCCCAAGTACTACTGAAAATACGCAAGACCATTCTGCAGCATCAAGTCAAAACCCTTCCAAAGGATCAATGCCACCAGGAGATCATTCCGGGAACGGTTCTTCTTCAACAAAAAAGAAGAAACGGAATTACGTTCCACTCATTGTGGGCATTATTATCGCAATTATTGCTGTAGGAATAATGTATCATTTCTATTCAACTGCCAAGAATGATAAAGAGGAACAAGACTATGAGATTGTAATGAAAAGTTCTGATCCCACAGTCTTACAAAGTTATTTGGACACATACCAGGATGCTCCGGAAGCCCATCGCGATTCTGTACAAAACCATCTGATGAAGATTAAGCAAAATAATCAAGAATGGACCAATGCTGTAATGAGAGGCTCAAAGGGTGCACTGGAAGATTATCTACAGAATTACCCTCATTCCATACATGCCGCTGAAGCTCGTAATAAGATTGACTCCTTGGACTGGAGAGATGCTCATAACGAAAATACTCCCGAAAGTTATCAGGAATACTTAAAAGCTCATCCTCAGGGTGCTTTTGCGGATTTAGCGCAGGAGGGTATGAAAGAAGTTCAGCAAAAAGTACTCCAACCAGAAGAGAGACAGATGATCAGTACACTTTTCAGGACATTCTTCCAAAGCATCAACTCTAAAGATGAAAGTCAGGCTGCCGATCTGGCAGAGAATGTAATGTCATCATTCTTAGGAAAGGCCAATGCTACTAAAGAAGATGTTGCCAGTTTTATTCATAAGATATGGAAGAACAATATCACCAATATGAACTGGAGGATTAACAATGACTATAATATAAAGAAACATAAAGTTGGTGACGACAAATATGAATATCAGGTACAGTTTTCTGTACGGCAGAATGTCAGCAGTACTGATCCGTCACAACCAACACAATCACAATACCGCATCAATGCTACTGTTTCTGAGAATAACAAAATCAGTTCATTTAATATGATAAGAATTATTTTATGATTTACAAATAAACAAAAAAGAAGGGCATATCGGAAATTCACTTTTGATATGCCTTTCTCTTTTGACCTGTTTAAAACTGCTATTCGATGCATCAAAAGTACCCATATAACTGTTTTTCTCGAATCTCATTTTCAACTTCTCATCATACCCGATAAAGAAGTCCGTTCTTCAAATCTTCACTGGCAACTTCCCTGACCTTAAACATAAAGTTTCTTCCCGGTCGCATTAAAAGGATAGAATCTAGGGCGTTTAAAATTTGCGATATCAGGGCTTTCCTTACAATAGGTATCAAGCTTTTCCGCAGTCAGAGTATCTTCGTTCTTGACCACATAAGCTATAACCAACTGTCCTCTAAACCTGAACTAAGACGATAATTAACTAGACAACTTACGGTATGTGTCTTATGTGCAGCAATATAGGTAAAGACAAATTCCGGACAATTAAGTAATTGAATCATGATCACATCCCCCTTTTTAAGGCCGTCATTAACCAAAGCAAGCATTCGTCAAACAATTACAATTCCTGTTAAGATCATTATTATAAGTCCAAGTTCTATTCGTATCCAGATAAATCATAGCAGGCCATAGCAGATGACATTTCGCATGAACCCCACTCAGACTTTACCCTGTTGCATCTGTCTAAGTAACATCTTCTGATGTTCTGTCAGATGTACCGGAAGCTTTACATTGTACGTAATGATCAAATCTCCGTATGTACCATCTCCTCGATCATATCCCTTTCCACGCACACGCACCTTTGCACCATTCTGCGTCTCCGGCTTGATTCTGAGTTTTATCTTATGACCATTACTCAACTGGATAAGAATCTCACCACCCAATAAAGCTGTATATAGGTCTATATTGACCTTCGCATTCATCTCACCTGAACTTTGTCGTGTACTGCCAAAACCGGCATTTCCAAATCCGTCAAATCTCTCATTAAAGCCATTTGAAGTATGGAATCGTGCATGCCGTCCGCCTCCACCAAATAGATCCTCAAAGAAATCAGAAAAACCGTTACCGCCACCAAAACTGTTAAAGTCAAATCCTTCAAAAGGATTAGCCCCCGAAGAACCTTGACCAAAACCACTTGTACTACCAGTTTGGTCGAAAGCATCTGCATTACGCCACTGCTCGCCGTACTTATCGTATTTAGTACGCTTTTTGGGATCAGAAATAACCTCATAGGCTTCATTCAAAGCTTGAAACTTGGCTTTTGCCTTAGGATCATCCGGATGCAGATCCGGATGAAATTGTTTCACTCTTTTCAAGTAAGCCTCACGAACATCCTTTTGAGGAATGCTCTTGCTGACTCCCAAAATCTTATAATAATCTATAAATGCCATCTTCTGATATCCTCCTTAAATTACGATAATATATCCTACAAAAAGTATACCAAATCCAACAATATTTAGTACTTTTGCAGAGTAATCAAAAAATGTCAGATGAAAAAGATGATTATTGGCTTTCTGGCAATCCTACTAAGTATACCAACTATGGCACAAACGAAGACTGTCAGTCTGCGAATTATTGAGACAAGTGATGTTCATGGAAGTTTCTTCCCCTACGATTTTACCAACCATAAGCCAAAAGAAGGCTCATTAGCCCGGGTTATTACTTATGTGGATTCTTTGAGGGCCATATATGGCAACCGCCTTATCCTATTGGATAACGGTGATATTCTTCAAGGTCAACCTATTTGCTACTATTACAACTATGTCAAAACTGAAGTTCCGAATATTGCTGCCAGTGTAGTAAACTATATGCATTATGATGCGGAAACTGTGGGTAACCATGATATAGAAACAGGACATGCTGTCTATGATAAATGGTTCAGAGAAGTAAAATGCCCGATCCTCGGAGCAAATATTGTCTCTACAAAGACTGCACAGCCTTATGTCCATCCTTATACTATTATCAAGCGCAACGGAATAAAGATCGCAGTCCTAGGCATGCTGACAGATGCAATTCCCAATTGGCTTAATGAGCATTTATGGAGTGGACTACGCTTTGATAATATGGTAAAATCCTGCCGCTACTGGATAAATTATCTGCAAACCCACGAACATCCCAATCTGATTATCGGTCTTTTCCACAGTGGAAAAGAAGGAGGAATACAAAACGAGAAATTTGATGAAAATGCATCTATGGAAGTAGCCCGAAAAGTCCCTGGGTTTGATCTTATCCTCTATGGTCATGACCATACTCTGCATCAGGATATTGTCAAAAATGCCATTACAGGTAAAAACGTGCTTTGTCTGGATCCAAGTTGCAATGCCCTCTATGTGAGTGATGCACAGATTTCTGTTACTGTTTCAGACGAAACAAACCCAACAACACTAAACACAAAGGTGACAGGTCAGTTGGTCAATGTTTGTAATGAAAAAACGGACGCCGATTTTATCCGGCATTTCCAACCGGATATAGACAGTGTAAAGAAATTTGTAGACCGGAAAATCGGCACCTTTGCACATAGTATATATACTCGTGACTGCTATTTTGGAAGCGCACCCTTCTCTGACTTTATTCAGGATTTACAGTTGAAGATTACAGGCGCAGACATCTCCTTCAACGCCCCATTATCTTTCGATACAAGCATCCGGAAAGGAGATATTCATGTAAGTGATCTCTTTAACCTATACCGATACGAAAATCAGATTTATACGGTTCGCATGACAGGTAATGAAATCCGCAAATACCTGGAAATGAGCTATGACCTCTGGGCTAACACGATGAAAAGTCCTGATGACCATATCATGCTTCTCAGTGATCACCATGATAATGGCGCCGAAAGATACTTGTTCAAGAATCTGGCCTTCAATTTCGATTCAGCCGTGGGCATCGATTATACAGTGGACGTAACCAAACCGAACGGACAGAAAGTCCATATTCTCCAGATGAGTAACGGACAACCTTTTAACTTGAAAAAATGGTATAAAGTAGCCATGAACAGTTACCGGGGAAACGGAGGTGGTGAACTTCTGACTAAGGGTGCTGGAATACCTCATAAAGAACTGAAAGGACGTATTATTTTTCAAAGTAAAGAAGATCAACGGTACTATCTGATGAAGGAAATCGAAAAGGCCGGGACCTTAGACCCCAAGGCACATGATAATTGGCGTTTTATCCCTGAGAACTGGGTAAAACCAGCTATTGCCCGTGATAAGGCTCTGCTTTTTGGAAAACCTCTTACAGCTGCAGAAGAAAAATAAAATTTTCAATTCATCAAGGAATTTTTTCTAAATAAAATATATCAGAAATGAAATACTGGTTCATATTTTGTAAAAGTGATATCCTACTTGAGAAATATGCAGATGGTCACTATACCATTCCCTGTTCTGAAGAATCACCGGTACTTACTAAGCCATGGACTCACATCATGAATATTGCTCCAATGAGTGATGGCACGGAAATCAAGACCTTCAGCATTGATGACCCTTCCAAGACCATGCTGCGAGAATTTCCCAATCGTTCCATAACCAATGATACACATTACGAAATGTGTGGCCTACGGTCAAGTTATTATAAGATACCTCTTGACTTGTATATGGAAGCCGGAAAATGTAGTGAACTCCTATATTGGGATAAGAACACACAATTCTGTGGCGTTTGCGGCTCCCCGATGAAAATGCATACTAATATTAGTAAAAGATGTACGAATTGCGGTAAGGAAGTATGGCCACAGTTAGCTACTGCAGTCATAGTACTTATCCATCGTGATGATAAAGTCCTTTTGGTTCAGGCCCGCAATTTCAGGACTAACTTTTACGGATTAGTAGCCGGTTTCGTGGAAACCGGAGAAACCCTTGAAGATGCAGTCTATCGGGAAGTAAAAGAAGAGACTTCTTTAAAAATCACAAATCTTCGTTATTTCGGATCACAGCCGTGGCCCTACCCTTGTGGATTAATGGTAGGATACAATGCTGATTACGTAAGTGGAGATATTCATCTGCAAAAAGAAGAACTGAATTATGGCAACTGGTTTTCAAAGGACAATCTTCCGACTATACCCGAAAAACTAAGCATTGCTCGCAAGATCCTTGATGACTGGCTGAAAGAGAAAACTCCTGTTGACAAAGTTTTATAAGTTACTTTTCAGAAATATGCTATTAGTTTTTAACCTGTTGAACACCTAATAATTACAGCAATATATTTAACAAATGAAATTTTTCGAAAAGGCTTTGGGATTTGATCCCAAAAGTATGAACATGAAGACCGAGGTTGTAGCCGGTGCCACGACCTTCCTTACAATGAGTTACATCCTGGCCGTCAATCCGGCTATTCTCTCAACCACTGGCATGGACAAAGCAGCACTCTTTACGGGTACAGTCATTGCAGCTGCTATAGCCACTCTTCTATTGGCCTTTATGGCTAAACTGCCCTTTGCGCAGGCACCATCGATGGGACTGAATGCCTTCTTTGCCTATACCATGTGCCAGGCACTCGGTTACACTTGGCAACAGTCCCTTGCCATTATGCTTATCGAGGGTATCATTTTCCTCCTGATCACATTCCTTAATATCCGAGAACTGATATTAAACTCTATACCGCAAAACCTGCGATATGCCATCAGTACGGGTATAGGTATGTTCATAGCCTTCATCGGTCTAAAAAATGCGGGTATCATCGTTGCCAAACCGGGTACATTTGTCGGACTTGGAGATTTCACCAAACCGATGTTACTTGGTGTAATTGCTATACTTCTAAGTTCTGTTTTGATGGCAAGAAAGGTAAAGGGCTCTCTGTTCTACAGCATCATACTTACTACAATCATAGGTATACCTTTTGGAGTAACTACCTTTACAAAAGACTGGCTGCCAGTGAGTGCTCCTCAAAGTCTTGCTCCAGTGTTCTGTAAATTTGATTTTTCCGGATTGATGAATTTCCAAACCGTCATTACCGTTTTCACATTACTTATCGTTAATATCTTTGATACCGTTGGTACTTTAGTCGGATTAGCAGAAAAGACGGGTATCGTAAGACCTGACGGTTCCATACCACACGTAAAACAGGCTATGATGAGCGACGCTATAGGTACGACCTGCGGATCATTTCTTGGATGTTCGACCATTACGACTTATATCGAAAGCGCAAGTGGAATTGCTGAAGGCGGGAAAAGTGGTGTTACAAGTTTTGTTGTAGGCATTCTGTTTCTAATCAGTCTGTTCTTAAGTCCAATATTTCTGATTATCCCAAGTGCAGCTACCAGTGGAGCTTTAGTATTGGTAGGTGTCTTGATGCTTGACAGTATGAAGAAGATTGATCTCAGCGAAGTCAGTGAAGCCTTTCCTGCATTTATAACAATGATAACAATGGTTCTCTGCTATTCCATTGCTGACGGCATCACTCTTGGAATCCTTAGTTATGTAATCATCAAACTCTGCACCGGTAAATATAAAGCCTTGAATCCAACTCTGATTGTTCTGAGCCTCATCTTTATTCTCAGTTTTATATTCAAGTAATTTTACTCTTACTATACGCTTATATAGACAACCGTCAACAGTTCTTGCTGACTTATATAAAATATACGCATATAACGATAAAAAGGATCCCAGAAACAGGATCCTTTTATCGTATCGTATAATAAGATTTCTATTTTATTCTATCAGTTTGGAGCAACGGCACTTGCAGACGATATGCAATAAGCCGTAAAGAAACCACGTGCACCATTCGTAATATTAGTTGAAATATTCGTAGCCGGACCTCCGAACATAGGATTGGAACCATTCTTCTGGTTAATACAATCAGATATAAAATCCCAATAATCCTTATTGACATTGCTGACTTGGAGTGTAAGGTTATCACCAGATGACATAAAAATCATATCCTTGGCATCATCATCACTAAACTTATCCTTATTGGTCTTGTCAAAGAAATAATCTATTGACAAATCTCGTATATTCTGACCATTAAGGCTCATATCATCAAACAGGATATATTTGCTTATCGTATTATAGTATTTCCCGTTTAAATAATATTTCCCGAAATAATAATTGTCTTCCTTAGGATCTACTGCACTGATGTTCACCGTGTACATCGTATAGTCGCCTTCTTTTATCTTTTTAATATCTAAAGAGTCAAGATTCACTTTCTTCGGCATTTTGCTCTCTGCTGTATACGTTTTGACACTACCATCATGATTGAAATCCATTGTAACTTTAAGACTATAGGTCCAACCGGGTTTACCTCGCATCTTGTCTTTTGTCTTATAAATACCACTACCCACAGAGTCTTGAAGCAGAATGGAAGTATGATGTATGGCAGCACTATCTTCACTAAGAACTACATGTGCATCAGAAATCCTGGCATTCTCCTTTTTATCAAAATATCCTCTTGAACTGGTAATCTGTATCTCCTGTCTGATATTCTGATCCGTAATCGCACCATAGATGACCGGTACATACGCAGAGTCCGTTGTCGGTATTGTTGTATCTTCTATGCAGGAATCCAATGAAATGATAGATACAAATACGATCATTGTCTTTAATATGAATTTTACTATCCTTGTTTTCATCTTTGATACCATTTAGAACTTAAAATTATATGTAACTGAAGGAACAGCCCCGAAAAGATAAATCATCTTAGCATGAGGAAATCCGTCATTTGTGTTTTGATCATAATATGTCATCCATGGGTTCTTGTGCCAATAGATGTTGTATATAGAAAAGACCCATTCTCCATGATTCCACTTCTTAGATTCAGAGTGTGGATGGTATGTAGCAGAAACATCCAGACGGTGGTATGGTTTCTTCCGCTCTCTGCTACGCCCGGAATATATCGGATAATACTCACCATTAATTTCAAAACGTCCTGTAGGGTATGTCACTGGTGTTCCTGTTGAAAAAACCCATTCAGCAGAAAAATCCCATTTTTTATTCAACTGGTATGAAGCAAGAATATTCACGCTATGTGTTTTGTCTGAAGGAGCCAGATAGGTCTCTCCATTATTAATTCCGGGAATGGTCCGCTCTGTACGTGCCAGAGTATAATTCACGAAACCGGTCAGACGCCCTGTATTCTTCTTCACCATCAGTTCTATTCCATACGATTTTCCAGTCCCTGTGCGAACCTCACCATCAAGTTTTTCATTGAAGAGTAATTGGGCATTATCCTTAAAATCAATTACATTTCTCATCTTTTTATAATACACTTCTGCAGAAGTTTCTATAGCATTATGATGAAAATTCCTGAAATAACCAAAAGAATAAAGATTTGCCTCTTGCGGTTTGATATTCGGACTGGCAGGGAACCATAAATCAAAAGGTGAACCCGAATCTGAATTATTTGCCATTTGCAAGAACTGTACATTATGAGAGAAACATGCTTTCAATGAAGATTTCTCATCTAACAGATATACAGCACTGGCCCTAAACTCAGGACGTATATAAGTATGGTATATCTTTCCACTCTTATACTCATGAGATCCGACTGCCTGATAGTTCTGATCATAGTCATAAACCAGGCCTTTCCCTATATTCCGGAAAGCCGTCAGACGTGCACCATATTTGAGTGAGAGATGCTGGTTGATCATTTGTTCCAATCCTATATACAAATTATGCTCAAGGGCGTAAGAGCGCTGCATTCTGAAATCCGGATATCCCGGACGCGTGATATATGCGGGATTGAACGAATGAAAAACAGAAGAGATCCCATAAGTCATCTTTATCTTATCAGAAAGAACATGACTGAAATCCCAGCGTAACTCCATATCCTGAATATCCGACATCCAGTCTACCTTTGCTCCGGTAACAGTCCATTCCAGATCATACTTATACCGACTGTAATTCAGTGATAATTTCGAAAACAGATGATCAGAAAAGATATGATTCCAACAACCCGAAATCAAAGAGTTGCCATAACCGATCTTCCCAAATGGAGAAATAAACCTGTCATAACCATTATAAATATTCAGATAAAACTTATCCCTTAAAGAAAAACGATGTGACATTTTCGCATCAATATCATAAAAATAAAGATATTCATTCTTCTTATCCGGATCAGACGACATCCTAAGAAACAGGTCTGCATAACTACGTCTGGCACTGACAAGCCACGAAGTTTTCCCCCCTAAAGGTCCTTCAACAGTGATTCTGCTTGAGATCAGGCCTATACCTCCTTTCCCTGTTACCTTTTCCGGAGAATCATCTTTTAGTTTAACATCTAACAATGACGATAGTCTCCCTCCATATTTTATAGGCAGATCTCCTTTATACAAGTCAGCACTTTGAACCGCATCATTATTGAACACAGAAAAGAAACCAAACATGTGAGATGCATTATAAATATTCACATTATCGAGAAGGATCAGATTCTGGTCTATCGTACCACCACGAACATTGAATCCACAACTCCCTTCAGACGGCACCTGCACTCCAGGCAATAATTGTATGGCTTTCACCACATCTACTTCACCCATCAGTGCCGGGACCTTATTGATCTCATCTCCCGTAAGGCTCTGCAATCCGACAACGGTACTGGTAACATTGTCATTTTTTTTCTTCGACGAAACTACGACTTCAGAAATATGTACTTCTTTAGCATACTTTTTATCCTTTTTGATTTTTACCTTACTAATAGAATCTACCCCTAACTTTTCTTTTTGTTTTTGGGCATATAACTTAGGCATGATACCTACTAGTAACATACAATAAGATACTAATACCAATCTTTTTACGTTCATCTATACTTTAATCATTAATGTTTGATAAAACCTTTTGACATCTTGGACATCTATATCACCAGAAGGTTTGCTTAAATTGATTGCTACTATTAACACCACACTTCTTACCTTGTGCATTTACAAATAAATCACAGCACAAAAGGAATATACAAAAAAACAACTTTCTCATTTTAAAAATTTAATTGTCCAAAATCAACCGTAAAAGTTTAGCCTTCATTCACTTCACAGACAAGAGGCCGTAAAAATGATTATCACCTTGATTACACGCCGCCATAGTAATATATGCCATGGTTAAATCAAATCACTTCAAGATGCATGTACTCACTATTCATATATAAAAACAAAGAAATCCTGAAATACCCCTATCTATTCAAATTATTTTTAACAAAGATAAACATTTACATTGTTTTTTGTAACTATAAAGCAATAAACCCCATTGACGTATCTATAAACACGTTATCCAGACACGATAGAATAGCAGTTTTTAAGCATCCCTATCTCCTCTTCTGTCATTCGCTATGGTAACCCCGATATACTGAACCCATTGATTTTTAGATACAAAATGGCAAAGTTACAAAAAACAATCAATACTGAAAAGTTTTTTACCCAGTAACATGCAATGAACTAAATTAAACATGAAGGAAAAACAGATCTAACTAATTGTACATATATCTGATTTTAAGCGACTTATACCATTCAGCCTTTAAACCATACATAATCCGTAATTACCAAGCTGTGGTAATAAGGTTTCCAAGCTGTGGTAATGAGGTTTCCAAGCTGCGGTAATGAGGTTTCCAAGCTGTGGTAATGAGGTTTCCAAGCTGTGGTAATGAGGTTTCCAAGCTGTGGTAATGAGGTTTCCAAGCTGTGGTAATGAGGTTTCCAAGCTGTGGTAATGAGGTTTCCAAACTACGGTAATGAGGTTTCCAAACTGCGGTAATGAGGTTAGCACTAAATTAATTCCGTCAACGGGTTAATTATTTATCGCCACCTTGAAAGATAAATTTTCTGAAAGATTGACGATGAAATTCATCTTCAGCACGAATAATTTGATACACCTTTGTTGCAGGAAGGATTTTCAGGAATTTTTTATGATAGATCTGTTGTAACTTCTTGATATTCAAATCAATCTCATCGCGCTTATATATAGCTTCTGCACAAACATGAGGATCATTGACATTAATATGACGATAAAACCGGAGTTGGTCAAAATATCCCCTCTCCTTCTCTTTCCATTCCCTGTAAACAGGGAAGAATTCAGATGCTTCCAAAGGTGTTAAACCCGCTTTGGCTACAATATATTGTTCCATCTCCGCCTGCCAGCGTTCAGGATTAAAGCCATCATGACCAAAAACAGGAACCAATCCACCTATCACAAATATAAAAAATAAAAATAATATTCTTTTCATTGACTAATGAGTATTATTATCTACAAGATCCGCATAAATATCTTCATTATCCATCATTGCATAATCAGCAGCCTGATCAACTGTAATCTTTTGAACAGTTTTTTGTGCAGTCTGATCCGGTTGTATATCTTTCTTGAAAAAGATAAAATTCAAAGAAAAGAAGACTGCAACTACACTTGCAGCAATAAGGCTGATACGCCATATTTGGTATTTAAACACTAACCGTACCCTTGAAAGACAAGGATAGGACACGGAAATGTTTTGTTTCTGAGCTGGCAACTGAGCCATAAGACGCTTGGAGAAATCATCAAAATATCCCTCAGGTACCTTAAAAGGCTGCTGCTTGCCATACTGCCTCTTAATAGATGATTCATTGTTATTCATATTCGTATTCCTTTCCTAATGAATTAGACGCGTATGAAAATAAAAAGTTTAATCATTTATCTTCAAAAATTTTGTAATCTTTTGCACCGCTAAATGATAACTTGCTTTAAGAGAACCTTCTGAAGTATTTAATATTTGACTTATCTCAGAATATTTCATATCATTATAATACCGAAGGTTGAATACTGTACGCTGCACTTCGGGCAAACGAGCAATAGCTTCCTGGAGCAATGCTTCTGCTTCATCACCATCAAAGTAGTCATCCGCTAAAAGATGATTAGCTACACTCAGGTCATCATCAGGACTTATTTCTATTAAATTCTTTTTGCGACGCAGATAATCGATAGCTTCATTGATGGCTATTCTATAAATCCATGTAGAGAGATTGGACTTACCCTGAAATTGTGACCACTTTGACCAGATCTTAAGAAAGGTATTCTGAAGGACATCATCCGCATCTTCGTGAATCAAGACGATGCGACGAATCTTCCAGTACAATGGTCCACTGTACACCTTTATAAGTCGCTCAAATCCTTTCCTATATGTAGCAGGAGATCCAAGTAAACCTAAAATTTCTGCATCGTTTTTATTCACTGATAGTTTTTTAAGAAACGTAGAATCACATCATCATAACCGTAAATATCATTATATCGAACCAACTGCCCATCTCTCGCAGGATAAAGTGTATAGTAAATTATATAAAGAGGAACAGCTGGCTTCACTTTCACTGAATGAACATACAGTTTATGATCCAGAGAATTTTCTCTTTTATTCCTTTCCTCATTTTGGTCTGTAACAGACTGGTCATCAAAATGATGCTGGAGTGAAGATACGTCTGCAGACATCGAATAGCTGATCTGCTCGATCTTATGAGAATCTTTTTTGTCTAGAAGAAAGACTGCCAGATCGAATGGTTTCTGTACTCGGATACAACCATGACTCACGCCCCGATCCTCCTTGGAAAAGAAGTCTTTAGAAGAGGTATCATGAAGATAGATTGAAAAATTATTTCTGAATCGGAAAATAATTCTGCCCAAGGAGTTTCCTTTTCCTCCCTCTTGGATTACACTATAATCAGGGCTCAACAACATATCTTTGCTGACAAGACGAGGATCAACACACTCACCTTGATTTCCTTTCTCAATAAAAAATCGCTTCTTTTCAAAATAAGCATATTGACCGGCATGCCGAGCCACATTTTTCTTAATAATACTCTTCGGGATAATCCACTGGGGATTGATATCCATCCGATAGATGGAACTCGTCAGTAGTGGTGTTTTTGTCTCACTCGTTCCGCACCCCACGCGCATGGTCAAATCAGAAGATCCATCTACTGCATCAAGCTTGAATGATGGAATATTAACAACAATATACTTCTGATGTCGTTGAGGATCATCCCGCAGTCGCCATCGGCATCTTTCCATATTGCAAAGTATCAGGTTCCTCTCTCGTTTTCTTCGTACTTGCCCCAAAAGATGAAGCAATTTCTTATAAAACGGGTTCGCCGGTTGGATCTCTCGCAGGAACTCAGTCACGCTATCCCGGGCCACCTTACGGAGAGCCAAAGCATAGAATCGCTTAGAAGCATGCTCCATTGGAATATCAAAGAGTTGATAGTATTTTATCTTAGAGGGATCATCTGACAATGTTGTATCTATAGGATCCAAACGGTTTAACACATACTTCGGATTCATAAATCCAAACCGTTGCCCGACTGCATACCGGAAATACCCTTTTGTAAGATCATATTCCAACCGGCCCATGACAACATTGATGTTATTGATGCTGTCAAAGCGCAGAAGACGCACTCTCGCTAAGTCACGTTCTATTTGCCTGACACGAAACTTGCGGAGTGAGAATCCTATCTCCTTGACTCCTCTTAACCAGGATAGAAGTGTATCAGCTCGAGCATCAAGTCCGTGACGATCAATCCAAATAAAAGCATTTTTATTAAGATAATAACGCCGGACCCAATAATCCGTAGTCAAAGAATCTTTATCTTTAGCCATACAACTGTCAATCTCAGCTCTAATACGAAAAGAATTCAAAGCGAAATGATCAGACTTTAACCCCTCGAACGAATCTAAGGATATTCGTGTGTTAGAATTTGCTACTTTATTCTCACATGCAGACAAGCAACAAAACAAACATAGTAATGGTACCAGAAACTTAAAAAACTTCAAAACAAATATGGACTAATAACAACCCTGCGAATACTCTCTTTCCTATTTTAAGTATAGCACCTGCCTGACAAGACTAAGATGATAAATACTCTCTATATTTAATTATCCGAGATTCGCTTCGATTATAATTCTATGCAAATATAGAAAAACACAACATTCCATCGAGAAAGGACCTTGAAATATTAAAGATTATTAACATCGAAGGTATCCCCCTCGTGGGTCAGATAACTGTTGGGAAATACTTTCTTTGCCTCACTGAGCATAATCTTTTCGTCATCATAGCGTGCACTATAATGTCCCAGTAACAGTTTTCCTACTCCTGAAGCCTTCGCCACCTGAGCAGCTTGTCGTGCTGTACTGTGATAAAACATTCTGGCTCTTTCTGCATCAACCTCAATATATGTCGACTCGTGATATAGCAAATTGACACCTTTGACCATCTTATACAAATCGGACATATATCTGGTATCACTGCAATAAGCATAGGAACGTGGTGGATCAGAAGGCACCACAAAACGATTGTTAGGAATCACTTCCCCGTCTTCTGTAGTCCAGTCTGCACCCAACTTAATATTATTAATCTGGGATACCGGAACATTATAACAATCTATAATATCTCTGCAGATATGAGGAAGAGTGGGCTTTTCTTTGAAAAGATAGCCGCAACAGGGTATGCGATGTTCCAAGGGAATGGTCTCAACCGTCAGGCTCCGATCTTCATATATGACCTTCCTGCAAGTTGTATCTATAGGATGAAATTCTATCTGAAATTCCAGCCTTTGACAAAAGAAATCAATTTCTTTTGTCAGCATCGATTCATAATCTGCTGGTGCATAGACATGCAACGGAGCAGTCCTTCCTACCATTCCAAAAGTACTCATCATTCCCAACAGACCGAAGCAATGGTCCCCATGGAGATGGGAGATAAATACCGCAGAGATTTTAGGAAAACGGATTTTGTAACGACGGAGTTGGATTTGCGTTCCCTCACCACAATCTACCATAAAGAGCTTCCCACGAATCTCTATAATCTGAGAAGAAGGATGGTGCCTCAGGGTGGGCATGGCCGAACCACATCCCATTATATGTACTTTAAAAGGTTCCACTCTGCTATTTTTTACGTTTGAAAGCAAAGATACCATCCTTATTCTCTAAATAAAGGCTGTCTGCTCCTAAATTATTTACCAGGAATGTATCTCTATTCAAGACCAATTTCCCATTACAGATTTTCCACGATGTCCAGGGATGAGTCTCAGCTTTGACATAATTGATCACCGTTCCACCCTCCTGAATTTCAAAGTTTTTGTCAATGCTGGTCCACTTTCCCATCAAAGCAGTAAGATTGATAACATTTGTCGCTATACATTCCCCATCACCTTTATGTCCTATCACAGCCATACGATCGCCTACAAAAAGTCCTCCCTTGACAACGGATTGTGTGTCTTCGTCATCAATAAGATAATTGACCGTATCCCCTGCATCGGTAAAAAGTTCAAGCGTATGCATAGCCGTTCCATCTCCACAAACTCCATATACTGTAGAATCTGTACCACAGACGGCCGCGGAATCATTTGACGACTTCACAGAATGTGCACGTTTATTATTTTTGCAACCTGTAAATGCAAAAGCACCCACAAGAACAATACTTATAAAAAGAATGCTTTTCTTCATAATCTTTCCTCTTTTTTAGCTTCATTCCAAAGTTTGTCCATATCTTCTAAGGTAACATCCTTGAATGACTTACCAGCTTTTTCTATATTTTTCTCTACGTAATTGAAACGTCTGATAAATTTCTGATTAGTATGCTCCAATGCATTATCAGGATTAAGGTGATAAAGTCTTGCTGCATTGATGACTGAAAACAGGAAATCGCCCAACTCTCTTGTTGACCGGTTATGATCCTCTCTTCGAAACTCAACCTCCAGTTCTCCTAATTCTTCTCTAACCTTATCCCACACATCTTCTTTCTCTTTCCAGTCAAACCCTACATTTCTGGCTTTATCCTGAATCCGATACGCCTTGATAAGAGAAGGTAAGGCGTCCGGCACACCTCCTAAGACCGTTTTGTTACCATCTTTTTCTTTCTGCTTGATTTGCTCCCAGGTAGATTCTACCTCTTTCGCTGTTGAAGGTTGGATTCTATCGGTATTCGACTGGGATTTCTGAGTATCTTCCGTACTGACTAATGAAGATTTCCGCTCTGACAACCGTTCGGTATCCTCCCGATAGACAACCTGCCCTTGCTTATTGATTTTAAGCATAGGATTACTTACGCGCCATCCCGGACAGGCCTTCGAAGAAGTTGAAGTATCTTTCAGCCAGTTGATAAAGGGATGACGGAACATCAGCTTGTCAGCCTCCTGGTTGCAGACATCAGCTATGTCAAACTCCTCATCTTCATCTCCCATCAGACAATAGAAGATGATATGTTCCATGACATCACCAAGTTCCTTCATGATATTATGGTAATCTTTCTTCATCACCGCATCACAAAGTTCAAATACCTCTTCTATCGTGTTAGGCCGGAGACTCTCAAAAGTCTGCTTACGATCCCACGGACACTCCTTGCGCAGACGATGCTGTACATCAAGCAACCGTCCGAAAGCCTCTAACTTTTCTTCTCTACTATGCACTTTCTTCACTTAACAGATTTCAACTTACGTTCTATATGCACAAAGGTACAAAATAATTAGAATACGCAACCTATACATTCATACATTTTCGTAAAACGAAATATTAAATCATTGATTTTTTCACTATTTAAAAAGAAAATTAGTAAATTTGCACCATTATATTACTATAAAGAGAACGGGAAACAGATACCCTGTTTATTATAAAAAGGTACATAAAGATAATTCATCACGTTCTCCGGAGAAAGTCAAAAAGAATTTAAAATCAATATATAAAATGGAATTAGCAAGTAAGTATGACCCACAAACAGTGGAATCCAAATGGTATCAATACTGGATTGAGCATCAACTCTTCAGTTCTCATCCTGACGGACGTGAACCTTATACCATCGTCATTCCTCCTCCTAATGTAACAGGAGTACTGCACATGGGGCACATGCTGAATAATACTATACAGGATATTCTCGTACGACATGCTCGCATGGAAGGAAAAAATGCTTGTTGGGTACCCGGAACCGATCATGCCAGCATCGCTACCGAAGCTAAAGTAGTCAACAAGCTCGCTCAGAAAGGTATCAAGAAATCTGACCTGACACGGGAGCAATTCCTTGATGAAGCATGGAAATGGACACGGGAGCATGGAGGTATTATTCTGAAACAGTTGCGCCGGCTTGGATGCTCATGCGACTGGGACAGAACTGCTTTTACCATGGATGAGACCCGTAGCAAAGGAGTCATAAAAGTTTTCATAGATCTATATCACAAGGGGTATATCTATCGCGGGGCACGGATGGTCAACTGGGACCCGAAGGCTCAGACTGCTCTCTCTGACGAGGAAGTAATCTACAAGAATGAACATTCCAAACTTTATTATTTGAAGTATCGTGTTGTAGAGCAAGATTGCAAACGTGAAGATAAAGAGAATGTCATTCATCAAGATGAAAAGGGTTTTTACGCTGTAGTTGCAACTACTCGTCCTGAAACCATAATGGGTGACTCTGCAATGTGCATCAATCCAAAAGACAAGAAGAACACTTGGCTCAAAGGAAAGCATGTCATCGTACCTCTCGTCAACCGGTCAATTCCGGTAATCGAAGACGATTACGTAGACATTGAATTCGGTACGGGCTGTCTGAAAGTCACTCCTGCCCATGACATAAATGACCATGCCCTTGGCTTAAAGCATCATCTGGAAACCATTGATATCTTCAATGACAATGGAACTATCTCCAAAGCAGCCGGCATGTATATAGGACAGGATCGTATGGAAGTCAGGAAACAGATTGCCATTGACCTTGATGCGGCCGGTCTGATGGAGAAGGTAGAAGACTATGACAACAAAGTAGGATTTTCAGAACGTACCAATGTGCCTATAGAACCGAAATTGAGCACACAATGGTTTCTGAGCATGAAGCACTTTGCAGCTATTGCTCTGCCTCCTGTAATGGATGATACGATAGAGTTCTATCCCAAGAAATACAAGAACACTTATCGCCATTGGCTGGAAAACATTAAAGACTGGTGCATCAGTCGTCAACTATGGTGGGGACATCGCATTCCGGCTTATTACTATACTACCGTAGAAGGACATAAGGACTTTGTGGTAGCAGAAAATGCAGAAGAAGCTTTAAAACTGGCCCAAAAGAAGAATCCGGCAGTCAAAGCAGAAGACATGGAACAGGAAAGTGACTGTCTGGATACCTGGTTTTCTTCATGGCTCTGGCCAATATCAGTGTTCGATGGCATCAACCATCCTGATAATGATGACATCAAATATTACTATCCTACAAATGATCTGGTAACAGGTCCTGATATCATCTTCTTCTGGGTAGCACGTATGATTATGGCTGGATATGAATACAAGGGTACCTATCCTTTCAAGCATGTCTATTTTACTGGAATCGTCAGAGATAAGCAGGGACGTAAGATGAGTAAGAGTCTGGGAAACTCTCCTGACCCGATCACGCTGATTGATAAATATGGTGCCGATGGGGTACGTATGGGAATGATGCTGAGTGCTCCAGCCGGTAATGATATCCTATTCGATGAAAGTCTGTGTGAACAAGGCCGCAACTTCAATAATAAAATCTGGAATGCTTTCCGTCTGGTAAAGGGATGGCAGACAGATGACAGCGAACCATCAGAAGCGTGCAGAATTGCCGTCAAATGGTTTGATGCACGTTTGAAAGTTACCAATGCGGAAATGAATGCACAATTCAAGGAATATCGTATCTCTGAAGCCTTGATGACTATATACCGTTTGTTCTGGGACGAATTCTCCGGTTGGTATCTGGAGATGATCAAACCGGAATATGGTAAACCACTTGATAAAAAGACTTATGATGCTACTCTGAAATTCTTCGAGAGTCTCCTGAAGATGTTACATCCGTTCATGCCATTTATCACAGAAGAACTCTGGCAGCATATCTATCCACGTAAAGACGGTGAAAGTATTATGAGTTCAACGCTTCAAATCGCTTTGCCTACTGATGCTGAGAAGAAGATGTGTGCTCAGATAGAACAAGTAAAACAGGTGGTGAGCGGCGTCCGGACTGTTCGTAATCAGAAAAATATTGCTCCGAAAGAACAACTTGTACTACAGTCGGTCAATCACCATCATGCTGATACGTGGAGTGCTATCATCCTGAAAATGGCTAATCTATCAGAGATAGCAACTGTTACAGAAAAGTCAGCAGATGCTAGTGGCTTCATGGTCGATACAGACGAATTTGCAGTCCCTATCGGGAGTTTGATTGATGTTGATACTGAAATAGCTAAAGCAAAGGCCCAACTCCAACATCTGGAAGGTTTTCTGAAAGGAGTAAAAGCCAAACTCGGTAATCAGAATTTTGTATCACATGCTCCTGAAGCCGTCGTAAATCGTGAACGCAAAAAACAGGACGACGCAGAGGGGAAAATTCAGATCTTGAACGAAACTATAGCAGAGCTCGAGAAAAACAAATAATATGAAGGCGAAGAAAAAACGCTTCATTATATTTTTATCTTGTTTCTTACTGCTACTTGCCTTAGGTAGTTGTAGCAGTGGAAACGGAATTACGGATGGTGACAATAGTGGCATTAATCAACAAACCATTCTCGTATATATGCCATGGACAGGCTCTAATTCGGATAATGGACTCTACTCCATTTTCCTACAGAATCTGGACAGCATCCAGGAGGGCATCAAAAATGCCGGAGGCCTCAGCAATAAGAAGGTATTGGTATTTCTAAGCACTTCTGCCGCTAACTCTCAACTCTATGAGATCATTTACAACCGGGGTGACTTCATACATAAATCGATCAAGGACTACACAGGCAACTTTTATACTTCTGCATCAGGTATCACTGAAATCCTGAATGATGTGAAAACCAATGCTCCTGCTTTAAACTACGCATTGATTATAGGTAGCCATGGGACTGGATGGACATACAAGGATGACTGGACTCACTATCCGTATGAGGCAATGGCCACATTCTACAAAATAACGAATTTAATCAGAACTCGCTTTTTCGGCAGTGTCACCGATCTGAAAGATTATGCTACAGATATACCCACTCTTGCAGAAGGAATAGCTGGTGCAAGAGTTAAATTCCAGTATATCCTCTTTGATGACTGTTATATGGCCAATGTGGAAACAGCATACACTTTACGTAATGTTACTAATTTTCTGTTAGCCTCCACCAGTGAGGTCATGGATATAGGAATGCCTTATAAAGAAATGTGGGGCAACTTGAGTTCTCAAGCACCATCATATACTTCATTGGTAAGTGAATTCTATGATTTCTATAAAAATTACCAGTATCCTTATGGTGCTCTTTCGGCTATAGACTGCAGAAAATTGGATGGACTAGCAGCTATTATGAAGAAAATCAACAAGAGTTATTCTCTTTCAGAAGACTCTTTAGGCAAAGTCCAAATCCTTGGAGGATACAACTCTCCTATCTTTTATGACCTCTATGATTATGTCAATCATCTTACAGGCACTAACCATCAGAAGATAGATGAGGCACTCTTAAAGTCTTTTCAGGATACTATCCAGTCTCTTGTACGCCATACAGCCCATACGAGTTCCCTCTACACGGCATTGAGAAGTGATGATAATCTTATTCCTATCATAAATTATTGTGGGATTGCCATTTCTGATCCAAGTACCAATCGTGTGGCTCTGAAAGGAAAAGAAAAAACTGAATGGTGGAAAACAACACACTAAATTTAATATTAATCATTTAGCATATAAGCATGGAATATTTCATGATTGAAAATGGTAAACAGACAGGTCCGTTTACCATTAATCAACTCGCTCAAAGGCATATAACTTCTGAGACGCTTGTGTGGGCCGAAGGTATGTCAAACTGGACTCCTGCATGGCAGGTAGAACAACTTAAATACATTATCACCGGAGGTCCTCAGCAGACACCCCCTCCTTATTCTCCGGAAAATCAGTCACCGGTATTACCTAATTCCGATGCAGGACAAGAGACTGATCAAAACCCACAGGATACCACTGATAACCTCTCTGGCGGAATGGGTGCATCAGAAGAAAACACCAATGGTGAAAAGGAATATGCCACAACTCCTCCAACTGAAACGCAAGATGAACATCTCAACGAAGATAAAAAAAAGAAAAAGCATACCTCATGGTTGATAGCCTCGGCAGTAATCATTGTTGCCTTACTATTCTTTATCTTTACAAATCCGAACAAACAAGATCATGAGAATGCCATCAAGAGTGAACTCACTACTGCCATAGAAAAAGCTTCCAATGATAATCCTAATGAACAGTCAGATGACATCTTTACTCAGGGATTCAGTATGCTCACACGTATGATTACGGGTACATTCTTTGATACGGCTATGGACAACTTGTTGCAATATCATAATTATCTTCTTTTCTCAAAGACAACTGTCCATTTTGATGGTAGAGATCACACCGTAAGTTTCGGTATTCTGGGTAAGGTACATACCCTCAATGAAGATGATATTCTGAAGGCCCTCGATAAAACTAACCCGAATCAAATGGATATTCAATCCCGGAATCAAGACCAGTTGCAACAGGATGATGATGCTGACCAGCAAGATGAGCAACAGAATTCTGACCAGAAAGAGAATAGTAATCCTGACCAGCCAGCGAATCAAACTGCAGACCGTATTGCTTCTCAGATCAGTAATAAGGTTCAGAAAAATGTGGAACATAAAATAGAGAAGGAAATCAATCAGGTCACCGATTCTACAACCATTGACCGGGTCATCAACCGGATCATGAATATATTCGGTGTCAACTGACAATACAGATTATAAAAATAATATTTGATTTTTTCTGAATCTTATAAAAAATGCGGGCAGACTTTTTAAGTCTGCCCGCATTTTTATAAACTCAATTCCAGAATTGGAGTTTAATAAATTATGAATTCTATTCATAGTCATCAATAACCTCATTCAGAAAATCCATCATAGGCTTACCGACCTTGAAGATTTCTACAATCTTATCAAGCCACTGATCTCCTTCAAAGAAATCATCATCGACACGAATCCAAGTAGCAAAATCTTTCATCCTTAAATATTGGATGAAAGGATAATCTTTCGGAAAGCCTTTAGGTGCCGTCTTTAAATGACTAAAACCAAATCCTTTATCGG
Source organism: Prevotella sp. (assembly GCA_022486815.1). Lineage (GTDB taxonomy): Bacteria > Bacteroidota > Bacteroidia > Bacteroidales > Bacteroidaceae > Prevotella. The sequence goes on along the minus strand of JAKVJW010000006.1, from coordinate 29,415 downwards.
TAATTACAAGACCATTCTCATCAATTTTCCCTTCATTCGGATAACCGAAAAGAGCGACAAATTTCCCATTTTCGACAGCTTTTCTCCACGTATCAATGTTACCCATGATCTCATTTCTAACAGAAGTCAATATATTGGTTGGCAACCAATAACAACCTTGGGAAATAAAACTATGCCCTGGTTGTATATGAATATAATAACCACATCGAAGAGATTTTTTCCCATGTGCACAAATAAATCCTCCGAAGTGGTTCTTGTAAGGAGATTTATCAGGAGAGAAACGAGTATCACGGTAAAAACGATACATACAGTCCTTCGCCGTTAAATGGGCTATTTCAGGATCAAACTTGGATATTGCTGCTATTGCCTGATCTAAACCTTCCGCAAAATTGTCTCTACTGACTATAAATTCGTCCTTGTGTTCTGCAAACCAAGTTCGTTCATTATGAGCGGCAATGCTCTTAAGAAAATGATCAATCGGAAGAATATGCATAAATCATCAATTCTATAAAAAATATTTCAAATCAAATTATTTATCCAACTTACTTCCTACAAAAAGTTTAGGGCAATACTTTTCAAAAAAGCATTTCTCGCATTCAGGACGTTGACTCTTACAGATATACCGACCATGCAATAACAGCCAATGATGAGCATTTGCCAAGTCTGCAGAAGGGATATGCCCTGTCAGGTAATCTTCTACCTTTCGAGGAGTATCAGCAGTCTTCGGAACCAGTCCCATCCGATGACTGACACGATAGACATGTGTATCAACAGGCATCACTGCTTTACCAAACCAGACAGCCTGTAACACATTAGCCGTCTTACGCCCTACTCCTGGCAACTTGATCAATTGTTCCGGCTCTGAAGGGACCTCCCCGCCAAAGTCAGAAACAAGCATACGACTCAAATCGACCAAATGACGTGACTTCGAATTCGGATAACTAACTGAATGGACATAAGACAGGATATCCTCTTGCGAAGCCTTTGCCATAGAACGAGCATCCGGATAATGACGAAACAATTCAGGAGTCACCTCATTGATACGTTTATCCGTACACTGGGCACTCAATAAGGTAGCTACCAATAACTGAAAAGCACTCCCAAATGCCAATTGTGTGGTTACATGGGGCTCAGTCCTTCTAAAGTAACTGAGAATATAATGATAACGTTCCTCTCTGGTCACCCTGCTTCACCTCTTATTTTTCTGTTTTATTGAGATTACCTTTATAAGCTTTATTCAAACCAGCTATAACTTCATTGGTAATATCATAAGACTTATTGGCATACAGAAGATTGTCACCACTCTTACTGAAGATGATGGAATATTTCTTATCTTTGTTATATATGGTCAGGTAATGAGCGATTGAATCATGCAGAGCTTTATTATATTTGCTCTGCTCAGCTTGAAACTCACTCCCTAAACGCTGTTGCAAACTCTGCAAATCTGCCTGTTGGCGCTGAAGTCCTTCCTGAATAGCCTGTGCCTGATCACGAGTATAAGCATTCTGCTGTACTTTCTGTTGGAAATTTGCTGCAGCAGCTTGTAACTGCTGTCCCTTTGCATTAATGGTATTCTGGATATTAACACTCTTCTTCTGCAGCAGTTGAGAAAATTGCTTTGCAAAAGTATATTGCGTCATAATAGAGTCAACCTCTACATAGGCTACTTTAAGACTTGCAGGAGCCTTAGAATTTTCAGATTCAGGTTCTACCTGAGGCTGCTGTTTGTTACAAGATGTCATACCGAGAGCAGCAATCGCAGCTACGGCCAGGGTTCCCAAAATGTTCTTTTTCATTTCTTTTATTTTAATTCTTATTGTTTTTCAAAACGAGCTTCTCAGAGTTAACTTCTTATTATCCAGATATATAATCAGATACGCTGAGCTTGACGATCCTGTTCAAGCACACAATGTATGCCTTGTTTTCGCAGGGCTGGATTATCTTCAATATGTGGAGAGGAAAACTTTCCGTTCTTCTTAAAAAGTAACTTAATCGCTAACAAAGCAAAACTGATAGCAATAATTAACACGCTGCATAGTAATATTTCAATCATTTTCCTTATTTTTGCAATTAACTTCATGGCTAAAACGATGACAAAGATAATAGTTTTGAAGTAATTGACAAAATAAAAAAGGGATAAAAAGAAGTTTTTTTTAATAATAGAAAACAAAATGAACAAGAGTGAACTTAAACCGGCTCGTGTCTTTGAGCAATTTGCTGAAATCAATAAAATTCCTCGTCCTTCAAAGCATGAGGAAAAAATGATTGAGTATCTGAAAACATTTGGACAAAAGCACCATCTGGAAACAAGAGTAGATGAAACCGGTAACGTACTGATCCGTAAACCTGCCACTAAAGGTTTCGAGAATTACCCTACCGTCATCCTGCAATGTCACATGGATATGGTCTGTGACAAATTGGTAGATGTCGATTTCGATTTTTCCAAGGATACTATCCAGACTTATGTAGATGGTGATTGGCTCAAAGCCAAGGGTACAACTTTAGGTGCAGATGATGGTATTGGTGATGCTATAGAATTAGCCATTCTTGACAGCGACGATATTGAACATGGCCCTATAGAATGTGTATTCACGCGCGATGAAGAAACGCAACTTACAGGTGCCATTGGGATGAAGCCAGGATTCATGACCGGAAAATATTTGATCAACCTGGACTCAGAAGATGAGGGTGAATTGTTCGTATCCTGTGCCGGTGGAAAAAGTACCATTGCAACTTTCAAATTTCATACTGAGAACGCACCGGAAAATTACACTTTTCTTGAAGCATCGGTAAAAGGCCTCAAAGGTGGCCATTCTGGTGACGATATTGAAAAGAAGCGCGCTAATGCAATTAAGATCCTGACACGTTTCCTCTTTATTGAACAAGAAAAGGGAACATTGTATCTGGCTCAATTCAATTCCGGAAAAATGCACAATGCCATTCCTCGTGACGGTAAAGCACTATTTGCTATCCCTACAGACATGGAAACAGCTGTGAAAGCAGACTGGAAAGAATTTACGGCAAAAGTCGAGGACGAATTTCATGTCACAGATACTACAATGGTCTGGAATCTTGAAGAAACCAAAGCCCAGGCTGTCATGCCACAACAAGTTTCAGTCTCTCTGATACGGGCTTTGCAGGCTTTGGATAACGGTGTCTTTGCAATGTGCCAGGATAAAGCACTTTCCTGGATGGTGGAAACATCAAGCAATATAGCCAGCGTAAAGACTGACAGTGACAAAGTTGTTATCGTATCAAGCCAGCGTTCTAACGTAATGAGCAATCTGGATAACATTTCCAATTCCATCAAGGCCGTATTCCAGTTGGCTGGTGCTGAAGTGGAAGTGACAGACGGTTACCCTGCCTGGAAGATGAATCCGAACAGCAAACTTGTCAAAGTAGCTGTTGAAGCATATAAAACACTCTTCCATAAAGAGCCGAAGGTACGAGGCATACACGCCGGTCTGGAATGTGGTCTCTTCAGTGAGAAATATCCCTATCTGGACATGGTCAGTTTCGGCCCTACCCTGAAGAATGTTCATACACCGGATGAGATGCTCTATATCCCAACTGTCCAGATGGTCTGGGATCATCTGCTCCTTATCTTGAAAAATCTGAAAAATTAAGAAGACTGATGAAAGCAAGAGTCTTTTTCATCCTAACGCTGTCCCTACTCCTCTTTTCGGGATGTGGTCAACAGCATCAGAGCAAGGTCCTGATCAGAAACTTTCTCAATGAGAATCTGGTCTATGGAGACATTAGCGATGATAGTTACGGCAAACTGGACTCGACTTCTCTCGTGACAAAAGGCCGTATAGAAAAGATGCATGAGGTCACTCGTCAATTGCCAGAGTTTCATCCACACATTCAGTATGGTGTCCCAACCTCTACATTGATGTTTGTCACCGTAACGTATAAGATTACCCTCAATGACGGAAAGGTATCAAAATACCGTCAGACTTTTTATATGGACAAGAATCTGACAGAGATCGTGGCTTTCAAAAACAACTGAGTTTGCTAATAATAAAGGTTACTAAATTCTAACCTTATTCTTTAATACAGGTTCTGACTTTTGGTCGGAACCTGATTTTTTTATAAGCAATTTTCCAGTTTCATTTTCTTCAATAGGCTTGTTAACAAAAAAGCACTTAAATCCTGCCATGAAAAAATATTCCACATCCTTTACTATTTTTGGCACATATTTTGCAATAGTGAATAGAGAGTCATCCATCTTAAGACTACCCGCTAAAGACCAATCAAAACTCCTTAGAGCAGGTTTCACCTAAGACGGACCAGAACAGACAAATTAGAATCATAATTAAAACATCATATTTATATGGCAAAGAAAGGTAATATTGGAGTTACTACGGAAAACATTTTCCCCGTTATTAAAAAGTTTTTATATTCTGATCATGAAATCTTCTTGCGTGAGATGGTATCCAATGCGGTCGATGCGACCCAAAAGATAAAAACTCTCACAGAAAAGGGTGATTTCAAGGGAGAAGCCGGAGATCTGACCGTAAATATAAAGTTGGATGAGAAAGCAAAAACCATTACCATCAGTGACCGGGGAATCGGCATGACGGAAGAAGAAATTGATAAATATATCAATCAGATTGCCTTCTCAGGAGTTAGTGATTTCCTGACGAAATACAAGGATAATGCAAATGCCATTATCGGACATTTTGGATTAGGTTTCTATTCTTCCTTTATGGTCAGTGACAAGGTTGAAATTATAACCAAAAGCTATAAGGAAGGCTCCAAAGCTGTAAAATGGAGTTGTGATGGTAGTCCGTCGTTCGAAATATCAGAGGCAGACAAGACTGATCGGGGATCCGATGTTATCCTTCATATCAGTGATGACTGCAAGGAATTCCTTGAAAAAGGAAAGATCACTGAACTCCTCAACAAATATTGTAAATTTATGCCTGTCCCCATCGTTTTCGGCAAGAAAACGACATGGAAAGACGGAAAACAAGTTGATACGGATGAGAATAACATCATCAACGACATCGAACCCTTATGGACCAAGAAGCCTTCAACACTGAAGGACGATGACTACAAGAAGTTCTATAAGGCTTTATATCCGATGGAAGATGAACCCCTGTTCTGGATTCACTTGAATGTAGACTTTCCCTTTACACTCACAGGTATCCTCTACTTTCCACGTATTAAGAGCAATATAGACTTACAACGCAATAAGATTCAACTCTATTGTAATCAGGTATTCGTAACAGATCATGTCGAAGGAATCGTACCCGATTTCCTGACCTTGCTCCATGGTGTGATAGACTCACCGGATATTCCTCTGAATGTAAGCCGCAGTTATCTCCAGAGTGATGCTAACGTGAAAAAGATTTCCGTATACATTACGAAGAAAGTAGCTGACAGGCTCCAGGAGATTTTCAAAACAGACCGTAAGGACTATGAAAAGAAATGGGATGATCTCAAGATATTCATCAACTACGGAATGCTGTCCCGTGAAGATTTCTATGATCGCGCTAAAGACTTTGCACTCCTCAAAGATGTCGAGGGCAAACATTTCACCTTCGATGAATACAAGACCTTGGTCAAGGAGAACCAGACGGACAAAGACGGTAATCTCATCTATCTTTATGCGACTAACAAGGATGAACAATATTCTTTTGTCCAGGCTGCCAAGAACAAAGGCTACAGTGTACTCCTTATGGACGGCGAACTGGATGTGCCTATGGTGAGCATGCTGGAACAGAAACTTGAGAAGACACGATTCAGCAGGGTTGATGCAGATGTCGTTGACCGTTTGATCGTTAAGGATGCACCTAAGGAATCAGATCTGGACAAAGATAAAAGTGACAATCTGACAGAAGTATTTCATTCTCAGATGCCAAAAATAGATAAGGCCCAATTTATGGTTGAGGTACAGGCACTCGGCGAAAAGAGTCAGCCTATTGTCATCACACAAAGTGAATATATGCGTCGGATGAAGACCATGAGTCACTTCCAGCCGGGTATGGGTTTCTACAACGAAATGCCGGACAGTTACGTTTTGGTCATCAATAGTGATCATCCACTGGTTAAGAAAATCATTGATGAAGAAGAAAACGAGAATGCAGCAGCTCTGAAACCTATCCTTAGTGAATTAAAAGGTTGTCAGGCTCGTCTGTCTGCTATCCATCAGGAGCAAAGTAAAAAGAAAACGGAGGAAATCACGGATGCAGAAAAAGATGATCTCAAGAATACCGAAAAGGCTGTTAATGACCAGCGTGAAAAGAGAAATAAGATTCTGGATAACTATGCTGCAGGCAATGCTGTTGTCCATCAACTCATCGATCTGTCCCTTCTTCAGAACGGCATGCTCAAAGGAGAAGCCTTAGATAAGTTTATGAAACGGTCAGTAGAGATGATCAAAGTTTAAACCACATCCAACCACTTTTTCCTGAGACCATACTACAGGGAAAAGTGGTTATAAAAAGTTTTGAAAAGATTTGGTTTTTAAAAAATAAAACCGTACCTTTGCAATCGCTTAAAAGAAAATAGGCCCCGTAGCTCAACTGAATAGAGTATCTGACTACGGATCAGAAGGTTCAGGGTTTGAATCCCTGCGGAGTCACATTTTCCGGATAGCAACATAATGATTAGGCTCCGTAGCTCAACTGAATAGAGTATCTGACTACGGATCAGAAGGTTCAGGGTTTGAATCCCTGCGGGGTCACAAAAGGGAAATATCACTAAAGATACTTCCCTTTTTTATTCTCATCTTCTTTGGGGGTAAATCCGGACATTTGCCAGCTAGAACTATCGCCGATTCTCCGTTATTGTAATAAGGATTACCTTTCTTGCAATTTCCAGTATTCGTTATAAGAAAGGGACTTTCTGTCTATGACAATCCATACAAAGACTTATACAAAGAGTAAAAAGTCAGCCATAGACATCCAACGGCATAAAATGGTCTGATCAGATCAAACTATACATAAACATATTTTCCAAGACAGTCATCTCTGCCCAAAACACCGGGTGACTATGATTTTCTTTTCTCATAAAAAGAAAAAAGAAAATATAGGGAAACCAGGCTAAAAGGAAGATCGGACGATTCAACAGGATACAAGTTTGACAGGCCACACAGGTAATTACTCCACCCACATCATGAAAAATGGCACCATGCGTACGGAATACTGGCGTAATAATAGCCATAAGCATTCCCAATGCTGTAAAATAGGTCAGAAAACGCGTACAGGGAGAACTCTTCTTGTACATTACCGGGAGGACATAGACAGCCAGAAAGAGCATATATGCTATAAATTCCCAATGATGCTTAGCCACATAAGAAATCTCGGAGATACTGGACAGCGGCTCTCCTTTCTTATATGTCATGTAAATGATATAGACAATAGTAACAGCAATTACAAAATAAATCATCTAAGAGATATCATACGGTGGAAAGATAGACGGATATAATATGAATGATGCGAATTACCTGATTATAAATTCAGTCTCCAAACCTGACCTGTCTGGGAAATAAGAACCTTACTTGAAATAATACAAGAAACTCGCCAGCCCTTTCAAAGCAGGCTTCTTCTGCCCTTCTATTTCCATTTTAAAATCAATTACAACTTTGCAGATACCTCTCAGATTCTCTATTGAAGACAGACTGGTGACCAGTCTAAGTCTGGAACCGGAAAGAACAGGACAGCCGAAACGCATCTTGTCCATACCATAGTTAACCATCATTTTAAGATTGTTTACCTGAATGATCTGCCCCCATAGATAAGGAAGAAGGGAAAGTGTCAGGTAACCATGAGCAATAGTACTCTTATAAGGACTCTCCTCCTTAGCTTTGGCTACATCAACATGGATCCACTGATGATCAAGTGTAGCATCTGCAAAAAGATTAATTCGATCCTGATCAATTTTCACCCAATCAGAAACACCTAATTGCTCGCCTAAGTGAGCGGAGAATTCTTCAAAACTATTGATGACTAATTTTTCCATATCGTATGTTTAAATTCGATTACTTGTAGTTGCAAGATTTCAGATTTTGCAAAGTTAACAATAAATTCTGAATTTTATAAATGAATCCCAAAAATCTTATGTACTTTTGCGTGTAAATGCAAGAAAAGATTAAACCTGTTTCTGTTAAGAAAAAACTTGGAATAGCCAGTTTCTCACTCTTACTGGCAGCTCTCCTGATTGCTGTCATTTCAACTTATAGAGTTGACCATAAAGAAATTCACAAAAGTGAGGCTAAAGTCAAGTGTATCTCATGTTATGAACTTACGCTGAAAGGGCGTCCTGTTCTATCATTCAATACAGATACCCTCAATACTGCTGCATGCTGGATTGACCGATGGGCCTTAATTCCTTCCTGTAGAGGACATTTGCTCACTGTTTTCGACAATTCTCTTGTCCGACACAAATATAGTTCTGAAGAGGTAAAAAAGCTCTTGAAGATTCACGTGGATTCCCTTAAGAATCAGATCATTAGTCTGCATAATATCGTAGATGATCTCCGATACTATGCCCACGTACACGATGTACGTGATGTAGGATATGGAATGATTGCGGATTACGGAATACGGAAGGTCAGGCAATACCGGAAGATTGAACAGGAGTTGAATACGCTTAACAAAGTGAAGAAGGACAGTGCCCGATTACATATCGCGTATAAGGTCTATTTCAAAGTTGTATACAAGAACACGAAAGGAGACACCATAGAAGAAAACTGTCACCTTGTCAAAACTCTGCCCCATCACTTCCTCATCATTCAAACTGACCTGAAAAAGAAACCCAAAGGCATAATAAGTCAACCCTTACCTTTAGCCCGATACATTGTCCTTGGCACAAGCAAATCTATAAGAGACCACATCAAGTGGAATGAACGCCCGGATTCAGCAGGGGTGTATATAGGAGAACTTGACCATCAGTTTCTCCCCAACGGCCAAGGTGCCCATCTGGACAATGACGGTTCATATTACGAAGGGCACTGGACTGACGGCAAGCGCAATGGTTTCGGCTTTTCCGTATCTCGGAAAAAGAGACTCCGTATAGGCGAATGGAAAAACAATATCTATCTGGGAGAACGATTGGTCTATAATTCCGATCGAGTGTACGGCATTGACATCTCCAAATATCAACATATCAAAGGTCGCCGGCGCAAACATTACTATGCGATAGACTGGGCAAACCTGCACATCACTCATCTCGGCGATATAAGCAAGAAAGCCATAACGGGTACGGTCAACTATCCGCTAAAATTCATTTTCATCAAAAACACAGAAGGGATAAATGTATTCAATCCGTATTATTACCGCGACTACCGAAAAGCTAAGGCCTACGGATACCATGTGGGGACATACCATTTTTTCTCCATTCATACCAGCCCGGCAGAGCAAGCGAGATTTTATCTAAAACGGTCAAGATTCGAGAAGGGAGATCTTCCACCTGTTCTTGATGTAGAACCTTACCCGAGCCAAATCCGGAAAATGGGAGGACCAAAAGTTCTTTTCAGCCGTGTCCGTACTTGGTTAGGAATCGTACAGCACTATACCGGAACAAGACCTATTTTGTATATAAACCAAATATTCGTCAATAAATATCTGAACAGTGCTCCTGACATTAAACGAAACTATTATATTTGGATTGCTCATTACGGAGAATATAAACCGGATATAAGGTTGGCTTTCTGGCAGTTGTGTCCTGATGGCCGTGTGCAAGGCATTCATGGAGAAGTAGACATTAATGTATTCAATGGTTACGAACAAGAATATCAAAAATTCCTGCAAAAGGCTACTATCCGTTGAAAACAAACGAATGGTTGCTATCCTCTATTTTCAATAATAAGAAGAAAAGAAAAAGCCATTCTCACTCCTTTCCTTGTCTTGTTGGAGTTGAAAACAGCTTTTTCTACTATTCAAAATCAGGATGTAAAATATTCAAGAATATATTTCATCCTGAAACACGCTTTCGTCTACTAAATACTATTTTTATATCCGTTAGTGGAATCAAACAGGGAGAAATGATCATGTGCTGTACTGATAATCGGTATAGCACTAAATGAATTCCGCTAACGAGTTACTTTAAAATATGACCTTAGAAAGGTAAATCGTCTGCACTGCCATTTGCATCTTCTGGAGCAGGAGGGAATGGAGCCTGGGCACCATTATCAGATGCAGGAGAAGCACCTGCAGCAAAGGGAGCAGCATTGTCCTGAGGCTGACTGCCCTCCATACTGGCCTGAACAGCAGCAGGATCAACACGCTGTACCTGCCAGGCAGTAATATTATTGAACCAGCGGCCTTGGTATTCATGGGCATCAATATCAAAAGAAACTGTTAATTCTTCGCCACTTTTGATAGCAAACTGGTTAATTTTATCTTCACCGAAGACCCGGAAAGCACATTTACGAGGATATTGTTCATGAGTTTCTATAACATAATCCTGCGATGCCCACTGATTTCCCGTTCGCTTTGATGTACCACCCTGCTTTGGGAGAACCGCAATAATCTTTCCTTGAATTTCCATATTGTATACTTTATATATTTGATTGTTAGACTGCGAAATTACTAAAATAGTTCTAAAAACCGAAATTTTCTAAGCTAATTTTTGTTTATCTACACATATTTTCGTATTTTTGTGCATTACAAGATGCAGGATAATATCCTGAATAATATTCGCACAAAACATAAAAATACATACTCATGAGATTTACATTATCCAGTACGGCACTGAGTAGTTGCCTTAACACGCTCTCCAGGGTGATCAACAGCAAGAATTCGTTGCCAATCCTTGATTGTTTTCTTTTTCAGGTCAGTGATGGTCTGCTGTCCATCACAGCCAGTGATAGTGAAAATATTATGCAGAGCACTTTGAAGCTGGACAGTGCAGAAGGTGATGGCAACTTTGCTATTCCCAGTCGCACGATCCTTGATGCAGTAAAAGAATTGCCGGAGCAACCACTCAACTTTGAAATTGATATGGATACTTTCAATATCAAGGTTACATATCTGAACGGACTATACAGTTTTACTGCCCAGAGTGCCGAGGAATATCCCCACGCCCAGAAAGTAGATAGTGAAGATACGACAACCATAACACTTGATGCAGGTATTCTGGTGGACAATCTTACACGGTCTCTCTTCGCCACAGCAGATGACGAACTGCGTCCGGTAATGAATGGTGTTTATTTTGACCTCACTGCAGAGAGTCTGAATATTGTATCCAGTGACGGACATAAATTGGTGCGCAACAAATTCTATGGAATCAAGAGTGATGCTCCAAGCGCTTTTATCCTGCCGAAGAAACCTTCTACCCTTCTGAAAAATATACTGGGACGCGACAGCGGTGATGTGACAATCCGCTTCAACGGGCATAATTCAGAAATCAAATTCAACAACAGCATTTTAAACTGCCGTCTCATCGAAGGCCGTTATCCAAATTATAATTCTGTTATTCCAAATGACAACCCTAACAAACTCACTATAGACCGTAAGAGTTTGCTTAGTGCTCTGCGTCGCGTCATTCCTTTCGCCAGTGAAAGTAGTGAACTCGTTCGTTTCCAACTGGGAAATGGAAAACTGGAACTCAATTCAGAAGATCTGGATTTCGCTACTTCAGCCAAAGAACAGTTATCTTGTGACTACAGTGGCCAAAGCATGAGCATCGGTTTCAAAGGTACAAGCCTGCAGGAAATCCTGACCAACCTCGAGAGTGATGAAATCATTATGGAACTAGCTGATCCTTCCCGCGCAGGTATAGTCTATCCAGCTACGCAACCGGAAAACAGTGAAATACTAATGCTCTTGATGCCAATGCTGCTGAACGACTAAAAATAGAAAAATGAAACTCAATTTAACCAAACCCCTTATTGTTTTTGATCTCGAATCTACTGGTCTGGATTTAATCCATGATCGTATTATACAAATTTCCTTTATCAAAGCTGAACCGGACGGCAAAGAAGAACGAGGTGATTACCTCATAAATCCGGAAAAGCATATTCCTTCTGAAGTTGTTGAACTGACAGGTATTGATGATGAGAAAGTAAAAGATAAGCCTGTCTTTAAAGCACTGGCGCCTAAACTGGCTGATACATTTAAAGGCTGTGACTTTGCAGGATTTAATTCAAATCGCTTTGACGTGCCTTTGCTGGCAGAGGAATTTCTGAGGTCCGGTATTGACTTCGATTTTTCCAAATGCCGCCTGATAGACGCTCAGACCATCTATCATAAGATGGAACAGCGTAATCTGGCCGCTGCCTATAAATTCTATACCGGGCACAAGATGGAAGACGACTTCGTTGCCCACCGCTCTGATCAGGATACAGAAGCAACTTATCGGGTACTTCAGGGTGAGTTGGATATGTACGCTCCCGGAAAGCAGGAAGAGCCTGACCGCGTGCTACACAACGATATGGATGAATTAGCTGAATTTTCATGTAGGAACGAGAATGTGGACTTTGCAGGCCGTATGATCTGGGAGCCCATGAAAGATGGGAAAGGCAATATCCTCACCGATAAGGAAGGACACCCTCGTAAACATGAAGTATTCAACTTTGGTAAATACCGTGGATGGGCAGTCTCTGACGTACTAAACCGCGATCCAGGTTATTTTTCATGGATTCTGAACAGCGACTTTACCCTCAACACCAAACAGGCACTTACTCGCATCCGTCTACGGGAGATCAACCATTAACAGAATATTTCGGGTATTATCATGCTAAAAGGAAAGAAGATCGTTCTGGGCATTACCGGGTCCATTGCTGCCTATAAATCTTGCCTGCTCATACGGGACTTGATCAAACAAGGCGCCGAAGTCCAGATCGTGATTACTCCTTCCGGAAAAGAATTTATCACTCCTATCACGCTGTCTGCCCTGACTAACAAACCGGTTATCAGTGACTTCTTCTCTCAACGAGATGGTACATGGCACTCTCATGTGGATCTGGGACTTTGGGCGGATGCCATGGTCATAGCTCCGTGCACGGCCTCTTCTCTGGGGAAGATGGCTCACGGCATAGCTGACAACATGCTGATTACCACCTATCTGTCTATGAAAGCTCCTGTATTTATTGCACCGGCTATGGACCTGGATATGTATCGACACCCTGCTACACAGGAAAATATCAATATGTTAAAGCACTACGGCAACCATATCATCGAACCCGGAAAGGGCTTCCTTGCCTCCGGACTGGAAGGTAAAGGGAGAATGGAAGAACCGGATGTCATTACAGATATTCTGGATCGTTTCTTCTATGCGAAAAAAGAGGAACTGAAAGGGAAAAAACTCTTGATTACGGCAGGACCTACTTACGAGAATATTGACCCGGTTCGCTTCATCGGCAACTATTCCTCCGGTAAAATGGGATTTGCTCTTGCTGAAGAATGTTATGCAAGAGGTGCTGATGTCACATTGATCTCCGGTCCTGTATCGAGGTCATGCCGCCCTGGGATTCATAGGATTGATGTAACAAACTGCCAGGAGATGTACAAAGCAGCAACAGAATGTTTTCCTAATTGCAATGCGGCCATCCTCTGTGCTGCTGTGGCTGATTTCAGACCTGAGACGGTAGCGGATACGAAGATCAAACGGGGAGAAGATTCCAAGATCCTCCACCTAAAGCCTACTCAGGACATTGCGGCTGCATTGGGACGGATGAAGAAAACCGGACAGAAATTGGTCTGCTTTGCTCTTGAGACTGATCATGAGGAGATTCATGCACAGGAGAAACTGACAAAGAAGAATGCGGATTTCATCGTCCTTAATTCAACTCGGAATCCGGGTACGACCTTCGGATTTGATGAAAATCAAATCTCCATCCTTACAACTTCAAGTCGCAAAGACTACCCTCGCAAGAAAAAAACGGAGGTAGCAGCAGATATTATTGACGAACTTTCTAGACTATTATAAACACATAAACTATATTCTGTTCCATTTTTATCATGGCTCTAAAATAGTTGAAAAGAAAAAGTACCAAAGATAGAGAACGCTCGTAATATACAACCCTATCATTCAGAACACCGCTTGGGAAAAGATTAAACGACAATGCTCAAACAGTTATATATCAAGAATTTTACGCTTATCGATGAATTGAATATCAAGTTCAATCCTGGTTTTTCCGTCATTACCGGAGAAACAGGTGCAGGTAAATCCATTATTCTTGGAGCCATCGGATTACTGTTGGGAAATCGGGCAGATTCCAAAGCGGTCAAATCCGGTCAGAGTCATTGCATCATTGAGGCTCACTTCGATCTGATCAATACGGACTTGAAAGAATTCTTCCTCCGGAATGACATCGATGTTGATTTTAAAGATACCATCATCCGCAGAGAATTGACTGACTCCGGGAAAAGCCGGGCGTTCATCAATGATACACCTGTCCAACTCGCCTTGATGCGTGAACTTGGTGAGGACCTTGTTGATATTCATTCACAACATCAGAACCTGTTGCTCAAGAAAGACGACTTTCAGTTAAGTATTGTCGATATTATCGCTGACAATAAAAAATTGCTTGATGGCTACCATACTGCTTACACAAAATATCATCTTTTGCAGAAACACCTGGACGAACTCAAGACTTCTATTGCCAATGCTCGGCAAAATGAAGAATTCATGCGCTTTCAGTATCAGGAGATAGAAAAAGTTAATCCACAGGAAGGCGAACAGGACGAACTCGAACAGAAGACTCAGACAATGAGTCATGCAGAGGAAATCAAATCAGCTCTATATGCTGCTGACCAGACGCTGAATGCAGACGAACAGGGAATTGTGGAGCAACTGAAGGAAGCTTCGGATCAACTGCATAATGTTGAGAAATTCTATCCTGATGCGGGTAAACTGGCTTCGCGTCTTGACAGTGGTTATATAGACCTCAAGGATATAGGACAGGAAATAAGTAGTGAAGTTGAGAATGTAGACTTTGACCCTGCAGAACTGCAGAATCTTAATGAGCGACTTGACATGCTCTATTCACTTGAACAGAAATTTCATGTGAATAGTGTAAAGGAACTCTTGGCCATCGCCAATGATCTGAAGAAGGAATTATCATCTATCGACCATAGCGATGAAGAGCTCAAAGATCTCCAGGATCAGGTTAATGGTAAACTTGCGGAGTGTCAGGATAAAGCTGCACAACTGACAAAAAGTCGGAAGGGAGCTGCCATCAAGGTAGAATCAGAAATGAAGAAACGCCTGATTCCTCTGGGCATTCCCCATGTTCGTTTTCATGTACAGTTTCAGGAAAAACAGTTAAGCGAAAAGGGCTGTGATAAGGTTTCCTTCCTCTTCAGTGCCAATCAGAGTACACCGATGCAACCGGTTGCCCAAGTAGCCTCCGGGGGAGAAATTGCCCGTGTCATGCTATCCCTGAAGGCAATGGTCAGTGGAGCAGTCAAACTCCCGACCATCATCTTTGACGAAATAGATACAGGAGTCAGTGGGAAAATAGCTGAGAAGATGGCTCTCATCATGCGAGAGATGGGGAAAAACAGACAAGTTATTTCCATCACTCACCTTCCTCAGATTGCAGCCTTTGGTTCTACCCACTATAAGGTAGTAAAAGAGGAAACGCCGCGAGGCACTGTCAGTCAGATGCTGCTCCTCTCATCCAAACAGCGGGTACAGGAGATTGCTCAAATGCTAAGCGGAAGTGCCATTACCGGTGCTGCGCTTGCTAATGCCCAAGATTTGCTGCAAAGGGCGAAAGAGATCAATTGACAGTAGAATTATCACTCACAGCAAATATAGGTCATATCATAAGATATTAATTTCAACATCAGATAAACAGACATAACTAATTGATTACAAACAGAATATGAAAAGAATAAAGTTATTCTCATTCCTTCTCGCCTTTATGCTTACCGTAGGAGTTTATGCTCAACCAGGTAAAGTAAAGAATGTTGCAAAATCAGTATTTACGCTTACAACATTCAGCAAAGACGGGTCTATCAAAGCCTCTTGCCGTGGAGTCTTTATTGACAATCAGGGAACTGCCCTGGCACCATTTGCTCCATTTGTAGGGGCTGACAGTGCTACCGTAGTAGACGTGAATGGAGAGGCCATGCCTGTAGACTATATCATGGGAGCTGACGAAAACTATGATGTGATCAAGTTTAAGGTAGACCATGCCAGCAAAGGAGCAGAGATCTCTGCACAAGAGTCTCCTGCCGGATCAACTATCTGGATAGTAGCCTACTCCAATCAAAAGCCGGATATAAAAAGTACGAAAGTCACTCGCATCGAGAAGTTCCACACTTCCTATAATTATTATGTAGCCGGATATTCTGCTCAGGACACAGACTATGGCTGCCCTGTCGTCAATGGCTCAGGTCAGGTAATCGGTTTGCTTAAGTCCATTGATGCCAATAACATCTCTATTATTGATGCTCAGTACATCAATGCGTTGAAGGTGAATGCCCTCACCAGTCAGACACTGACACAGACCGGCATCAGAACAGGATTACCGGATACAGAAAAGGATGCAATCACTACTATGTTCCTGGCACGCAGTCAACGTTCAAAGAAAGACAACTATAAATATGCTCATGAGTTCATTGAGAAATTTCCAAGTTCCAGTCAGGGATACAAATCACTTGCCGAACTCTATGTTTCTGACAGTCTTTTCAACGACGCTGACAAGGAAATGCAACTAGGCATCAAGAAAGCTGCTCAAAAAGACGAAGCCCATTCTAATTATTCAGCACTGATTTATAACACCTCTATCTATCATCCAAAAGATTATAAGGAATGGACACTTGCCAAGGCATTGGAGGAGGCTACTACGGCTTATCAGATTAAACCGGACCCGGCTTATAAACATCAGCAAGCACAAATCATATATGCGCAGGGGCAATATCAGAAAGCCTATGATATGTTCAAAGAATTGACGAAAACGTCTCTCAACAACGGTGAACTGTGGTATGAGTGTGCCCAATGCAAGACTCAGTTGAAAGCACCTAACCAGGAGATTAAGGTTCTTCTTGACAGTGCTGTCAATGTATCATCAAAAACAGGGATGGCTGCTCCGTATTATCTGGCACGAGGCCATTTCTTTGACGTAAACAAGCAATATCGTCCCGCCATAAAAGACTATTATGCTTACGATTCGTTGAGCCATACGCTTGATCCGGCATTCTTCTATATGCGTTATCAGTGCGAAATCAACGCCAAGATGTGGCAACAAGCTTTACTCGACATTGCTCGTGCCTGCTATCTGAATCCCAAGGAACCTGTTTATTTAGCCAACTGGGCTTCTTTAGACCTCAGGGTTAATCGTCTTGACGAAGCGATCAGTACAGCTACGCAATGTACAAAATTAGCTCCTGAATATGCGGAAGGCTATCTATTGTTGGGTCTTGCACAGATCGCAAAGAAACAGAAGACTGAGGGATTACAAAATCTTGAAAAGGCTAAAAGTCTTGGTGATTCACGTGCACAGGGGTATATTGACAAGAACAAATAGACATCTGTTTCAATTAGATCATTATTAGGAACAGAACTGACTAATAAGAAGCGGTATTCAATCTCATTTGAGTACCGCTTTTATCATCTTGAAAAGACTTGTTAATCTCTCCATAAATGACTACTGAATATCATTAGAGCAAAAAGCGAGACAGCTCTCTCCTTCCCTTTCCTTCTCTGCAATCACCCCAAAATAATGATAGAAAAGTTTGGTAATAAACTAAAAAAGCTGTACATTTGCATCGCGAATTAACAAATCGGTTCCGTAGCTCAGTTGGATTAGAGCAACGGCCTTCTAAGCCGTGGGTCCTGGGTTCGAATCCCAGCGGAATCACTTTTAGTACAGCTAACTACTTAATTATAAAATAGTTAGCCATTTTTATAATAAGTAACAAACCGATCACAATCTTTTTTCACCTAAAGGCGTCATAGCCAATGTTGGTACTGTTACGGTATCAATTCCAGACAGGGCTGTCAAAGTTGATATATATGCTCTTACGTATGAGAGCATGATAGCTGGGGCAACACACCTATCTCAATAACTATGGTTATCTTTTCTTAAAATTCAGTTGACATATTAACAAGAATATGAATTCTTTATTATCTTTGTGTCAGATGCTTTTCGCAATTGCGCAAAAAACTAAAATCTAAATAAGATGAAAAAGAATTTAGGAACTAAGATGTTTTTCACACCATTACCAGTGTTAATTGTCGGTACTTACGACTCAGCAGGTGTACCGGATGCAATGAATGTAGCCTGGGGTGGACAGTGCGGGCCTAAGCATGTCGCCCTTAATATAGGTTCACATCAAACCACAGATAATCTGAGGATCAAGAAAGCCTTCACGTTGGCCTATGCCAATCGGGAAAACGAGGCACAGGCAGATTTTGTCGGATTGGTGTCCGGAAGAAAAGAATCAGACAAAATAAAAAAGACGGGATGGAAAGTTACCAAGTCTTCCTATGTTGATGCCCCTGTATTCGAGGACCTCCCTGTCACGCTCGAATGCAAAGTAATCGATATGAAAGATGAAGGAGAAGGTGGTGCCCGCGTCGTTGGTGAAGTGGTCAATATCATTGCGGATGATAAGGTTCTCAATAGCAAAGGTCAGATCGATATAGACAAACTCCAGCCTATCCTTCTGGACGATTCCATTGCAGCCTATCGTGTCGTCGGTGAAAAAGTCGGCAACGCATTTGTTGACGGCAAACGAATCAAATAATACATCTTTATTACCGGCAATCAGACTATCATCAAAATGAGGAAAATCCATCTGATAAGAATAAGCCTTATAATAACAGGTATCAGCATGACCTTCTGTGCTTGTCACCATAAAGCCATCTCTACTCTTGTCTCGTTTGATAAGGTAGCAATAGATACGACAGTAGATTTAGTTCCGGGTGATTCCGCATCACCTAAGGCTAAAATCAACCTCATATATACCTATGCCAAAGGAGACAGTGTAAAGCAAATCAACAATTATATCCTTTCCTCCAATGCTTTCAGAAATGATTTGGTAAGCACTTATTCACTGGAGAATTTGCCACCAAAGGAAGTCGTCAGCAAATTCGTACAGGAATATATCAAAGAATATAGAAAGACGTGTGGCCCTATCTATGCAAAAGACAAGACAACCATGTCATGCAACTATGAATTTCTATCAGACGGCGAAGTTATCAACAACGGAAAATATGCCTGCCTTACATTTAAGAAATATGTCTATACAGGTGGTGCCCATGGTATATCATCGAACATTACTATCAATATAGATAAGAAAAATGGTGGGATCATCACCAAAGACAAACTCTTAAAGCAGATTTCTCCGAGCAAAACAAGACAAGAAATCGTTAAGAGCCTCATCAAGCAATTGAACGTGAAAAATTTCAAACAGTTGCATGATAGTCTGTATGTGTTTTCTGATGATTCAGTCTACATACCGGACAACTTCATAATTGGAAAGGATAGTATTATTTTCATTTATGATGACTTGGAAATTGCTCCTCATTATATGGGGATACTTAAAGCTAAGGTAGCCAAAAAAGACATTCAGATCAAACCGGAATAAGCCGTTATTTCCTCTCACTATTCTACTTTCTTCATTTGAAGGCAAAAGTCATAATAGTGAAAAGTCGGACAAATAAAACAAGAATTGCCTATAAGTAAAATAAATAGAAGAAGAATGAAAGTTGAAAGGGAACCTATTATTATCATGAATTTCTCTGGGGCCTATGAATATGAACCTTTTGCCAACAATCCGGACTTCATTCATCTGAATTGCGCTCACCTTAATGGAACAGATTGCTATTGCAGTCAAGAGGCAAGCAAAGAAATCAAGAATATCATTGCCCCCTACTCCGCCGAAGGAATACATTTTATCGATAATGGAGATTATCATTATATTACGAAATTCTGGATGGAGAAATTGAATCAATCGTTTTCATTGGTTCTCTTTGATCACCATACCGACATGCAGCCTTCCCGAATTCCAGGATTACTATCTTGCGGCGATTGGGTAAAAGATGCCATTGATGAAGATCCAAGACTAAGACAGGTCATTATTATAGGTACACCACAAGGTACAGAAGAAAAAATCCCAAATATATACCGAAGGAAAGTATACCTTTTCAGCAGAGAGAAAATACGTCAGATGCTTTCAGCGCAAGAACAACTTACAATGAAAGAGCCGATTTATATTTCGATCGATAAAGACGTGCTGAACACTGCATACGCCGAAACCAACTGGGATCAGGGAACTCTGACATTGCAGGAATTACAACAGTCTCTGTTATCCATCATGACGCACAACCATGTCATCGGCATTGATATCTGTGGTGAATACAAAATCGTACAAAGCCTTTTCCAAAATCAGAAATCAGCATGCATTGACAACCATGCGAATTGGTCCATCTTGCAAACTATAGTACATGCTGCAAAATTAAAGAAGCATAATCAGATCACTCACTGCTCCATACCCAATTGGTGGAATAACAGAACATTCAATCTTCATGGCATCTATTGACTTTTCACATTTCATCTTATAAAGAAAACCTATGACAGATATATTAAATTGTAAAAAATATTTCAATCATTGCGCACTCATTTTATTTTTGTGCAACATTCCTGATTTCGAAAAATAGACTATAAAAGGTTCTGTTTAGAATTATAACAGTTTTTGATTATTTGTATTAAAAACAGGGTTTAAATTATCAAAATGAAAGATAAAGTTCCGAAATAACGCAATAATACATTCATTCTTCTTACCATTATGCCACAAATGGTATAAATACATTTTTAAGAAACCCTTTCCTCCGTTTTTTGCACAAATATTTTATTGTGTGCAACTTTCGTGTGAAATTGTCAAAAACTTTGTTAATATAAAGGCGAAATAGATTGAGTTATGTCCAGACAAATTAACTTTGCGTCAAGCAAAAGCAAAAACAGAATTTATGACTAGTGAAGAATGGTATCGAAAAGGCAATCTTTATCGAAAGCAACAGGACTGGCAACATGCCATAGACTGTTACCTCGAAGCTATTGAGTTAGACCCGGGGAGTCCTGCTAAAGATGCTAAGGAAATGCTGGATAATATATTGAATTTCTATTGCAAGGATTGCTATAATCCTTAATATGAAGAATTCTACTGACGATCCGGATACTTTGAAGAATCTTCAAGATACACCTAAAATGATATACCTTGTTTTCCTAAATTCTGAAGATAAGAAGAAATCTGTTTGTATCTATTTTTAAAGGTTTCAACAGGCTTTCATGGCTATCGAATAAAAAGAACACATCTAATAATAAAAAATAAAAAGATGAAAATTAAAGGAGCTGTAGTGGTTGACACCGCCCGTTGCAAAGGTTGTGCATTATGCGTACAAGCCTGTCCTAACGGAGTGTTAGCCTTAGTAAAAAAGAAAGTTAATGCACACGGGTATCCTTATGTAGAACCCCAACTTGACAAAGATTGCATCGGTTGCAGCAGTTGCGCTATTGTATGTCCAGATGCTTGCATCACCGTATACCGTAAAAAAGTGGAGATTTAAATAATGGAAGAAAAGCAAGAAGTAACCCTGATGAAAGGGAATGAGGCCTTAGCTCGTGCCGCCATTCGTTGCGGAGCAGATGGATTCTTTGGATATCCCATCACACCTCAAAGTGAAATTATCGAAACCCTGGCACTACTTAAGCCATGGGAAACTACAGGCATGGTTGTCCTTCAGGCCGAAAGCGAAGTTGCAGCTATCAACATGGTCTATGGCGGAGCCGGTTCAGGCAAAAGAGTAATGACCACCTCCTCAAGCCCCGGTATAGCTTTGATGCAGGAAGGCATAGCCTATATGGCCGGAGCCGAGATACCTGGTGTATTTGTCAACGTTCAACGCGGAGGCCCGGGACTGGGAACCATTCAACCTTCTCAAAGTGATTATTTTCAGGCTACAAGAGGCGGAGGTAATGGTGACTACAATACCATCGTTCTCGCACCTGCATCGGTCCAGGAGATGGCAGACTTTATAGATTTAGCTTTTACACTGGCTTTTCGCTATCGTAACCCGGCCATGATCCTCAGTGATGGAGTAATCGGTCAGATGATGGAAAAAGTCGTCCTTCCGCCGCTCAAACCTCGGAGGACCGAAGAGCAGATCCGCAAAGAATGTCCTTGGGCAACGATAGGCAGGACTCCTGACCGGAAACCGAACATCCTTACCTCTCTGGAACTGAAACCGGAAATCATGGAGCAACGCAACCTGTCCATGCAAAGAAAATACCAGACCATAAAAGACTGTGAGGTCCGCTACGATACTCAACAGATGGATGGTGCCGAATATATTATCGTAGCTTTCGGCAGTGCAGCCAGAATTACAGAGAAAGCAATAGAACTGGCAAAAGAGCAGGGTATTAAAGTTGGACTGTTCCGTCCGATAACCTTATGGCCTTTCCCTGAAAAGCAACTTCGAAAAGCAGCCGTAGGCAAGAAGGGAATTCTCGTAGCTGAGATTAATGCAGGGCAGATGGTTCAAGACGTACGCCTGGCTATCAATGGAGCTTTACCAGTAGAACATTTCGGAAGATTAGGCGGTATCGTACCGGAGCCGGAAGAGATCGTAAAAGCTCTGAAAACACAATTGATTCAAAAAGAAAAATAAAATGGATACATCAATCATATCACCGGAGAATCTGGTTTATTCCAAACCGAAACTGATGAATGACACCACGATGCACTATTGCCCGGGGTGTTCTCATGGAGTTGTACATAAACTCGTTGCTGAAGTTATCGCAGACATGGGCATGGAAGAAAAGACGGTGGGAATTTGCCCGGTAGGATGTGCCGTATTTGCATATCGCTACCTGGATATAGACTGGCAGGAAGCTGCCCACGGAAGAGCACCAGCACTGGCTACTGCTGTAAAACGCCTTTGGCCTGACCGTCTGGTTTTCACTTATCAGGGTGATGGTGACCTGGCTTGTATCGGAACGGCAGAGACCTTACATGCGTTGAACCGTGGAGAGAACATCACGATTATCTTCATCAATAATGCTATCTACGGAATGACCGGCGGCCAGATGGCCCCGACAACCCTTATCGGACAGAAGACCTCTACATGTCCTTATGGAAGAGATCCGGTATTGCACGGTTATCCATTGAAGATCACCGAACTGGCTGCCCAACTGCAAGGTACTTGCTATGTCACACGTCAGAGTGTAGAGACTGCAGGTGCTATCATCAAAGCCAAGAAAGCCATCCGCAAAGCCTTCGATGCTTCTATGAATAAGAAGGGTTCTTCACTGGTAGAAATCGTGAGTACCTGTAGCAGTGGCTGGAAACTGAAACCTGCCGAAGCTAACAAATGGATGGAGGAGCACATGTTTCCTTTCTATCCAAAAGGTGACCTAAAAGATACGATAAACAAATAAAGTATTATTCTTTTATATCCGGATAGAGACTTGCTTAAAATCAGGTCACCGGATATGCTTCGTTATCAAAAAGAATAATTGACAGATAAATGAAATGAAAAAGGAAATCATTATAAGCGGATTCGGTGGTCAGGGAGTTCTTTCTATGGGAAAGATACTGGCTTATTCAGGATTAATGGAAGGGAAAGAGGTAACTTGGATGCCTGCCTATGGTCCTGAGCAACGAGGAGGAACAGCTAACGTAACTGTCATTGTCAGTGACCAGCGTATTTCCTCCCCTATTCTCAGTCGTTATGACATCGCTATCGTCCTGAACCAACCCTCACTGGATAAATTTCAGTCGAAGGTGAAACCTGGTGGCATCCTCATCTATGACGGATATGGCATCATGACTCCACCTTCACGGAAAGATATCAGCGTATACCGCATCAATGCTATGGATAAAGCTGCAGAAATGAAGAATGCGCATGTTTTCAATATGGTTGTACTCGGCGGTCTTCTCAAGGTATGCCCACTGGTTACACCTGAAGGACTCCGAAAGGCTCTACTCAAAACACTCCCGGAGCGGCATCATAATCTGATTCCTCTTAATATGGAAGCAGTAGAAGAAGGCAAGAAAATCATCACTAAATTGTAATTACCTTACAAGAAAAAGACATCGTGAGAAGTAATCTCTCACTACTGCCTCAGAAAAGGACACACGCTTATAGTCGTGTGCCCTTTATTTTTTGAGTGTTTTTAACCTTTAAACCAACTTGATTATTGATTTTTTTGTATCTTTGCAACAAGTAGCATCCTACGATGCATTCTATCTATTCACCCCCATATAAAATTTAGGTTAATAACTGAATATAAAAATGTCAAAAACAACACTGTATTTTACTATCGCCATATTTATCGTCCTGTTCATTGGGTTGGTCTGGTTCGGCCTGAAGTCTTATCTCGATATCAAAAGACATAAACGTCAGAGTGAACTGGATCTCAAAGAAAGACGGGAAAAGATGAAAAGAGATCTGAAGACCAGATAATAAGAACTCTGAGAAATGGAAGGGAAAGAGAAGCCGCAATCTGGTCAGGGAGTCAAGGATATTCCGGTTTTACTGCTAACGGGATATTTGGGTAGTGGAAAAACGACTCTGCTCAACCGCATTCTGAAAAACAAGCACGATATCAAATTTGCTGTCATCGTCAACGATATCGGCGAAGTCAATATAGATGCTGATCTCATTCAGCATGGTGGGATCGTCGGACAAGACGACAAAAGCCTCATCGCTCTGCAAAACGGTTGTATCTGCTGTACATTAAGGATGGATCTCGTCCAGCAACTCTGCGATATTGCCAATACAGAACGCTTTGATTATATTGTCATCGAGGCGAGTGGCATCTGTGAACCGGCACCAATCGCACAGACGATCTGTTCCATTCCCGATATTGCACCCGAATTGGTCAAGAAGACAAAACCCACTCTGGATTGTATTGTATCTGTCGTTGATGCCATCAGACTCCAGAAAGAATTTGATGATGGCAACAATTTACAGAAAACGAATATTGCAGAAGATGACCTAGAGAATCTGGTGATTCAACAAATTGAATTCTGCAATCTTATCTTACTCAACAAAGCCTCGGAAATCAGTCCCGAACATTTGAAACACATCAAGGATATCCTTCACTCCATTCAACCGGAAGCAGAAATTATCCCATGTGATTATTGTGATATTCCCCTTTCCCAACTGATCCATACTCATCAATTTGATTTTGATAAGGTTGCCAGTTCTGCCACCTGGATCAAGGCTATCGAAGGAGACAGCATCGACACTGCTTCTGAACCTCTTCAGGAAACTCTGAACAAGGAGGAAGGAGAAAAGGAAGAATATAATATCACGACCTTTGTCTACCAGCGCAGACCCGCTTTCAATCTTGGGAAATTTGATGAATTTATTTCAAGTGAGACCATGAAGAAGGTCATCCGGTGTAAAGGGATGTGCTGGTTTTATGACGAACCAGACAACTGTTATGTCTTTGAACAGGCGGGATCACAGATAACGCTCAGGAATGTGGGTCAATGGTATGCGACAATGCCCCAAGAGGAACTTCAACAACAGTTGAAAGAGGATGAAAACCTGCGCTGTGACTGGGATGAGAAATATGGTGACCGGATGGAGAAACTGGTTTTCATCGGTCAGAATCTTGACCGGAAAGCAATCATCCAAGCCTTGGACAACTGCATCGAGAAACCGGAAGATGAGCAGTATACCATTAGAAAGGCTACTGTCGAAGACTGCCAACTCATCCATAATATGGCAGAACAAGTTTTCCCCAAGACTTATAAGGACATCCTCTCCCCTACACAAAATGCTTATATGATGGAGTGGATGTATTCGCTTCCGAATCTATACAGGCAGATGACAGAGCAGCAACATACTTATCTTATCCTGTCTATTAAGGGAGAGCCAGCTGGCTATGCATCTGTCCAACCCGAAGGAGAGAACATTTATCATCTCCAGAAGCTCTATATCCTTCCCAAATATCAAGGCATTCACTTAGGTGGCCGACTCTTCACAGAAGCACTGAAATATATCAAGAGCGTCCATAAAGATCCCTGCCGGGTAGAGTTGAACGTCAACCGGTCAAATCAGGCAGTAGGGTTCTATCTGCACATGGGCATGAAGAAAATCAGTGAAGGCGACTTCCCTATCGGTCATGGCTTCTTTATGAATGATTATATTATGGGCATTGACATCTGATATTCCTCACAGGGAAAAGTCTTTACTACAATGATCTGACCCAAGTCACGATATCCTTCAATACAAGAGGATCTATGGTTTCGTCGATATTCGCATACTCATTACTCAATCCTGTTTTGCAGCGCTGGAACATGTGGTTCATTCCAGGATATTCCTTTATGAGATTTTTCTTATTCGTTGGCAGTAACCCTCGGATAGCCGTCAAATTGAGAGAGGCGATCACCTGAGTATCCTTACTGCCGTCAATTGCCATGACCGGGCAATAGGTATTTCTGATATCAGAAGAAGGATCATAATTGATGAAATAGTTGAGCCAAGGGATATTCTGTTTCTCTGCATTTGCCCGATATTGAACGACGGTTTCGTGAGCAGGAACACCTTCCAGTTCTGTTATCCTGTTGACCTGTGCTGTCAGAGCAGTATCCCCTTTTACGCCTATACCCGCAAGACTAATGACAAAATCTATCCGTTTTCTGGCTCCTAACATAAAAGCAATGGAAGCACCCTCACTGTGTCCAAGTACTCCTACTTTGTTGAATCTCCCCATCTTCCTCAGCATTTCTATTCCAGCCTGGGCATCTTCTGCAAAATCCTTTGTGGTAGCAGATCTCGCATCACCGGTAGATTTGCCATAACTACGGTCATCATAACGGAGAGAAGCTATGCCATTCCGGGCTAGATAGTCAGCCAGGACCAGGAAGGGTTGATGGTCGAAAATTTCCTCATTCCGGTTTTCCAGCCCGCTTCCGCTTACCATCAGTACGACAGGGACTTTCTTTCCCTTTCGATAACCTATCGGATAAGTCAGTGTACCGGACAGTACGGCAGGAGCCTTCCTGTTGGTAAATGAAACATCTTGGGTCTTATATGGATAAGGAGGTGTAGGATTTTGAGGACGGTTCCTGACGATGACCCCAGGTTTGAAAACAAGAGGAACCGTAAGGCCATTCTGTGAGAACGTCCCGTCTATCTGCTGTTGATGTATCCTCCCTGAATAAGTCATTCCTATCTGGGGGACACTCAAACTGATAGAATCTTTTGAGAGGGTATCCAGAACAACTGGAATGCCTTTTGCACTCTGGTCCGGACTATCCATCAGACAAGTGGTCTTGCCATTCTGATCTGTCTGGATATGCAAGACTATAGCTAATTTCTGTTGGCCAAAAGCCAATGTACCCTTCCACGAACCACTGATCGTTTGCGAAAAACCGTTTACGATAAAGAATAGTAGGATTAATAAACTAAAAATTCTTTTCATCATAACTACATTTTTATATTACTTGTTATCAGAATTAAATCTTTATCAAATTTCATTGCCGGTTATTAACTGTTTTCAATTGGTATTTCTCTACGAATAGAACAAAGATACTGTGAAATATCCTAAACGCCAAACCTTAAGTACTATATTTTCTCACATCTGCCGCAAGACCAGTATGGACATAAGCCATTGATATACAAGTACTAAAAGAATTTATATGCTTGGGAAAAAGAAGTATTTGTAACATAAACGATCCTACAGAGTAATCCTCTTGAAGATCCTCCCATTTATTTATTCTTCCCTTTTATAAGATTAAAGGATAATGAGAACATCAGATAGCGGGGAACACTATTATACCATGTTTCAGTTCTTCCCTGCGCATTAACTGAATAACCGGTCGTCGTCAACTGGTGGAGAAGGTCGAAGGCCTGGAGTTTCGCTACGATCCTGCCCTTGGCGAAAGGATGGGTCACCTGGGCATTCCATATCAGGTCATTGGTATTCATGACACTGCTATGATAGCCTCTCCGACTATACATCGTGACATCTGTCGCCAAAGAAAGTTTAACGATTGGGATGGTGTACTGCAGGTTGCTTCCATATTGAAAATCACAGACATTGATGGCAGAAAAGTCCGTCCTGTCACTTCTTGAGAACCTGCCGGATACCTTTCCGGTTATCCCTGCGGAAAAGTACCTGTTACGATACCTCAATTTAGCATTCAATCCTGTACCAAGCGTCTTCACCAGACTGAGACCGGCTGCTGCATGATCGTAAGCAATATCAAAGTCCACATTGTGATCATAGTCAACCCTTCCGTCCATATCGAGACTGAAACGTTTTTTCTTACCAATGTATTTCTCGAATCCTAACCTCAGACTGCTCTTCCAATTTGGTTTCGAGACATTATCCATCTTGTAAGTATAGCCACCTGTGGCCGTATTATAACTGATACGATTCCCCCATTCGTGGCAGATACAACTCGCACTCGCTTTGATCCACCAGGTCAAATCAATGGAGTCATTACGGAAATTGGCACTCGCCTGAAAATCATGGGTTATTCTACTTTTCAGGTTGGGATTATTAATGACCAATGCCAACGGATTGACGCTGTTGGTATAGGGAATGAGAAGGGCAAACGACGGCTGCTCGACATTCATATCATATCTGAAAGAATGCTTATTCTTGCCAAAATGGTCGTACCAGAAATACGGATTAAATAACACCTTGGAGCGGTGAGCCAGCGTGTCCAGTACTGTCTGGTGATAGTACATGCATTCTTTGTTCCATTCTACAGGTATCTTCAATAAGAACATTTCATGAGTCCTGTTCATCTCAACATCCAATGCAGTACTGTAACTTTGTACGATAGAATGATAACTGTAACTATCAGGGGTAACATTGTATCCTGAGGAGTTTCCGGAAGAATACTTGTTGTTATAGTTGTTCTGACTTTGTCCAAAGGAAAACGAAGGACCGAACGACCAGCCCTTAGGAAGGTTTATGCTATAGGCTAATTCAGCCGAATAAGAATACTTATGACTGGAATTATCATTAGAATATTCCCGATGGTTATATTGATCGTTACCTGCATAATAGATGGTCTGGCTGGTATAGCTGTCACTTGGTTTGTTGGCAGTATAGCTGCCTTTTATATTTAGACCAAGATAATGCCTCCATGGTAAATGGTAAACCATACGCAAATGAATCTGGGTATCAAACACCTTATGCTTGTTTTTTGACAGATAATTATCAAGATTGATCAGACGGTTCCTGAACAGCGAATCGGTACTCAGTGTATTTTCCTTCTGATGATCATAGTTAAGGAAAAACTCCGTACTAAAATTCAGCCGCCCTTGGTGACGGTAAGCCTGGGTTAAGGATAAGTCCACATTCTTATCACGGCTGCCGGAAGTACTATTATTCAGGATATTACCATCCGATGAAAAGGGGTTCTTCTTTAATTTAGTTGATGGAATGAGATTTATTTGTCACATAATGTCGCAGGATGACATTATATTTAATTAACTGATTATCAAAGTTTTATAACGATAAACATTAGGATATCT
>JAKVJW010000005.1 GCA_022486815.1 Prevotella sp. | reverse complement strand
ATGGAATTAAAACAGGCTGTAATGAAGCTTTTATTATTTCTACGCAAGAACGCGAAGATATTCTTTCAAATTGCAAAGATAGAGAGGAGCGTTTGAGAACGGCAGAACTTATACGACCGATTCTTAGAGGCCGCGACATCAAAAGGTATGGTTATGAATGGGCTCAACTATGGCTTATTGCCACTTTTCCATCACGTCATTACAACATAGATGAATACCCTGCGGTCAAGCAATATCTATTATCGTATGGTATTGAAAGACTGGAGCAGACTGGAAAAGTTCATAATGTCAATGGGGAGAGGATTAAATCCCGTAAGAAAACTAATAATAAGTGGTTTGAGACCCAAGATAGCATCAGCTATTGGGACGATTTTTCTCTACCAAAAATAATCTACCCAAATATGACCAAGTATATGCCATTTGTATATGACAACAAATCGTATGTTACAAATCAGAAGTGCTTTATTATCACAGGAAATAATGTAGCGTATCTTACAGCATTTTTTAATTCGTCACTATTCAAGTACTGTTTTCGAGATTCTTTCCCCGAACTACAAGGTGGAACACGAGAATTGAGCAAGATATTCTTTGATAAAATACCTGTTTGTGAAGTTTCTGATTTCCAAAACAAATTATTTCAAGAAGTAGTTGAAGACATTCAATATAAATACACAAAACAAAAAGCACAGAGAATAGACTCAATACTATTTGATTTATATAATCTTACTCCTGAAGAAAGGAAAACTATTGGCTTTGTTGAGATTGTTTGACGTATAATGTAACGTATTCTTGTTCATTCGGAGATAAACCATACATTGAGAAAACAATGTCGTTTATTTCCTTTTCTACTCCAATAGTACAATTAGTTATTTGCCTATCAAGAAGATTCGAAAGTTTGCTGTCATATTTTGCATAATAAGGTACACGGACAGGTTCTATCGCTTGTACACTTACTAATAAATCTCCAGTACCTGTCTTTGGGGAATCTTTTAATAAATAATGCCCCATCAAAGAATTGAGTACACAGCACAAATATTCTATGTACTCTCCAGTAGCAAAACAGGTGCTATCAAGACCAAGATAACCTGTATTGTCATAGGAGAAACGTAAAATAGAACCAATTCTTTTCCAGATTATTTTTGGTAGAGAAAAATTGTCCAAATAAGCGCAGTTTCTCAAATTGTATGGTGTATCTCCTTTATCTGCTCTCTTTGAGATTCTGTTCCAATACTGGTCAAGATGTGCTTTTATGGCCGGATAGTCCTCTATATGGATCCGCTCCAATCTGCCACGAATACCATTATGTGTATTAATAAGCCACAAATTTGCCCAGTTATATCCATACCTATTTATGTCCCTGCCACGCAAAATCGGTCGTATAAGTTCTGCCGTTCTCAAACGCTCCTCTCTATCTTTGCAATTTGAAAGAATATCTTCGCGTTCTTGCGTAGAAATAATAAAAGCTTCATTACAGCCTGTTTTAATTCCATAGTTAATTTGTATATCCCAATTTTCGAGAGGAGTGCCAACAGCTTCTATTTTTCTCTTAATATTCTGTTCTATAGGTGACAAAATGGCCCAACTATCAGAAGAAGTAAAGGAACATATAGAGTGTCGTTGCTGTATTAAATTGCTCACAAATTTTCTGCCATTTGAACTTTAAGGAATCGAGAAAGTGTGTTGCGATCTACCTTACAGATTTTTGCGATTTGTCTTTGTGAAACATGTGCTTTAAGTAGTTCATTTATTAAATTATTTTTACCATATAATTTGTGTTTTTCAGGTGCAGTCTTACTTCCTTTAGGTCTTCCCAATATTACCCCTTCTGCTTTCTTTCTTGCTAACGCTTCTTTAGTCCTTTGTGAAATAAGATTTCGTTCAATTTCTGCAGATAAGCCAAAGGCAAAGGCGAGAACTTTGCTTTGAATATCATCTCCAAGTCGGTAGTTATCCTTAATAGTCCATACACGGCATTCTTTAGTCATACAAATATTGAGAATATCCATGATCATAAATAAAGTTCTTCCTAACCGAGAAAGTTCACTACAGATTATCATATCATTTTTTTGTACTTTTTTTAGAAGAGGCCCAAGTTGCCGTTTTGAATAATTCTTTGTTCCACTGATGGTTTCTTCTATCCAGTCATCAATTTTCAATCCCTTACGTTCGCAGAATTTGTTGATCTCAAATCGTTGGTTTTCTACTGTTTGTTTGTCACTGCTCACCCTAATATAGCCGTAAATCATAATATTTTTCCAGAAAGGTACAAATTTCTGTAAGAATATGGTTATTTTTGCATTACTAAACATCTGTGTTATGAGTAACTTAGAGGAATTATACAAAGCTATTGAAACCTTAAAGAAAAATAACATCAAAATTGATGATGATCTTTCTAGAAGGTTGGATGAAGCTGAGGAGAAAATTATACGTGATGAAATTATTCCCATTATTGGGAATGATATAGAACCTACTCTCAGACAAATCAAACGAAAATTGGTGTTAGTCGTAGATTACGACCCTGAAAAGTCATTGAATGTACGCATGACTCGTAAACGTGTAGTTACGGATGTTTCTGATACAAAGGAATACCCTTTATTACCTTTAACACAGGATATAAATCCCATACGCAAACAGAAAACTCATGTAATAATACATCCTCGTACACATTTGCGTGTTACTTTTCCAGATGGTACGATGTTGACAGACCGAAAGGCAATAACAACCTTTTTGCGAGCTATCGAACGTATTGGATTAGAGAAAATTGAGAAGTTGGGAATAATTACAGATCGGACTAATCTTATAGTAAGATCGCCTAAATCTAATGGCTCTCATGCCGAATGGCATCGAGTGAGGGACTGGTATGTAAATACGCATAGTAGTACGATGAGTAAAGCAAAACATTTGAACAAGATTTCAAATTCCTTAAGATTAAACCTCAGAATTGAAATTGTGTAGTAGCATTTCTTTGAAAAGAGACAAAGTGAATAATCTGATTGAAATCATTCTTGTTAGTGTTATCTTCCTTTGAATTAGTTTAAGGTATTTGCCCTTTTAAAGTATTGCAGCAGTACGTGCAATTTTTTTAGTCTATTTGCCAATGTCTTGTCCTTACGTGCGGTTTGCATATCGTATTTTAATTGCAATCGTATCAGGGAATCAGCGGGGATGTCTAAAGCAGCCTCGAATATTAATGCGGAAGTTGTACTCAGCGAACGGTGACCATTTAATAGCTCATTGAGTACAGAATACCACATACCTATATTGTCAGCGAACTTGCGCTGAGAGATGCCACGTGCTTCTAATTCGTCCTTTAGGACTTCTCCAAGATGTGTGGGATAAAAGCCATAACATGAATTTGTCATATCAATGCTTATTTATAATGGTTTGACAATTCTAATATATTGCAAACTGTAATTGTTTTTTCTTTTCCGACTATCTTTGAGTGAAACTCTATGCGGTATTGCTTATTTATCCTGACAGATTCTCAACCAACTTTCTCACCAACTAATGCTTCATAGTGTAGTGACTTGTAGCGGTATAGGTCTTCTATGCGATCAAGCGATTCCATCAAGTTTAGTACTTTGATGTACTTACGCACAATTTCAGGTTGAAAGTGATGTTTTTTATCAATTGCTTTTCCATCAAGATAACTCTTTTAGATAGTCTTGTTCAAAAGTTATTTCCATTTAATTATATTTGATACAAATGTAACTATTTCTTCTGATATTCGTAATTTATGCGAAAAAATAAAACTTGTTTACTGTTTTGTGTGATGTGGTATGTAGGGTCGCAGATAATACCTTGTCTGTCAGTGTCTTGTTCTTTTAAGCCGTCAGACAGGTTGAATATAGCAATAAGAATAAAAGAAAGATTCTTTTATTGCCTCGAATGATTCTTACAACTCTTTTATCGTATCTGTAACTACCATATTTCTAATCCGTTTTGCCGGAGCATAAGTGGCGGCTACGGCTGCTGCCAGGATAAAGAAGAGGATTATCGAGAGTGGAATAATTGGAATGCTCCATGTAGCATAACTGAAATGATTTGTAATAAGACACTTATACAATATCCTGCTAATCCAAAGACCGAGAATGCTACCGATGATACAACCGAATATCGCATACGAAAAAGCTTCCGTTGCAATCATTTTTGTTATTTGACGTCCATCCATTCCAACGGCACGCATAGCACCGTATTGTTTGGTACGGGCGGAGACGCTCAGCGAAATGCTGTTTATTATATTTAAGACGGTGACCAGAATAATAATAGCCAAGAAAGCATAGACAAAGAAGACGAAAGCCAGATGAGTATTAGCCGTCCGTTGATCGCGAAGATCGGAAAATGTGTATTTCCCTTTTAAAGCCCGTTTGATGGCCGCTACATTTTCGTTGGACGCCTTTTTTGTCGTCTGTATCTGGACAAGCGAATAACCTGTAATTCCCGTCAATCGGGTAAAAGTATCGGAAGAAGTAATGAGAGTTATCTTCTTGTCCGCACTGCCGTCGCTACTGAAAGGGTTGTACTTCAATGCACCGGCGATTATGAGTTTACGGTCGGCTATCTGGATAGTATCACCTTTTTCCAAGCGATCATTCTTTCCCTGAATGACAAGCACATAGCCATTGTCCCCATATACTTCCGAAAAATTACTGCCCTTTTTCAATAATTTGTCTTTCTTCAAGCAATCCAGGTCAAAACTATCATAAGAAATCAGGTCAATCGTTTTCGACCGGGAACCGTCTTTTCCGATCTTAACTGGAATATTAAGAATATCTCTACTGCCAAAGACGCGCTTGACGCCATCCATGTTTTTGAGCATAGCCGGCAAGGCATTATCTATCGTGTTAGAGTTGTCTCGACTGGAAATATTAATGTCGGAGGTGTTAGACAGCTGCGGCATAATGTGATTAACAAATTCTATTATGACGGTAAAACTCAAAAAAAGAATGATACTCAGAGCAAAAGAGCCAGTCATCAAAAACAGATTTTTCTTACTTGACATTGCATGGTTGATACCGAGAGCCGTTTCAATTTTTAAAAAACGAATATGAAATAAGTGTTTTACTTTGCCTGATTTCCTGAAATTACCCGATACGGCCGTTACCGGTGATATTCTTGCAGCATGTCTTGCAGGAGAACTGGCGGCGAGAAGAACCGTAATAATACCAACTAAGAAACCGCTGATAATTCCGATAGCACTGATACCGAATACTGGTATAGAGGAGAACTCTTCTCCAACCATAAACCGTAAACAGGCACATAAAATCCAAGTAGTTACTATTCCCAATCCGATACCCGCCGGAATGGCAGTTTTACACCAATTAAGCGCTTCCAATCGGACAAAACGGATGATTTGTCGCCGGGTCATTCCAAGACAGCGCATCTGGCCAAAAAACTTGGTTCTTTGAGCCACGTTACTATTGATACTGCTGGAAATCATTAGAACACCAGCAATTAAGACGATCACAAATAATACGATGGCAGGCAGGAAGAAATTCTGTACAGCAGGGTTATTCAGAATATTTTGTAATGTCAGATTACTATGTTTAGCAAATAGCCGGGTCGTTTCCATCCTGACACTCATATCTGCAAGTGAAAAAATAGTCGTAACCAAAAAAACTGCAAAAATAATACACAAAAGTGTAAGGCGGTTCTTTTGTCTATGTATCTTTGCAGAAATAGGAATCAGACTAAGATAACTTTTCATATTCGGCTTCCTCCGAGATCGGTTATTTCTCCATCTGATACTCGTAATATTCGATCTGCAGTTTGAGCTATACTTTGGTTGTGAGTAATCATAATAATGGTTTGTCTGTATTTTTCTTCTGTTTCTTTCAGCAAGGTAATTACTTCGTGACTGTTCTTCGTATCCAGATTACCCGTTGGTTCATCTGCCAGAATAAGCGACGGCTGCGTAATTAATGCACGTCCTATCGCTGTACGTTGCTGCTGCCCTCCGGACAACTGACTTGGCAAGCGGTGGCGACATTCCTTCAAACCGAGTATATCAAGCAATTCTTCCAGATACTTTTGATCCGGTTTTCGGTAATCGAGTAATATGGGGAAAATGATATTTTGCTCAACAGTTAACTCTGGAATTAAATTGAAATTCTGAAAAATAAAACCTATATTCCGGCGGCGAAAAATCGTCCGGTCGTTATCCTTCATAGTAAGAATGCTTTTGCCGTCAATGAGCACTTGTCCGGAGGATGGATCGTCAAGAGCACCTATTATGTTTAAAAGAGTACTTTTCCCAGAACCTGATTCTCCGACAATTGCGACAAACTCCCCCCTTGAGACGGTAAAGTTGACATCTTTCAAGGCGTGAACTGCAGATGCTCCTTCTCCATAAGTTTTAAAGACAGATTTTACTTCTAATAGATTCATCATTTATTATGATTTGTAATACTACGCTTAACGTAAGTTCAACGAAATATAATTATCCCAGAATGTTGTGATCAGCGAGAATGAATGTAACTTTAAGGTATCGGTAATTAAAGTTTTACAAACGATAGTTGCTGTGATCGCCGAAGACAAAGTTACTAAAATATTTTGTATTGCAGATGAGTTCTGTTAGTTCTTTGATGTTATGATGGAAAAATATACGTTGAAAGTTTGCAAGACGTGCATCGTTTTATGGAACATATTAGAATAATAATGCAGTGTAAGAATATACCTGAAATATCCCTTTTGTCCGATTTATATGTTTTATTTTGCTGATTTATAGATTTTATGTACATTTGCAGATCATATATATAACAAAAAAGAATAATAATCATGAAAATAAAACTCTTCTTATTATGTTTGTCACTTATAGGACTATATTCATGTAGCAGTAGTGACAGCAATTCCGAGAAAAGCAATGCACAGGTTGGCTTTTATCTGACGGATGCTCCTTCTCTTGAAGGGTATAAATCAGTAAATATCGATATCCAGTCCGTGGAATGCTCTGTAGATGGGGAAAAGTGGACGACATTGGATGTAAAACCTTGTACTGTTGACTTGTTACACTTTTCGAATGGGAAAGATTCATTATTGTCGAATGTTGAATTCAGTGCCGGAACAAAAGTACAACAGATTCGCTTGAAATTGGGAGAGAACAATACCTTAGTTCTCAATAATGGCAGTGTGGTTTCATTGAAGACACCGAGCGCACAAACATCTGGACTGAAATTAAATGTCCAGTCAGTTGCTCAGTTGACTAGTGGTTACAAAGTAATGGTAGATTTTGATGCTTCACGTTCCATTGTAAAGCAAGGCAATAGTGGTTCTTATTCATTGAAACCTGTTGTCCGTGCATATATAACAGTCAATTCTTCTGCTATAGACGGCAATCTCTTACCATCAAATATTGCGATGAGAGTCTTTACTGTAACATCTGCCAATGACACAATTTCCACTTTATCGGATACCTTACAGAACAATTATTTTAAGTTACATGGATTGTTCAGTGGTACTTATGATTTGAAAGCTGAAGATCTGTCCACTAAGGATATTACGGTCATCAAGTCGGGTATTCAAATCGTGGGTGGAACAGATGTTCATTTAGGAAACGTCTCCTTGAAAAAATAAACAAGAAGAAAGTATTAATGACTATGCTTCCTATCGCTTCTTATAAAGTTACGATAGTCAGATAAATTGTATCAAGGTCCTTTTGTCTTGATAACTTCATGTCAAAGACATCATTTCTAATCGTGTCTTTGGCATTTCATTTATATTATATCGGGTACGAAATCCTAAACAGAACCCTTGCATAACCCTTTCGGTTCTTATCTTTGTTTAATATCAATTTAGGATTTATATTTCTTCTTGTCTACGAACATCATGGCATTTCCCGCGTCAGCAATCACACTGATATAACGCTCGTATTCACGGAGTACATCAGCAATAATTTCTTCTTTATTTAGGTATTGGATATCGTTGCCTGCACGGCCGTCGTTATAATAAGTGACAGGTACGTAATGGTTATTGGCGTCAATATCAGGTGTATTGTTTTCATCGATAAGATAATCAGAAATCTTCTGAAGTTCAATAGCTACGCCATAGCGGAAATTCCATATCTGCTGATAAGGTATTTGGAGCTCTATAGACAATTTACCAGCCTTTCCTGTAAGAATCTGCGCATGAATATCACGCTTCTTAAATTCTTTTAGAAGTTCTTCGAAAGCAGGACGAACTTTGTCTTCAAAAAAATGCTTGATGTCATTCTTTTGAGAAAAAGTAAGAATCTGTGCAAGATGTTCGTGCCAGTGACTTCCATCCCAATTTCTACTGCCGTATGGGATCTTTGTTTCATGATAAATACGGTCAGTACGTAATGCCTTTAAGAGGCAAATACATAGAATGAACATGATAAAACCAAATGGTAATGCTGATATTAACGTCATCGTTTGTAGAGATTTTAATCCTCCAACAGACAGTAACGACATGGAAATAACAGCCAATAAAACGCCCCAGAAGGCATTTTGCCATTTTGGCTCATTAGGCCGATTATTGCTGGAAATGCTGTTCATGACAAGAATACCTGAATCTGCTGAGGTAACAAAAAACAAAGCTATCATAATCAAGGCCAGCACGCAAAGTGGTATGGCAAGAGGAAATTGCTCGAAAAATTTAAAAAGTAGTATATCTGGATTACCAGCAAGTTGTGACAATGCTCCATGAACCACATGCTTGTCCATCCAGATGGCACCGTTGCCAAATACAGTCATCCAGAGAAAAATAAACAAGGACGGCACAAGAAGAACAGCAAGAATATATTCGCGGATAGTACGTCCCTTAGAAATACGTGCAATGAAAAGCCCTACGAATGGTGCCCAACTGATCCACCACGCCCAGTACATCACGGTCCAGTTGGTAAACCATGCCTGTCCTGCCTTCTCAAAGGCAAAGGTGTTGAAAGTAAGATTAGGAAATTGATTAATATAATTGCCTATTCCTTCACTGAAAGCACTTAGAAGAAAAGTCGTCGGCCCTAGCAGCAATACAAAAATCAGCAGCAATACAGCCAAGCCAAGATTTATCTCACTAAGGCGCTTTACGCCCTTATTTATACCTGCAACAGCAGATAAAATGGCTACAGAACTGACAATAATGATGATTATACACTGGAAGAAAAAATTAGATTCCTTCAATACTCCCAAATATACAAGACCGGCATTCAACTGAACGACTCCAAATCCTAATGAGGTGGCTATACCAAAGAAAGTACTTACTAAGGCAAAAATATCAACAATATCACCGATTTTTCCATTGATACGTTCCTTTAATATAGGATAAAGTCCACTGCGAATAGACAAAGGCAATTTATAACGAAAGGAAAAATAGGCTAGAATTAATCCCATTACAGCAAAAATACTCCACGCATGAATACCCCAGTGGAAAAAGGTTGCCAACTGTGCTTCTTTAGCCTTATTGACCATGTCTGGTAAAGCCGGATTTACATAATGAGACATTGGTTCAGCTACACCGAAATACATTAATCCTATTCCCATACCAGCAGCGAAAAGCATGGCAATCCATGAAAAGAAACCATATTGTGGCATCGAATTATCAGGACCAAGCCGAATATTGCCGATTTTACTGAAAGCTAGTACACAGAGAAAAATAAAAAAGAAGGATACCAGAAATATATAGCTCCAACTTAAATCCTTATAAATTCCGGTTTGGATAGAAGTAAGTATATGGTTTGTTTCTTTGGGGAAAAGTGCACAGGTTATAGAAATTACGATAAGAATAAATAATCCCGGATAAGCAACATTTCGAGTAAAAGTAGAACGTAGTTTAAATAAATTTTTCATAAAAGTATATTTCGTAAAGCAAATGTTATATTATTATTTCTGTTTCAAAGGCAGATAGCCGATAAAATTGCCGATGATAAAGGTCACAATAATACCACTAGCTTTCTCCTGATTCATAAACTCTATGATCGGGAGAACAAACTGATTATTAATTTTATTTTGATATTTATTAATCATATTTTTTTCTGTATTATCTGATTCTTTTCAAATCAAGAAGAATATAACAATATAATAGTTTGGAAATTAAAAGACAAATAGAAGTATTTGTCAAATCAAAAAATATCCATTTTATATTATATCGTTGCAAAAAACTTTCGCAACTTATGCAAAGATACCAAAAAAAATTGGAATATGCAAATTTAGGGCTTTTACACTATTCGTTCATTCTTGATAAATCAATAAATAGGTTCTTGCATTTTCCTATACCATAACGAGTACAAAATGATATGCAGAACCCTTGAATATACCCTTTCGGTTCTTTTCTTTGTTTATCTCAACTATTTTACTTATTTTTATCCCGAAAAGGTATAATCGTATGGAATCAACAAGCCTGTCTGCACAAATCAAGGCTTGTTTTACAAGATAATATAGATAGCACAGAGAAAGAGGGCAATGGCACAAATGTGGTCTATGCGGCGTTTGTAATTGATAAAGAATCTGCGGAGATAACTTCCCGCTGATAACCAGGCGAGGTTAGCTCCGGGACCGGCAATCAGCAGCCAGGCTGCAACTTCCAGCAAGTCGGTCAGCCGGCTTGAATAGGGTAGTACGAAAGTGCTGAATGCTGTCAGGTCAAACAGTAACATTTTTGCATTGGTCAGTTGTACGATCATTCCACTTATGAAGGTACAGTCTTGTCCGTTTTCCTGGGGATGACCGCTGTCCTTCCATATCTTATAGGCCAGGTATAGGATATAAACTGCTCCGAAATACTTTAAGTAAGTTACATATTGACCGAAGGCAATACCTATCAGATGAGTCAATATCGCCATAATACATACGGCTATCGAGAATCCTGTCAGTAATCCAAGCCACATGATCAAAGTTTTCTTTCTGCCATGGCGTAACACCATGGCAAGGGTATAGATATTAGCCGGTCCGGGAGTATAGCCGATGACTAATATCTGCAAGAGTAGAGTTGGAATCAATGTACTGGGCATAATCTTGATGTTGTTATTGCTTGGGGACTGCAAAGGTAGTAAAATTGTACCGTATTCTCAAAACTTACTTTTTTGAAGTTGATGAATCTGTGATATTATGCCAAAAGGTTTGGCCCTTTGACGCGATCTGCTTATTTTTGCAAAATATTGAGCCTCTGAAACTGAGGTTGACTGACTAAGTTGGTTGGTCTTCATATAACAAACTGGAATGATGGCAATGGAAAACAGAGTGATCCGTCCGGCTACTGATGATGATATACCGGTTATCATGCGGGTTATGGATTCCGCAAAACTCATCATGAGACAAAGCGGTAATACCCAACAGTGGGAGGGCGGTTATCCTTCAGAGACGGTCATTGCCTCTGATATTCAGAGAGATGGAGCATATATCGTTGAGGACAAGGGTATTATCGTTTCCTACTTTGCATGTCTGCCATCACCGGAACCGACATATCACATCATTTATGATGGGCAGTGGCTTGATGGTTACTGTGGTGTTATTCACCTTGCCTCCGGTGATGAGCGCTTAGCCTATCAGCGAATGATATAGGCTAAGGTATTCTTGATTCATAAGATTTACATTTACCTAAATGTACCGGTTTAGGGTTCTTTAGTTTTTAGTTCTATCTGATCTGCTACGATAAGGGGAAGCTTCTCGACTTTATATTTATTTCCGGATATGTCGAGACCGGAAATCTTTATTCAGACTTTTTGTGGTGATAATCAAAATGAGAATATATTCTCATAATGTGGATACTATTTTCTAATAATGGTATTTACCTTTCTATAAAGATTCAACTACTTCTTATGTTCCAAACTTATTGGTTTGGTTAAGCAAATACTGTTGTAATTTAGTTAAAAGGTATGGTTTTTCTTTAATGTTTTTTTTGACTGATTACAAATTTTGTTTAAAATCGTCTCATATATGCAAAAAAGAGTAAACGAAAGATAGAAGTCTTAATATTCTGTTCAAATCATAACTAAAAACTTATTAATAAATGGAAAATTATAAAAAGTTAGTGTTTTCTTTTCTGGCAATAACGTCATGTGGCATACTACAGCCTGTGACAGTTCTTGCCGATAAAGTGACATCTAATCTGTCTATGATGCAACAACGTCAGGTAACTGGGAAGGTTGTTGATGAAAATGGAGACCCTCTTATAGGTGTTACCGTGAAAACACTTTCCGGTAAGGTAGGTGCAGTTACCGATCTTAATGGTAATTTCAGTATGGATATTCCTGCAGGCACAAAACTTCAGTTGTCTTATACGGGATACAAACCCATTACGGTGAGTGCCGGTGCACCGGTATTCAAGATGAAACCAGATGTTCTTGGGTTAAATGAAGTCGTTGCTATTGGATATGGTACAGTAAAGAAAAAGGATCTGACAGGATCTGTGACTACCATTAAGAATAAAGATATTGTTGTCAATCCGACCAGCAATGTCATGGAATCCCTTCAGGGTAAGATCGCCGGACTTGATGTCACCAAGTCAAGCGGAGAGATCGGCTCTGGGGTTACAGCTCTTCTACGTGGAAGTCGGTCTATCTATGGGGATAATACTCCACTGTTTATTGTTGACGGACTTCCCGGGAGTTATGATGAGGTCAACCCTGGTGATATAGAAAGTGTGGACGTGATGAAAGATGCTTCGGCTACGGCTATTTATGGTTCTGCCGGTGCGAATGGTGTGATTATCATTACGACAAAACGTGGTAAGGCTGGTAAGGCGAGAGTTAACTTTGATGCCTATTATGGTTTTAGTGGTAAAGCTTCTTTTAAACACGGTATGACGGGTGATGAATGGACCAATTATTATCGTGAGGCTTATAAATATAAAAACGGATCTTATCCGGATAATATCACTGCACTTATGGGCGGAACACAGGAATATGTGGATGCTTATAATAGCGGAAAGTGGATAGACTGGGTGGACAAGGCATCCGGCAATACGGCTACGACACAGAAATATGCACTCTCTGTTACTAAAGGTACTGATAAGACGAATATTTATACTTCCGTCATTTATTCGAATGATGAGGGACTGCTGGAAAA
The DNA here is from genome assembly GCA_022486815.1 of Prevotella sp. Lineage (GTDB taxonomy): Bacteria > Bacteroidota > Bacteroidia > Bacteroidales > Bacteroidaceae > Prevotella. The sequence continues at coordinate 113,258 of JAKVJW010000005.1, read as the reverse complement.
TGATAACCTGAAGAAGTATGCCTTAAGACTCAATCTGGACCAGACTCTTTCTTCCTGGGCTAAGATGGGTGTAACCTCTAATCTGACTTACAGTATCAGAAACCGGGGCAACAATAATACTTTCTCAAGTGCAATCAATGCTTTTCCTTTAGGCGATGTCTATGATAAAGACGGAAATCTTAATTTTGAGTATATACTCAATCAATATACGCCGTTGGGAGACCTTATCAAAAACCAATATGCCAATAACACGCGTACTACGTATGTGAATGCTACCGGTTATATAGATCTTACTCCTGTCAAGAACCTTACCCTGAGAACCCAACTTAATGTTGCTCTCAATCATTATCGCCTGGGTGAATACTGGGGTGCTGAATGTACTGCAAAACGTCCGTCGTATGCAGGTTCACCTAGTTCAGGAATTACGGAAGGGGATAATTACAACTATACCTGGGAGAATATCATCTCTTATAAGACCAGATTGTGGAATGATCATAATCTTTCTTTTACGGGAGTTACTTCCTGGCAAAAGAATTCGGAAGAGAACTTGCTCACCAATGGAAGTGGACAGGATCTGGATATATGGCAATACTGGCGTCTTATCGCTGCCACAAATGACAGGATAGAATCTTCTTATACTCAGACTCAAAAGATGTCTTATGCCGTACGTTTCAACTATGACTATAAGGGGAAATATCTGTTTACTTTCTCTAATCGCTGGGATGGAGTTTCGTTCTTTACGGAAGGTAACAAATGGGATTCTTTTCCTGCAGCAGCTGTAGCCTGGCGTATCAGTGATGAGAATTTCATGAAGAAATGCCAGTCTTGGCTTGATAATCTGAAATTGCGTATTGGATGGGGTGTCACCGGTAATTCAGGAGGCGTTGGAGCTTATTCGACACAGACCAATGCTTACAAATACCCTCAATGGGGTGTGAGTGTTGGGGGTACATACGTTCCGTTTACTCAGTATTCCGGTACTTATGGCAGCCAGAGCCTGGGATGGGAAAAATCATATAACTGGAATCTTGGTATTGATTTTGGATTGTTTGACGGCTTTATTGATGGATCTGTTGATGCCTTTCATACCACTACGCGTGGCCTTCTGTATAAGAGGACAATGCCGGTTACCAGTGGCTCTACAGGTTGGGGATCTCCATTGCCTAGTTGGCAGAATATAGCCAAGACCAGTAATCATGGTGTCGAATTTACGATTAACAGCCATAATATTAATACAAAGGATTTCACATGGGGAACTACCCTTACCGGTACATGGGAAAAAGAGAAGATTGAAAGTTTGCCTGATGGTGATCTGATCAGTGAAAATCTTTTTGTCGGGAAACCTATTCATTCTATTTATAATTATCAATATGCGGGTATCTGGAGTTCATCAACTTCTGCAGCGGATCTGGCTGCCTATGGTGTGAAACCTGGATGGGTGAAGATCAATACTTTACCTGTAACGGATAGTGAAGGTAACAGTGATAATGGTGTCCATAAATATAGTATCAATGATAGAAAAGTACTCGGACATACTAATCCTGACTGGGTTATCGGATTGAACAACTCGCTTACATATAAAGGATTTGACCTTTCCGTGTTCGCCATGTTGCGTTACGGACAGACGATCTATAGTTCTTTGTTGGGATATTATACGGCCGGATCAAGTATAGGTACGAATCAGTTATCGGGTGTCAACTACTGGACTGAAAGTAACCAGGGTGGCTATTACCCTGTACCGGGCAGTGGCGAAGAACAGACCGTTATGTCTGCTTTACGTGTTCATGATGGATCATTCATCAAGATCAAGAACATCACTTTCGGGTATACCTTGCCACAGTCAATCAGTAAACACGTTTTTATGGATAAATGCCGTTTCTATTTTACTTGCTATAATCCGTTTATCTTTGTCAAGGACAAACAGTTGAAAGGCACGGATCCTGAAATGGGAGGCTCTGACTCTTTCCCTACTTATAAACAATTTGTATTTGGTGTAAATATCACCCTTTAATAATATGATTATGAAAAAATATTTCAATAGATCCATGATGTCTTTGACATTGATGACCTTAATCTTATCTCTACAATCTTGTTCTTTGGATGAGAATAATCCTGGTGGATTTACCATGGATAATATGGCTGAGAATTCAGTTTCTTCTTATGAGACACTCGTTAATCAGTGCTATTTTGGTATGGAACGTTACCTGTATGGTACAGACGGATTTATGGAACTGACTGAGGGTGATACTGATTTGTGGACATACCGGGCTAACCAGAACAGTTCTTCTACTCAATATTTCTGGTATTTTGCCGGTGCTTCACCCAATACTACCTATATCAATGGTATCTGGAATTCTATTTATGACGGTATTGGCAGTTGTAATCTGGCTATATCCATGGCTCCTAAAGCTCCTTATGCCAGTGATTCCTTACGCAATGAGAAAGTTGCTGAGGCAAAATTCCTGCGTGCGGTCTATTATTTCAATGCCGTTGAGCAGTTTGGAGCAGTGACTAAGATTACAGAACCTGCATCAAGCATGGATTTTTCTCCGGCCAAGACGGAACCTTTGACTATCTATAAGGATGTTATCATCCCTGATTTGGAATATGCAGTGAAATGGTTGAACAAGGGGAATGATGCAACGACGACTACTCCTACCAAAAAGGCTGCCTTAGGAATGCTTGCTAAGGTTTGTCTTCAGACTTATGAATATGGAACTTCTGATTATCTTGATGAAGGCTATCAGGCTGCTAAAAAACTGATTGATGATTGTGAAGCGGGTGGTGGTACTTATGGTGCTTATATGTATTCCAGTTTGTCTGATGTGTTCAAAGAGTCCAATAACAATAATAACAAAGAGGCACTTTGGAAGCACCGTTGGTATGCCGGTGATGACGGACATGGTTCAAGTAATGGAAATTATAAGTTGAATCGGAATAATGAGAAATTCCTTTGCTGCCTGAGTAAGTTTGGTGCCCGCGAAGACAATGAGGATACCCGTCTCACATGGGGTGGATCCATAGAGGGTGATTTTATGCCGACACAACATCTGATCAATTTGTTTGTTCAGGCTGATGGCAAACTGGATCCTCGTTATCATGAATGGTTCTCGACAGAGTGGAATGCGAATAAGAACTTTACATGGGATACCAGTACGTTGACCAATTATAAGAAATCAAATACATTATCCGGGCAGGCTATCAAGAAAGGTGATCTGGCCATTAAGTTTATTGTGCCTCAGGATCCTGATTATGATAAGGATATTTCCGGGAAGTCAACATGCAATTATCTGCTGGTGAGTTATAATGATGTCTATAATGATGCAAACAAAAATGTCATTATGACAAACAATAGTGGGAATGAGAATCTGTTTCGCTATTTCTATCCATCCTTGAATAAGCATAATAGCAGCAATTATTATGTGGCTAATTATAGCAAAAAGCGTAATGGAAACCTGGATGCTACTTTTATCATGCGTATGAGTGAGGTCTATCTTATAGCTGCAGAAATTGACCTCTATAAGAAGAATGCACCGGAAGCTCTGACTTATATTAATAAGATCCGCAGGCGTGCAGGAACAGAACTCCTCACTGGTACTCCGTCTGTCCGTGATATTCTTGATGAGAGAGGCCGTGAACTTTGTGGTGAGTATTGCCGGTTTTATGACCTGAAGAGAACAGGCATGCTGAAGAATTCGAATTATCTTCAGGAGACTCATCCTGACTTGGCTCAGTATTTCAAACCAGAATATGCGCTCCGCCCGATATCTACTACTTTTACATCGAATATCAAGAATGGTAGTGAATATCAGAATCCCGGGTATTAAATAAATAGGTAATAGTTGTTTTGAGATAACACTTAGAATGGTTTCTTGTACTCAGGCCGGATCCCTGTTAAGGTAGCGTTTGGCGTGACAGTACAAAGTATGATCTTTAATTTCAGAAAGGTCCATGACCCATGTCATGTGACCTTTCTGATTTTTCATAAATGACAGAGAAGAGTCAAGGATAGTTCTTTTCTCATCTTCCTTGCTTTTGCAAGGGATAAACAAACTTCGTTCTATCTATCTTTTTCCTTAAAATATTTGGAGCTTACTTCTTTTTTATATATATTTGTAATTGATAAAATATGAATAGTTAATGGGGTATAATGGCAATAATTGATAAAATATTATCTGTTAATGATCGGACTCCTGCCGAAATAGCCAAGGCTTTGGCAAGTCGGGTAAAGGCAAGAAGGCTCGAAATGAACCTTACGCAAGAGGGAATGTGCCGGCGGTCCGGAGTGAACTTGAGCAGTTATCGAAGATTTGAGAGAGCGGGTCTTATCTCTTTGGAGAGTTTGATCAGAATAGCTCTGGCTATTGGACAGGATTCAGGTTTTGACCAACTTTTCTCGCAAAGAAAATATTCTAGTATTGATGATGTTATCCGGCAAAGTTCAAAACCTAAAAAGAGGGGGATGAGAAATGAATAAGATCGAGAGAGTTGATGTATGGATGCAGGGGAAACAAGTCGGTACTACAGCTTTGACTCCGGATGGTCTCCTTGCATTTGAATATGCCGGGACATGGTTAGCAAATGGCTTTTCCATATCTCCATTCGAATTGCCTTTGGAATCAGGCGTGAAGATAGCTCCGGTTATGCCTTTTGATGGAGATTTCGGAGTCTTTGATGATACTTTGCCTGATGGTTGGGGATTACTTATCCTTGACAGATATTTGCAGAATAAAGGCATTTCTCCTCGTTCTTTGTCTTTACTTGATCGTCTTGCGTATGTAGGTTCTTCTGGGCGTGGAGCATTGGAGTTCCGCCCTGACTTCAGTATGACGTCGACTGACATGAAGGCTGATTTCTTGAAAATGGCAGAGGAGGTGAAGCATATCCTGAAATCAGATGACTATACCGGAGATACCATTGATGAGTTGTGGAAAAGGGGTGGATCACCCGGTGGTGCACGTCCTAAAATATTCGTAAAAGTTGACGGTAAGGAATGGCTGGTCAAGTTTCCGGCCAGATATGATCCTGCAAATATCGGAAGGGAAGAATACCGGTATTCTCTGTTAGCTAAGGAATGTGGGGTAGAGATGCCTGAGACCCGCCTGTTTGAAAACCGGTATTTCGGGGTGGAGCGCTTTGATCGTTCTAGGGAAGGTAAACGGTATCATACTGTCACTGCTGCGGGACTTCTTCAAGTGGACTATCGTACTCCATGTATTGACTATGTTCATCTTTTGGCTCTATGCAATCAACTTACTCATAGTGAAGTTGAGGTGTGGAAAGTCTATCGGGTGATGGCCTTTAATTATCTTATTGGTAATAAAGATGACCATGCTAAGAATTTTACGTTCATTTATCGTGAGGGAGAATGGTACTTTGCACCTGCCTATGATCTTCTGCCGAGTGAGGGCATGAACGGTTATCATACAACTTCCTTTGCAGAGAGTATTGAACCTGAAGATGAAGATATTTTTAGAGTAGCCGTACAAAGCGGACTTTCTCGGAACAAGGCAGAACAGGTGTTGGAAGAGATGAAAGACAGGATAAGCTCTTCTGATTTTGCAAGAGAATAAACCTTTCAAATGATGCTATGGTAAATCCGAGTTCATATAGATTGCTTTCTGATTTCACCACTCAATATGATAAATTTTCTTGGTTAAAACCGGAGTCTTTGGTCAATGCTGTCAAACTTTCTTCAGTGTGTCAAGTAAGGCATTTCGCTTCTCTGCACTGATCTGGCTAGAATGCACGATGTCTGCTGTAATAACACCTTTTATAGGCTTCAACTGATTTTGATTGTTTTTCTTTAATTAAACCTAATAGGGTTGTTTCATTAAGAACAACCTCTTTAGGTTGTAAGAATAAGCATTATTCTTTAAACTGCTATGTGTTTCAGTAGGAAATACGAATATTTAACTATTCAACCTCTAATATGTAACTGGTGGAGACCATATCGGGTATAAAATATTAAATAGAACCCTTAAAAATACCCTTTCGGTTCTTTCCTTTGTTTATTTCAACTATTTTACTTATATTTATCCCGAAAAGGTATAATCGTATGGAGCCAACAAGTCTGTTTCCTTATTTTACCAACTTATATCAGTCAGTAAAATCATTTATTGCTTGTAACAAAGGATCCAAATTTGAAAATGAAATGATTTTCATAATCAAAGAAAAAACATGTTGAAAATGCAATAGATTTCATTTTTCTTGAAAATTATACCTATATTTGCAATAGATTTCATTTTTCTTGACTATGATTATACGTAAAACCTATCTCTCACAACTTCTGAAATGGAAGAATCAACCTGTTGTCAAGGTTATAACAGGTATCCGGCGTAGCGGTAAGTCTACCTTGTTAGAGATGTTCGGTCAACAATTGCAAAGTGAGGACCATGTATCGCCGGACCATATCATCTCTCTTAATTTTGAAGACCTGGATAACGAAGAACTCACCGACTATCATCGTCTATATACTTACCTCAAGAGTCGGATGAAGGATCGTTCTATGTATTATCTCTTTTTCGATGAGATACAGATGGTAAAAGATTTTCAGCGTGTCATTGATAGTCTGCTGCTCAGAAGCAATGTAGACATCTATGTCACGGGATCCAATGCCTATCTGCTTTCGGGAGAGATTGCAACCCTGCTTACCGGACGATATATAGAGATCAAAGTATATCCTCTTTCCTTTTCGGAATGCCTGTCGACCCTTCCGGAAACCATGTCGCCGGAGAGTGCCTACCGCCAGTATGTCGATATCGGAGGCTTTCCCTATACGCTTCGTATCAGTCATGACCGTCAGCAAATAAAAGATTATCTGGAAGGGCTTTACAATACTATCGTGTTGAAGGATGTTGTGACGCGTTGGAAATTCAGCAATGTCTCCATGCTTCAGAGTGTGGTAAGGTTTCTGACTGATAACATTGGTAATGTAATGGCTGTTAAACGGATCAGTGATACCATGACATCGGCCGGCAGAAAAATATCATCACATACGGTGGAGAATTTTATATCGGCGCTGACGCTGAGCTATATCTTCTATGATGTCACTCGCTATGATGTTAAAGGAATGGCTCATCTCAAGAGCGGACATAAATATTATCTTGCTGACCCGGGACTGCGTAGTATTATCATCGGCACGAAGACAGGAGATTTAGGGCATATTCTGGAAAATGTAGTATATCTGGAACTTAGACGGCGGTACAGAGAGGTCTACGTGGGTAAAGTTGGTGATGCGGAAATAGACTTTATCTCTGTAGATGGAGCACAGAAGGCTTATTATCAGGTAGCTTTGAGCGTAAGAGACGAACACACCTTAAATCGGGAACTGACACCTTTGAATGATATCAGTGACCACTATCCCAAGTATCTGCTCACGCTTGATAATGACCCTGTGATATCACACAACGGTATCCTGCAACTCTACGTTCTTGACTGGTTGCGTGAAGAACCAGTTCGTTAGTTTACTCTATTATGATTACGTATTTCAATTACGTCTTCCCAAAGAATCTCCGGATGTTTAACCAATGATTCTGATTGAGTCATTCTATCGATCTTCTTTATACCTTTCCTATAGCTTCAATCAGCATGCAACTTGCAGCAAGATTCTTCATACCTTCGGGTGAATCATAATAATGATCTGGGGTATGAACATTCTCGTTCCACTCTTTCAACTGTTGAATGGCAGTCCTAATTTGTACATAGGTGGAATAGACCCTTTTATTTAATGATACAGATCCCATCATGCACTATTTCTTCTTTTAAAAAAGTGGTCTTGCTGGCCGGCAGTTCGTATTGTTGCACCTATTCTTTTCAGTATTTCCCTACTGCTACGCGGTATAGTACAGTAGTTGACAATATCTTTTAGTCTGTTGTTTAACTTAAAGTGCTGCTTAGTGTCTAAGTCTGGCGATAAAGTGTCAGAGTTTGTATTTACGTCCCTTGCAATAGTTATCACAAATTCATGTAGAGCCTCATTGTTTGAGAATGTTAGTTTATTATCTTCGCTCATGGCTCGTTGTATTCCACTGCCTACACCTGTATAAGGTAGCAGATAAATAAATATTAAATAGGACCCTTAAATATACCCTTTCGGTTCTTTTCTTTGTTTATTTCAACTATTTTACTTATATTTGTCCCGAAAAGGTATAATCGTATGGAATCAACAAGCCTGTCCAAACAAATCAAGGCACTCCGTAAGGAGTATAACCTTACCCAGCAAGATCTCGCCTTCAAGTCTGGTGTCGGTCTCCGTTTCCTCCGGGAACTGGAGCAGGGCAAACCTACTGTCCGTATGGACAAGGTGAACCAGGTACTCGAAATGTTTAATTTACAATTAGGTGCTGTACCTTTGGAAAGGAGGCATGACAAATGAGACAGGGTAAAGTTTTGGTTAGTGGCGTTATGGCAGGAATCCTCACAGAGGATGAAACCGGATATACCTTCGCTTATTATACGGACTATTTGTCAAGGAAGGATGCTTTGCCTGTAAGTCTTACTTTGCCTTTGCGTAAAGAGCCGTACCATAATAATGTGTTGTTTTCTTTCTTTGATGGATTGATCCCCGAAGGTTGGATGCTTAATATTGCAGAGCGCAATTGGAAAATCAATCGTCGTGACCGTATGGCGCTGTTGCTTACATGTTGCCGTGATTGTATTGGAAATATTAGTGTGGAACCTGTCAAAGATATGGAATAATGGAAAGATGTTTATACTGTTATCAGCCTTTGCGTGCCGGAGAAGTGGATTATCATCCACAATGTGCTAGGAAATTCTTCGGTGTAACAGCCCCTGTACTCCCTTATTCTCGGAATGATATCAACAAATTGGCTCAGGTAGTGGTTGAGAACCGGACTGCGGTGACGGGTGTTCAAGCCAAATTGTCAATGGACTTGGAACATGATGCAAATGGAAATGCTCAGCGACTGACTATCGTTGGAGTGATGGGCAGATATATCTTGAAACCCCAGACCGAAAAGTTCGTTTGTCTTCCTGAGATTGAAGACCTTACCATGCATCTTGCTGATATAGCGAGGATCCCAGCCGTCCCCCATGCCCTTATCCGATTTCCGGATGGAGAGTTGAACTATATTACTCGCAGGATTGATCGTACTGGAGAGGGGCAGAAATTACCAATGGAGGATATGTGCCAACTGTCTGGAAAACTGACTGAACAGAAATACCAGGGCAGTTATGAGATGATTACACGCTTGATAGAGCAATATTCGAGTGCTGCCAAACTGGATATTATCAACTATTGGGAGCAGGTCGTGTTTTCTTGGATTGTGGGTAATGCTGATATGCACTTGAAAAATTTCTCCTTGTATAGTCCCAAGAATGGAAAATATGTCTTGACACCTACTTATGATCAAGTGTCAACTGCTATTGTCATGCCTGAAGACACAGAAGAACTGGCTCTTTCGCTCAATGGTTTTCAAAAGAAATTGCTTGCGATGGACTTCTTGGAGGCTATGGAGGCAACGGGAGTGTCAGAACAAGTAACTAAGAGACTTTTGCATCATTTCACGACCCTCAAAGACAAATGGTTCGCTTTTATTGATTCATCATTCATTACGGAGCAACAGAAAGAAAAATACAAGGAATTGGTAAGTAGGCGTCTTACGATATTAGAGAAGTTGTAAATGTCCTGGGTACATCTTCTCGTTCAAATGATACAGATTCCATGATGCTCTACTACTTCTTTTAGAAAAGTGGTCATGTGCTTATGCATCCTGACAATACCAACAGGACACTGTAGAAGGTGCTCAAGAAAACGTTTGAGACGAACGACAAGATACATCTTCGGCGCTTTCCTCGGTTTGTTCATTTCGTGATACGGAACCAAACAAGAAAAGTGATTTCAGTCCAAATTGATATTTCATCTCATCAGCATGGGCTTTAATCAGTGATATGTATTCTTCCCTTGTCTTCATTTTATTTGTCCCCAGATTACTTATAGGCAATTCTTGAAAGATTTTGATTTTCAGTTTGTCACTTGCTGTTCTCATGGATTTTAGTTATTTTTGTAACATTATCCGTTGGCGGAATTAATTTAGTGCGTATTTAGCTCTTCTAATTGGTTGTAATAACTATTTTTTCTAAAAAGCATTAAAGGTAGATTAGAATGAAAATGAATAAGAAAATGGCAGGAACAGATTGGAAAAGTACTTTGGCTGCTCTTGGAGAAGCAAGCGATCCAGGTACAACCGGGAAGAAGGACGTTGACCGAAAAAAGCGTGTTGGCGTAGTTTATTCAACGAATCCTGATTTCGACTATTCTGAAGTTGCTCGGGAAGAATTGCATACATTACCCAAGAATCAGCAAAAATTACGACTGAATATGGAACGCGCAGGACGTGGCGGCAAGACTGTGACCCTCGTGAAAGGTTTTGTCGGTTCAGAAGAGGATATGGGTATTCTCTGCAAACAATTGAAACAAAAGTGTGGTGTGGGAGGTTCTGTAAAGGATGGGGAAATTATTATCCAGGGAGATTGTCGCCAGCGTCTGGTAGAGATTCTGAGAAAAGAAGGTTATACACAAACGAAGTAATATGAGAGTAGATCACATCGCACTCTATTGCATTGACCTTGAAGGTATGAAAAGCTTTTTCATGGAGTACTTCGGTTGTACACCAAATGAATTATATCACAATTCTTGTACAGGATTGAAGACATATATTTTGTCTTTCCCGGATGGTGGGGCAAAATTGGAGATTATGGCACGACCGGAAGTAACAAAGCCCGTGACGGATATTTTTCATGGTGGATTCATCCATTTATCAATTGTTCTTGGCAGTAAGGAGGCTGTAGAGGAAAAGACAGAAGAATTGAAGTCTGATGGCTATGAATGCATCAGCGGACCGCGTACTACCGGTGACGGCTATTATGAAAGTTGCATTGTTGGGCCTGAAGGAATATTATTAGAAATAACGGTATGATATGCATATCGAACAAGTCAGAGAGTTTTGTCTGTCACTGCCGGGCGTTACAGAAGATTCGCCCTACGGTCCTGATATGATCGTGTTCAGGATTGAAGGAAAGATATTTCTGTATCTGCCATTGGAATATGCCGATCCGCGTATCTCCATCAAGCTGCTTCCGGAGGAAGGCCAGGAATTGCGTGAGCGTTATGATACCATTTGTGCAGCTTATCATCTGAACAAGGTACATTGGAACGACATTCTCATCGAGAATACTTTTTCTTCTGATCAGATTAAAGAATGGATACTTGAATCCTACCGTCTTGTCTTGAGCAGACTGCCGAAAAGGCTCAGGGGAAAGTATCACTAAGAACAATAAAAAAGGAATACAGTCATGAGAGAAGTTAATTACAAGGACATGAAATTCAATCCGTTCAACCTACTGGGTAAAGAATGGATGTTAGTATCTGCCGGTAATGAGCAGGACGGTTGTAATACGATGACCATTAGTTGGGGACATCTGGGATGCCTTTGGGGAAATAATGACCCGACAGCCGTTATTTATTTGCGTCCTTCGCGCTATACCAAGACTTTTGTAGATAAAGAGGAATATTTTACGCTTTGTGTAATGGATAAGTCATTCAAAAAGCAGATGGCTTATCTGGGCAGTGTATCAGGTCGTGATGAGGATAAGATAACGAAGGCCGGACTTACCAAGGTCTTTGCAGACAACTCAGTTTACTTTGCAGAAGCCAAAATGGTATTCATCTGCAAGAAAGTATATGCTTCACCGTTGCAGCAGAGCGGTTTCATCAGTCAGGAGACAATAGACAAAAGCTATCCAGAGAGAGACTTCCATACTATGTATGTAGGTAAGATCGAGAAGATTCTGGTAAGGGACGAAGAGTATCTGAATAAGTAATAATCAGATAATGGATCAAAGGAGAGATATGAATGCGAAAGATATAAGAGACCAGTTTGACTTGATAGCCAGACAATATGATGAGGACAGAAAGTGTTTTATTCCTTGCTTTGATGACTACTATGTCAGGTCAGTAAGTCTGTTGAAGGACATCAAAAGGGATGCGGTGAATATTACAGACTTAGGTGCAGGAACAGGTTTGCTTACCAAAGAACTGTATTTGCTTTATCCGGATGCTCATTTCACACTGGTGGATTTGTCAACAGACATGCTGGAGGTAGCTAAACAGAGATTTTCCGGATTAGTCAATTTTGACTTCCGGGTTGAAGACTATTTTAACGGCATTAAGAAGGGGAGCGATATCCTCTGTTCGGCTCTATCAATTCATCATTTGGAAGATGATGAGAAACAAAAGCTGTATCAGTCTATATACGAATCGTTACCTCTTGGTGGCGTGTTTATTAACCTTGACCAGTTTTGTTCAGATTCCATTATCATTGACAAGGCGTATAATGACTGGTGGATGAATTACATTGATCATAGTGGCATCATCCCGGAAGCGAAAGCAAAATGGCTGGAACGTAAGAAACTGGATCGTGAAAACAGTGTATCATCAACTTTGACGATGTTAAAAACTGCTGGTTTCAAACACGTGGAATGTGTTTATGAGTTCATGAAGTTTGGGACTGTGATAGCAATAAAAGAATAAAATGCATTTATAATAATGTGCAAATTTTATTCTGGACTGATGAAGGAACTGAAACTTTTCTATCGTGCGTATATATTGACTTGTATTAAATTGAGTCAGAAGAAAAATTAATAGAGAATCCTCTGCTTGGAAAAAACAGGTAGAGGATTTGTTGATAAGGCTATTGCACAAAATGCAGAATAAGTTTAATTAGTATTATTACGATGCTATATTTCTTTTCCTTGAACATTCTCTGAGCTCAGTACTCCCATAAATAATGGTTCGTCGGTCAAATTCAGAGCATCAATATATACATATATGTCCATTATGCTGTCATTTATGATTTAGCCCTTTGCTTAGGTAGTAATTTCGCATCCTGCAGTTTTCTCCCTAATATATCATCCTTGGCAAGAGCCAATATGTCGAGATCAAGGCCGAGAGCAATGAGAACACGGAAATAGCTTCCCATAGCGACTGATTCATTGCCAGCCTCAATTTTGACAATAGTATTACGACCAAGCGAAGTGCGCTGAGCCATCTCCTGGGATGTGATTCTGCGTCGAAGACGAGCCAACTTAATCTGACTTCCCATTTCCAGCAGTATTCTTTGTTGTTTGGGTAATAACGGACGTCTCATAATTATTAATGTTTAATATATTGGGCAAATATACATATTATGTTTTGTTTTGCAAACATTATTAGGTTAAAATTGCTGTATGGTGACTATCACTGTGACTATCACTGGAAATGCTTGACAGATTCGAGTGCGATTAACTAACTCGTTTTACATATTCTTTTAGGTTCACAGTTTTACTTTACAAGTTCAACACCGGTGAACTGATTCGCTTTACAACTTTAGCTCAGTGACCTAATCTGCTTAATTTATTTCATTATTGTAAATGCGTAAAGATCAACTTGTAATAGATTGAAAATAAATAGAACGAATTAAATTACCTTATTTCGTGTTCTACTAATTTATTTTGTATTTTTGCCTAAAAATAGATGGCTATGGAATATAATGAAATATTAGAAAAATAGATAAGGGGAGGCTATGGGTTGACAATCCTTGGTGGAAGACCGGAGAAATCCTATTTGACCACAAGAATATGCCCCCAGGCTTTACCTTAATATATTCTATCCGTTGGTTGCAGGTCTTTGAAGAGCCCTGATACTGATGGGACCTCGTCATGTTGGTAAGGCTGGAATAATTTATCATACGATTCAGCGTCTTGTCCGATAATGGAGTTTTGTCACAGAATATGATTTATGTCAACGATATCAGTCGTTACAGTAAATTCTATAAAAGAATATTAACAAGGATATGATAGAAAATGAGTAAGATCGTAATATTAGTTGGAAGTGTTCGCAGGGGAGGTAATACAGCTCTTCTGGCACAGGCTTTTGCTGACGGGGCAAAGGAAAATAATGAAGTGGAGATAATCTCTGTGGCTGATTATAAGGTGAATCCTTGCATCGGTTGTGATACCTGTTTTAATCGTGATGGAAATAAGTGTTTTATTCAGGACGATATGCAGAAGATTTATCCAAAGTTGGCTGAAGCAGATATGATTGTGATTGCTTCACCTGTATATTTTTATGGCATCAGTGCCCAACTGAAGGCGGTGATTGACCGTCTGCATACTCCGTTGAGGAATAGTTTCAAGGTAAGCCGTTTGGCCTTGTTGCTTGTGGCTGGTGCCGGACTCAATACCGTTTTCGATTCCATCAAGATGCAATACCAGCAGATACTGAAGTTCTTTGGCCTTGAAGATGCTGGTCAGGTTCTCGTGAATGGCGTAAGAGAAAAGGGTGCAATAGCAGGTCATACAGCATTGAAGGAAGCTTTTGAATTGGGAAAGACCATCAAAGAATCGTGAAGGAAGAATACCTTAATATATTCTATCCATCGGTTGCTGTATGGATATGTTTGCTTGTTGTGGCATGGCTCAATGTATGCTATAGAAATCAGATAAACTATGAATATTGAAGAAGCAAGAGAAAACGCATTAAAGTTGCCCTGGGTAACGGAAGATACGCCTTTCGGACCGGATGTGTTGACATTCCGGGTAGGAGGGAGGATATTTATGGCTATAGGGCTGAATGCCGAGGAACCCAAAGTCACAGTCAAGTTGGAGCCTGATTTTGCTGAAGTGCTACGCGAGCATTATGATGGTGTCAGTCCGGCCTTCCATTGGAATAAGAAGCACTGGAGTGACATTTGCCTTGAGCAGATTGATGATAAGCAAGTTAAGGAATGGATTCAGAGGGCATATAATCTTGTGTTCTCCAAGTTGCCGAAGAAAATTAGAGAGGAGTATGATTCGAAGAAGTGTTAGACACACATGGTTTATCTTGTTGTAGTTGAACTTTAAGATATAGATTTGGAACTTACGAGAAAAAAGCTATATTTGCACGATAAGAATACTCGATGTATGAACAACTCGGATTTTTGGACATCCATGGATGCTATCATCAAAGGTGGTTTTACGCCCGAAGGTCTGGTAAAACTTGATCTTTATGCAGAACAATTTATCAGTAGGCAACTTATATATAAACGATTTTCACCGGAAGAACAGCATGGCTGCTCAGCGGGAGGTTCGGCGCATGTCATTGCATCCTTACTCGCGGGAGCAAAAGATTCAACAAATTATGATGCTGAAGGAATCTCAGGTTTCCAAAGAGAATGCCAACAAGGAGAGAAACAGGCTTCAAGAATAGAATTAGACTCTCCTTAGAAGCTTTTTTACTACTAAGTGACTAAATTGACGATATGTACAACTTCTTAATCGTAAATTATTAAACTGTTTTGAGTAGATTTAATTCCGCTAACCGGTATATCATTTGATTATCCTTTTGAGGATAGTGCAATTTAGAAAATTAATCTTATATTTTTTATATCTAAATGGTTTATTTCTATATTTTGATTATCTTTGCATTGTAATATACTCATTTATAACGGAAAAGTAAGTTTAATTATTATGGCAAACTCAAATCAGATACTTTCGCTTATTAAGAGCCATCTTGAAGGCAATGATAAACGCTTTCGTGAGTTGGCCATGCAAATAGCTACTTCTGAAGCTAAGAGTGGCCATCTTGTACTTAGCCGTTCGATAACAGATCTTCTGAGGAAGTATGAAGATCATGCAGTACAGCATTCTTTTATCCCTTTGAATAATGATGTTACAGATCTTGTGACACAGTCAAGAGAGTCATATAAAATGTGTGATCTTGTATGTTCTGATGAAATAAAAGATAAAATTAATCGTATACTGCGCGAGTATATTAATCGTCAACTTCTTGCGGAAAATAATCTTTGTAATAGAAGCAGAATCTTATTATCCGGGCCATCAGGAACAGGTAAGACTATGACAGCTTCTGTAATTGCGAATGAACTAAATTTGCCTCTGTTCATTGTGAGGATGGAAAAGATTATTACAAAGTATATGGGCGAGACAAGCTTAAAGTTGAGTAAAGTTTTTGATTTAATGTCTCGAGTACGCGGTGTATATCTTTTTGATGAATTTGATGCTTTGGGTATGCAGCGTGGCACAGAGAATGAAGTCGGAGAGATGCGACGGGTTCTTAATAGTTTTCTGCAGATGATGGAGCGTAAAGATAGTGAAAGTCTTGTTATTGCTGCAACTAATAATGCAAGTGTACTTGATCAGGCTTTGTTCCGTCGTTTTGATGATTTAATAGAATATAACTTGCCCTCAAAGAAAATGATAGTCGAGCTAATTCAAAACATATTCAGCCAATTAAAATATGATAATTTATCGTATGAATGCCTTGCAGATAAACTTTTCGGTCGCTCACAGGCCGAAATAACTATGATTTGTCGTGATGCTTTTAAGGAAAGCATTTTGGATGGAAAACAATTGACTGAGAATATGATTCTAAATGCAATAGAACAGCGATCAGAAAATCTTAAGTATATCATTTAGGAATTAATGGCAAATCATAATCATATTTTTTTAAAAGATAGGGTGGAGAAACTTCCATTTTCTTCACCACAAATAAAATCTAAAGATAAAATATCGCGTGATGCACTAAGTCATTTTCAGCATCTTAATCATCAATTAGCTCAAGCAGCTGATATCATCAAGAGACGTAAGGACTCACTTCCTGAAGGAGTAAAACCAATGGGTGGTTCTTATATTGACGTAAAGATGTATGAGGATGTTAATAATTACAAGTCACTTGATGGAGTTCGTGGTGCCAGATTGATGAATGTGCGTAGTCTTGATAATTTAGAAAATAATCAAGTTGAAGCTACTTTGTTTATTCCACAACATAATAGGTGGGTGGAAAATAAACTTCAAAAATACAAAGAAAATCCTTCTGAAGGTAAAAAAAGGTCTAATGAACGCCTTGTTAATGCTATAGATGACATTAAAGCATCAACACTTGAATCTTTTTTCTCGAGACTAGCTGATTTTGCCCGAGTAGGGAATCAAGAGAAATATTACGAGCTTTGGCTTAGTAGCGACGATTATGACGAATCCAGTTTATTTGTTATCCTTAAAGAGTTAGATATTTGGTATTCGGTTAAGCCTGTTAAATTTTCTCATGTCATCATTTATCTTATTAAGGCGAATCGTCAGAGATTGGAATCTATGATTGATGCAATAGATTATGTTTCTGAAATTCGAGAATATATTGATCCTAGCATATTAACTAATCCTATATCGCGTCAAGATGAAATTGAATTTGTTCAGTTACTTAGCGAGGATACTCAGTGTGCGCCAAATAAGCTTTCGCGGATAGGTATTATAGATTCGGGTGTTGATAATAAACATCCAATGTTTTCAAATTATCTTCCTGATGAAAGACTGCATACGGTTATAGGCCAAAGTCTTTTTGATAATTATTGGCATGGAACGGGCATGGCTGGTCTGGCTTTGTTTGGGGATTTGGCTGAAGCTATTGTAACGCCAAATAGAGAACCGGTTTTTTCTGATCTTTCATCTGTCAAAATACTCCCGGATGATGATGAACCTAAAAATGAAAAGGAGATGTATGCTGTAATTTATGAGGATGCAATGATAACAGCTCGTAATGATAATGCAAATATACTTTGCTCGGCTGTAACCAATGATGACATAGATACCTGTAAAGGCATGGCATCGGCTACATCGGCAGCAATAGATGAAACGCTATACAATAATGGTGAATGCGATACATTGATGTTTCTGGCAGCAGGAAATACGCTTAATACATTAGGAGGCCAATATCCAGACTATTTACTAAACAGCGAAATTCATGATCCTGGGCAATCTTGGAATGCACTGACAGTAGGTGCTTATACTGAAAAGGTAGCTATAAAGGATTTAAAGTATATTGAACCTCGTGTTATAGCTCAAAAGGGACAGCTTTCCCCATTTTCTAGTACCTCTTATAAGTGGGATGTGTCTATTATTAAGCCTGAGATTGTAATGGAGGGTGGTAATGGGATAGAGAATGGACATTCTATAGATGAAGTTGAAGATTTATCCCTTGCTACAACGGCTCCAAGAGATAAGGATAGATTTTCTAATGTCATATCTCGGAACAGTTATTTTATGAGATTTAATGCTACAAGTGCTGCTTCTGCATTAGCCGCTCAACTTGCAGGTAAAATTAAATATTTTAATCCGGATATTTCTGCCCTAACGGTTAGGGCTTTAATGGTTCATTCTGCGGAATGGACAAATGAAATGGAGAGTACATTTATAGAAGATGGAAAATTAGACGTGAAAAAGATTCTTCATAGTTGTGGGTATGGAGTACCTGACGAGAAAAAAGCGATAGTTTCATCTGATAGTTATGTCACATTTATTGCAGAGGATACAATTTTCCCTTTTGATAAGAGTTCTAGTGAGTTGAAGTTTAGTAAGATGAATCTTTATGAACTTCCTTGGCCAAAGGACGTGTTATATAGCTTAGGTGAAGTTGATGTTAAATTAAAGATAACTTTGTCTTTTTATGTAGAGCCTTCTCCTGGTCGTCGTGAGCGTTTTAATAAGTATACATATCCGTCAATACATCTTTATTTCGATTTAAATAATCCTACCGAGTCAAGAGATTCTTTTATCAAACGTGTAAGTGGATTAGGTGATGGAGAAAAACAACCTAATGATACAAGACGTTGGCGAATTGGAATTAAGAATCGAAATCAAGGATCTATAATATCTGATTCTGTTACAATGTCTGCTATTCAGATGGCATCGTGTAATTTTATTGCAGTTTATCCTTCTGGTGGGTGGTACAAATATAGAAAAAGCTATTTGGACCAGTCTGTTAAGTATGCACTTGTAGTTTCACTCGAGACGCCATCTCAGGATATTTATACTGAGATAGCAGAGAAAGTAGGTATTGTTAATAAGGTGAATGTATAAAGACCCCTTGGCGGAATTAATTTAGAGCATATTTAATTCTCCCAATTGATCTTTGATTAATATAATTGATATGTAGGACTTCAAAGTCTGAAAAATACCCTGGAAGACGAATATTTTCTGTCTCATTTGTAATATTTCCTGAGAATTTTTGTATATCTCGAGAGATTTTGCGAGCTGTACATACAGGTTGCACATGCAATGATTATATAGCTTAAAGATGATTGAATATTCTAAGTTGTAAAAAGTTAACGATATGTGCAACTTTTTAGATATATTTCTTGTTGAAATATTATATATGACTGCAATGAGCCAAGAATAGTCTTTCTTCTTTCCTTGCTTTTGTGGGGGAGTATCTGTCTGCGTTTATTCTTCCGGAACAATCTTTATTGTGCTGCTCGAATGGTTGCCTTCCTGGTTGACTTGTATCTGGACGGGAATGCGCTCACGGAGTTCCTCTACGTGACTGATAATGCCCACATGCTTGCCTCCTTTGTTATGCAAGGACCGTAAGGTCTCAATGGCTTTCTGCAAGGGTTCACCACTCAGCGTGCCGAACCCTTCATCAATAAACAGGGTGTCTACGGACAACTCCTGACCGATGTCGCTCAGTGCAAGTGCCAATGACAGGGATACCAGAAAACTCTCGCCGCCGGAAATCGTGCTGGCAGGACGGCTTACGTAACCTTGATAGGCATCCTCAAGTGATATGACAAAGGTGCCTGGCGTGGACTTTAGTATATAGCGGTCACTGAGTGTCTTCATGTAGTTGTTGGCTGAATGTATCAAACTGCTGAGGACATAGCTTTGGGCAATCTTGCGGAACTTGTTGCCTGTGGCATCGCCAATCAACTGGTTCATCCGTGACCATTTCTGATAGATGGCTTTTTGGGCATCGACTTCTTCCGCAAGTTTCCCGACATTCTTCCTGTTCGCTTGATCCTCGGCGAGCCGTTGGTTGATGGCTCCTTTCTGCTCACCCAGGCTGGTCATGTTATGGTCCTGTTCATTGATCAAAGTGTTCAAGGAGTCTGCCGTCTCTTCGTCTGTAAGTTCCGGCTTCTGAGTCTGATGTGCCTCGTAAAGTTTCTGTTGATTCTTCAGAAGCGTTTCTTTCGTGAGAGCCTCATTTTTCTGTCTGGTCTGCTGCTCCTGGATAACTTGAATATCAGATTGTGTTCTCGTTTCCAGTTTATCGAGTTGCTCAGCATTCAAGCCTTCATGTTGGTGATACCAGGCATCGAGTTTCAACTGGGTATCGTGCGCTGTCCTTTCTGCTTCCCGCTTTAGATTTAAAGCCGACTTGACATTCGTCCTCAGTTCATTGATGTCATGCAGGAGGTGAGCGTTTTCAACTGCTTCTTCAGTTGACAGATCCTTCCATTCCGGCATCAACTGGAGGATAACATTCTGGGAATCATTGATATTGCTGATATCAGCAGACAAGGCATTCAATTCCTGTGAAAGGGACTGTGACAGAGCTGTCTTGTCCTTGTAAGCAGTCTCTGCATCTTTCAGTTCTTTGCAGAATTCCAGAGGCATGGTTTCCCAGTCATTTTTCCAGTTGCCTTTCATCAGGCCAGCGACCTGATGGTGAGCTTCTGCCATTTCTTTTGTTTTAGAACTGATGAGCTGCCGGTACGTCTTTATCTGATTTTCGCAAGTTACAATAGTTTGGTCAGCCTTATGAAGATTCTCTTTTGCTTCGTCCCATTTCTTCCGAAGGCCGTCAATGTCTTTCCGTTTTTCCGAGATCTCTTTTTCTATCTTTTCAGCCGAAAGAATCTTCTCTTCAATTCTGTCCAGAGAAGTACTTGACTTCTCCTGTTGTTGGGCAAGGATCGTAAGACTGTTTTCGTCAATGCTCTCCAGGCCACAAAGTCTGCAAGCTTCAGCAGCTCTTTCCTGATAAGTCGACAGGGTAGTGTCGGCCTCCAGTTTCTTGTTTTCAGTCGAATAGAATGTCTTTTGTGAGATGATCGATGCATTCAGAGTGTTCCGTTGCTCTTTCAGTTGACTAAGATGCTCTTCTGCCTTCTGATACTCCTTTTCTGCAATGGCATACAGATCTTTCAGCGCATCCTCGTGAGGGATTTCGGATACGATTCTCTGACCACATACCGGACAGACATCCCCCAAATGGAGTTTGCTGCGGATGCCCTGTGCCCAGTTATCGACTGTGTCCTTCTGTCTTTCAAAGATTTTCTTGCGATCGTCGGAGTTTTTCTCGGCATCATGAATCTGCGGTTCCAGTGCTTCTGCCTTTTTCTGCGAGTCTTGAATATTCTTCATGAGACCCTCAAGGGACTTCCGGGCCTTTTCCACTCTGTCCTGCTCACGGTGGAGATTCTCAATGCGTTCCTGAGCCGTCTTCAGGTGATTCACAGAAGAGACTATTTCTTCTTTTTGCTTCCGGAGTGTCGGGAGTTGTGTTTCTGCCAGATGATTTTCCAGTTGCTTGAGTATATTTTCCTGGGACTCCAGATTCGTCTTTGCAGCATTACATTCCTTCTCTATCTCCTCTTTGGCACTCTTGAGTTCACCCTTTAACCGCCCGTTTTCAATCTCAATCTCTTTCTGGAATTCCGTGATTTTCTTGTTCCCGTCAGTAATCGTTCTCAATTTTCCGATGATCGTCTGGGCCTGGTCGTAAACCGGTACTTTCTCTTCGTCCGCTTTCAGACTCTCCTTAATCTGTTGCAGTTCCTGCCTTTTTTTGTTGGCTTTCTGCTCGATACCATTTTTACCCTTTAGAAAAAGGATGAAATCGTCAGAGTAGAAAGCCAGCAGTTTCTGCTGTTGGATTTTCTGGGCATCAGCAGATGCAATCTGTCTCATCCATCCGCGAGCTTCTATCGTATCATTCCATTGTCTGACTAACAAGTCTTTCTGCTTGAAGTCATTGCCTTCAACGACAGCGTGATACTTCTGATATTCTTCTCGTGCTTCTTTTAATTTCTGGGTTAAGGACGATTCTTCTACGATCCAGTCCCTTTTCTTCTCGGCCGTCTTTTTTTCCTCTTTATTCCGTTCTATCCGGTCAGAGAGTCCTCTTAATTCATCTTGAAGTCCTTTCAGTTCTTCCTCTGTCAGCAGATGGATACTTCCGGCCTTCTGCACAGCCTTATCCCATGCCTCCTTTTTCTCTGTAGTGATGTCATAGACCTTTTTACCTATCTGGGAATAGATGTCTACACCGGTAATCTTCTCAAGGATAGCGGCTTTCTCATCATCCTTACTGTTCAGAAAACGGGTAAACTCACCTTGTGCCAGCATCGTAGTCCGGCAGAACTGGTTGAAATCCAGGCCAATGGCTTGACGAATTTCAACTTCTATCTCATGATCTTTTGACAATATCTGTTGTTTATCGAGATTTGTAAGTGTCCATACTTTCTTTTGCAGATTGCCTGACGGTTTCTTTCTTGCACGGGCTACCGACCATTCTGCTTCATAATGAACGCCATTGCTCCCTGTGAAGGTCAGGCGGGCAAAAGCCTCTCCGGTATTCCGGCGCATCAATTGTCGCGGGTCATTGATCTTAACGGTTTTATCGGCATCCTGTGTGTCGCCCTGCATAAGCGTATTCTCCATCCTTGGCGTTTCGGCAAAGAGCGCCAGACAGATAGCGTCCAGAATGGTAGATTTGCCGGCACCGGTCTTTCCCGTGATGAGAAAGACTTCGCTGTCTGACAGGGGAGAGGATTCAAAGTCGATCATAGCATCTTCGATAGATGCGATATTATGTATGGTAAGTTTCTGGAGTTTCATAATTTCTTTCAGTGATTTTAGTTTTCACGGTCTTCTTGATGAATAAGGTCTATTGTTTCCTTGAACAGCGATTCCATCTCTTCGTCAAACGGTATTCCCATATCATCTGCATATCTTTGGGCGATGTCCAGAGGATTTTCTTCCTGAAATTCTTGTACCGTGAAAGCTTTTTCTGTTGCTGACTGTTGCTGGCTCCGTCGTACGTTGATATGACAGAACCGGCATTCCTTCCCCTTAACGAGTTCGTTGGCTTCGGCGTTGGCTTCCATCGGCAGGACATCATCCACTTCTACATTCAGCCGGATATAAGCAGGGATGTCATCCGGAAATTTTTTAAGGAGCATTTTAGCTTCTTCCCATGTGGCAAAGCCTTTTGTTGGAAGAGTCGTCAGGGGATGGGGATTGTCTATGTTGATGGTCTTTACATCAGGGGTATCACCGTGTTGATGGATATCCACTATACTTACCGTATGATCAAAGGCTTCATCGAAACTGATGGCCAGAGGAGTGCCGCTATAACGGATACGGTGATTACCACCATGTACAAACTGGGCATGATGGATATGTCCCAGTGCCAGATAGTCATAACCCTTCCCCAATTCTTCAATATCAAAACTGTCGATGCCGCCGACAGAAAATTCTGTAGCGTTGTCATGTCCGGTGAAGTCACATCCTTTCACTGTTGTGTGGGCCATCATTACTATAGGGAGGTTGTCACTGTTCATTACTGTCACCCGGTCAATCAACTCCTGAAAGAAACCTTCCGGAATGTTCCGCTCGTAGCCGTAGGGTATGGCAATGACATAACCTTTCCCGGGAATCTCAATGATATGCGTCTCAGGATGTTCTTTGTCAATGTTTCCGACCGTATAAACCTTCAAGGCATGCCATGGTGTTCTGAAGATATCATGTTTGCTGCCACTGTCATGATTGCCGGCAGTAACGACGATCACCATTTCCGGATACGCATCATGGAGTTGTACCATGGCTTCGGAAAACAGCGTCTGCACGGCAGCAGAAGGCTGGGGGGTATGGTAGACATCTCCGCTGAGCAGGAAGACATCAGGCCTTTCCTGTCTTACGATGTCTGTCATCTGTCTGATCATCGCTGTCTGCTCTTCAGTGCGATCATAATTGTACAGGTTATGTCCCAGATGCCAGTCGCTTGTATGTAGTATTTTCATGAACGTTTATATGTTATTTGTCCCAGATTTTATCTTCTTGATTACCACAGCTTTGGTAAGCTCATTACCACAGCTTTGGATAGTATGTTTCCACTAATTGGTAAACTCATTACCGCTGTGTGGTAACCTCCTTACCATAGTCTGGAAAGCAGGTTACCGCTAATTGGTAAACCAGTTACCGTTGCGTGGTAAATTTATGGTGACCTGATTTCATGGGTCTGATCACCATCGGCAGTTCAAAGTTAATGATTTTCTTCTATATAACCAAATAAGGAAAGACTATGATTGATAATTACCAATCATAGATTTCTTTGTCGCCGTCAAATTCCAGGTTATCAGTGTAACCATACTGTTTAAAGAGATCGATAATCCAATCCTGTTGTTCCGGAGTCAATAGCCTTTCACCATGGTCATATCTGTAATAGGTGCCATTTCCACCCAGATACTTCTTGATAACATAATGAAGTTCGGCATAATCTATTTGCTTGACATCCTGAAACATAGTGTGAAATCCCCATTTACCTGTTATGATCCGATTCTCCCTGAAGTACTTACACTTGCCGTCTTTCAAGGCAGACGGGTATATTGCAGGTCCGCAATGTGTATCTTTGTCAATGTAAAGGCCTGCAAAATACCGGATACATTCATTGGCCATGGGGCAATCTGATAAAAAACAAACCAGATAGTTTTTGGGTATCTGAACAGTTTCTCTGATAAATTTCTGTTCCATAAAAAACTTTATTATTATGAGTTAGTATTTGACACAAAAATAATGATTTCTTTTTTTTATTTGTATCCATAATAATGTAATCGTTTTATACTTTGGCACATACTACTGCCTGAGAATCCACTGTTAACCGTTCTGTTAAAGGTATCCGAGGCAATGGTTCCAATAGAAAATCCGATACAGGTCTTTTGATATATAGAAGGTTACATGTGATGATCTTTGGCTGCATGCTATTTCTTGCCAAGCTATTCTTAAATACGGAATGGTTAAAACTCTAAAAACTTTCTTAATAAGCCCTTCGATTTCTTTCAGAATACAAAGATAAAAACTAACTTTCAGAGTTAATACCATTTTGGGCTTTCAGGGATTTGAGATTTTGAAGGTTCATATTTTGATTTCATGAAAAATAGGGTAATTTTGAGTATGAAAAAAGGTGTTTTAAAGGTGTCACTACTTTTAGTGGTTCTGTTTATGTCTTTAAGTTCCATGGCGGAATCACCAAGGAAGGTAGTATGTATCGGGGAGACGGTACTGGATATTCTGTTCCGTAATGAGAAGCCGATAAGTGCCAATCCCGGAGGGTCGGCGCTGAACAGTGCCGTGTCATTAGGCAGGTCCGGAGTAAATGTTTATTTTGTCGGTGAGACAGGAAAAGACCATACTGGAGACATCATCCGTTCGTTTCTTCGTGAGAATGGTGTCAATGGAACTTGTGTCAGGCAATATGAAGGGATGAACACGATGACCTCACTGGCTTTCCTTGATGAAAAGAATAATGCCCATTATTCTTTTTATATGACCAGGCCCCGCCAGCGTGAAGACTTTATCCTTCCGGTGATCAATCCGGACGACATTGTCATCTTCGGTTCTTTCTATTCCGTCAATCCCGATATTCGGAATCAGATGAGGAGGTTTTTGGATTATGCCCATGACAGGGGTGCGATCATCTATTATGATGTGAATATCCGGCCGCCTCACTCGTCGATGATCGGAATCATCCGGCCTTATGTCATCGAGAATATGAAGATTGCTGATGTTGTAAGGGGGAGCCGTGGAGATATGAGAACGGTTTTCCAGTGTAGTGATGCTGACAGTGCTTATGTAAAATATGTTGAGCCTAGTTGCCGGTATTTTATCAGTACGGGCGGAACGAATCCGGTCATCGTAAATACCGGGACGGTGAGGGAAGAATATCCTGTAAAGAAGATAAAGACAGTAAGTACTATCGGTGCAGGCGATAATTTCAATGCCGGTTTTGCATTCGGCCTTATCCAACTCGGTATTACACGTCTGCAACTGATAAAGGGGCTTTCTCCCAAGCAGTGGTCAGAACTTATAAAATATACCCAGATGTTCTCTCAGAACAGTTGTATGAGTTTGGAAAATTATGTTTCCAAAGCGTTTGGTAATAAAATGAAATTACATCATTAAGTTAAGCTTTTTTGCTGTTGAAATTTTCTCAAGAGGATGCCAGACTATCCGTAGAATAGGATTTGAAATGAATTTATGCTCTCTTTTATTATATTTGCAATATAATAATGAGTGAATAAAATATAGTTACTTGAGTATTCAAACAGATATTTTTTCGGGCTTCTTTGCCGGAAATTCCTTAAATATAACATCCTTGCTCTGAATCGATAAGAGCAGGGATGTTTTTTGTCTATATGATCTAGCCAATGTTGTTGTCGGGTATAGATATTCTTATGATTTTTATTGCTGTTGGAAGACACGCACATAATCCACTTCCATTGTAAGAGGTAATGCACTATAGTCAACCCCTTGTGTACCGCCCCAGTTACCACCATAAGCAAGATTAAGTATTATGTAGAAAGGATTATTGAAAGGCCATGAACTAACGCCTGTACCATCATTTTGATACGTAAGTATCGTCTCACCATCAACATAGAAAGTGATTTCGCTACTTGTCCACTTCATAGCATATACATGGAAGTCTGATTCAGCAGTTTCCACTTTCTTATTATCACTTTCTATAGAAGTTCCGCTATTATTATATTTATTACAATGAATGGTAGAATAGATAACATTAGGGTTATATCCCACTTCTTCCATGATATCAAGCTCTCCGCATCCAGGCCATGGATTAGTAGAAAAATCATTATTTACAGGCATCATCCAGAATGCAGGCCATGTACCCTTACCTTGGGGGAGTTTGATTCTGGCCTCGAAGTATCCATATTTCCAACCGGTTCCTACATTAGCATAAACACGTCCTGAATATATTTTACCATTGTAGTTAAAACAATGTATCTGTAACTTACCATCTTTAATTTCGGTAACTCTCTTACCATCTATATCACCATCTACATAGTTCTGAAGTTCATTGTTTACCCAACCGGAACCCTGCACCTCATGAGTCCAGTCACTACCAAGTACATTACCCGTATTAAATTCATCATGCCATACCAGTTTATAGCCCTCAGGACCTTTAGGATCAAGATCCGCAGCACCTTCTTTTTGAGTAACTTTAATTGTTTTACGTGCAGTACCCGCCATAAAGGTTATTGTTCCTCTACGTACCTGCGTTGTAGGATTAACATCTGCCGAGACATGAATCGTATTCTCTCCAGAACCAGCACTTGCCTTATCCACTAAGATCCATGAGTCTGAGATAACAGTTTCCCACTCATGACTTGCCTTGACAGTTACTGATGCAGATCCACCTGCACCGTCAATGGATATAGAGTCCGGAGTGCAACTTATTTTATAGGTATTGGTAACGTCGTTACTACCACTACAAGCAGTTAATACAAAGGTAAATAACATGCTTGTAACCAAAAACAGTTTCTTCATTATCATATATTTTAAAAGAGACCATTCCTGTTCCGGGAGTGGTCTCTTTGGTCATCCCTTCATTATTTATTGTATAGTTACACGGTTAACATAGAAACCATATCCTACAATGAGGAAGCCATCTTCACTATTTACTTTATCAATCATATCTTGAGTAATGGTAATCTCTTTTACACCATCAGCAGAAAGATCTATTTTGTCCGTGCCTGGTAAATTATTCCACCAACCGGAAGTAGTCTCCATCTGATGATAGGTATCAGTGGTATTCAATGTATAATAAATGCGCAAGATAGATCCCGGTTTGAAGGAATCAAACTGATTCTTACTTATTTCATTGAATGTTTTATTAGGGTCGCCATCTTTGAGTGACCAATTTACATAATGATGACCTTCCCATAGTGTGGTTTCTGAAGAAATGGTCACCGTGGATGTGGTTGTATTACCTGCAGAAGCATAAAACTCGAGATCATGGCCATCCTTAGTCTTGCCGGAAATCTTATAATCACCATTAGCAAATGCTGGACAAATGAACGCAAGTTCTGTAGTACTCTGAACGGTAAAACTGGTAATGGTCTTATCAGCAATCGTAATAGATGCCATACGATCAAGATTGATGCCCTTAATAATCCAGGTACTGGAAGCATTTGCTCTGTTAAAGCCACTCACTGCCAAAGCCTCTTTAGTAGCAGTAACCGTCTCAGCCCCATACTGAGCTTTAGCCGTAATCAGAGATACCCGGTATGTTCCGGCAGCAAGACTTTCAGGTACAACATAGTCGAGATACTCCTGTCCGCTCTCTTCTCCATAAGTGACCTTATCAACAGTTGTTCCACCTATCTTCAGACTTTTAACTGTTGAAAGATTACGGCCATAAAGACGAGCCGGAGATCCGGGAGCTATAATACGTTCACTACCAACAGCCTGAGAATAAGGATCACCGTCAAGAGGCTTGACTATAATATATCCTTCACGATCAGTCTGTTTACCGGTTTTAGTTATGGCTGCAATAATCTTTACGGTATAAGTTCCAGCCTCCAGGGATGCCTTGTATTCTGTGCTGTCAGAGACCTTCGTTCCATCAAGAAAATACGTAACTTTGGTATAATCGGCAGGAGTTACCGTTACTTTCATATCAAGTGTATCGTTACGATTAATACTCTCGAAAACAGCTAACTGTCCGTTTGCTCTATCTGGAAAGGTTGGGTCCAGAATACGTGGATAATCATCAATGGATGCTGTAGAGAATGGTTCATCATCGCTACAGGAAGAAAAGGTTATAGCAGTACACAACGTCATGAGAGCTATCAGTAATAGATATATTTTTTTCATATTTGTCAAATATTATTTTATTGATTATTTTACATCCCACCATACACGGTTATTCCAACTGTCAACACCACCCGGCTGGCGACTTACTGCGTCTTCATAATTGGCTTTATTGTAAGAACTTTCCAGAACGGGATAGCACAAACGAACCGGGATATCATGACCATTAATCATAGTGAAACCATAGTCAGCAGGTGACTTCAGTTTTGGATAGCCGGAACGCCGTAAATTAGCCCATCCTTCATAAGGATTGGTAAAATGAAGTATCCAGGCCTGTGTATTGATTGCTTCTTTTTGCTTTTCAGCAGTATGGCCAAAATCATTTCCAGCCAGAAAGGCTTGTAACTCGGCATCACTCACAGGAGCACACCCATAGTTTTTAGAAAGGTAATCCATAGAGAGACGCACCCCTTCGTCATAGAGTTGCTCAGCAGTTTCTGCACTTACATTCCAACCCTTCAACTGTGCTTCAGCCATAAGGAATTTTACCTCAGCAGAAGTCATCACTGTTCCCGGGTTATCTGGTTGCAAGAAATTAGTAGCTAATTTAGGCTCTACATTGTATGCCCTGCCTGGATCAATAAGGTTATTTTTCTTTTTTAATATCGTTAAGGTATCACTGGTATAACCTGATGGCCAAGGTTCCCAGGCATAAGCTCCTGGATCACGAGGTGCAGGGGTAATATTCTGAGTAAGAATCTCATGAGTTAAGTCTATACGATTATCAGGCATAGTAGCACTCATCAAATCATCACAATAGAAACGGCAGATACGATAAGTACGAGGGTCACCACTGTTTTTGAGTTCATTAAAGAATGTAGAACACATAAAACTTGGATTATTGCTAGGATCATTACCAAAAAGAAGCTGGGATATACGGTTCATGCGATAATCATTATAGGCATCACTACCAAAACTGAACTTACCTGATATATACTTGATAAGGGCATCATCATCTGTAGTTGTCATATATCCGTTGGCATCATTGACAGCTTTGATAAATTCTTTCTTTGCCTGATCGGGAGCTACATCAGATATTCGCATAGCCCACCGCATACGGAGAGAATTAACTAGTTTCTGCCATTTAGAAATATTACCACTATAAATAAGATCACCGGTAATTTTGTCTGTCCCTACAGCAAATTGAGTTTGTGCTGTATCCAATTGTGCAAAAAGATCAGTATAGATATCTTTCTGTTTGTCAAACTTCGGTGCAGGATTCTTACTGATATAGCCTTGGCCGGCCTGGAAATAAGGTACATCGCCATAGATGTCTGTGAGTATAGACATGATGTAGGCACGATATACACGCAAAGCAGCATTGATATTCAACTTGCTTTTGTCATTGTGAGTTCGGCTTTCGGCATCTACCAAATCTCGGACAGCATGCGGATAGAGGTCACGCCAGGTATGTCCCATTTCATTATCATCCTGCGTATGACGTCCGCCATAGTTTGTGGTATTCCAACATCCCATCAACTGTTGGGTAAATGCATAGAGATAGCTACGTACTGTCGCTGAGGCATCAAGATCTCCATAAAGTTGAAGCTCTGCTGTAGTCAATTGCGCATTAGCGTCGATAGTTGCCGCTTTGGAAGGATCAGTATTCAATTCTGTCATCGCATCATTACTACTGCAAGAAGTAAAACCAACTGTACATGCAAGAAGAATGACTGGCAGATATAACTTGTATTTTTTCATGATTGTATGCTGTTAATGATAAATGTTAGAACTTGATATTAACATTGAAACCATAGCTCTTTCGGGATGGGAGAGAACCATACTCCAGCCCCATTCCTGTTGTGTTATTATAGTTGGAATCAGGATCAATGTTTGGTATATTTTTGTATACAATAAATGGATTACGAGCCACAAAACTTAAACTCATGCTCTTAATATATTTTTTGAACCAGTTCTGTGGCAGTTGCCAGCTTAAAGTAAGTTCACGACACTTAACATACGAATTATCGTAGATAAACATAGAGGGTGCATTACGACAAACACTGTACCAATAATCCTCTGGATTGACATAGATGTTATTTGGACGATAAGTCCCGTCACCGTTGTCAATAACGCCAGGAGCTATGTATCCACCAGTAGCTTTCCAGTTTGCCTGTCCTTTAGGAACACCGGCTTCTTCACGCTGTTCCTCACTTATATACCATGCATCCCTACCTTCAAGAGTAGCTTTTGCTTTACCTGACTCATAAGCACTCCGAGCAGACATACTATAGAGATCTGCACCAACCTTAACATCAAAAATGGCAGAAAGAGATACACTCTTATAGGTTAAGGTAGTAGTAAGTCCGCCTGTCCATTTCCAACTGGCATTACCCAGTACATGGTTGCTATAATCATATTCAGGAAGGCCTGTAGTAGGATCAATAAGAATCTGACCTTTTGGATTCCGTTTAAAATCCGGGCCAATAATCGATCCGAAGTTTTCTCCGACTTTGGCAGCAACTTCTACACCCAGCCAAGGAGCTTTCTCAAGTTCAAAGATGTCCATATTATCAGGTAAACTTATCACCTTGTTTCGATTTTTTGAGAAATTGAAGTTCATGTCCCAAGAAAAGTCCTTTGTCTGTATAGGACGAGTGTTTAAAGTGATTTCAATACCTTTATTATCAATCTCACCGGCATTGATCAGTCGGTAAGGATAACCGGAAGTCCAAGAAGTAGCCATGTTTATAATCTGATTCTTACTCTTCTGACTATAATAAGTAATATCCAGTCCTATACGATTATTAAAGAACTTACCTTCATAACCAAATTCAAAAGAATTGGTACGTGTTGGCTTTAAATCCTTATTAGGAATCGTTTCATTGTTGATATAACCAATAGTATAACCTGGATAAGTAAAACGACTCTTACTATAACTAAGATTGAGTTGATAAGGATCTGTATCACTACCTACCTGAGCCCATGACATACGAAACTTTCCATAAGGCATGATCTTTTTATTTTTAATAAGTTCAGAGAAGACAAAACTGCCGGAAAAAGACGGATACACATACTCATTATGATTGACAGGAAGAGTAGAACTTTGATCACCACGAACGGTTGCATCGACATAAAGTAAATGCTTCCATCCTAAAGAAGTACTGCCATAGAGAGAATTAATACGTTTCCGATATGTGTTTTCCTGTTGACTTACCTCATTATAACTCATTAAAGCTACAACATCACGAATAGCCATGTCTTCAGCGGTCGTAATACCAGTTGTATTATTTACCTTATAAATATTGCCACCAGCTGTAGCACTAAAATCAAAGTTACCCCAACTATTATTATACATAGCTAGAAGTTCGAAATTGTACATGCGGTTATTGTATTTGCTGATCTGCAGCATACCGGCCTCATAACCAGGAGTTGTAGGAGCCTCATAGTCCGTAAAGGTAAACCAATTAAGGTCAGCCCCCAATGTTGCCTGTATCTTAAAATGCTTAGTAGCATTATAAACAACTTTTCCTGTCATTCGGAACTGGTCTTTATTAGAAAAATTTTTGTTTTTGAACACAGTCCAATAAGGGTTGACATTGTAAGGATCCATACCATTCCAGTTAGCATAATCACCATTAGCATCCTCATAATTTTTCAACCATTTCTGATCATAGGTGGTGGCAAGCGTCATAAGATTCTTTCCTATATTTGCTTGGCTGTCTCCCAATGCGGGACGATTATTAACATGCTCACGAGTATAATTACTACTAAAATCAAAATCGAATTTTCTGATAGAGGTTCCTGCACGCAAATTGAAGATATCGCGACTCATATTTGATTTAGGCACAATATCTGTATTACGCATGTCAGTAAAAGTAAATCGAATATTACTCGTACCATTGTTAGTTCCCAAAATAGCACTGTTAGTTAATGTAGAACCCGTTCCAAAAAAATGAGAAGTATTATCAGGAATAATTTCGAAAGGCCGCTCTACTCCGTCAAAATATTTCAACATATTCCTGCCATCAGCCTTGGGACCCCAACTATGATTGGTATTCGAGGTAGCCTGATAGCTGTAATTACCATCGCTGCCCATACCATAAACCTGTTGGATATCATCCCACTTCGCTAACTGAGTATCGAACATAAAACTACCGTTGTATTCTACACTGAATTTACCCTTTGAAGCCTTTTTGGTAGTTATAAGAATGGCTCCATGAGAGGCACGGCTACCATAAAGAGCTGATGCAGCAGGACCTTTAAGGACTGACATAGACTCAATATCATCAGGATTGATACTTGAAATGCCATCCCCCAGGTCATAACCGCCATAAGTGCTTGCATTTCCGAAATTAGTGTTATCCAGTGGCACACCGTCAATGACATAGAGTGGCTGATTATTACCTGTCATCTCTGTGCAACCACGAAGGATAACCCGGGTAGAACCGGAGGGACCACCTGCTGTCTGACTAACAACTAATCCTGCAATCTTACCTGCCAAAGAGTTGATAACATTAGTTCCCTTTGCTTTCTGAAGTTCAGAACCATTGACTTCACCTACACTGTATCCCAGAGCCTTTCGGTCACGTTTAATGCCCAGAGCCGTTACAACTATCTCGTTGAGGGTCTTGTGATCTTCGCTGAGTAACACCTTTATATTATTCTCAGCTTTAACCGTTTTCGTAATAAATCCCACATAACTGATAACAAGAGGTGTCCCCGGATCTACATTTAATACGAAGTTACCATCTATATCGGTAACCGTACCCTGATTCTTACCCTTTACTATAACACTGGCACCAATAATAGGTTCTTTTCCATCAGTAACTACACCTTTAATTCGGTGGCTCTGCTGGATAGTTTCAACCCTGGTATTGGGGAGCTGATCTGCCATCACTTTCTGTGCAGAGCCTATGAAAAGCACAGTTACCATACAAGCTATGCACATAAACTTCATCTTGCCTTTTTTCATCATATTAGATTTTTATTATTATTGATTATTTTATGTCGGCAAAAGTAAATACAATCATAAATAATAAGGTTAGAATTCAGACAAATAAGGTTTCATATCTATCATATTTGATAAATAAAAGTCAGAAATGGGGTACAGGTATAGATCCCGTATTGATCTTAATATGAGACAGGAACTTGCTACCAGAAAGAGTTTGTGGACTTCCTAAAAGCAAATGAAATATAAAAGCGACATGAGTGACTGCGGTAAGCCACAATCACTCATGTCACTTTTTCTACAAGAATCTATTCAAATCACTTATTTTCAAAACTTAATTTATATTTACTTGGAGACACTCCAAAATATTTTTTGAAAACGGTACTGAAATACTTTACATTGACAAAACCTGTCATGGTAGAAACATCCAGGACAGAATATCCTTGCTTGAGAAGTGCTGCTGCCTGCTCCAAACGTAAAGATTGGATAAATTTCTGAGGACTCTCCGATGTAAGTGCCTTGATTTTACCATAGAATAACGTTCTGCTCATCGTCATCTCTCTACAAAGTTTATTAATATCAAAATTTTCATCAGAAAGATGATCTAGCACTATTTGTGTGGCCTTCTCTACAAAAGCCTTATCTTCGACATTAAACTGTGGCTCCGAAGCAGTCTTATTATCATCGGCTTCAACTGACTTTAAGAATGAAGAAGATGTACTATCTCTTATCTGACTTGCCATTTCTATAGACCTGTTCAAATAATATTTGCTCAGACGTCTATGGTTATCAAGTATACTGCGAATCCTGCTCTTCAATATATCGGTATCAAAAGGTTTTGTAATATAGTCATCAGCTCCATACTGTAAACCTTCCACTACAAAATCTTTACCAGACTTTGCTGTAAGCAGGATAACAGGAATCCATGAAATGTCAGTATTCTCTTTAATTCGCTTACACAATTCAGTGCCATCCATACCCTCCATCATAACATCAGATACAACAATATCACACGTATTATCCGCAAGATATGCAAGAGCTTCTTCTGCACTCTTCCGAATAATGATGTTATACTCTTCTGAGAATGAAAGTTGCATATAATGAAGCAACTCTATATTATCGTCTACAAAAAGTATACTGTCCCTGTTTCTTTTATCTGTAGTATTTGTAAGTTGATCTTCCAAGATATCAGGAGAGGATAAATCAAGAGTCTCATTCCTATGATTTACATATAAGGAAACATTATCTTTTCTTTTTTCAGCAATAAAATGACTGTTTCCATGGCAACCTGAATCATTGTGCATAAACTTACGGAAATGAGCATTCCCTTGAGGCAATTGTACCACGAAAACAGTTCCTTCATTCTCCTTACTTATAAAAGAAAGTTTTCCATGATGAGCTTCTACAAGCCGACGACATAAGATAAGCCCCAGACCACTACCAATTTGTTTCGTATTTATTCCATTCGGAGCCCGATAGAAGTTCTGGAATATATTCTTCTGTGCTTTCTGAGGAATGCCAATACCATTATCTCTTACTTTAATATAAATATAGTGGTCATCCGTACTAGCTTCAAGCACAACCTTACCATCTTCCTGAGTATACTTAATGGCATTAGAAAGCAAATTCTCAAAAATCTTATCTGACATTTCCGGATCCATCCATACCAGTTGATGTCGTGGACATTCTCCTACAGAGAGTGTAATGTGTTTTTCTTCTGCCAACAAATGGAACTTATCTGCTTGTATCTTCAAAAGTGATGCTACGTCAAATCCTTGTATGTTCATACGCTCAGTATAACGATCCACTTTCTGAAAATCGAGCAAACTGGTAATCATATTCAGCAATTTGTCGCCATTCTTTCTGGCGATATCAAGATAGCGGCGGCTATTAGAGCTGAGAGACTCATCCTTGACAATATCATTAAGTGGAGCTAGCACTAAACTTAATGGAGTACGGATATCATGGGCTGTATTAACAAAAAAATTAATTTTTTCATTGTAATACCTTCGCTTTAATCTACTGTGATACCATTTCCAAATGATGGATGATATCCAACCCAATAAAATAATATAGATTACCCATGCAAAGAAAGAATTCCACCATGGACGAGCAATATGAATTTCAAGTTGTTTATGGTCAATAATATGCCCATCTGTACGGCTTATACTTCGAATATAAAGAGTATAGTTACCCGGAGGCAAATTCGTATAGCGAAGATTTTGTAATCGAGGCATTGTTACCCACTGATTATCAAAACCTTTAAGCATGTATTCATATTGAATATCATACTGAAAACGATAATTAATGCATTCAAAATTAATTTCAAAGGTATTCTGATCATACGATAAGTTTACCTTTCCTTTTTTTATCATGCGGTATAAGTTAGCTCGAAGTGAATCATTCACATTGTTGGTGGAACCAACTAAATTAATACCCTTAATATTCAATATAGCCTTATAATAGAAAATATATTCCATCTGGGACGGCTCAAGTATTACGGCTCCATTATTACCGCCAAAAATCAGATGTCCATCATGCGTAAGACAGCAAGCCATACGATTATATTCTTGGTCTATATCTTTAATGGCTATCAGTCTGCGAGCATTCCTTTGTCCTGGTAAGATTAGAGCAAGTCCATTGTCCGTACTAATGAAAATACGTCCTTGGGAATCACGGCATAGTGCAGTAATACAATTTGATGGCAAACCATTGCGCTTCGTTATCTGGCTCATCCTGTGCGTCCGTATATTATAGGTATAGATACCTCCTCCATCAGTGCCGAGCCAAGCTTCATCCGGATGCATGAAGATAATCGATTCAATATAGCAATTGACATCATGATTTCTGAATTCGGATGGTAGAAAATATTTCTGTTGTTTATTAGTCCTGTTATCCACAATAAAGAAACCGGCGGTAGTACCGGCAGCCATCCTGCCGTCTTTCAATGGAGTAAGACATTGTACCTCACGTATTGGATAATATGTCGTTTGGGAAGATGATTCACAAGCTAATTCGCTATCAATACAACCTATCCATAGCTTGCCATCCGTATCAAGTGCTAAACTGGTAATATAATTTGATTTTAAATTGCCCCTTGCCAGTGAATAGACCTCACGGCTAAAGCCATTCTCTTTCACTTGATACACGCCGTTGCCATAAGTTCCAGCCCAAACACATTGTGCCCCATCACTGCAAAGTGTAAGTATGACTTTATTTTTCAATGTGTATTGCCAAAGACCTGTTTCCGGATGATAAATAGACAAACCAAGATTAGTGGCAAACCAAAGGGTACCGTCAGATGTCTCACAAATAGCATTAACCGTATTATCTATTAATGAGTTAACATCTTTATACTCATGACGGAAAATGCTAATATTGAAAAGACTGGGGATAGCAACATCCACTCCGCCTGTGTATGATCCCATCCATATATTTTTTTGTTGATCTACGTAGATGGTATAAATTCCATTTCCAGTAAGAGCGTTATCTACTTCATCCTTAGCATTAAAGAGCAAGTGATGATGAAAGGTATGCCTGTCTACTATATACACGCCAGCACCATCAATACCTGCCAGCATACGGGTGGCATCAAGGGGGAGGATCGCTCGGACAGGATTGTGTGAAAAATGTAAGAATGGTGAATCAATGCTCAAACCCGTTTTTAAATTGTACACACAAATACCCTGTGTAAAAGTGCCTGCCCATAAGAGATGAGTGGCCTTATCATAATAAAGGCTTTGAGTACATATATTCATTCCATCATGAAGAACTTTCCAGGAATTTACATCTTGTACCAATACTCTATGATTTGTTGCAATTACAATACGTTGCTTTCTCGGGCTTTCATCAACCTCACAGATATCATTGATTTCCTCTTTTGGCCCTGTCTGCCGTATTTTTCCACCTTTATATATAAATAAGCCACTACGTGTTGCCATCCATATTTGCTTATGCTTATCAATATAGATACGGTTAAGCTTTGTATCTCCATTAAGCCACTGTTTCAAATGCAACACTGGAACAAACTGGTCTAACCATGTCTTATACTGATATACATTGCCCTTGTTATCATAAGCATAAATATTATTTTCTCTATCCTTGTAAAGAGAAAAAATTCTTCCCGCAACATTACTAAAGATCATGTCACCGTCAAGGCGGTAATTCTGTATATTATTGCCATTATAGCGATTGATGCCACTTTTCGTACCAATCCAGATTTCTCCAGTCTCACCTTGGAGGACAGAATATACAGACATATTATCAAGTCCATCATTTACTCCAAGATGATGTATGATGTATTGTTGCTTATAGCTGGTTTGTGCTCCAGCCATGACAGAAAACAATACCAATAAAAAGAAAACGCTATAGCGTAATGCTATATGTAGAGGCGATGTCTGGTTATAGCAGTTTTCATCACATACCAGTCTAAAGTCCATTATTTTTATTTATTGGTTTACAAATATAAGCAAAAAAGACTATAAAAAAACTGTTAGCTGAATTAATTTTATGAGGGAAACATGCTTGGGACTCACTGAACAAATCGTTTTGATATTCATTCTATTGATTTAATATATATCATCTGATATTTGTTTAATTAATTGAAAGTCAGTAAATAAGAGTGTTAAAAGCATGCAAAAATGAAGTTCAATTCACAAACCGGGAGCTGGCACTTAATGTATAGAAGTCTTCTCTTTCTGTTTTTACAGACGAAGCGCAAATACGATATTGGACTGGCAGTAGTGTCAGCTAATGAAACTGGTGAGATACATTTCCCTGCTTATATCCATAAGGGTTATGTACGTAATCTGGGTACTGGTAAAACAAGGGAATTCCCTGCTACAATAGGCATTTCGATGATGGGAATGGAGATGTAATAACTGGCTAAATTTAAAATAATTACAAAAAATAATTGAAATAAGTACAAATATATTTGCAGAAAATAAATATTTATCATACCTTTGCAATATCAATAATTGAAACATTATACAAAGTAGTTAAAAATATAAATTATTATGAAAAAGAAATTTATTTGCACAGTTTGTGGTTACATCTATGAAGGTGAAGAAGCTCCTGATCAGTGTCCTATTTGCAAAGCTCCCAAGAGCAAGTTTAAGGAACTGGATGAGAATACGGATGAGGACTTCAATTTTGCTACAGTGCATTATCTTGGTGCTGCATACAAGGAAGGCGTATCTGAAGAATTGATCAAACACTGCAAGGATACTTTTGCTGGTGAATGTAGTGAAGTAGGGATGTATCTGGCTATGTCACGTCAGGCTGATCGTGAAGGTTATCCGGAAGTGGCTAGAGCTTTTGAGCATTATGCTTCTGAGGAAGCAAACCATGCATCACGCTATGCAGAGTTGCTCGGCGAGGTGCTGAGCGATACGAAGAGCAATCTTGCTGCCCGTATTACTGCAGAGAAGGGAGCTTGTGCAGAGAAGTTTGCCATGGCTAAGAAGGCTAAGGCTGAGGGTAATGATACGCTTCATGACACCATTCATGAGATGGCAAAGGATGAGGCTCGTCATGCTGCCGGCTTTATCGGCCTCTATAAGAGATATTTCAAATAATCAAGTACCAATCGTTAATAAGGATGATTATGAAAAAGTACATTTGTAATGTGTGTGGATGGGTTTATGATCCTGCTGTAGGTGATCCTGACAACGGTATTGCTCCCGGAACGGCATTCGAAGATCTTCCGGAAGACTGGGTTTGTCCTGAGTGCGGTGTCGGAAAGGAAGATTTCAGTGTAGAAGAATAGTCATTATCGTTTTTCAGAATGATCGTATAAATTCTGACTTATAATTAAGAGAGGGGCTGCATCACATTTGGTGCAGCCCCTTTTCATCAATTATTAAAACCTATACTTTTAATATCCAGGGTTCTGGAATTTCTTTAATTCATCAGGAGCCATCTGCATGGCATCGAGTTGACTCTGTGGTATCGGACGCAGATAATTTTCTTTTGTAATGGTACGTTTGTAGATTACAGGAGTATGATCACCTGTAGCACTGCCTGCTATGGTGTAACTTCCTGCGCGCTCTGCCCATGTCTGTGTGCGGACAAGGTCAAACCAGCGGTGGCCTTCTCCGAAATACTCACGGCTCATTTCATCAAGCAGGTAATTAATGGTGATGGTGCTTGGTGTAGCTGCAACCATCTCTGCACTGTGATCTTCGATCTTTGTCGTGTTGTCAGCATTGCTGAAACGCCATTTGCCGGCTCTTGCACGGATCACATTGATCAGATTGCGGGCCTCCGTATTCATGTTGAGTTTCACAGCTGCTTCAGCGGCAACAAAGTAGAATTCAGAGAATTTAAGAATAGCATAAGGACGGGTACTACCTGCATTAGGCTGTCCAAGTCCTGTTCCGTTATCAGTACGGTATGGGCCGATCTTCCAAAGCATAGGATACATGTAACGGCTGATGCCTGAAGGGCCTACGACATAGTCGGCACGATTGGGAAGCGTGCCTCCTCCGATACCGTCATCACCGGCACCGGAAGGATAGGTGATACCGTTGTCACTATTGACGAAACTTAGTACGGCATCGCCAGGAGCTATAGATAAGCCGTTGGCATTGGTAGCTGTTGCACCTGCATATTGCGTATCCTTATTCCAGTTGGCCCGGTATACGGTAGTGAAAGTTCCGTCATAGCGTGAATCCATAGTCTTGTCGGCAAAGGTCTTTGTAAATACTTCCTGTACAGGAGCCATACGAGTCCAGGGACGCCCCAGAGGCTGAGAAGCTTCACGGCGTACAGGATTAAAGGATTTACCGTCTGTAGTTTTCGCCTGCATGTTAGGATAATTCCAACTTACCATCCAGGATGCAAAGTTGTCCGGTGCGCCGCCGCTGCCGTAAGTAAGAGAACTGCCATTGTAGTATTCACTGCTTTCGGTATGGTCTGCCCAGAGCATCCACTCACTGTTACGGTCATTTTGTGCTAAGTTGACATCATAGAAAGTAGGTTGAAGGGCAAAAGGTCCGGGATGTGCAATACCATCCAAAGCCAGATCATAAGCTTTCTGGAAATACCATTTTGCATCGTGTCCGTCAGGATCGGTGCGGTTACATTCCGGATAAGTAGGGATGCTGTTCGGGTTTTCCAGCCACCACGCATAGGTGAGGTAAGCTTGAGCCAGTACCAGACGGGCTGTATTTTTGCAAACACCTCCGGTGACACGAGGATTGTCAGGCAAGTTGGTTATTGCTGTATTTAAGTCCGGGAAGATAGCCTTGGTATATACTTCAGGAACCGTGTTGCGGACAGAGGTACGTGAAGGATTGGAATTGAATTTCAATATTCCTGCTCCCAAATCAAGTGGCACCCCTCCGAAGGTTTGAACCAGGCGGAAGTAATCGAAGGCACGGAAGAAGCGTGCTTCAGAAATCAGACTTTCGCTGAACCCTGCAGCTGTGGCATTCTCTATGACATCGCTGGATGTATTGATATAGCCGAATGCATTTCCCCAGAGTACATCAGCACGGCTTGATGTGGCATCAAGTGTGCCGTTGCCGGAAAGATCCGCATCTTTGAAGTTTCCGTCGGCAGACTGTGCGAAAGTGTATTCATCGGTTCCGGTTTCACAGTTGTTGTAATAATAACCCTGCCCGTAAGTATCGCGCAGATGTGCATAAAGTGCTGTCAGGGCACCTTCGATACCACTCTGAGTCTTTAAAAAATTAGGATCATATTTGCTTCGTGGCTGCTCGTTGAGCACATCGGAGCAACCTCCTAGCATGATCAGTGCAAGAGCTACTGCACTTAATGTTCTTATTTTATAAAATATCTTTTTCATTGTATGCTTGGATTAAGTTAGAATGTAATGTTGAGACCAAAGAGGAATGTACGGGTGGCAGGAGTGTTGTAGCCTACTACCGGCAGAATGTGGGCATCTTTGTAACCTTCCATAGTGACAGCCATTGTGCCGCTATTATTACTCAGCGTATTAGTCTCCGGATCGAGGCCGCATTCATTCTTATAAGGAGAGAAGAATACGAAAGGATTCTCCACAGAGATGTATGCACGCAGGCGATTGATACCGAAGTCTTTCACTACTTTCAGTTTGTCGAAGTTGTAGCCCAGAGTGATGGTACGGATCTTCATATATCCGGCATTGAAATAGCCCAGGGTAGAACCGTATTTAGGATTGTCACTTGACATGGCGCCACCTGGTTTCGGGTATTTGGCTCCGGTGTTATTCTCCGTATAGTAGTCAACCTTGATATTATTTCTACGTCCGCTGAGCATATTCAGGTAGCCGTTGGCTGAGTGAATGGCACTGATGAGTTTACCGCCAATCTGGAAAGCACCTATTACGGTCAGGTCAAAGTTCTTGTATCCTACAGTGGTATTGAAACCTCCGATCAGGTCCGGTTCCATGCTGGTAATCTTTCTATCGTCTGCATCAATCTTACGAGTCGGTTTTCCGTTGGCATCATAAGTACCGGTATATTGTACTTTGATCATACCAACGTTTCCGCCCGGTTCAAGGGTGTCAAGATAAGGATCATTCTTTTGCCAAAGCCCGATTTTCTTATAGTCATAGATGACATCAATAGGATGACCCACAAACCAGCGGTTGTCAACATCTTCATTAGCTCCTGAAGCCAGTGCAACCAGTTTGTTACGGTTCTGGTAGAAGTTTACTCCGGCGCTCCAGTTCCATCCGTTATGATTGTCAAGGATAATTCCGTTGAGAGAGAATTCAAAACCGATATTTCTGGTTTTACCGATATTGGCGGTATAACTGCTTACACCAGTGGTTGCAGGCAGGGCAACGCCGAGTAACAGGTCCTTGGTGTTCTGGATGTAGTATTCGAATGTACCATTGATACGTCCGTTCAGGAAAGAATAGTCGAGACCGAAGTTCCATGTAGAAGAGTATTCCCATCCCAGATCTTCATTGGGCAGTGTAGATACATAATATCCACGTGCATATCCGTTACTCAGAGGTCCGAAGTTGTATGGACGGATACTGAGGGCACCCAGGGTGGAATATGGACTGATACTCTGGTTGGAGGTCTCACCATATCCTACACGGAGTTTCAGATTGTCGATCCATGTAAACTTCTTCATGAAATTTTCACGTTGAATATTCCAACCTGCGCTGATGGCAGGATAGGTGTGCCACTGATGACCTTTAGCAAGGCGTGAAGATGCATCAGCACGGAGGGCTGCGGAGATCATATACCGGTTGTCATAGCTGTACATGATACGGCCCATCCAAGACTCCAGTCCGCTTTGCCAGTAGTCCTGATTATTCGGGTCAACAGAGATCTCTCCGTCGGCTGCACCTATATTATAATACTGGAAATATTCTGCAGGAATGGATTTGGCACTCATATAGGTACGTTCAAAGCGAGTTTGTTCAGCAGAGTAGAGTCCAGTAATATTGATCTGGTGTTTTTCTGCGAAAGTCTTGTCATAAGTGATGATATTCTCTACAGCCCAGTTCCTGGTAACATCCTGTTGTACGGAAGCTGTATTCGGTGTTGTTGCAGTGGTACTGTTGACACCAGTTCCGGTGAAGGTGCCTTCCTTGTCGGAACGATAGTTAAGACCGACATTGACACGATACTTCAGTCCGTCAACCCATGGACATTTCACTTCAGCATAGACGGTATTGTAAGAGCCGAAACCCTTATTTTCATCGAGCCATACCTTTTTGAGATTTTCTACGACATCCTTAGTTTGTACATACATGTTGTCGTTAGGCATATTGAT
Organism: Prevotella sp.; assembly: GCA_022486815.1. GTDB lineage: Bacteria > Bacteroidota > Bacteroidia > Bacteroidales > Bacteroidaceae > Prevotella. The sequence goes on along the minus strand of JAKVJW010000005.1, from coordinate 69,907 downwards.
AGTACGTTTCAGATTGCCTTTGTCATCGTATGGACTTGCCAGAGGACTCATACTCAGTACATTATAAATACTGAGCTGCGTACCGGTTGTCTCGCGGTAACTGTTGTTTGTAGTCAGTCCGAAGCGGAACCATTTGCCGACGATCTGGTCCAGGTTGCCATGTAGGGAGATACGGGTGAAGCCCTGAGTAGGCACAACTCCTCCGTCATGGTAGTAACCGCCTCCGAAAGAATAGCTGCCACCTCTGTTGCCACCGGCAACACTGATATCATGGCTGGTAGTGATACCTGTCTTGAAGAAGAGATCCTGCCAGTCTGTATCCACATCATCGGATTCATCAACGGTATTCTGATACATTCCTGCATCCTTACGAAGTTGGGAAAACTGTTTACTGTTCATCATCGGATATTTGTGGAAAACCTTTTTGAATCCGACATAAGAATTGTAGCTCACTGTGGCAGGAGCTTCCATCTTACCTTGGCCGGACGTGATAATAATAACGCCGTTGGCACCACGGCTACCGTAAATGGCAGTAGCGGAGGCATCTTTAAGAATATCCATGCTCTTGATGTCGGCAGGGTTAATGTCGCTAAGTTGACCCATGAAAGGAATACCATTGAGAACGATCAGCGGGTCATTGCTGGCGTTGAGGGATCTCTGCCCACGGATACGGATTTGCATTTCTGCTCCAGGTTGCGAAGAGGTCTGTGTCATCAGCACACCAGCTACACGGCCCTGTAGTGCTCTTGCAGCGTCCGGTGCAGCTACTTCGTTAAGTACATCACCGCGTACATTGGCGACAGATCCAGTGACTGCTTCGCGGCGTTGGGTACCGTAGCCGATGACGACAACGTCGTTCAGGTTGTGCCCTTCTTCTTTCAGTTCAATGCTGAAATGGCTCTGGCTGCCGACAGTAATTTCCTTTGTTTTGTACCCTACATAGGATATGATAAGGGTTGCACCGGGTTTAACGTTGATGGTAAAGTTACCATCCAAGTCTGTGACGACACCATTGGTGGTGCCTTTCTCCTTAACAGTAGCTCCGATGAGTGCTCCAGAGGCGTCGTGGATCTCGCCTGTAACTCTTCTGTTTTGTTGTACAGCCGGAGGAAAACTGATAGTTTTTTCGGCCATTACGTTAGGGGAATACGTGGTACTCATGAGTGCACATATTCCTGCGATCAATGTTGTTTTTCTTAAAATCATAGGTTCATAATAATAAAGTAAATAGATATTAGTCGTTTGTTAGTAAAAATGATTTTCATGAATTAGAATTATTGACAAATGTCGCAATATTTACACATATTACGATACTTATTTGTCTCATAGAAATTAGAATATGTTTCTATATTTTAGCAAATATTAAAAACTTATTTTGATTGTTCTGAAAAGGCTATTTCAGAAGGATTTTCTTAAAAGAGTGATGGAATGAAATGTGATTATTGCCGGTGGTTAGAATGAGCTGGTTTTATGTCTTTGGATGGTTTGATTAAGAATATCCATGGCTCATGATCTGGATGCTGGTTTGGGAGAAAATCCTTTTACAGAAACGATGCTATCAGTGAAGATCTCTGTTTGATTTCTTAAAGAGATCTTGAAAATTGAAAAGCGATAGAACTGATTATGTAATGCGGAAGAATATAAATCTTAATAAATCTATATTTGATAGATGTTATTAAAACAGGAAATCTGTGATTTATAAATATTTTATTGATCCTGTTTCGTATTCAATCCGGAAAATATTATGTCTTTATTTCCTGATAGGATAAGGACAAATCTTCCTCATAATATAGGGGATGATAAAAAACAGGTGTTTGTTAAAGATAGATAGAAAGGAGTTGGCGTTTATAGAGAATGGTAAGATATCCAATCTCAATCAGAAAAATATAGTAATGAAATGGATACCGGTACCATCCTTATTCGTGATGGCACCGGTAAAGTACTATCTGTCTTTTTCTCTGGAAAGGAAATGACTGATCGGGTGTTGCTCACCGCTTAGAAATATCTCTTTGTAACGGGTTATGAAAGTCTTGTTCCAGGCAGAATCTTCTCTTTGAGAATTGTTTATATACGAATTGGGGTTGTGTGGTGCATTCCTGTTGGTGAGGGCACAGATCTCACGTACCAAACTTTTATATTTCCGTGCATTCCCGTGTTTGTCCGTGATGGCAAATAGCAGGAAAAGCTGATGTACCCAGATACACAAGTCGGCCATGGAACTGTCCCACGACAGTTTTCCGTCTTTTCCTGTCTCATGAATCCAGGTATAGTCACTCAATAAAACATGATTCATTTTTTCTTTAGTCAAATTTTGATTTTCAGTCATATTGGTTTTAGTTTAAAGGTTAATTGATAAGAGTGTCAGTCGGTTACCTTGATCTGCTCACTTTTTATACTTGCAAAGATATGAAAATGTAGAGAAAAAGTTTTCTCCGTTTAATCTCTTTTAAAATTGGATATTTGAATTAATTCTATATTTATTGTCACTCAGAATGTTATTATTTTTGAAGAATAACTTTTATAAAAATTGTGTATTTCAATGATTGTCTGATAAAGTTTATGGATAATCATTGAGCATTGAAGATCATGTTTTTTTTCTTTTAAAGCAAAAGAAAAGACTCAGACAGTCAGTCAGTTAAAGGTCTTTATAACAGGGGACATCCTTAACAAACAGATAACTTTGCCGGGAATAATCCATCTTACAGACATAGTGATTAATGCCGTTTGAAACGATGAGATAATCGACATGGAGGAGTAGGTTGTAAGTTGAAATCTGATCGAATACTTTCTGAGTGATAGGGATGGAAGGAGCTTTGTATTCGATGATCATCCGGGGTTGGAGGTTACTTCCATAGAGTACGCTGTCAGCACGAAGGACCTTACTGCCCACTTTCAGTTGGATTTCATTTTGCATTAATGAAGCGGGATAGCCGCGGTGTTCGATAAGAAAGTGAATAAAATGCTGACGAACCCATTCCTCTGGGGTCAAGGCAACAAATTTCCGTCGGAGCAGATCAAAAATGACTGGTTTTTCTCGTGTCCCTGAGAGCTTGACTTGAAAATCAGGTAAATTTAATGGCGTCATTTCTTTTTCTCGTTTGATTGGTTCTGGATCTGGTGGAAAATTCGGGAAACATACGGGTAGTGCAAAAGCAGGTTGCTGTCCTTGGAAAGATGACAAAACCATGAATTCCTTTTGCATTTCATCTGATTTGCATTACCTTTGCATAAGTCATTTGCAAAGATAATAAAAAAAAGAATTTAGGAGAAGCGGATGTTGCCATTTCTCAGAAGTTCTCATCAAAAAACTATGGCAGAAAAAAATTTAAGTATCACCTACGGGACAGTAATGCGGGATTTGAAAACCCGCAAATTTGCACCTATATATATATTAGGTGGTCAGGAGTCTTACTATATAGATAAGATTTCAGATTATCTGGCCCAGAATGTACTTCAGCCGGAGGAGCGTGATTTTAACCAGACGATCGTTTACGGGTCGGATGTTACATCAGCGCAGGTAGCAGATATGGCTCTTCGTTATCCGATGATGTCTGAACATCAGGTAATCATCGTGAAAGAATCACAGACCTTGAAGAATCTGGATCCGCTGCAGAAATATTTTGAAAAGCCACAGAAATCGACTATCCTGGTTTTCTGCCACAAAAATGGGAAACTGGATTTAAGGAAGAAAATCTATTCTGTTGCGCGTAAAGCCGGAGCTGTGATTTTTGAAGGGAAAAAATTGTATGACCGGGACTTGCCTGGTTTTATTGACACTTATCTGAAGTTGAAGGGCGTGACGATAGAACCAAAGGCTTCACAGATGGTCGGTGATCATGTCGGTTCTGATTTGAACAGATTGACTTCTGAACTGGACAAACTTATGATTTCCTTGCCGAAAGATGAAAAAAGGATTACGGCTGACCTTGTGGAGAAGGAAGTGGGAGTGAGTAAGGATTTTAATATTTTTGAACTTCAGAAAGCGCTTGCAAAAAAGGAAATTTTTAAGGTCAATGAGATTGTCACTTATTTTAACAAAAATCCGAAATCTTATCCCATCTACCGTTTGCTTCCCCAACTCTTTTCATACTTTCAAAATCTGCTGATTGTGGAGTATATGCCTAACCGAAATAACCAGAATGAGGTGGCTGCAAAACTGGGACTCAGAGGTGGATGGGCTGCAGGAGATTACATGACGGGACTGAGATATTACAGTCTTCAAAAGGTCATCCTGATCTTGGAAAAAATCAGGGATACTGATGCGAAGAGTAAAGGAATAGGGAACCCAAATACGGATGGGGGAGAGTTGCTTCGTGAGTTGATATTTTTCATCCTGCATTGATTTAACAATTTTTTAATAGGAGTTTTGAGGCATTTGAGGTCCGCTTTTCGATAGAAAAATCGAAAAGCGGACCTTTTTTGTGCCCTAAAAGGGCAAAAAAGGGATCTTTTTGTCTAGTTTGCAACCTGAAAATGATGTCCTTTTTCGACTGAAGTATCCGATTTTCAATAAGTTAAGTCAAAAAATAAGCTCTGAGAATCGCATATTTTAAACGATTCAAGCATCTGCCCGAATGGCGCGATTTATGAATAAAAAGGACTCAAGTAGTAGGCTGAAATTTAGTATTCACATTTATTAGTATTTATGTATGTTGATTATTGTTTTATAGATTTACAATATATAAATACATATTTATGTTTTTATTCTTCAATCTATTAAATGTAAAACGGGTAAGCTAAATGTAATTTGTAAATCAAAACCAATAAATATCAGTTTGTGAATGTAAATAAATATTTATGCATAGTGCTTAAATGATATATAAACAACTAATAATCAGTATTTTACGATTATATTTTCAATTTGTAGAGTTAAAATAGACCTGTAGATGCTTAATTTTATACAGAAGTGCTTCGTTATACATTTGTAGTTGTGAATAAACCCCTATAACAGTCAGTTAATTATGATTTAAGGCTCTACAAACCGTTTGCACTAAAAGAACCCTTTATATATTGATTTGTAAATGTAAATGTAAATATTCATGTTTGTTGCTTTTAGATTGTTGAATATTAAACTGTAAATGTGAAATCTGAAAACTAAATTTAGTTCTACATTTGTTGTATGATTCGATTTTTTGTTTTACCTTTGTAAAATCAAAGAAAAATCCCCTTTTGAGGGTATAAGGCTACTGAATATGGCAGAAATGAAAGACAGAATCCGTCAATTGATGGAGAGCCAGCACATGACTCAGCAAGTGTTCGCTCAGACTCTAGGAATCTCCTCCGCATCTCTGAGCAGTATTTTTACAGGTCGTACAAATCCGACCTTGAAACATGTAGAAGCAATCAAGCATCGTTTTCCGGATATTAACCTTAGTTGGCTGATGTTTGGTGATGGTCCGATGCAGTTAAATACGGAACAGGAAAACGAGCAAGGTGAAGGTGAAGGTGAAGGAAATACTGTTTCAGACGTCCAGGAACCGAGTTTGGACTTTGATGAAAATGCCTCTGTTCCCTATTCAGCCCATTCTACAATTCCAGAAGAATTTAAGGTTGATGACAGGCCTCATAGCAGGGTTATCAATGGGGTAAAGTTTGTTGACAAACCTCAACGTAAAATCAGGGAGATCCGTGTCTTTTATGATGACATGTCCTGGGAAGCATTTGTCCCTCAAAAATAAGGGCATGAATCTTCTCAAAAGGATGTTTTCGACGAGGATTTTTCTATAATCCATGATAAAAATGCTCACCTTTATTTAAAAGGTGGTGAAGAGTTGTGCAGATTGCAGGTATTCTTTCTCTATTCCTCCCATCATCAGTCGTGATCATGTTATTCTCTCAAATCCCTGCGTTATTACACCTATTTTTTGTACCTTTGCAGGTGTCAGATATAAATGAAAATGAAAAGATACCTGTTGGACCTAGAGGTCGTTTCCAAGGAAGCTCTCAGTGATATTCATGCACTGGTCAAGTTGACAGCATCTGAGCCGCTTCCAGAGATGTATCCGGGGCAGTTTGTAGAGGTACGTGTAGAAGATTCTCCTTCTACGTTTTTACGTCGTCCTATATCCGTTAATTTTGTAGATCGCCAGAAAAACCAACTTTGGTTGCTGATTGCAGCAGTTGGTGAAGGGACTCGTCACATGACGAAGCTTGAGGCAGGTGATCATCTTAATTGTATTCTTCCGCTGGGTCATGGTTATACCCTTCCTGAGTCATCAGGAGAGAAGATACTGCTAGTCGGTGGTGGTGTGGGAGTAGCCCCATTGCTATATCTCGGAGCAGAGATCAGGAAAGCAGGTGGAGAACCCCTGTTTCTTCTGGGTGCAAAGAGCAAAAAAGACTTGCTGGAGGCAGATCTGTTCAAACAGTATGGCAGAGTCTGCATTACTACAGAAGATGGATCAGCGGGCGAAAAAGGTTTTGTTACCCAGCATTCAGTTCTTGAAGAGGAGCGGTTTGACCGGATAGCTACCTGTGGCCCCAAACCCATGATGGTGAGTGTGGCCCGTTATGCCGAACAGGCCGGTATCGAGTGTGAAGCCAGTTTGGAAAACAGTATGGCCTGTGGAATAGGAGCCTGTCTCTGTTGTGTAGAGAAAACCATTGACGGGAATATACGAGTGTGCCAGGAAGGTCCGGTATTAAATACAAGAAAGTTATTATGGCTTCATTAAGTGTAAAGATCAATCGACTGGAACTGAAGAATCCGGTGATGACTGCATCCGGAACTTTCGGATATGGTCTTGAGTATGCTGACTTTGTACCCCTCAGCGAATTGGGAGGCATCATCGTCAAGGGCACAACGCTGGATCCCCGTGAAGGAAATGATTATCCCCGTATGGCTGAGACTCCTGAGGGAATGCTCAACTGTGTAGGACTTCAGAATAAAGGTGCTGACTATTTCTGTAAGCACATCTATCCCCAAATTAAGGATATTGACACGAATATGATTGTCAATGTGAGTGGTAACTCTCCTGAGAATTATGCGGCTTGTGCAGCCAGGATGGATACCCTCGACCGGATTCCCGCTATCGAACTTAATATCAGTTGCCCGAACATCAAAGGTGGAGGCATGGCCTTCGGTGTGACCTGTGAAGGTGCAGCAAGTGTGGTGAAGGCTGTCAGAGAGTGCTATCATAAGACGCTGATCGTAAAACTCTCTCCTAATGTAACGAATATTGCAGATATTGCCCGTGCCTGTGAAGCTGAAGGAGCTGATGCTGTATCCCTGATCAATACCCTGTTGGGAATGGCTGTAGATATAGAAAAGAGAAAACCTGTTCTGAGTATTCGTACCGGAGGGCTAAGTGGTCCGGCCGTAAAACCGATAGCTTTAAGGATGGTTTATGATGCAGCCCGTGCTGTCAAGATTCCGGTGATCGGGTTAGGCGGGATCAGTAGTGCACGGGATGCAATAGAATTTATGATGTGTGGTGCTACAGCTATACAAGTGGGTACAGCCAATTTCCTGGATCCTGCCGTGACCATGAAAATCAAGAATGGAATCAACGACTGGCTGGACCAGCATGGTGTGAAAGATATTCACGAGATTATAGGAGCACTTGATTAAGTGGTCTTATAATCGATAATTATAATTTTACGGTTTTATTGAGCAGATAATTGTCGAGGATGACCATGGCAGCCATATTCTCGACGATAGGAACGGCGCGAGGAAGAACACATGAATCATGACGTCCCCGTGCGGTCAGGACAGTCGGATTGCCCTGAAGGTCAACGGTATTCTGGGGCATAAGAATGGTGGCAACCGGTTTGAAGGCCACCCGGAAATAAATATCCTGTCCGTTGCTGATACCTCCTTGTATACCCCCACTGTGATTTGTGAGAGTCGTTATTTTATCGTCCTTATTAATAAATGGATCATTCTGCGTGCTTCCATGACCAGTGACTCCTGCAAATCCTTCTCCGTATTCAAAACCCTTGACCGCATTGATACTGAGCATGGCAGCACCCAGCTGTGCATGGAGCTTTCCGAATTCCGGTTCTCCCAGTCCTGCAGGACAGCCCTGGATAACGCAGGAAATAATTCCTCCTACCGTATCATTATCCGATTTCACCTCGGCAATGAGTTCGGCCATTTCCTTCGCTTTCTGCTGATCCGGACAACGTACGACATTATCATCCGTTGTAGACAGGTCATATTGATGATAGTCTTTATCCAAGGCAATATCACCGACCTGTGAAGTATAAGCATGAATACTAATCCCCAACTGATTCAGAGCCAGTTTGGCCAGTGCACCACCCACGCATCGCGCGATAGTGATACGAGCAGAGGAACGTCCGCCTCCGCGGTAGTCCCGGATACCATATTTCTTATAATAGGTATAATCAGCGTGTGAAGGACGGAACAGATTACACATATTGTTGTAATCCTGTGAGCGCTGGTTTGTATTGCGTACCTCAAAGCCTATCGGTGCACCTGTGGATTTTCCTTCAAAGATACCACTCAGGAATTCCACTTTATCAGCTTCTTTCCTTGCCGTAGTCAGTCTACTCTGTCCGGGTTTACGCCGATCAAGTTCGTGCTGGATAAAGTCCATATCTATGTCTATACCAGCCGGATAACCGTCTATCACTCCTCCGACAGCAGTTCCGTGGCTTTCCCCGAAACTTGTCAACCTGAATAGATTTCCAAAGGTATTCCTCATAAGACTTCTCTTGATTAAAGGTTAGAATACGTGGTATCTTTGATAACCGAATGATGGACGCAGTGGTTCAGCAACAGCCTCCGCAGCATTCGTGGTTATCCCCACAACTGCCGTCGCAACCATCCTTATGATGTTCACCACCATGTTCACAGTCCTCACAGTTGCATCCGCATCCATCCCCCTGGCCATTGATCATACTTTCATAGGCAGACAATTCCTGATCCGTAGCATCGCGGGTATCGAGTATTTGTCCCTTGAATTTCAAGTCTTTTCCAGCCAATGGGTGGTTAAGGTCCATCTTCACTTGCGAGTCACTGATTTCAAGGACATGCCCGTAGAAACGATTGCCGTCGGCATTCTGAAGAGGTACCACTGCTCCCTTCTTGATATGTTCCTCATCAAACTTACCGTCTACCGCAAAGATTGATTTATCCATGTCGATGACGAGAGAACCATCATATTCACCGTAAGCCTGATCATGAGGAATATCAAATTCGAAATTGGCTCCTTTTTCCAATGGAGTGACATTGTCTTCAAAAGCCTGAAGTGCAATACCCAGACCACTGATAAAATTGAAAGGTTTGTCGTCAGAAGTCTGTTCGATTAATTCGGATTTGCCTTCTGTAGCATCATACAGTTGATAGGACAAGTTGATGTACTTGTTGGATTTGCTCATTTGATTTTTTTCTTATTTATTATGTATGCAAAGGTACGAAATATTTCTTGAATAGTTCCCCCCTTCAAGTTAAATAATGGTTTATAAATTATTGGGGTAAAGGAAAATATTTTAAAATATTGGCTATTTATCAGGTTTGAGATATAAAGAAAAGTAAATGATACATTATAAAAAGTTGCTTATTTGTCTTTTTGCTAACTTTGCGGAATAACTTACATAATCAACTTGAAATTTATCGTTATGGACAATTAATAATCAAAAACATGAAAAAGTATTTATTATTTAATCTATGTGTTCTGTTTTCCGCTGCCGCCTTCTCACAGACACCAGCAGAAACCAATGTCAACAAATTGGGATATCCAAAGATTATGCCCGATAACAGAATTGAGTTTAGTATTAAAGCTCCTGAAGCACGCAAGATACAAGTGGACTTGGGACGGAGGTTTGATATGGTCAAGAGTGCTGATGGTGTTTGGACAGTTACCACGACACCTCAAAGCCCCGGTATACACTATTACAGTCTTATCGTGGATGGGCTCTCAGTAGCTGATCCTTCAAGTGAGTCATTTTTCGGATGTGGCCGTATGATGAGTTGTATAGAAGTTCCATACAATAAGGAAGACACACGTTTTCAGGTGCAAGATGTCGCTCACGGGCAGGTCCGTACTGTAAGGTACTATTCTAATGTGACAAAGAGTTGGAGGGTGATGTATATCTATACTCCAGCAGGGTATGATGAAAATATGGATAAGAAATATCCTGTAATCTATATCATACATGGTGGTGGTGAGGATGCCCGTGGATGGGTGCAGCAAGGTCGTTCTGACATCATACTCGATAACCTTATTGCAGAGGGCAAGGCCAAACCGATGATGCTTGTAAGTTTTGATGCCAATGTAGGAGGATTCGAAAAAGTAAGATCTGAAATACTTGACAATATTATCCCATTTGTCGAGAAGAACTTTAGAGTTGATGCTTCTGCCGACAGCAGAGCCCTTGCCGGTTTGTCAATGGGAGGGATGTATACTTTATATGTAGGAGTTCCTAATACAGACAAGTTTCATAATTTGGGGGTATTCAGTTCCGGTTGGTTTGCTAAGAGAACACCGTTTATGATGGCTGACAAAGAACGTGATGCCAACTATGCATATATGGATCAGAACTCATCGCTGATGAATTCTAATCTTAAGAATTTCTTTATAACCATAGGAGGCAAAGAGGACATAGCTTACGAAAATTGTCAGATCATGATGCAGCGCCTGAATAAGGCCGGTGTTAAGTTTGAATACTTTGATTCTAAATCCGGCGGCCATACCTGGCCTGTATGGCGTGAAGATTTATATCGTTTTGCTCAGAAGATCTTTAAATAAATATTTCTATTGATGTTGTATCCTAATAATGCAATCATAGAGATGATCTCTTATGATTGATGAATGAGTTCTCTTAGTCAAGGCTCCGTTAAATCAAGATTTAATGGGGCCTTTTTCTTAATAGTGGAAAAACAAGTCCATATAAATTCAGGTTGTTACCAGACCGGAAAAGAATGCGACAAAGTGATTAAAAATGAAAAGAAAAGCTAATTATTTGATTTAAGTCAAGAAAGGTGATAGAAAAGAACAAAAAGGTTGCAATTTATTTGTTGTGTGCGAAAACAGATGTATCTTTGCATTGTCTTTAAGAGAGACATAAGGATAATAAGTTTTAGGGTAATATTTAACAAGAGCTGTTTTTCAGAAGGCTCACAAAAAGGTAAAAAGATGAAAAAGATGATTTTATTGGCTGTTGCACTGCTCAGCATAACCACAGCCACATTCGCAGCAAATGATGAAAAAGAAGCAACTGCAACTGCTGCAGCTTACAGTATGAACTTCAACATGAACAGTGTAGCTAAGGCTCTGGACCTGGATTTCGATCAGGAAGAGGCTGTAGAAGACGTACATCATAATTTCTCTGCAGAAATGATGAATGCAGCAATGGCTCCTGAGACCGACCGCAAGGTTATGGTTAACAAGGCTATCAACAAGGACTTGAAGTATATGCACTCTATCCTTTCTGATGGACAATATCACAAATATCTGCAATTGCTCAACGTTACATTGAACAACCGCGGTATCGAAAAGTAAGAAAGTTGTTTTTATAAATAGTAAAAATGCGCTGATCTCATTTGAGGGCAGCGTTTTTTTTGTCTTCTTTTGTATAAAAAAAGTTTTTTGAAGACACTGACACTGTTGCATATCTGTAAATTATGCCTTTATCAGCTCTTTTTCCAAAGCTTTTTTCAACATATTCTCATTAAGTTTTTTTTCTTTGGTTTGGAGCAGATACAAAGCACATTGTCTTATTACATTTGTAATGGATCCGCCTGATAGTTCTGTAGTTGCTGCAATATCTGCCAGTTTATCAGAAGCATCTGACAGCCAGTTTGCGGGCAGCATCTTACGCCATAATTCTGTACGCAACTCTTCCGTTGGCATTGGGAAATAGACCACCGACTGGAACCGTCGTGAAAATGCTTCGTCAATATTACTCCGCAGATTGGTTGCTAATATTATCGTACCTGGAAAATCTTCTATCCGTTGCAGTAAATAAGCTACCTCCTGGTTGGCGTGACGGTCATTGGATGTGTTTGTGACAGTACGCTTACCAAATAGCGCATCTGCTTCATCAAAGAACAAAATCCAGTTTCTGTTTTCTGCCATATCGAAGACTTTAGCCAGATTCTTTTCCGTCTCGCCGATATATTTTGACACAATCATGGATAAATCCACACGGTATACATCCATGTTATTCTTTTTGCCGAGCAGGGTAGCTGCCAATGTCTTTCCCGTTCCCGGAGGACCATAGAAAAGTGCACGATATCCAGATTTCAGGAAACGTCTTAGGCCCCAGTCCTCCATGATGATTTTATGAGAAACAATCCACGTGTTGATATCCTCCAGTTCCTGTGCTGTATTATAATCCAGTACCATATCTTCCCAATTCAACTCGGTCGTAATCAGTTTGGCAGGAAATCCGGTATTGTAATCCGGCTTATAATCGCTGTCCAGTAGTACATGGCTCAGAAATTCCTCTGAAATTTGTAACTGTCCGCTTAAGAATGGCTCACCTTCACCGGCACCTTCCACACGGAGTATATTCTGTGTATAGAACCAATGGTTTTTCTGAAACATGCGTATGACTGACTTTTTCTTTTCCATATCCTCTCCTGCAAGGATAAAGGAAGCTGTTTCTCCCGTAGGCAGAAATCCGCCGTGTGATATTCCTTTCCATCCTCCGAATTCCGTGTATTGCCTATCGATATTCTTGTTTTGAATGAAGAAAATATCTAATATCTGTGGGCGGATGTGCGGCATCAGAGCAAGCATGATAACAATCTGCTCGTCAAATGTAATTTCTTTCCGGTCTATGATTGATTCTAACCAATTTTCTTTTGGAGGACAGACTTCTTTCAACATTTTATATTTACACTTTTGTTGGAAATAAAGTTGAATAGCTACAGTTAGGATCTGGCTGAACCATTCGATATAAGTTGCCATTTTGAAATTATATTTATAAAATTGTTTCTTGTTTATATCTTCCTTTATCATTTTGTCAACTATTATTAGCTCTGGCTCCCATTATATCAGCCTCATGTTCCAGTTCCGCATTGTCATTAACTGGCATACCGCCTATTTCTGTGGTTGGTTCCACTCGTCCATTCATCTGTTGTACCCAGTGCCATGCCTCATGTGGCAGATGCTGTTCCTGTCCGGAAGCTAAATAGATATTTGTTCCCTGAGTATAAGCTAAAGCATGGAAAAGGGATGGTTTGTCAGAGTTGTAATGTACTCGTATATTGTCCGTAGCGAATCCAGACAGATTCTCTATTCCCGCTTTCAGATCATCCGGCAACCCTGTTTCGTCTTTCTTTTGTACAGGTTGCTCAAACTTACCTTGTAGGATGTCTTCTCCCTCTTCCTCTTCCTCACGCTGGGCAGCTACTGATTGAAGTATTTCATTTGGACGGTTGTCCTCAAACTCCAATGTTCCCTCTCTGTTCTGCTTTTGCTGAATGGTGTGAGCTATTTTGTTCTGATAAATTTGTTCTGTTTCCATAATGATCTATATTTAAGTTTCAACTTTAAAAATTAGAGGACTCCTTTTCCAGCCATACGACATCAATCTTCTTTTTCAACCACGGCAGCCGTATCTCGTGGTACGACCATGGTAAAGAATTCAGTAGAATATCATACGCCCGATTTTCCACATATAACACCCATTTGTCTTTTTGTTTTTCGATTTTTCCAGGACGGTTTATGAAACTTTGCTGAAAACCTTTTACAGAAGTATTCTTAAGTTTGCTCCAGTTTGCTTTTACACCTGCAAGCATTGATGTAACAGTCTGTAATTCCATATCTGTCAATTCTATGTTTTTCGGTAGTGGGATATGGAAAGGACATTCAGTCAGAATACGGTTAAATGCTAATTCCTGCTCCTTGTATTCTTTTTTTTCATCCGTTACTAAATGTTGTATAATGAAAATGGCCCGAATACGTGATTCTGTATTTATAAAGTTTTTCCCGTCATCGGTCAGCAGTCCGAGTATTTTAAACAGACGTGGAAACCACAATGCCAACAGGCAGAGTCCTGCATTTGGTATTTCTATATAGTCAGGTTGTGTGGATTCTTTTAGAGTTTGTTCTGTTTCTGCTGTATGCAAGACGGACTCTACGCCTTTGACAAGAGAATCATTACTTTCTGTTATTTTGTCACCTTTTTCCGTATCAGGTGATAATTTCAATTTTTTTATGTATTGTCTGATGATGAAGGATGTGTCTCCATAATAAATGTTCTCTGCCGGGTATACGGCAAAGAATTGTATAAAGCCGTCGGTTAATACTGATTCTTGGAAATGATACTGTTCTGTCAAAACTTTTGCTGTCTGTCGTAAAGTCTCCATTAATGAAAAAGAAATACCGGAAAGCATTTCTTTCCAGTCATCAGGTCCAAGCCATTTCTTCCATTCGCGTAACGGTATATTTCCTTTGGAAACAGATTGTCTAATAAACAATATGAGTTGCTTTGGTTGCCATCGTGCATAATGTCGGAGCATTTGCGATTTAGCGGTATCACTGTCTGATGAAGAGGTGAGCCACGATGTCAACGGATTCATCTTAATATCCGAATGGGTATATGTATACCTGTTATCAGAAGGAAAAGGAGAATACGTGGAAGTATTAATAAAAATTCTGATCATTGTAATTGTATTTATATCTGGAACTTTGTTGTCATTCAGCATGACAAGCAACTGTCTGATTGTTTCTATACTGTTTTCTTTTGAAGTTGTGGTAATCTTATGTTTTCTTTGAACAAGCCATGAGAATAAGGACAGCCATGTGTCGTTTACGGAACGTGAAAGGATTCTGGCAATGTCGATGATGTTTTCAGTAAGTCTATCCAGAAAGTGGATAACGGACGAAGGACCAAGAATATTGGCTGAATAGTAAGCAGTTTCCTCCATCTGCATCACAATTCTCCTCAAAATAGTGTTGTCGAGAATATTTATTGCTTTCTGTAACAACTCTTCCGATAGTAATATCGATATGAGTACGTCTTCCCTTTCACGATATGCATCGAACCATTGTAGCAGCATTTTCTTTTTTGTATCTTTAGAGAAATGTCTGTCCGACAAGATTCTACGCAAGATATGGAAACTTTCTGTATCTATTATTTCTTGGTCAGAAGAATTTTCAGGTAATACCATATTAGAAGGATAGTTGTCTGTCGTTTCAAGGACTGGTAGGTCCTTTGTAAGTGCGTTAATAAACTCCATTATAGGAATGGAATAACTGGTTCTTTTTTCTGGATTCAGCATAGAAGTGACAGTATCCTGTTTTGAGACAACGGATTTCCCCGTTATTTTACAGTACAGTTGTTTGGCTATCCATACAACTTGCTTCCATATAGAGTCTGTCGTAGAGAAAGTTCCAATTCCGATACCTTCTAAGATAATAGTTTTCATGATTTTCGACAATTTTTTCCGATTGATACCTTTCAGCCAAGAAACACTCAAAGGCAGTTTATCACACAGCTCAAGAATTGTGGCAACAGTTTCTGATAACTGCAAGGAGATCTGTGATGAAAGTATTGTTATAACCGAATCATCCGCTGTATCTGCCAATATCATCAGATAGGTTTTCTTTGAATTGTCTTTCAGCCATCGTACCACAAAATCGGGATTTCTTCTGATTATCCGTTGTACCCAGACTCTTTTTGCTATGTCAGACAATTCTGGATTTTCCAACCATTCCCCGAAAGAAGTGTTTCTGTCTGCCAAAATCTTCCATATATCAGGAACGGAAAAAGTTTCTGGTTTTTGTATAATTGAGGTGCTATTATGATTTAAAGTATTAACTGAAGTTTTGTCGTTCCTCTTCAGTAACGAAAGTTGTAGAAATATGTAATAAAGTTCCCATGCATAACTGTCTCCGGTCGTTGGTGTACCGTCCGGATTCAACTTCTGGTTATAATAAAGAATATCAAGTATTGCTATATAATGTTCTGTACCGAAAACTTCTTTTAGGAATTGGATCGTCAGTTCTGCTTTTGACAGATAAGATGGGGTAGTCCTCTTGTGTATAAACGAAAGTAACTGGCGGTTCAGGTGCAGTTGAAAATGCTGTTTGTCACCGAACATCGGTATACCGTTGAATGGATAATATTTTAACAACCAGCCATATAGTCTGTACCAGTATTCAGGAACGTCTATTTCTGCATGATTCTCGGTTTCTGCCACCATAATGTGTTTGACGGACGGGGCTTCTACCAGTTTTGCCATTTCGTTTAGATAATTCGTGTTTCCTGTTTCGTGAATGAAACGGATTACGGATTGTGGACTATGTTCCAGCAGTGCTGACAGGAAACGGCGTTTCTTCTGCTGCCCCAGTGTCGTGGCTGAAAGCCATACAGAAAAAGGGAACACATTCGTTGTCTGTTTTCCGTCCAACTGTAGAAAGATCCTTTCCATAATATAGGGATGTTCCAGTACCAGATTCAGTATCTTTTCCATATAATCTTTTTCATGGAAATAAAGCAGTTCTTCTGAAAGGTCAAAGTCTTTTATGTTCCATTCTGGTAAACAAAATCCGTATTCTAAATAATGTATCAGATTTTCAAAACGCTTTCTGTCTGTAAAAACTTGTAATTGATTCTTTTTGGTGTCCTGATATGATACTGTGGCTTTCCATCCTTGCTTTTTTAATGAAAGGTTTTGTTCCAAGGCTTCCTTTAGTCGAATAGGAAACTCGTCGTAAAAGTTTTCCTGGGCAATACCACCCAGGTTTAGATCTATAAGGTCAATTTCTATATAAGAATCCTTTGTGTCATATTCAGAAAAGAATGCGTCCATCGTGTCAATGATGCAACGTTTACAAAATTTATCCCAGTCTGCATAAAGTTCTTTGGCAAACTTTTCGTCTGCCATTACAAACCGAAACGATATTTTGTCTATTATTGTCATGTTATTTTTCCGTTATCTTCTTTGTTATTGTTCTGTTTCCATACAAAATCCGTGGAAAGTATGCGCATCATATAACTTTGAAGTGACAAGCGTGTGTTCTCAGACACATTGCCTTGAAGGCAGTCACGCCAGCGGTGGTAACATTTTTCAAAATACTGCATTTGTGCCGAATTTATCCAGTAGGTTTCCATCTTCAGATGTGCGGGAATGACGGCTCGTGCTGTTCTCTCACAACCGTTGCGGAACCTCATAGAATGAGTTCTTGCTGTCCATCCGCTGAAAACCAGCATCACCGTAAACGGATCATCTCTTCCGAACAGGCTTTTTTCTATGATATATACTGTTTCACTCTGACGGTTCAGTTCCCGCAGGTAGCGACACAGTGTATTTGCCCAACCCTCTAACTTCTTTCTGTCATCTGAGCGTCCGAGGTTCATATAGTTGGTCTCTTCTTTACCGCGGAATACCAGGAGCCATTCCATGTTGGCCGATTTTATTATTTTGTAATTGTTCAGGCTAATGCCTTCTCTGAAGAGAGAGCTGCTGATCCAATTTGAATTGAATATCGGCAAATTGCACCTCAGATCTTCGTTACGTTTCAGTTTCTCTTCTGTCGTTTTTGGTGGCGTATCTGCTTTTATTGAAAATACCGATTCTGCAGAAAATTCCGTGTCATCAATCATTCTGGCGTTTATCAAGTTTCTGACAGCCTGCCCTTTTTTATCTTCACCCATAAGAATCAGGTTATGTCCGGGGAGAATGTTACCTGCGGAGATTCCCTCGTCTGAGTTGAAATCCAGCAACAGTGAAAGGTGTTTTTTTACTACAGGAATATTATCTTTACCATAGCTTCCGTAAATGTCGAAAGAGCGAGATCGGTCACGTGTTAACAGTGGCAATGCCGTCAGGAATTTCATCCTCCGCCGTAGACGGTCATCCTCAGTCTGTCCGTATATTTCAAAATCCTTGAGCCATAAAGGGTTGCTATCAACTCCGTACAGTCCGTCAAGAAAGTCCATGTAGCGGTTTCTTAGTGCAGTAATGTCACGGTAACGGTCATTCTCTTTTCCTATTTCAAGAATGTCGCCAGACAAAAGTTCCTGTTGGGATAGTCCGCTATCCGTTCCGTTCACCGACATCGACTTCTTCAGTCCATCCAATTCACTCATCCCACGCTGTATCAGCAAATCAAACATTTTCAGATAGTTGCCGAAATTCTGTATCTGTGCGCGATCTTCTGTTGAGGTTTGACTTGTAAAGTCATGTTCGGAAGTGGCGTAACAGGCCGGCATGTCACCAGTGATGGAACTGTGACTGTAGACATTCCGATAGCGGGCAGTATATTGCGTCTTATTGTTTTTTGTATTTTCCTTTTTATCCCAGTTGTCTTCATAGTCTCTTTCTTGAATGTACTGGCGTGTGCGATAATTGTCTTTCATGAAGTATTTTGCGCGCAGGCGTTCCTTGAACTCCTGTATGTCTGCATAAACTTTCTCCTTACCGATTCTTACAGTCACATGATTAAAATCTTTTGGTATCTGTAGTGAATAGCCTTTTTTGAAGTCTGTCACTGGATGTCCTTCTGTGTCCTTAAAATAACAGGTCTTGATTGATACTAATCCCCGAATCCCCATAAATTGATAGAACAATTCGTGCTCTGTATTATTCTGTACAGGTATGTCAGCATGTATATCGTCCACCGGTCCATTGTACCATTCATCTTCCGGCATCAGAAGAGTGCCGTCAGAAGAACGGTGGCTTATTTCTATGGTTTCAGACAGATATTGCATGGCTGTCCAGTAAATATCTACGAGGATGTCTGTTGCGTTCATTCCTGTTTCGATTTCAAGGTCCGCTGATAAATAGAGCTTTTCCGGCTGTTCTATTTCAATGCTCCCTATCTGTTCGCACAGGTTACGGTGAGCGTTCAGAAAATACCACACATGGTCTTCCAGTGTGTGACTGTCCGTAAAGAACGGAGATATGCGGAGCATGAAGTCAAGTCGGCCTTTCCGTTTATCTGCTTTTACCTTTACGTTTTCTATCATTGGGAAATATGCTGATAGCAACTTGCGATAGTCATCGGCTATTACGGGAGTCGACGGATATACTTCACGAGGGGTGAAAAGTCCGTATTTCTCTGTCGTCCATTTTCCGTCTATTTCCGTCAGATAGTCCTCAAGAGGAAAACTGAGTTTATAGTCAGTTTCCGTCAATGCATAGTTTGCCACATCTGCGACAGTTACTCCTGGATCGTGTGGGTTATAGTCTGTCCATACTTTTCCAGACAGGCGTTGCAGTTCAGCAAGGGTATTCCTTTGCAGTTGTGTGTAGAGGTCTTCTCCCTCAGGCGGGCGTGTGATATATAGATACTTGTCATTCATAAGCTGTTTTCCTATAAATCCCATAACGTTTTGATACGGTAGTATATGTTTCCAGATCTAATACGTGCCTGTCGGCTTCTCATTTGCAGGCGCAGTTCTCCGTCACTGTATTTCCAGCGTATTTTGATATGTCCACACCATCCCCACCAATGCTTGCGTGTAGAATGCATCTTACGTTTCTTTCCTTCTGAATGAGAGGCAATGGTTTCGCAGATGGAGTATGTGCCGAATGGGCACAGATAACAAGCAGTGATATAATACACACGGCAACCCTCTTTCTTCTGCCCGGCGGTTGCTTCCACCGGTAGGTCGTTCCATAGACCGTCCGCTTCTATCTTCAGTGTTTCTGCCTCCGTTATTCTTTTTGTTTTGTCTTGATCGGTGGGGTCTTGTCTTATTTTCAGTGTTTCCAAGAGGGTTACCATCCTGTCCTGTCCGATAGTTACGACTGGTTCATCTTTTCCGTCACGGATTTCCAATTGTCCGTCTATGCCGAGTATCATACGCCACAGTGGAGTTGTTGCTTCTTCTGAATTTTCCTTGAATATGGTAGAGAGTACGCCATTCGCATCCATCGGGGAAATATGCAGACCATTACCGGCGGATCTTTTTACCTGTCCGTCTTCCTGAATGTTCGGCACAGAGTCTATCATTTCAGCAAACTGTTCTTCTGTAGGTACTGCGCCTTTTCGAAAGTAAGATTTCAGCGTATTTCTGTCTTTGTGTTTGTTTTCCATATTGTAGTTTTTTAAATTATCCGATCCTGAAATCCGTTCCGATGCTGGCTGTTTCTACTCCGGAACGGAATTTTTCCAATTTCACTTCCACCTTCTTTACATAAAGAATGCCACAGTCGTTGCTGGCAGCGTAGATGAGGTCATTGTCAGATGGTCTCCAGTCGCCATGCTCCCCGATTACTGATACGGTGTCGGCTGAGTCTATACACTCGTCATTTTCAATGCGTGCCATCAGTGCCTGACGTGAATAACTTGCGCCTAAGTTGGGGAATGTACCCTCTGTATACCAAGGCATGAAGTATTCGCGGATACGTCGTTCAGTACGTCGTTTCACATCTTCAGGATTCACGACATTTTTTTTCAGTATGGCTCTGAAAATGACTAATATCGGTTCGTAGACAGGATTTATCACTTTTATATCAGCAAAAGGTGAGGCATAAGCACATATATATTCCTTTATCTCTGACAGTTTCCAGTCGGTGAGACCGTTGTATTTCTTCTTTTCAGGTTTTAAAAATACCACAATACGAATGCTGTCTGATTCCGTCGTGGCGGGTACACAACATACTTTTTCTATTTCAGTAAAGCGTTCCAAGATGAGACTTTCATAGTCGCCCATACATACTGCACGGTTTCGGGTGGAAATGCGTATGCGCTGCCGTATATCAGCGTCTCCCTTCATTTCTGTAGTTTTTCCTCCTATACCAGGCAGTGGCTGGCTTATGGAAGATATACGCATATCTTCCTCGGACGGGATGCTTATTGTTCCTGCTTTTAATGCGTTGCCGTTGCCGTCAACGGCAATGACACGGAGACAGTTTGTGTAAATACCATCTGAAGTGATGTTTGCGGGTGCTTTTCCACTGTTAAAACTGAACCTTAGCCACAGACTGTCTGCTGGATATGCTGCCTTTGTCTTTATTTCGATGAATCCGCTGCGTGTTAATCCTTCTGTTTCTTCACAAACTAGTTGGTCTTTTGTATATTCCTGCCAGATGCCCTTGCCGAGATAGTAGCTTATGGACAAGGTACCGGATGGCTGTTCTGTAATAGGAAGCTGTTTTTCTGAGTTGTAAAGCAGGTTGAAATAGAGTCGGATGTCGGCGGTATCACCCATTTGGTCCATTCCGAGTATAAGCGATGGGGCATCATGGTCAGGAAGAAACCGTTTTATATCATTCCTTTCAGTATATTCTTCATAACCACAGATGCCTGCAAGCAAAAACACACTGTTGCCTTCTTTTCCCGGGTGCAGAATTTCTTCTGACTTGTAACCGAAGGTTATGTCTGAGAGCATGGGTACTTTTGGCATTTCCGGTACGGGAAGCCTGTCTTTTTCTTTTGCACGGCTGTTGTATATCATAACGTCTGAGAAACGTCGATAATAGGCATTCATACCGAATCCGATGTCAGGACCAGTCAGTATAAGACGGTAGAATCCTTTTTGGTCGCGTCGGTAGGGCATAGAACAGGTGTCAAAATTCGCATCTTTTTCATATAGAGAGAGTTTAAAAGTTGCGTCTTCGGACAATTTGCCATCTATATCCTTGCTGAAAAGGGGTAATGGGGAGTTGGGGCACTTGTGCCAGCGACCGTTTTCCTGCCACTCGCAACATGCCGTGAAACTTCGATCTGTGATGGGGGTATCTGTGCCATAGTCACGATATATCGGTTCAAAACCGTTTTGGGGCAGTTTGCTCCATACGCCTTTCAGACTTACAGAGGTGACGTCTTTCAGTGCTGCCTCTTCGTGACTGAAAATCAACTGGGTATCACGCTCGCCGAGCGGCCCAAACGGATAGATAGGCTGAGACGGGTCTGCCTGTCCTGATTCTCCCATCAATGTGAAATTGCGGATGCCTTCCACGTCTGTATATATGGTGATGTCTTGTATGAATATACCTTTCGGCAGTGTATCTAATTGTTTCCTGTCAGCGAACAATATGCGTATGGCGGGCTGCTTCGTATTGATACCGTGTGGCACATTCGTGCATACGGTTAATGCTTTTTCTCCTTCTTTTATGGTGAAATGAAAGATGAGTGATTTCGTGTATGAATCATAGGCTGCCGTATGGTCTTGTGTTATCCATCCCTTCTCATTGCTTGTCTGCAAGATGAAAGATTCCGGGTTTCCCGCAAGTGCAGACAAAGCAGGCAGCATACTGTCGCCTGTGATATTGAGATTGAAGCGGACTGATACGGTACGTTTCCCTTCTGACAGCACCAGACTGTGTGAGGCAATCAGCCAGCCGTATTCCAATGGTGCTGCGTCAAGTGTGTCATCGAAAGACAATTGGTGTGTGTATGATTTTCCGGATATCTTAGGTGACTGATACAGATGGTTATTCTTTCTGAAAATAGTGCGAATGGTATGGATGTGTGCGGGAATGATATAGGCTTTTTCCGTAGACTTGTAGTGCAGGTCAGTGCCGTCTGTTTTCTTTCCTGCCATGAAAGCAGTTCCTGCTGGAAGGGAATAGGTCGTCTGTATCTTTTCCCGGTTGGGAGTGATGACAATATATGTGCTGTCCTGTATGGCTGGTTTCAAAGTGTTGTGCAGAATATTGCAACGGTAGAAGTCTGCCCAGCCGTTGATACGATGGTTGAAGCGTTCCGTGATACTGCAGTAGTTGTGGATGAAGGTCAGCAGCAAGGTGAGTGAGGCGTCCATGTCACCGCTCGATTTGATGCGGGCGATATAGTCGCCAGAATTTTTCTGAATGTCTGCTACTGCGCCCAACATACGGAAGTAGGGACTGTTTGTGTCGTCCATATACCGTGCCGTTTTTTTTGAATATTCTTTGTCTGTTTGTGTCTGGGCAGTTCTCAGTCGTTCCAAGAGGAGTCTGGCTACTTTTACAGCATTACTGTCGGTATTTGCGTTTTGACTTAGATGAATGTATTTTTCCAATCGGCTTCCCCATTCCGTAAATTTCTCCATCAGATTATCTATATAGTCTTGTTGGACGGAAGTACCGTGACCGTCCACAAAGGAATCTACATATTCTCCAATATTCTTATGGACGATCTCTATCAGCACGGTTAGTACGTGGTTTTCCCATAAGGAAGAGAATTTTCCGTTCTCCTTGTCGTTACGGTCATAATAGGACATATTGCTGCTCACAGACATCAGCCAGTGGAACAGTTCTATACTGTCATCCTCCAAAACATGAAAATTGTTGAGTGTGGCGGTATCATTCAGGCAGTCTTTACGCAACATGCCTTTCAACTCTGTTTTAGTCTTTTCCTTTGTCATGCCATACTCCTTTCTTTATAATCCTATCAGGTCTGTTCCTTCTTTCAGATAGAATGGATAGACCATGTTCGTACGACGGTTGGTCTGCCGGATGGTGTAGTCCAGAATGATATGTAAGACACCCTTTGTCTCGTCTATATCAAAGTCTACACGGTTCAATTCAACTCTTGGCTCGAACATTATCACAGCCTGTTCTATTTCGTTACGCAGTAGAGTCTGTCTGGAGATGTCCATTACTTCAAAGGCGTACCGCTGTAAGGGGCAGCCATAGTCGTAGCGGTGTACACGCTCGCCTGGCGAAGTACTAAGCAGTGTCCACAGACTCTGACGGATGTTTTCCTCGTGGGCTGCCATCCGTGTGGGCGTATCGTTATGATCAAATGCCGGAGGGTAGTTCCAGCCGTTACCAAGAAAATTTCTGGTATTGTCCTTATCCATGTTTCGTCACTTTTATGTTTTTCTGTATTCAACTTACTACCACAAAGTTGGCCCTTCTCCTGTTATAAGTTTTTGATTCTTTAAATAGTTCGCAAAATCATTATAAGCTTTATCTACAACTTTATAAACTTCTGTTAAAAGTAGTTTTAAGCAATCTATGGTTTGAGGATATTGAGGTCCTTTTTGTTGAGCAGATGTTTTATAAGCATTGAATAAAACGTCTAGGCCTTTTACTGAATTAATTGGCTTCCAGGATCCATTATCATTTATAATTTCCGACCAGGTGTTAGCCTTACCAGCATTTGTTAATGCAGTCTGTATACTCATAGTTGGATTGTTCTCATCAAGTGATACTGAACTCTTTGAAGGAGAAAGCATAGGGCCTTCTCCTATTCCTTTTATCAAATTCTTATGTTTTGGATTATTCCCCATATAACAATATAGAGGAGTGACAGAATTAGAAGCAATGCTCTTATTAATATTATCAATAATAGAATTTACTTCTACAAGCTGATTGTTTACGACAATACAATGTTTGCCTGGCGTATTATTTGGATTATATCCATGAGTTAGCATTCTAACCCTATCATTATGAACTACATTAATTTGTTTAGGTGTTGGTCCTTGTAAATAATCTGTAAGTGAATGAATGAAAGATAACGGGTTCACAGTTTGGCCATTAATCTTTAAGGAGTCTTGTAAATGATATTCGGCTGCCATTGCCCACCAAAGACCTAAGTCGGTTATATTAGAAAAATCCTTATTTTGTGGAATATCCGTTATTAATACATTTTGGATAACATTGCAAGTTATATCTTTTATTTTCCCTTCTTTTTTCCCGTTATGATTTATTTTATTACATGAAAATGCTTTTTTTGAAAATTGCAAAGACATGTTGCTGATAATATTACCTTTCCTATTATCCTTTATCTGCCCCTGTTGTGTACTTTTCCTTTCCGGCTTCTGTATCACTCGTCTGGTAGCTTCTTTATATTGGCTGACTTCATACATATTGTTCAAGTTTAAAAAGTTAATATCATTGATGCTCTTTACTCTGTAATTATCCACCAATCATCACTGTGGGGCATCCTGTCACTATTGTGCCACCATGTGCTGTTGTGTCACCCATACGTGCTGCCGGCCGGCCGCCTATCATCACGGTTGAAGAACCTTTTACGATCGTATCCGGCGGACCGATACAGACACACATATCACCCACGACGGCTGCTGGTATTTTTTCTATCAGCACATTCGGTACCCCCGGTCCGACTATCGGACCTCCGACATGTGGTATCGGTGAGGGGAACGCCGGAGTTTGCATGGGACAGGTGTGCATATCAGTTATTCTTGCTGCCATTGACATGGGTTACTCCTTTCTTTATTTCTGATATTATTCATCTTTTCTCCTCTTTTAGTTGATCATTACCATAGCGCCTTTCACTGTAGTCTGTCCGCTTGCTGACAGTTCCGCCGTGGCATTGCCTTTGACACTGGCGCCTACCTTTGCCTGTATCTTTACGTTCAGTCCATCCAGACTTACATCCTGTTTGGCAGTACCACTGAACTTTGTGGTGGCATCAATCGTAATACCTCCTTTTGCCGTCAGTTTTATATCTTTTGATGACGATAGGGTTATCCCTCCGCTGTCCATTTTTATCTCGTTCTTATGTTGGTCTGACAGTTTAATATATTTTCCGTCATCGCTGATTTCCACCTTGTTCTTTTCTGGAGTAGATACCGTTATCGTTTTCTTTTCCTCATCAAACTCTATTTGCATCTTCTCACGGGTGACAAAGGCTTTTGTATTGTTTTTCTCCTCATATTCGTATGGTGGTTTGTGCTTACTGCCATACAGTTCACCCAATATTACGGGGTGAGTGGGGTCGTTGTTGACAAAGCCTATAAGTACCTCATCATTTGGTTCAGGCAACCAGAAACTTCCACATCCGTTAGAGGCGTAAATAGTGGCAAGTCTTGCCCAAAGTAGTTTGTCCTTTCCTTCCATCCATGGTAGTTCTACCTGTATGCGGTATTCTCTGGCAGGATCGCCGTCCAGTTTTTTCACCACTGCCGTATGCAGCCCTTCCATACCAGGCAGGAGGCCTGCTGCCGGAGGACTTACCACATCCGGTTCATCGGTGATGCAACCGGAATCAATGCCGATACCTGCTTCGGTTATCCATTCGTTGTCCTTGATGAAATGCGTTACCGAACCGATGAAGGCCTTTCCGTTGAAACGTCTGCCCAAACCTTTCAAATCTATGATGCAGCCGGGTATGGCTTCTGCTGCTCCATAAAAACTGAATTTGCCGCGATAACGTGCAAGTCCGGCTTTCAACGCCATGCTGTCTGCCCATGCTTTCAGTACTTTACTGTCAGAGGGAGCATCGGTCTGCAGTAGCATATTCTCATTCTTGTCAATAGCCTTAGGCATCAGGTCTCCCTGTTTGTTCAAAGTTGGGGATGTCGCACTTTCTTTGACATGCTTCTGTTCTGCAGGATTCCAGGATACCGCATCGTAGCTTGAGAACTGGTTGCCTGCTGATAGTCCTCCATCAAAATCTATCAGGTCGTTGCCGTAAGTGACGGTCAGTACTGGTTGTGTGTCTACCTTGGGCTTGAATACCTTTATTTTCTTGCCAGTGGTCAGGATGAACAAGCCGCAGGCATCCGCTCTGGAAAGAGCGAAATCCCAGTCGGTGCAGTAGTATTGCATCATTTCTGGGTGCTGGTAGTCCGTAGCATCTACTGACGTGCTGCCATAGGTGGAAAGGGTTTCCTTTATGATGTCCGAATCTTTCTTTTTGTCAAAGATTCTGTTTTTGCGACCCTGTGTGGCGGGATAAGCATTGTCGCGGCATTCTACCGTCATCATGGAATGGTAACCTTTACTGATACGTATGCCTGTTTCCAGGATGATACCTTCGAAAAGAGTTTTCTGGTTATTCCGCTCACCTGCATCAATACGGATAGAAGTACCAGGTTTGAAACTGTCAGAATCACTTTCTTTAAAAGTCTGCTTGCCCATATTTCCGGCGTTAAAGTACAGGGTGGCCTTACCAATGCGGTTCAATTCCAGGCGTATGCGGGCTGAGATCAATTGGAAAGAATCGTCTAACGCCTTTCCGTTATAGAAAATAGTCCATGTAAGTACACGGTCTGCATATTTCGATGGTGAGTCTGCCATATATTATTTCTTATTTTAATCTTTTTTGAGTGGCGGGAACAGAAGTTCCGTTCCTGCCGGTATGTTTCTGAAACTGTTAAGATCGTTGAATCTTGCCACCTGATACACTAAGAGTGAATCACCATATAATTTATGGCATAGAAAGGGAAGGGTTTCCCCGTCCTTGACGGTGATAAGGCGTGACATATCAGGAGATTGCTTGAAAAACTTCTTGCGCTCTTCTTCACTGCACCGAAAACCATTGAACGTCAGTTCCACGATGGCTTGTAGCGGAACACCTTCATTGCTGAAGAGGTTGTAATCGACATCCATCTTTCTCACTTGTCCCTTGAACAGCAGTTCCACATACTGGACAAGCACATAAGACGGGCGGTGCCCATCGCTGTTGTATACATACAGATTCTTTTCGATATCATGTATCTTATCGTATACATTGTCGCTGTCTTTTGTTCCTTCTGCAATGCCGGTACAGTCGATAGTGAACTTCATAAAAAGGGATTCTGGCTTGTAACGCTCGAACTTGTTGCTCCATCCGACAGTTCCGAGTTGCTTGTCTTCAAGGTATACAATCTCTTTGCAGAACTTCAGGTTGTCAGGGTCAATAAGAATGGTATTGCTGCCAATCTTACTACTGTATTTGTCATCTGTATATGCCGTGAATGTCAGTTTGTCCATTTCCTTTACGGTTTAATTGTATCGTTCAACGTTCTTTTTTCCCTCTTCCGTTATCTGAATATGCGTTTCTGTTCCTGTCAGAAAGTTCTTCTACTACTTGTTCCCTGAGACTATTGTAGAGTTGTTCGGATATTTCGCCGGGTAAGATTACTTTCTTTTGAATCTCCGTATTCACATGTATTTCCTTAATGATTATCGGCATTACTTACTCCTCCTTATCTCTTCATATTTTAACGTAATTGTTTCTATGGCTATCTTGCTTTCTGCGGCATTCAGAGAATTTAATGACCATTTGACTGGAATGGAACGCATACAAATCCAACTTGCGATTATATTGTTCTTTTCATCAAGCAGGGAAACCGTCATGTTGCATGGTTTTATGGAGCCGCTGTACATGAATCGGAATGTGTTTTTTACCCATACCGTGACTTTTTCATCGATGGGTTCGAGCGCACGCTTTAGAATGACATGTCTCGTTTTAATACTTTTGGGGAATTCTATTTTAGCTGATTCCACATTGCCGTCAAACACAAGTTCGTGTTCAAGGCCGTCCACCTCTGCGAAAGAGGCGGACGCTTTGTTGCCTGACCATTGGAATTCCACTTGAAAATGGAACAGTACAGGTGGTTTCCAGGTGTTGCTGTCAAAAGCCATGTCTGGACATTTTCTGAATTATGCCGGAGTTACGCCTTCGTGTGCAAGCACGAGTGTTTCCATAGAAACTCCGTTGCCATCGGCTTTGAAGCCTTCTACTGTGTATTTCTTGGGCCATGCGTTAGTGAGTTTCCAACTCTGCACAGGACTGCCGCTCTCATCAAGTAATGCGACGGTTACCGCCTCACGCTGGATAATGTTCATCTTCACCTTGTTGATCCAGTCCCATAGTTTCTTGTCGTCCTTGAACATTGCTTTCTTCAGGGTCACATCACCGCTCTTGCGCAGTCCGGGCATCTTCACTTTTGTAAATTCGGGCATGTCGCCGGAACGATATTCTATTACGTCGAACTCTACATCGAGTCCTGTCACTTCTTTGCAGGAGATTTTTCCTACATTTGATATTTCAACGCTGAAATGAAATTCAGGAACAGGCCATGTCTGTTTGCTCTGTTCAGCTCCATTATCGTTTGGCATAATTTTTGATTTTATTTGTTATCTAAATTCTTTATTTACTGTCTCTTGGTTGTCGTCAACTCTTCTGCATCTGCTGCTGAAAGGTGATTTCGATAAACTCTGCGGGATGGGTGATGGCTACAAGTACAGTGATACGCATGATGCCGTCAAGTATGTCGTTACCGGTCATCGTATCGCCAAGTCCAATATGTATCTCATAGGCCTCTTCCGGGGTTGCTCCTGCCAGTCCGCCACGTTTCCACACACTGCGCAGGAAATTGTCTATCATTGATTTCACGTTCATCCATGTATTGGCGACGTTAGGCTCAAAAACATAAGCTTTTGCAGCGTTCTTCACAGATTCTTCGAGGAAAATCATCGTACGGCGTACATTTACATAACGCCAGTCTTCGGAATTGCCGTCCAAAGTACGTGCCCCCCAAACCTTAATGCCTTCACCTGGGAACGTACGGATAGCATTTACAGCTTTTCCGTTCATTGGCATGTTTAAATCTTCCTGTATGGCATTATCAATATTTTCAGTGGGACTGTTCACGTAGTTGATTGAGATGTTTGCGGGAGCTTTCCATACGCCACGCGTATTGTCTATCATCGTGTAAAGTCCTGCCATGGCAGCAGAAGGTGGAAGCAGGTTCAGTGTATCCTTTACTTTTTTCACGATGCACTGATAACCGGGGAAGTTTTGTAATAAGGCATTGTGAAGGTCGTTTTTCATAGCAATGCGTTCATCGGGAGTCAGTGGTGTGGCTTGTTCTGGAGAATCATTGGGAGTCTGTGGTGCAGCTTTTCCTGGAGAATCATTGGGAGTCTGTGGTGCAGCTTGTTCTGAAGGATTAATTTGTTCCAAAATTCCCTTAAAATAGTTGGGAAATGGAGAATCTTTAGGAAAGAAATCTTCTAGAGTTGAATCACTTTTCCATTCAAGTACCGTTCCATCAATATCTTTGTCAGAGAGCACAGATGTGTTTAACCATGGATAATATACAGCTCCATACGAGAGAAAGTTGGCTCCGATGTTTGTACGAAAGGCTTTTATTTGTTGGTCTATCGTATTCATCTCTTTTCCATCTTTGGGTTGAACGTCAAAAATAGCAAATCTGTTCTTCATCTTTCCACAATGAGCCAGCATCTGTGTCTGAATATCTTTGTAATCTAGAGTAGAAACTGCTTCAGGAACAACTACCATAGTGATTTCCTGTTCTTTCTCTAAAGCGGCAAGAGCTAAACCTACGTTATCCTTGTCAATTGATTCACTGTTTTCATAAGTTCCAATAGATACAATGTAGCATGTGCCTCCGCCATTGGCAAAAAACATAATCATCTGGTAGTAGAGAGAATACAGTATTTTGGGTCTATCAACTTTTAAAATTTTCTTTTTGTCAAGAGACGGAATGCTGTAGAACGGCTTTGAAGTGTTATCTGCAGAATCGTTTGTGTTATCTGTAGATCCATCTGTAGGCATATCTGTAACAGATAGAGTAAACTTTGGAATAGGCGCACCTCCAAAGTACTGTTGGAATTCCGTCATAGACGTGATCTTCCATGGTTTACCACTTAGAGAGTCCGCACCGTTTAGGGCTTTTTCTGTAATGCCGATGAAAGCTGGAATGGCGGTAGGAGCTTCAACTACAGAATTGGGGAAGGCGCTCTTTTCTACGATATAAACGCCGGGTGTTTTCATTGTTGCCATACTTTTAAAATTTTAATGATTTGACAATAGGTTAATAAAAGCTATTTGTTATTTTAATAATAACAAATTTGCCGTATAGTTTCTGAATCCTTTGCTATAAATGCATCTGGAGACGGCAGGGGCACTTCTCTGAGAAGTACTTGTTTTTGCCGGTTTCCTTCAGAAAACAAAATAAGTTTCAGATGGAACGGGTAATGTTCCTTCATAGCTATTGTGTCTCTAGAAACGGTATACAATACATTCTTACCATATACAATGGTTTTCGTAAATGGAACGAAACTGAGTCTTTTGTTTATTTCTTCCAAATGGATTTTTTCAAAGGGACCTGTTTCTCCGTTTTGCGGAATGAAAAGATATTCCCATTTCCGTTCACAGGCATGAAACTGTAGTCGACACATCTGTGGATTTCCGTTTTTTGCTGCCTGCCACATTTCTTCCGTGAATTGCAGCTGAACGGTACAGAATCCTATACCTATTTTTCGTCTGTATGCCGTTTCTTCTATGCATTCTGAAGCATCCAAGCTTTCTGTCAGTCCCGGAAGTTTCAGCAAATAGGCTGAATCTGGGTGAATTTCCGCCCACTTCGTATAGGTCACTAAGGTCGGGTCGGTTATGTCAAGTTCCAGTGTCAGAACATCAGAGCCTGTGTTGACGCCAGTACTCATATCATCGAAAAATATCGTCCATTCATTGCTGCTGAGTTGCCGGAATAGAAGTCCGCGGCGATGCAGTAAATCTCCTCCTTCAGGGGATATGTGGCATCCGATAGCACGGCATCTATTCCTGTCAAAATAGTCGTGTTCAATACAAAAATGGTATAAGGGGCGATATTTTCCCATATTTATGTTTTCACTATTGTTTCTCCTGTTATGCTGCTGCTTGATGTTATGGTAGAAGAGTCTATGGCCAGTCCTCTTAATTTGCAGATAACTGATGGATAATATTGTCCGCCCATCGTGGTCCAGATGTTATGCAAATCCATTGTTGATATGGGTACTATTTCCACCGTATATTTCTGTTCGTCGATCTCAAATTTCGGCATGGACTGAATGAATGCAAGTGTGTCGGATAATACGGACAATGATTCAGCATAACGTTTGTTGTCATAGATGGCTGCCAACAGGATGTACATGTTAAGCAGCATGACAGGTACTTCGCCTATATAACCGTTTTCTGTGCGCCGCATAAAAACAGTATCTCCAGATGTTTCCCTTTCAAGATTGATCAGTGATACGATCATCTTGTTCGGACCCTTTTCTGAGGTTGTTCCTATCTGTCCCACAGTTGCCATACCTTCTGGTTGATGATGGTTACGTGAAAGATATTCGTTCAACTGTTCTGTATAATATGTCAGTATTTTCCTTATCATATTAATTCATGGTTCAGTTATTGTCACGTCTACTACTTTTTCATGTTAAGGTTTTCTTTATCAGCACATTATAACTTCTCACATTTTCATTGGTATAATCAAGAATGTCTATGGTTACCCAAACGGGATGTAACGGTCTTGTCATTGCTTAGAGCTGAAGTCATAACTGCTATCATGTAGAATACGTATAAAAGTAGTTGCTGAGATAAGTTCTTTTTTATTTTATCGTATTCTTTCTGTTTTGTATGGTTTGTCGTTTCGATTTGAATAGAAAAAATAAAAACAAAACAGGAGTAAAATGAGAGACATCCGTATGGGGATGGAGTTTCACAAACGCTGTAAACAGAGTAACTGAATATTATTCTTTTCTGAATATGAAAGGATATATTTCAATGTTTAAATTTATAATATTCTTGATAAGCAACAAAACTATTTAATATTTATTATTTTGTTTTAAATAATTTTACTTTTCAATCTTCTCAATGATAGACCTATAGGGCGAGTCAAATATGCTTTATTTTAATTCAACCAACAGGTTGAAATAACGTTCTTTTTTCATTTTTCGCTTGATTTGATTTTTTATTTGTATCTTTGTCTCAGATTAACTACTTTTTTAGATAAAAAACAGAAACTATGATAGAATATATCGGACAGAATTTATGGCTATTTTGGGTTATTATTACCTGCACGTGCCTGATTATGGAGTTAAGTTCCGGAGATTTCTTCGTAACGTGTTTTGCTATTGGCGGTCTTTTCGGTATTATTGCATCTGTGGTCTGCCTTCCTTTCTGGGCACAAGTATTGGTTTGGGCAATCTTTTCTATGCTCAGTATCTGGTTGATCCGTCCCCGTCTGTTACGGCGTTTTCACAGTAAGGAACATGAGCGTTCAAGTAATGCTGATGCGCTGATAGGCCGTGTCGGGACGGTAATAGAACCGATTACCCCTCAAGAGAGCGGTTATGTTCAGGTAGATGGTGATCAGTGGAAGGCCGTATCTGATTCAGGAGAGACTTTTCAGAAGGGAGATAAGGCGAAAATCGTCTCCCGTGATTCCATTATTGTCAAAGTGAAGAAATATAACAAGAGCAATTAATTGCCAATGTTGTGTCAATTTAATATTTATTCCGATAACTAAAAAATTACGAATATGGTAGGAACAGTTGTTTTAATCGTCATTGTTTTTTTGGCATTGATTTTTGTAAAGTCAGCCATTGTGATTATTCCTCAGAGTGAAACGCGCATCATTGAGCGTCTGGGGAAATATTATGCCACATTAAAACCAGGTATCAATCTGATCATTCCCTTTGTTGACAGGTCTAAGATGATTTATTCCATGAGTAACAGGCGGTATACCTATTCCCATAAGATAGATCTTCGGGAACAAGTCTATGACTTTGACCGTCAGAATGTCATTACGAAGGATAATATCCAGATGCAGATCAATGCCTTGCTCTATTTTCAGATTGTAGATCCGTTCAAGGCAGCTTATGAAATCAATAATCTTCCCAATGCCATTGAGAAACTGACCCAGACAACGCTGCGTAATATTATAGGTGAGATGGAACTGGATCAGACACTGACTTCCAGGGATGTGATCAATACCAAGTTGCGTGGGGTCCTGGATGATGCCACCAATAAGTGGGGAATCAAGGTGAACCGCGTCGAGTTGCAGGACATCATTCCGCCTGAGAGTGTTCTGCAGGCTATGGAGAAGCAGATGCAGGCCGAGCGTAACAAGCGTGCTACCATCCTGACCAGTGAAGGAGATAAGCAAGCTCAGATACTGCAGTCGGAAGGAGACAAGGCCGCCATCATCAACAAAGCTGAGGCTGCTAAGCAACAGGCTATCCTGAATGCTGAAGGTGCTGCTACAGCTCGTATCCGTACGGCTGAGGCTGAGGCTGTCGCCATCCAGAAGATAAGTGATGCTGTGGGCAAAAGTATCAATCCTGCTAATTACCTGCTGGCCCGGAAATATATTGATATGCTCGGTGAAGTAGGCAGTGGAGACAAGGCCAAGACGGTATTCCTGCCGTATGAGGCAACCAGTCTGATGGGCAGTCTCGGTGGTATCCGTGAACTGTTCAGAGTCCAATAGCATCCTTTGTGATGATTGCGTGGAATAAATTGAAATAAGAATAATGAATATTTGTGTTGTAGCGGGAGCACGTCCCAATTTTATTAAAGAAGCTCCCATTATCCGGGCTTTGAAGAACAAGAAAAATAGTCCGGATTCTGTATCTATAGACTACCGGTTGGTTTATACCGGTGCAAAAGATGATCCTACACTAGAGCAATCTCTCTTTGAAGATCTGCAGATACCCGGACCCGATGAATATTTAGGTATAGTCGAAGAAAACCTGAATGAACTTACGGGCAAGGTAATGTCAAAGTTTGAAGAGTATCTCCAGACCTATCCAGCCGATGTCGTCATCGTCGTGGATGACCTGGCCAGTGCGATGGCAGTAGCCATTGTAACCAAGAAGCGTGGAATCATCCTGGCCCATATAGCTGCGGGCACCAGGAGTTTTGATATTTCCATGCCCAAGGAAGTCAATCGTCTGGTCATAGACGGACTCAGTGATATTCTCTTTACCGCCGGCGTCAGCAATAATTCCATAGCAAGCAAGGAAGGAGCCGAACTCTCCAAGGTCTATATGGTGGGAAATATTCTTATGGATAATATCCGTTATAACCATAACCGGATGATTCGCCCGTCTTGTCTGGATGAATCAGGTATCAGAGATGGGGAATATCTGGTCTTTACACTCAATAGGAAAGCCCTTATCACGAATACGGAAAATCTATGTCAGATGTTGTCAAGAATGCTGTCCGTAAGTGGTGGTATTCCGATCATAGCTGCCTTGCACGATTCTGCAAAAGAGGTCATCGTATCATTAGGGCGTGATCACGGTCTCGATCTTCAGACGGTTCATTTTATAGAACCGCTGGGATACCTTGAGTTCGGCTATCTCACAATGCATGCAAAGGGGATTATAACGGATTCCGGTAATGTGGCCGAAGAAGCTACAT
Organism: Prevotella sp.; assembly: GCA_022486815.1. GTDB lineage: Bacteria > Bacteroidota > Bacteroidia > Bacteroidales > Bacteroidaceae > Prevotella. Next base: position 35,165 of record JAKVJW010000005.1, on the reverse strand, counting down.
TCAATCAAGTGCCCTGCATCACGCTGAACAGCTATACCGAACACATCGAGACTATTACAGTTGGTACGAATGTACTGGTAGGAGAAGATCCGGAGCGTTTGGCCAAAGCTGTGGAGGATATGGTGAATGGCAACTGGAAGAATTCCGGTATTCCTGACCGCTGGGACGGGAGGAGTGCCGAGCGTATTCTCCGGATTCTGTCAGAAATAAGAAGTAACTGAGAATTGAAGGATCACTGATCCTTCCTGAATCATCGGCTTATGGGAAAGAAAGCAGTAATTGTAGGAGCCAGTAGTGGTATAGGCCAAGAGGTCACCACACTCTTACTGGCAGAAGGCTGGACTGTAGGAGTTGCTGCCCGGCGAAAAGAAAAGCTGGAGGAATTTCTGACTATTGCTCCGGACCGTGTATTTGTTGAAGTCATTGACGTGAATTCAACAGATGCTCCGAAAGAGTTGCGTCACCTCATTCAGGTGATGGGGGGAATGGATTTGTACTTCCATGCTTCAGGAATAGGAAGTTTGAATCCCAAACTGAAGGATGCCAGTATAGAGATCAATACGGTGAGGACGAATGCACTGGGGTGGACACAGATGATAGGAGAGGCTTATCGCTATTTTGCGGAACAAGGACGCGGGCATATAGCCTGTATCACAAGTATAGCAGGTACGAAAGGTTTGAGTCCTGCACCTGCCTATAGTGCCACGAAGGCTTTTCAGCAGAATTATCTTCAGGCTCTCGAGCAACAGGCCCATCGCCGGAATTTGGATATCCATTTTACAGATATACGTCCAGGTTTTGTAAAGACTCCACTGTTGAAGGATTCTAACGCTTTTCCAATGCTCCTTTCCGTGAAATCTGTGGCAAAAGTTATAGTCAGGGCTATCTATCGAAAGCGACATGTGATAGTCATCGACTGGCGCTGGCATATCCTTACGGCATTCTGGCGTCGCCTTCCCCGATGGATATGGAGGAGGTTCCGGTTATAGTTCTATCTTTATCTTAATGGGATAGAGAGTTGCAGATCATTCGTTACACTGGCATGGTCTGTCCCGTACATCGTGATATTATCCAGCATACTGTTTATGACCGTTCTAAGAGAAGAACTGAGCATCATCGGAATTTTCAGACTATGAAATAAGGCACTGTTATCCCGTAGATTCTCGTTGCCGTCGCTGTGTACGATATAAGCATTCGCTATAGCTTTGACGATAGAAGATGGGATAAGCGATGGAGGGATGCTCATCCGCGATCTGGCAACTGCTTTGATGTGGTTGGTAATATAATCAGTAATACGTTTTCTGGAATAATCCTTCAAGTCCGCACAACTCCCGATGCGAGTGAGGCATCTTGTCTGTACATCAATATGACTGAGATCATCGCTGATGGTCAGTTCCCTGAAGTGACAAGGGTAAGTGATGGTGGAACCCGTATTGATGTCATAAATACTGTCCGTTTTATTGGTATTATAATCCTTTCCGATGTCACTGGTATGGAAATGTCCGGTGAGTATGATGTGCACACCGCTTCTCAGCAGCCGTGCCCTGACGGTCGTATCATTCCTGATGACAGCCGAAGACAGGAAATGACTGATATCTGTGATATGTTCCATGAGTGGATGATGCATCATGGCGATTACCCGGTAACCCTCTTTTTCAGCTTGAACTGCCTGATCGCAAAGCCAGTTGAGTGTGCTTGTACTGATCTGACCTGTGTTTGAATCGATTCCCAGGAGTTTGACTCCCTTGCACAAAGTACGTATATAACTTAAAGAATAGGGATCCCTGACGGATAGTGAATCATAGCCGAAATTACGATATAGATCAGCAAACTCCGCAGCAAATACCGTTTCGGCCTTTTTCGTACTATCTCCTTCATAATAGACAGCACCGGAAGTGCCTAAATCATGGTTGCCGGGGACGACGAATGTGGGAATTCCAGCCTTTAAGAGCATGTCCAGTTTGTTGACCACATATTCGTGGCTCAGTTTTGATCCGTCTTTTGTCAAGTCACCAGGGATCAGTACAGCGCTGGGTCTTTCCTTTAATACCGTATCAACGAGCGCATCAAAGATCTCCGCACTTTTGTCCACCATTTTCCGGCTTCCGGCCATATAGTCCTGCCAGGCTTTACCATTTTTTATAAGCAAGTTGGGTGCCATCACATGAGTGTCGGAAATCAGGAACAGGTGTACCTGTGCGGGTGCCGTTATTGCAATAAAAAGAAGCAAGAAGAGTAATATACTCTTCAGAAAATTGAATTTCTGCTCAATAAGGATTTTTTCTTTCATGCTGTTCTCTTATGGATTTTAGTATCCTCTTATTTTTTACTTGATCGATGTATGATTTGTCAAGGGCAAAATTAAAAAATAAGAATGAAAGAAGCAAGTTTTCTTTTGTTTTTCATAATTCTTTATTGTACCTTTGCTGACTCAAATGGTAAAAAAGGATAATTACGACTTTCTCACTTCTGCACCTGTTCCCAAGGTTATCCGGAGGATGGCGGTACCGACAACAATATCGATGCTGGTTACGAGTTTTTACAATATTGCAGACACCTTCTTTGTGGGTCATCTCAATACTCAGTCCACAGCCGCGGTAGGAATAGTATTTTCCGTCATGTTCATTATCCAGGCTTTCGGTTTCTTTTTTGGGCAGGGATCTGGAACATATATATCCAGGGAACTAGGAGCGAAGCGGCATCGGAATGCGGAAAAGATGGCTTCAACAGGTTTTTTCTTTTCCTTTATGTTTGGATGTCTTCTGCTGATAGTAGGGGAGATACTATTAAGGCCATTGTCTATATGGTTAGGTTCTACTCCTACAATTCTTCCCTATACGGAGAAATTCATGGGTATTATCCTTCTTGGAGCACCCTTTTTTACTGCTTCGTTGACTCTCAATAATCAGATGCGGTTCCAAGGCAACGCCTCTCTTTCCATGGTCGGAATCGTAATAGGATCATTATTGAATGTGGCCCTTGATCCGATATTCATCTTTGTATTGCATATGGGAGTAGAAGGAGCGGCTCTATCCACTATTATAGGGCAGGTTGTGTCTTTCTTCATTTTGATCAGGATGACTTTCAGCACAAGGAATATAGGAATTTCGTTCAAGAATTTCTCTCCTTCATGGAAGTTCTTCAAAGAGATTTTTTACGGTGGCAGTCCGTCGCTATCCCGTCAGGGCCTTGGCAGTGTGGCTATGATTGCGCTGAATATCAGTGTCGGTGTCTATGGGGATGCCGCTATAGCAGGAATGTCCATTGTTAATCGTATCACCATGTTTGTCATGTCAGCTGTGATTGGTCTTGGACAAGGCTTTCAACCTTTATGTGGTTTCTGTTATGGAGCTCGCCTATATGGCCGATTGAAGAAGGCATTTTGGTATACTGTAAAGATTGGAACGGTTTTTTTAGTGATTTGCGCTGTGATCGGTGTTTTTTTCAGTACTCAAATCATAATGGTATTCAGGAATGATCCAGATGTAGTTCGTGTTGGTCAGATAGCTTTGATCTGGCAATTATTCACATTCCCTGTAGATGCTTTTTCCATGGCAAGTAATATGATGACTCAGGTATGTCGGAAAACTTGGCGTGCCAATATCCTGTCAGCTGCACGACAGGGATTGTTCTTCATACCATTAGTTCTTATCCTTCCCCGGTTCTTTGGTATTCTAGGTGTAGAGATGTGCCAGAGTTGGAGTGATGTTTTGGCTTTTCTGCTGACTATTCCGATAATGGTTTACACGTTCAGAGAACTTAAATAAAAATAACGGTTATCAGAGAGATTTGCCGGGTAACGGCTCTCTGATGATTGATGGACTGTTTTTTTGATTGAAAAATAGATTCTTTCCTTTCCGGTTAAGAAATGAAAGTCTTACAAATGAAAGACGATTGGGATAGAGAACATCGTCCGGCACGGTTTGTCATCGTGAATTCCAGGTTTCCATTTCGGCATCTTATGAACCACCCTCAAGGCTTCAGCGTTCAGTAATGGATGAGCCGATTTCGTAATTCTGATATTGCTGATGGTACCATTCGCATTGATGATAAAAGAGACAATGACTTTTCCCTCAATTTTGTCTTTCATTGCTGCAGGAGGGTATTGGATATTCTTGTCGAGCCATTTCATCAATTCTACCCAGCCACCAGGAAATTCCGGCAACTGTTCCACAATACGGAAGTTGATAGCCTGATTATCAGGAGTAGTTTGAGTCAAAGCCTGCAGTTCATTATCATGAGCTTTGTCCCCGCCTTTTCCGTTAGCCGTTACGCTGGAGTCTGCACCTCCTGTACTTTCTCCGACATTACCGGTTCCAGCTGGTGAACCATTATTGCCTGCTGTGGCAGCATCCGGAGGAACGATTGTTTGTTCTTGTTCCTGCCCGAACATTTTCAGCATTTTTTCACCTTCTTTGACCACTTTGTGTGATGCATATCCGGATTGACGCCGGGAAAGTTGGTTGCCTTGGGCTAAAGGCGGAAGTGCTTTCATGTCATTGAATTCCACGCCCCTGATGTCTTTCAGATTCATGGAATGGTTTTCTATAAATATAAAGATGCACGTACAAAGCATAATAGCAATAGCCGTGCCGATAATGATCAGCAGAGCTATCAGGTTCCTTTTCGGAGTTCCCTTCCGAAGCTTATAAGCTCCGTATTTTTTATTCCGGCTTGTAAAAACCAGATCCAGCCATTTCTGGTCATTTAAATCTATTTTTGGCATTGTATGATCTTGTCTTATCCTTCATTTCAACTGAGCGGACAGATCTGAAAATTGTTCGTTATGTATCAGGGCGACTTTCAAACCGCAAAGTTATGTTTTTTTCTATCGAAATCCAAATTTTTACGGCAAATGTTCCTTAAATATTAGTTGTTCTTTTTTAAGAAGTTCCTGTGTAGATGCTGATTTTCCTTATTTATCATTATCTGATTTTAAGAGTATAGGTAATATCAATACTGAAGGCCTCTGTTGTTATAGACAGTGCGATCACCTCTATGCCTGAGAATTTAGGAACGATACCATGGCGAGGAATATTTCCACGGTCATTTACATGATTTCCAGCAAACAATTTCAGTAATGGAGATTAGAAGAGGAAAGTAATAAGTCTGTATAAAATTTTAGAAGTCGCTTCATATCGTATGATTTATCATATTCGAAGAAAAGAAATAATGATTTTTCTTCTTTACATTTATCGTATCGATTATTTTTGTATATTTGTTTCTTGATATGATATAAGGTCGTTATGAGCAAAACGATTGACTTGGACAATAAAATTGTTATTTATCAAAGTGAAGATGGCAAGACCCAACTTGATGTCAAGTTGGAAGGAGAGACGGTGTGGCTTACACAAGCCCAGATGAGTGAACTGTTCCAAACTGACAGGACAGTGATAGCTCGTCACATTAGAAATATTTGCAAAACAGGAGAGTTGGAGGAGAAGGCAACTTGTGCAAAAAATGCACAGGTTCGAATGGAGGGGACTCGAAAAGTTACAAGAACGATTCCTTACTATAATCTTGATATGATCATTTCTGTAGGTTATAGGGTTAATTCAATAAGAGGTGTCCGTTTCCGCCAGTGGGCAAATAGTGTCTTGAAGAAATACCTCATCAAGGGCTATGCTGTGAATGATAAAATCCGCAAGCAGCAGATTGGAGAACTTCGCCAACTCGTGCAGGTTCTTGGCCGTACTATCCAGCAGTAACCTGTGCCTGTTACCGATGAAAGCAATGCTATCTTTGATGTGGTAGTTGATTATACCTATGCCCTCGACACCCTCGACGATTATGATTGCTGAGAGTAGGACGGAGGAGAAAGATGTGATGGTAAAAGTGGTGGTAAATCTGATTAATAAGAGTAATTAAGAAATTTGGTGAATTGACGGGAAAAGACTAAATTTGTAAAGACTGAAGGCTTCAGGCCTGAAGAAAACCAAGAAGTTTTTAGGAGGAGGATAATAATAATGGAAAAGCCGATGGATCAGAATGATCAAAGTGGAGTCGTATTCATGAGAAGTGCCTTTGACAGACACCTTACTTTGAAGTATGCACCTGGCATCAAGGCAGGTTTTCCTTCACCGGCCGAATCATACGAGGTGGACTCACTTGACTTCAACAGGGATATGATTCGTCATCCGGATACTACCTTTTATGGCCGTGTACGGGGGGACTCGATGGTCCAGGCGGGAATTAATGACGGGGACATCCTGGTAATAGACCGCTCTTTGGAACCACAAAATGGTGATGTAGTCGTAGCATTCTATGATCATAAGTATACAGTGAAATTCTTTGATAATACCCATTATAAAGAAGGATATATCGAACTGAAACCGGCTAATCCCAAATATCCCGTATTCCGAATAACTGCTGCTGATGATTTTACGATATGGGGAGTTGTTCAGTATACGATTAAAAACTGGCGAAAATAAGGAGAAAAGTTCTGATGTATTATGCCCTTGTAGATGTGGATAATGCCTACGTTTCGTGTGAACGTGCTTTCCGTCCCGACTTGAACGGGAAGGCAGTTGTCGTGTTATCCAATAATGATGGTTGTGTCATCGCGCAGAGCAATGAAGCCAAGGCAATGGGTATCGAAAGAGGGACTCCTTATTTTAAACTATCCGAACTTTTTCCAGGGAAGCAGATTTATGCCTTTTCTTCGAATTATGAACTTTATGCCGACATGACCCGGCGCTTGATGAATATGGTGAGCCGTGATGTGCCGGAATTCCATCGTTATTCCATTGACGAAGGATTTTGCATCTTTCCTGATATGATGGAATCTGATCTGAAAATCTGGGGTAAGCGATTACATGATCGTATCTGGCGCGGACTGGGAATTCCCGTGAGTATCGGCATTGGCAGGACAAAGACTCTGGCCAAGGTCGCAGGCCGTTTTGCCAAGGTCTATCCTGGATATCATCATTGCTGTATAATCTATACAGAGGAGCAGCAGAAGAAGGCTTTGGATATGTTCCCGATAGAGAAGGTATGGGGTATCGGTCGTCGCTGGGCAGAGGCTCTTCAGTTATCACAACTCAAGACTGCCGGTGATTTTGCAGCTCAGCCCGAATCATGGGTTCGTGCCCGTTTCAATGTGATCGGACAAAGGACATGGAAAGAACTGAATGGGCAGGATTGTATCCCTGTTGATGATATGAGTCTGGAGAGAACGAGGAAAAAGAGTATCTGTGTTTCCCGTTCCTTTCCTCATCCCATCTATCAATTTGAAGATATCAGAACGCATGTAGCCAATGATGCAGCGAGGTGTGCTGAACGGTTGCGCCAACAGCATCAGGTGGCTTTGAGGATTGGTGTTTTTATAGATACAGGTCCTTATCGTGGAGTCCATCATTCTAATGGGATGTTCCGGATGCATACCCTGCTGACACCTTCCGCCAGTACGAGGATTATTGTGGGTACAGCGTTGCGATGTCTTAAGAGTGCTTTTCTACAGGGATATTCCTATAAGCGAGCCGGAGTACTCTTGATGGATGTCTGTCCGGACAGTGGGGTTCAGACCGATTTTATAGATTATCGGCCGGATCGATATAAAAAGGAATGCCGCCTTGATGCCGCTATCGATCGCATCAACCGGATCAATGGGAGTGAAACTGTCGTTCTGGCGGCGAGACAGTATACAGCAAAGGACGGAAAAGGTAAGGCAGGGAAGTTTGCTGATGCAATCCGGCGGAACCAGAAGAGTCCTGAATATACCACAAGGTGGTCAGATATACTTGAAGTTGATTGAACTTCTGTTTTCAAATCATAAAATGAGAAAGATATGGATACAGTACTTTATATAAAAAATATGGTGTGTGACCGCTGTATTATGGCGGTGACACAAACTCTGAATGATCAGAACCTGCATCCGATGAGTGTGGAACTGGGAGAGGTGCATCTATCTGATGTGTTGTCTGACAGGCAGAGGGATCGTCTTCGCAGCGCATTAGAAGACCTGGGCTTTGAACTTCTGGACGACAGGCGTCAGCAGACGATCGGCCAGATCAAGAATGCCATTATCCGACTGGTACATTATAATAACGACCGTTCTACGGTGAATCTTTCGGATTATCTCTCAGGAAAACTGCATAGTGACTATTCTGCATTGAGCAAACTCTTCAGTGCAGTGGTAGGTAAGACGATCGAACGTTATTACATTGAACAACGGGTTGAGCGTGTAAAGGAACTGATCAAGTATGACCAATTGAGTTTGACTCAGATAGCCAATGAGATGAATTACTCCAGTGTGGCCTATCTTTCCAGTCAGTTCAAGAGCGTTACAGGGATGACTCCGTCCGCATTCAAGGTCCAGAAGAAGAACACGCTGAGAGCATTGGATAAGATCTGAAGTTGGAATGATATAGATTTTAAATAAAAAATATAATGAGATACGGAATAATTGGAACTGGTGCCATCGGTGGCTATTATGGTGCAAAACTGGCAAAGGCCGGTGAAGAGGTATATTTTCTTTTTCACAGTGACTATGATGTAGTCTGCAAGAATGGACTTCAGGTTAATTCCTGTGATGGTGACTTTCACCTCTTTCCGGTGCATGCCTGTCAGCATGCGGAAGATATGCCACAGTGTGATGTGGTGCTGGTGGCCTTGAAATCTGTGAATGAAGTATTGTTGAAGACACTGCTGCCTCCGCTTCTGAAGCCCTCTACCTTAGTGGTGCTGATCCAGAACGGTATTGGAGTGGAAGATGATGTCCAGCGAATGTTTCCTGATACGTCGCTGGCTGCTGGTCTGGCATTTATCTGTGCAGCAAAAACAGAACCCGGCATCGTGGACCATCAGGCTCAGGGCTCTATCAATATCGGTAATTACAGTTGTAAGGACCGGACTGTTATGAATAATATGATTTTGGAGATGAAAGCTGCCGGCATTAAAGTGGCTGAGGTGGAATACCATGAAGCACGATGGCGTAAGGCAATCTGGAACATGCCCTTTAACGGAATGACGGTGGCCTTGGATACAAATACAGATGCTCTGCTCTCCAATCCTGATACTATGCGACTCATCCATGATCTGATGCTGGAGGTTATTGACGGTGCCAGAGCCTGTGGAGTCAGTATCGGTCATGAGTATGCAGACAAATTGATTGCCTATACTCAGGCTATGCCCCCTTATCTTCCCAGCATGAAACTTGATTATGATTTCCATCGTCCGATGGAGATCTATTATCTCTATACCCGTCCGATAGAGGAAGCACGTAAAGCCGGATATGAGATGCCCAAGTTGTCCATGCTCGAAGCAGAACTGAAATTCAAGGAACGAAACCGATAGTTATCCATGCTGTTTTATAGAGAGACTGTCAGATAGAATGACTATCCTCATTGATGTAATGTTCGTTTCTCTGATTTTTTTGTAATAATTTGTTATAAAAAAGTGTAAAAACTTGTAATTATTAAAAACGTTCATTATATTTGTCGTGTAGAATCTAATCTTAATTCTCTCATGCATGAAAATATTAATAGCCGGAGGTACCGGATTTATAGGAAAGGCCTTAAGTTTCTTTCTTGTTGGAAAGAAATATGAGGTAAACGTTCTGACCAGAAGGAAGATACGTGATACGGGAGATGTGCACTATTACCAATGGGATGTAGAGAAAGGTTTTATCGATCCACATGCCTTTGATGGAGTGAATGCAATCATTAATATGACAGGTGCCAATATCGGAGAAAAGCGTTGGACTACAGTCAGAAAGCAAGAGATTATAGACAGTAGGCTGAAGCCTCTGAACCTTCTCTTGAGATACGTGAAAGAATCTGGTCATAGAATAGATGTATTGATATCATCTTCTGCTGTAGGATACTATGGAGCAGTGACAACTGAACGGATCTTTACGGAAGAGGACAAGAATGGTACGGATTTCCCCGCACATGTTTGCAAATTGTGGGAAGATACTGCCCGAAAGTTTGATAAGGTAGCCCGTCGGGTAGTCATTCTGCGTAAGGGTGTCGTAATCGGCAGAAGTGGGGGAATGTACCGAAAATTACAACCTCTGGCGAAACTTGGAATCAATGTTGCCTTGGGAAGCGGCAGGCAATATCTTCCATGGATCTGTATTGGCGACCTTGTGAGAATCTATAGTTATGTCTTGGAAAATAAAAAAATGAATGGTGTCTTCAATGCTGTGACCAGTGAGCATATTACCATGAATGATTTCTCGAAGAAGATGCTACATTCATTTGGCAAGATGAATATTCTGCCGAATGTTCCTTCATGGGTTATCAGAGCCCGCTTCGGAGAGATGTCTGAGATGCTGTTACGTGGATCCAGAATCAGCAATGAAAAAATCAAGAGTATGGGTTTTGGCTTCTGGTATCAGTCCATTCATCAATGCTTGTGATTCTACCATAAAAAAATGCAATGAAAATTTTAATAGGTTTCCGTAATTGTGTATATGCTGATTATATCGGGTACTGCCTGAGTATGAAGGGGCATGAAGTGAAAGTGGTCGATAGTGGTATGGATATAGTCCATCTACTGTTTTTTCAAAACTGGGATATCGCGATCATCGGCGCTCATGTAAGTTACTATAACGGGCTTGAAATTTTAGATAAGTACCGAAAGTATTATCATGAGAAAGAGATGAAGGCACTAGGGAATATTGCTCCGAAGACGAGAATTTATATTGCGAATAGTTTTTATGACAAAGAGAGCCTGAGGCAGGCTAAAAATCTGGGAGCCGTAGATTATTTTGTTGTGCCACAGGATACGGATGAGTTTTTGAATCAAGTACTAAAGGAAAGCAGCTTATGAAATATCTTTTTCTTGTACTTTTTCTGTGGGCTGATTGCACCATGGCTTTTTGTCAGAAGAGGTCTATAGAATTACAATCGGTAGGAGTCAGTAATATGATGGAATTCTATACTAAGCCATCCAGGTTAAACTGGAACATCACTTCTCTTGAAGGAGCAGTAAGAATGAATAGGGACAGCGTGCACCATATAACATTTGTACCACGACTTAATCTGGCTCAGAAAGTGCCTATAGGTGACAATTATTTTAGAAAGGTTGATGCGCAGGGACAGTTGGAAACTTATTTTGCCGCTTCCCGTAAACTTTCTTTGTATGCCTTGTATGCTTATTCCGGGTCGACTGTTTTTTCAAAGCATCTGGCTGTAGTGGAGGGTACTTTTTCATTGTCTCATGGATGGAATCTCACCGGGGGAAGTAAAATGTATTATTGGACGAAACCGATTTTCAGCTATACCCTTGGGTTGGAAAAATATGTAGGAAATTTCTGGATTACCCTGAAACCTTATCTGACTTATTTGAATTCGAATTGTTATGGTTCTGTGAATTTAGGAGTCAGGAGATATTTCCGGAATCCGGTGAATTTTCTTCATCTCGGCATTTTTGAAGGCCATTCTGCAGAAGTTCTTCCTCATTTGGACAGTGAGTACCTGTTAGGTAACAAGACTTGGGGTTGTTATCTGCTATGGCAGCAGAAATTATGCCCGTCATTCTCATTGAAAACCTCAGTATCTTTCAGAAATGAGCAGTATACAAATGGGCTGGACCGTAATATCCCAGGATTTACGATAGGAATTAATTATTTATTCTGATATATGCTGACATCTGTTTATAATTCTTTCAACGTCCTGTTATTGCATCTGATACAGATCGCAATAACGTTCTTTATCATACTTGCCTTAGCGGTACCCTGTGTAACGTTGCTGTTGAGTTGGAGTAGAAAGAGGGGCGAACGCCGCCGGAAAATCCTCCATCAGAAATATGAAGAGGTCATTTTCCCCTTTTTATATCATGGGAATATGAATCATGTTCATGATATTAGAAAAAAACTCGGTAAAGTAGATAAAAAGGTTTTTATTGGAATATTAAATGATTTAAGCCGTTATTTTACGTATAAAGACCAGGATAAAATCAGGAAGATAGCTGCCATCTATGATTTGGAATCGTATATATTGAAGAATATTCGTTGGATTCTTCCTTCTCGCAAGATCAAAGCATTGAAAATATTAGTCAATATAGGGTTTACTCAGAAATCTTATCCGGTATTACAGAAACTTCAGAGAAGCAAAGATTTAATTATTAGATTTTATGCCATCCAGAATTTGATCCTTTATGGTAACTTTGATGTTGAGAAAGAGTTTATAGATTACAAGTATCCACTTTCTCTCTGGGAGCAGATGGGATATTTCTTTCTGTTCAAGTATAAGTTAGAGAAAGAGCCTCATTTTTCAGCCTTGCTCTATTCTCCTAATGTGACAATCATCTTGTTCGGATTGAGAATGATGCGGTTATTCCACCAGTCTTTGGATATTACTCGGAATTATGAAAAAATCTTGATGAGTAAGGATTCTCAGGTACAGATAGAACTCTACCGGTTATTGGCTATGAACAAGGATTCTATAGATAATCCAGCCACAAATGTCGGTTTTTATCCTTTAGAAGATATGTTGTCTAATTATGCTCGACTTGACTATGTAACTACTGATTCGATGCTTGATATTTACCATCATACAGATAATGTCGCAATTAAAAAACATATTTTGATTTGCATTTATGACTATGTAAAGGAGGGGAAAGCGGATATTGAATATTTTGCGACTCATCACGAAGATGAAACTTTGAATGAGATGTGTAGGAATTTAATCTCGGAGAAAAATGGGAAATAATTTCTTTATAGATACGGGTGAGATCATCAACATGATATTCTTGATCTACTCTATTTTGATTGTAATCATCTATACAGGTATGTCTATTATATCCATCTACTATTTTTTTTACTATCGTAGAAGAAATATAGAAATTAATTATGACACTTTGCTTTCAGCAGGTGATGCAGCACCCAGCGTGAGTGTAATTGCATCGGCTTATAATGAGTCGGCAACAATTCTTTCATGCGTGCGCGCATTACTCAATCTGAGATATTTTAACTATGATGTGATTGTTGTCAATGATGGCAGTACCGATGATACACTTGAGAAATTGAAAAACGAGTTTCAATTACAGAAACGGAGTTATATTGTCAATTATAAAATCAAGACCAAGGCTGTCCGTGGCGTCTATCGTTCTGAAAATCCAATCTACAGAAAATTGATTGTAGTGGATAAAGAAAATGGTGGCAAAGCAGATGCTATGAACTGTGGAATCAATATATCCTATAAATTTTATGTGGTCTGTGTAGATGTAGACTCTGTTCTGGATAGGGATGCCCTTTTGAGACTTGTTAAAGTGATTACAGAGAAGGAAGATGGAAGGGTTATTGGGGTCGGTGCAGCTGTGCATGTGGCGAATGGGTGTAAATTCGAAAATGGGATTATTAAGAAGCATATTGTTCCTAAAAAATATTTTACCTGTATGCAGGTGGTAGAATACCTGAGGGCTTTCCTGATAGGAAGGATTTCTCTGGGACAGACAAGAAGTCTTCTGCTGATATCTGGTGCATTGGGCATTTTCAGGAAAGAAGCAATACTGAAAGTCGGTGGTTATCTGACCTCAACGATTGGCGAAGACATGGAATTAGTTACGCGCGTCCAGGAACATTATTATAAGAAGAAAATTCCCCATTTGATGTCATATATTCCTGATCCTTTATTATGGACAGAAGTTCCGGAATCTACAAGATTACTAGGTCGTCAGAGAACCCGTTGGACAAGAGGATTGATCGATACTTTGAAATTGCATAAAAAATTATTCTTTAATCCGAGATATAGATCAGTTGGTTTATTAGGGTATCCATATTTCTTCTTTTTTGAATGGATGGCAGCTATTGTTGAATTGATAGGCTTGGTCTATTTCTTCATCGCCTTAATTCTAGGCAAAACCGTATGGAGCACTTTCCTTTTGCTATTTGTCTTTATGTATCTGTTTGGTACCACTTTCTCTTTTCTCGGCATTCTTATGAATGAAATAGGTTTTCATGTGTACCATAAAACAAAAGATGTCATGAGATTGGTTTTGTATTCCATGTTAGAGGCATTTATTTATCATCCGTGTATTGTCTTTTGGTCTATCAAGGGAAATTATATGTATTTGAGAGGTATCAAATCATGGGGTGTTATGAACAGAAAAGGATTTTAAAAAGAATAACATTTTCTTTTAGAAGTTAGAAAAAATAGATTTGTTATTCTTTATAGGGGAGATTGTGCTTTTTGTGAGTAATAAAAATGTAGAATATAATAATTATAATTATGAATGAAGAAAGTTTGGATCAAGCAAGAAATTATTTTAATGACATGGAAAGTCAGATAGCCTTACTTCCGAAAGATCAGCAAGGACAGGTGTTCAGAAAGTGTGCAATCAACTGTGTTTCTCATACAGTTTTACCTTTTCTGCGAGCACGACGTGAGAAGTGTGGGGGAGATCTGGATCTGTTCTTTTCAAACCGGGAAGATTCGGAATATTTGTTTCAGAGGGTTATAGAAAAAGGTCACATTTATGAAATGGGATATCCCAGATGCTTTTGTTTTATGTACAATATGGGATTTGCAAAATCAAAACAACATTGCGAATGTTCAAAACAAAGCATTCTGTTTATATTACATGAATTGTTTCCAACTAAGGATTTTACAGTAGATATAGTCAGTACGGTCTTGGGTGGATCAGACAAATGTATATTCAGAGTAACACTAGGTATTTGATAGTTGCCAATTATTAAGGCAGACAGTCTATCACATTTTCTGGCAGCATAATCGAACAATCTGTAGAAACGAGTGGATGCTCTTTTAAAAATAGGACATAGACAATTTTCTTACCGTTGTGAGAACGGAGCTTTTAGAGTCTTCGTTTTTAACTGCTGCAAAAGTCGGTCCGCATAATCAGTTGACTTCCATTTGCATTCTCCCACGAGAATAGTTAGGGATATTAAATATGTTTACCCTAAACTAATTATCTGAGTTGGATTTGTATTGATTCAGTTCTGTCAACAGGTATATATTCCACTTTTCCTTTTGTTCTTAAGAAAGATTCATAGTATCAAGCCATTAACCTGATAATCCCCACTATCAAAGCGAGGGAAGAGATATCCGAACAAGATAATTCAAAAGGATCATAATTCTTATCTTCAGACACAATAAGGACATGTTCTTTATCATGACCCGGTTTGACACGCTTGACAAGAACCCCCTGAGAAGTATCCATCACATAAATATTATTCCACTGAAAGAAACGACCAGTCAAAGGAATACTCTTGCAAGCCACAATATCACCCGGCCTGAATGCAGGAAGCATAGAAGCCCCTCTTACTGTAAAAAGGAAATTAGCACCATCAAAAGCAGGAATAACATACCGTTCACACTTAGATGCCATCTCCTTCGAAAGCACGCCAGCCTTCTCTTTCAAAGGAATCAACGGAATACTATTCTTATAATAACCATCAAGCGAAAGAGGTTCAGCCGTAAAAGCATCTTTATTATCAGAAGAAACCTTTTCAGAGCCAAGTTGATAACTTCCATTCACAATCATCTCCCCCTTACCGGAAAACAACCAATAAGGAGAAAGATCAGGATATATCCTTAGGATATTTTCTATTTTATCACTACCTATTGCACCCTTGTTGTTCAGAGACTTTCTGAACGAAGCATTAGACATGCCGATACTCTTTTCGAAAGCAGAGATGGATATATTCTTATAATCCAGATATTGTTTGATACGCTCCAGCACCATAGTGCGTTTTCCTTAAGTAATGTTAAATAGAATATATTCTAATAAATAATTTGCTAATTAATAGAATATTATCTATATTTGCAGTTGTATAAATAGTTTACCAGTTACAAATATAACAAAAATAACATAATAATCTATGGGAAAAGGGAAAATATTAGTAGAATTTGGAGAAGGTCGTCGGATAGCCAAATTAATAGGGTGCACGGAAAAAACGGTGAGCCTGGCCCTGAACGACAAGAGAGAAACTGCATTATCGGAACGTATCAGGAAAATAGCAATATTAAGGGGAGGAATATTGAAAAGCAAGTAATGGTAAAATTTTTCTTTTAGCTGTCAGTTGAATACCAGATCTGACAGGCACCATGAAATGTACAATATCTTAGAAACTATCTTTTGTTAGAACCTTTGGATGATTTCATTGATATTTCTCTGATTTGATAGAAATGAGTTCTATTTTGCTTTATAAAATATGAATGTCGGGTTGCGTCCCGTCTGAATCGGTTCAATATACGCTCTTTTATAAGAGTGATGAAACTAATCTATCTGCTTTTACGGACTATATTATGAATGTGGATTTTAATCTTCATTCCTCATATCTTGTCTACTGTCTCTAAAGATGTTAATAACACTACTTAAATTAAAATGATCTGATAAAATGAAAATCAAAAAACAGTTATGGCTTATTTTGGGTGGATTGTTAATTGGAATTTGTTTGATGTCATGTACAGATGATATATCAAATGATGATCATTACAAAAGACCTAGTTGGTTAAAAGAAAATGCTTATAAAGTGTTGCATAAAGAAGGTAATTATTCGATATTTCTGAAAGGTATAGATCTTTCCGGATATAAGCCGATAGTTGATGGAAATAGTGTCCTTACCGTCATGGCGCCAAATGATGATGCTTTTAAAGTTTTTCTTACTCAAAAAGGGTATGGTTCTATTGAGGAAATAAATGACAAGGATCCAGTATATTTAAAAAAGTTAATAGGTTATCATTTGATATATTATTCTTATGATTGGAATAAACTAGTCAACTTTAGACCTTCTGCGGGAGATGGAGCCACTACTGAAGAAAAAAATCTGCATGCCGGTTATTATTACAAACATCGTACTCATAGTTCTGATCCTGTAGAACAAATCCGCGTGAAATTTACACCGAATGCATCAAGTGATACGTTGATTCACATCTATCATTATGAACAATATGTTCCTGTCTTTTCTGACCAACTCTTTAAAACAAAGGGTATTGATCCCGTGTATAATTATCAGTATTTTTATCCTCATTCAAAATGGAATGGCATTAATGATGCAGCGGGTTCCTTTAATGTCAGTAATGCTCGGGTAAGTGATAGTGGAAATATTATTACAGATAATGGGTATATTTATCATATAGATCAGGTCTTGGAACCACTAAATACAATTTATGATGAATTAAAAATCTACCCTAAATATTCTGATTTTTTGAATTTGTATGATAAATTTTCTACTTATTCTTTGGCAGATGATGCTACAAATACAAATTTAGGCTATCAAGCTTATGTTCATGAACATGGTGCATTACCGCAAATTGCAGTAGAATGGCCTGTTTTGGATTATAAACAAATGGATGTTCTGGATACAAAAGGATATAATGTTTTTGTACCTTCAAATACAGCTATTGATGATTTCTTTAAAACTTATTGGACTTCAGGTTGTGGATATAGTTCGTTGAATGATTTGGATCCCTTGATTTTACGTTATTTTATCTATCAATTTTTTACGAAAGATAATACAATAGTTTTTCCAGAAGAAATAAAAGATGGGAGAGTATTAACATACTATGGGGCTCCTGTTAATATAGATCCTAATCAAGTAACAGATCGTATAATATGTGAAAATGGGACTCTATATGGTATAGATCATATAGATGTACCGGAAATATTTTCGTCTGTTTTAGGGCCTGCTTTTACTGATAGTACTTATGTTGATTATTTGTATGCATTGTCTGGTAGTAATTTGATTTTATCATTGGCATCAAATAAATCTCATTTTGTGGCTCTTATCCCTAATAATCAACAGTTTTATTACAGTGACCCATCTATGAGATTGTATTCTACTACTTCTGGCAAAGTTTTGCAACAATATAGCGATGTAGCAGGTGATTATACAGATCTTTCTTCAAGTGCAATGCAGGATATCGTGAATATGCATACGACATCAAATATCTCGGAATTAAAAATGGAAGGAACACAAGTTGTTCAAACTAATGTGTCATTCAACTATTGGTATATGCATAATGGAAAAATAACAACAAATGCTCTTTTTAATCAGCAGCTTGATCCAGGATATACAGGAACACCATTTGTAAATTTACATGAGATAAAAAATAATGCTAAAGTCTGGAATAATGGACGAGCATATTCTTATGATGCTACTGCTATTTTTCATACAGTTGACGGGGATGGGCTGGCTCATAAACTATCAGTTTGCAATGATAAAAATTATCCTTATTATCTCTTTGCTCAACTGCTTCAAAAATCAGGACTTGTAGATGGAAAAGCTAAAACAATTAGTAATAAAATACTGCCTGCAACGGATACCAGGTTTGTCGTCTTTATTCCGACAAATGAAGCTATAAAGCAGAATTTAAAGGATATTCCTGGATGTTCAAGGATGAAAGTTTTAAACGGGATGTTATCAGGACGTTTTTCTTCTTCTAATAAACGTCAATTAGCTGCTTATTTATGCTCTTATTTTATAACATCCGCAGTCAGCACAATTACTACTTATCCTTATCCGGGATCAGATTGTCATGGAGTTTTTCATACAGCAGGTAGTTATCAGATAGAAATTGATGATAATGGCAGCCAATTGAGTGTGAATTTTGTTGATGCGAAAAATAACAATAGAGTTCCTGTGAATTCAAGATATTTTTATTTGCCATTTGCATTTAATGACGGATGTTTTCACCTTATTGATGGCATATTAAAATGATAGATAAGCAAGCTATGAAAAAAGTAAAAGATTATAATATTTTATTAAAAGTAGTACTATTAGTATTTGCAATCTACGGATATACATTGAAATCCATAGCACAGCAAAATGTGATTATAGGTACTGTGGTGGAGCAGGAGGGTAACGTTAAAGAGCCTGTTATTGGGGCTAATGTCGTATTTGTGAATTCCCAGAATCGCTATATAAAAGGTACAACTACAGATATTAACGGAGACTTTAATTTACAGGTTCCAGATAATGCCATGAATATGAAGATACGGTTTTCGTACATTGGTGCGAAAACACAAACTCTGAAATATAAAGGACAGTCTCATTTTGATATTGTTCTTGAGGATAATTCTCATACTGTAGATGAAGTTAAAGTTATAGGTAGAAGGACTGATCGTATGGGGATTTCCAGATTGGAACAGACATCTGCAGTGCAAAGTCTCAAAGTAGCGAATATTGTAGAACAGTCTCCTGTAAGTTCTCTTGACGAAGCTTTGCAAGGTCAGGTTGCTGGACTGGATATCTCATTAGGAGGAGATCCTGGAGCACGAAGTTCAATTCGTATTCGTGGAACGAATACCTTGACAGGATCATCAGACCCACTAATTGTAGTTGATGGGGTTCCTTATGATACAGATATTTCTGATGATTTCAATTTTTCTACTGCGAATGCAGAAGATTTTGGAGCTTTGCTGAATATTCCACCTGCAGATATTGAGAGTATTGATGTTCTGAAAGATGCTTCGGCAACAGCTATATATGGAACCCGTGGCGCAAATGGTGTCTTACTTATTAATACGAAGCGCGGGTCAATGGGAAAAACCAGATTCTCTTTCTCCAGTAAATTTACTGCAAAACAAGAACCGGCAACAATGCCATTGTTGAATGGTAATCAATATGCTTTGTTGATGCAAGATGAATTGTGGAATGCTGCTAATGACAAAGGTGTAAAAAATGCTACGAATGAGATGAATATGTTATTTAACAGTAATGAAATCAATTATAATCCAAAGTATAAATATTATGATGAATATAATGCTAATACGGACTGGCTGTCTGCTATTAGACAGAATGCTTATATTACAGATAATAATCTTGACATGACTGGAGGAGGTGAGAAAGCTACGTATCGTTTATCTTTGGGGTATTATAATGAGTCTGGCACAACTGTCGGAACGGGATTGAACCGTTTGTTTACTCAGATGAAAGTAACTTATAATTTCTCGGACAGGTTAAGGGTTAATACAGATTTCTCGTTTACAGATACAAATAAACAAGCTAATGTGCTGTCTAATGCTCGTTCTATGGCAATGCAGAAGATGCCAAATTTGAGTCCTTATTATATAAACGATGAAACAAAACAATCAACAGGAGTTTATTTCACACCGGAGAGTGATTTTCAGGGTGGTTATCGTACTAATTATAATCCAGTAGCCTTGGTTAACGATGGGTTTAATAAAACAACTTCCCGGGAAGAGAAAATGACAGTAACATTGAATTATGAATTCCCATTTCGTTTATCCTTTCAAGGATGGATATCAATGAATATGCGAACAACAAAGAACAAGCAGTTCTTACCACAGTCTGCTACTGGTGTTCTTTGGACCAGTTCAAATGCGAATTGTTCAACAGATGCTACATCTGATGCCTTTTCGCTGCAAAGTGAAGGGAAGTTTATTTATAATAATTCATGGGGGAAAAATAATTTGATAGGTACAGCGGTCTTCCGTACTTACCAAAGTCAAAGTTTCAGTTCTTCTAATACTACTTATGGAAATGCATCTATCCATCTTGCAGATCCTGTTGTTGGGAGTGTCGTAGCTGGTTCGAATTCTGGTGATTCAGAGCGAAGATCTATAGAAGTAATCGGACAAGCCGTGTATACTTATGATAGTCGGTATGTCTTGAAAGCAACTGTAAATCATAGTGGTAGTTCAGCAATGGGTAAAAACAACAGATTCGGGACTTTCCCTGCTTTTGGATTTGCGTGGAATGTTGATAAGGAACATTTTTTTAGTGATAAAGTGAAAAAATGGCTTAATGAAGCAAAAATGCGTTTGGGAGTTGGATGGGCAGGAAAGGCTCCTAATGGAGCTGCTTATTACTATGGAGCATATCAGTCATTGGGAAGATATGTTGATATGTCTGCTATTTACCCTGTACGTATGCAATTGAATAAATTGAAATGGCAAAGTACAAGGGAGCTTGACTTCGGAATAGATTTGTTCTTGTTTAATAAATTGAATGTTTCGTTTGATTATTATAATAAACGAACAAGTGACCTTTTGCTTGGAAATACCAGCTTACCATCTACTACAGGGTATTCTACCATTAAATGGCTAAATTCAGGTGTTTTGTCAAATAAAGGCTTTGAGTTACGTTTCAATTATCAGATTTTTCGAAATAAAGATTGGACCATAACTCTTAATAATCTTAATGTAAGTAGGGACATTAATAAAGTTACAGAACTGCCTAACACCTGGAAATTAGATAATTATACTTTTGGGAACGGAGAATATGCGTTACGTATAGTTGAAGGTGCACCAGTAGGGGCTTTTTATGGATATCGGTATAAAGGAATATATCAAAATACGAAAGATACTTATGCACGTGATCAAAAGGGTAATGTGATGAATGACTATAAAGGAAATCCTATTATTATGAGAAATGGTACTGCTTTGACTTATCCTGGTGATGCCAAATATGAAGATGTGAATCATGATGGTGTTATCAATGAAAACGATATTGTCTATTTGGGAAATGCTAATCCGAAATTAATTGGTGGTGGTGGTTTTCAAATCAGATGGAAAGATCTGGCTTTGACAACTTTTTTTTATGGAAGATATGGACAAAAAGTGATAAATGCAGCGCGAATGAATCTTGAGAGTATGTATAGTACTAAGAATCAGAGCACGGCTGTTTTACATCGGTGGAAACACGAAGGGGATGATACGGATGTACCACGTGCACTTTATGGAATGGGATATAATTATCTCGGATCAGATCGGTTTGTGGAAAATGCCTCGTTCTTACGTCTCAAAACACTTTCTATTAGTTGGAATATACCTAAATTGTGGCTTCGAAAACTAAGATGGGGAATAACCAGAGCCAATATTTTTGCTACGGGTTATGATTTGCTTACTTGGACGAACTATACAGGACAAGATCCGGAAGTATCATTCCCTTCTGCCACGAGGTTGGTTAAAGATACGGCTACAACCCCAGTTACTAAGCGTTATGTATTTGGTATTACTGTCAATTTTTAATATCATGAAGAAGAATTTTTTATATGTTATATTGGTTTTATTTCTTGCCTTGATGATATCATCATGTAATGATTGGCTAAATATACTTCCAAATAATGAACAGGTAACAGATGATTATTGGAAATCGAAAGAGGACGTAGAATCTGTGCTTGCATCTGGCTATTATTACCTTCGGGAAAGTGCCCCTTCTCTCATCAAATGGGGTGAGCTAAGAGGAGGTGCAATTTATTCCAGTAATGCTATAGATACAAAACTGCAGGATTTTAATATAACCCCTAATGATGCTTTATGTGATTATTCTACGTTATACAAGGCAATAGGGATGGCTAATTCTGTAATAAAATATGCGCCAGGGGTAAGGAACATTGATCATACATATTACGAATCAATGATGAAATCAAATCTTTGCGAAGCTTATTTCATCCGTTCCTATTGTTATTTGATTTTATTGAAAAATTATAAAGAAGTACCATTAATAACAGATGCTTATGTTGATGATGGACAGAATTTTAATCAGCCGAAAGTCTCTGATACACTAATTGTCAATCAAATAAAAAAGGATGTGACGACTGCACTTGCTACTGAAGCTGCAAAAACGACTTACAGCGAGGACTGGCAAACAAAGGGACGTGCTACCAAATGGGCTCTTTATGCTGTAATGGCTGATGTATGCCTTTGGAATGAGGATTATGATGAATGTATAAAATATTGTGATTTAATTCTTCATGCGACTGATTCTTTCAGACCTGTATTTATGACAAATACAGCTGACTGGTTTACTATGTTTTATCCGGGTAATAGCAATGAGTCTATTTTTGAATTAAACTGGAACTATTCTACGGGTCAGGAGACCAATAATTTTTCTTCTTTATTTGGGCAAAGTAATTCATCTCGTCTGCGTCCTACACAACAGGCATGTCTTCTGATGAAAGAAGAAACACAAGAATTGAAAGATAAAGGATTTTCTGATGATGCAAGGATGGGGCGTATGCTTCTTGCTACTTATGTTCCTGATAATGGTACATCTACTGGATGGAGTACATCTAATCAATATTATATTTGGAAATATTACGGTACAGATGTGCAGGATATCACGGGAGGCGCTCGCACTCACCAAGATGCAAACTTCATTATATATAGAGTAGCTGAGATTATGATGATGAAAGCACAGGCTCTGACGATGAAAGGAAAATATTTCCAGGCTGTAGAACTAATCAATAAATTAAGAAAACGTGCAGGACTTGGAAACTTTAAGGATATTGATACGAGTTCTGATGATGCCCAATTGAAAGTCAGTCAATTGGATGAACAGACAATTCTGGAAGAAGTTCTTAATCAAAAAGAGATGGAATTTATGGGAGAAGGCAAACGATGGTATGATCTACTTTGGTTTGGGAAAATACAGAATTATAAGTATGAAAAGCAATTCATTTATATGGTTGTTGAAGGTAATCAAACTACTAATCAGGCATGGATAGAGTCTGTATTGCAGGATCATAATGCATGGTATATGCCATTGCCACAGAAAGATATAGATCATAATCAATCGCTTGTACAAAATCCATATTATGCAACAACGAAATAAGGAGATAACGATATGAAAAAATTGAATTTATTAAAACATATTCTCTTAATGTCTGTTTTGATATATATGTTATGTGGATGTGATGCTGATGTATTCAATATTACTACAGATTCCTTTAGAAATTCGAACTATACGAATGATTCAAATTCCCCGATTTCTACCTATTTAGCAAGTAAACCTGATTTTTCTGAATATGTCAAATTGTTAAACTACTCAGACATGTTTAATGCACTCAATCAGTCTACATCAGGAGTGAGTTTTACAGCTTTTGCTCCTACAAATGAGGCTATGAAAGATTTTTACAAGAGGTGTGGTGTGGATAGTCTGACGCAATTGAGTAAGGATTATGCTAAAGCATTTGTACTTTATCATACTGTGGAAGATTCTATCTTGCCAGATGCATTTGTCCTGAAAAGTTATGTCAAAAATCTCAGTTCTGATAAGTTAAATATTACCATAGATACATTGAAGACAGGAGAGGCTTGGCTTAATAACCAGGGGCATGTTGTACAGATGGGGCTGAGTGCATACAATGGAAAGATCTATGTACTGTCTAAGGCAATGACTCCACTTGTAGAGACAATCTACGATCGCCTGACAAAAGCTAAGAACAGTGAGATCATGAGGCAGGCTGTGGATGCTACAGGATGGAAAAAACAGTTAAGTGCAATTTTGGACACAACTGTTAATAAGCAGCGGGAACGGACTGTTATCAAGAAATCTTTTACATTTCTGAATGTTACTGATGATGTATTTGTAAAAAATGACATCAATAGTCTGAATGACCTTAAGAAAAAATTAAAAGACCGGGATTCACGAGGATTAAGCGAAGATTCTTTGCTAAGAGAATATGTCGCATATCATATTTTAGATAATGCTTATACTATTAGGGATTTCTGTAGAATGACAGAATCTAATAATACCAGAATATGGAATACTTCTGCAAACAATCAAGTTTTTTCCATTACTTATGATAGTTTGGCCCTTAATGAGGGTGATAGATGTATTATTAATTCGGCAGGTAGTAAAGCCGGATTTATTACCGGAAACTCAGATTTATTGGCTAAAAATGGTTATATACATGAACTTGACAGTTGGTTGCCTGTGTACGAACCTTCTCAGGCACGTATCATCTGGGATTTGGCTGATTACCCGGATATAAAAAACTTGGTATCTTCTGAATACTATCAACCTTCTGCACCTACTTCATCTGAATATAGTTGTCAAATTTCATCAGCATCTTGCTTTAACTATGAGATGGGAGGATCTGGTACAAATAATCATTCTTATGGAGATATTGATTATGTAACGTGCAAATCAAATTTATCAAAAGCGAACAATCTTGATCGTGTAGTTTTTAATGTAGGATATATGGGAAGTGTAGAAATGAAAACACCTACTATTATAAAAGGAAAATACAAGGTAGAGTTGACGATTGTTTATCTTACAGATCATGATTTTATGAGACAACAGGCTGATAGTAATGGAGGGTTGCTGAAAATTTCATTTGATAATATGACAACATATACAGCACCATATACAAAGGTAACGAGTGCCTCTCCAGGAGTTTATACCTCAACTATTTTTGATCAGATTGAATTTAATAAAACTGCATCACACTCTTTTAAACTTGTTGTATTAGATCCGGCTGCGAGTACAAATAGTCATTTCAGCTTACAGATTGATTGCATAACATTCATACCTGTAAAGGATTAAAAAGATAATTGTAAAATAAGATAACTTGTTAATTATGAAGGAAATAAGAAAAGCATTAATTCTGTTAATCGTCGTCTCATTTTCAGTGGCTTGCTCTTCTTTAGAGGACGATGAGCATTATAGCAGATATAACTCTGATATACAGAATAACGAATTGAAAATAGTAAATATGACTTCTGAGGATTATATAAAGACTCGTTCAGATCTTTCTGATATGAATGATCTTTTTCTATCGGATAGTATTTATAAGCAATTGGATGCAAAAGGTCAGCGTAGTACGATCCTAGTAGTAACCAATGATCATTTCAAAATGCCTGATGCGAAAAATGTTGATTTTATTGCAAAGTCACACATCTCTGATATAGAAATGTCGCCGGCGAATCTATCTAATGGTGAACGTCTGATGATGTGGCATGGAAAATATGTTAATGTTGATATTGATTCTCTTGGACGGGCAGGGCAGATTATAAATCATATCATGTTTAATAATGCTACTGTTAATGAAGTAATAAAAACAAATAATGGATATATTTACGTTATTTCTGATGTGATCAATACTCCCACGTCTCTATATGATTATATTAATAATCTTGATGATAATTATTCTATGTTTAAGAGTATGGTGATAAATTCTGGGAGTAAAATCTTTGATAAATCGAACAGTAAGATAATTGGCGTCAATGAACAAGGGAACACAGTATATGATTCTGTATTTATATATAAAAATGCTCTTTTTGACTCTAAAGGATTTGATATGAATTCTGAGTCGCTCACTGCAACGATGTTGCTCTTTTCTAATGATGTTATTAACAGTGCCTTGAACGATGCTAAGAACAGATTAGACTCGTGGAATATGACATGCGATCAGGATATGCTGAGAAAATGGATTCTGAAGACTGCATTCTACAGCAAAAAGTATTCTGCCAGTCAAATACAAACCTCGAAAGATAATGATTTGAATAGTATTTTTGGCACTCAATGGCGTACAAATATTCAAAAAGTAAATGCAGAGAATCCTATTGCCCTTTCTAACGGAGTTGTATATAAGGTGGAGAAATTACATTTCCCTAATAATCTGCTGATATATCGTCTAAAAGATTGGTTTTATTATTATGAAAATTGTACTGATGAACAAAAGGTGAATTATTTTAAAACCAGTAATTTGACCTTTAGTCAAATTAAAACAGCTGTTTCTGCATGGACTCCTCTAGCAGGTGTATGGCCCTTGCATGAAGATCGAGTCTTGATATATGCTCCTGAAGAACAAGATGGGAAAAAAGGATTTCAATTGGATTTTACGCTTATCAAATTACATACAAATGCTGATAATACAACAAAAGTCGTTCCTTATCTTATTCCACCTGGGACATACCGACTAGCTATGGGGTTTGTTCAAAATCAGAATTTGGATATTACAGTTTCTTTACTAGTGAACGGAAAAACTATTGCGAAATCACCCCTTATAAATTTAGGATCATCAACAGCATATCATTATGATCGAGGCTCGGCTTTATCAAACTGTTATCCTGAAGGATATGATGTGTCTGCAATGATCCACTATAATAGGAAAGCTAGAAATTATGACACAGATGGTGGGCCGATTATAGGTGAGGTGGCGATACCTGATACGAAAGGTGATGGTTCTCCCGTACAGGTTGTTCTTCGAATAAAATGCACGGATTGGAATGGGCAAAAGAAATTAACACTAAATCATTGGTGTCTTAGACCTACCATTAATAATTATTAGAAAGATTCAGATGCCATTATGCAAAATATCAAGAAATATTGTTGACATAAGACATCATGGATAGTCTGTACACTTTCCCAAATAATAAAAGAGAAATGAAAAATAAAATAAAAGAAATTTTACTGTGCATCGGAATGTTTATGATTACCGTTAATAATGTATCTGCACAGAACAAAATTACTGGATATATTATGTCATCAACTCATACTCCAATAGCTGATGCAGTAATTTCTTATCAGCATGGTAAATCCGTCAAGTCCGCCAGTGACGGAAGTTTTACAGTAGATAGTATAAAAGTTGGAGATGATATGAATATCTGGCATGAAGGATTTTATAGTAAAACAATATATATAGATAAGAATACAGAGAAGAAGATAAAAATATATATGATAGAAACGGATAAGACCAGATATAATGAAACAGCTCTTTTACCCTATCAACCTATCACTAGTGATCCTTCTGTAGCAGGTACTGTAAATATCAACAAGAAAGATTTTTCTCGTGGATCAATATCTATAGATAATGCAATAAAAGGCGAAATAACCGGACTTGATGTTATTAATAAAAGTGGAATGACAGGAGAAGGAGCCTATTTGCAATTACGAGGTATAAAATCCTTACTAGCAGAAAATTCTCCCTTGATAGTAATCAATGGAGTCCCTTATATGCCAGATCAAAATCTTTCTCAAATTATCAACGGATATTCAAGGTCAATTTTTCAGGCTTTTAATATTCAAGATATACGTAATATTACAGTATTAAAAGGTGCCCAAGCTGCAACATATGGCAGTATGGGGAGCAATGGAGTAATTATGATAGAGACAGATCAAGCTTCGGCTACAAATATGAATACTCGTATTTCATTTTCTGCTATTTATGGAAGTAATTGGAATAATCGCTGTATCCCTTTAATGAATTCTAATCAATATAAGAGTTACTTATCAGATATAGGATTAACCTACTATAAAAATATGGAAAGTTTCTTTAACGATTTCTCTTTTTTGTCTGATCCAAATGCAAATCATGCCTATTTGTATCAATATAATACAAATTGGCAAGATGCTATTTATCATCATAACTCAATGAAAGATTATCTTTTTAGGGTAGAAGGTGGTGATAATATAGCTAAATATAATATATCATTAGGTTATATGAATGATGGAGGTATCTTGAGAAGCACGGAAAGTAGCAGATATAATGCTCAGATTAATGCTAGTATTCTTGTCAATAAGAAATTTGAAATTCGTACTGCTATAAATACAGCGTATATGAAAGGGCAGTATCAGGAACAAGGATTAAGTTTGGAAACTAATCCTTTGCTTGCAGCTTATCGCAGATCTCCATTACTTAGTCCTTACAAGAGTGATATATATGGTGATTTGATTGACACTTATTCTAGTTATTGGTATGGAGCTATTGAAAATCAGAATTTTATTGTTAGTAATCCTGTTGCGATTGTTAATACTCTTTCGGGCAAGAACAGGCAATATGATATCAATGCTAAAATACAGTTTATGTATAAGCCGAAACCTAATTTGTTTCTTAATGGTATTGTTGGAATGTATTACAACTATAATCAGGAGCAAACTTTTATTCCTGGAATTAACAATAATGATATTTCTCCTCTTTTTGATCAATATGGAGAAGCAAATAATACAATTCGCGTTGGGACAAATCATACCTTTAATATGTTTTATGGACTTAATGCCAGCTATCAACTTAATCTGGATGAAAAAAACAAA
Organism: Prevotella sp.; assembly: GCA_022486815.1. Lineage (GTDB taxonomy): Bacteria > Bacteroidota > Bacteroidia > Bacteroidales > Bacteroidaceae > Prevotella. Next base: position 6,475 of record JAKVJW010000005.1, on the reverse strand, counting down.
TTTCATTTCATGGGAGGTTGGCAAGCAATAATTGATTCGTATGAATATGATGCTGCTTTTGGACGCAATTCAAATAATGATTTCTACCAAACATTAGGAGATGCACAGGCTTTAGGGAAATATTTTTCCGGATATAATAATAAATGGAATTGGATGAACTTTTTTGTTAATGCAGATTATATCTATGATAATCTGATTAAGTTGGGAGCTGTTGCTTCTTTTGACGGTGCATCTTCTATAGGCAAGAATGCTGCTCGTATGACATTGTATCCCGCTGTAGATGCCGTACTTATGGCTAAGCAATTCAAAAGATTGAAAGATCTTGAATGGATAAATAAATTAAATATCTACACAAATTATGGAATCACAGGGAATAGCCGCTATTCCTCAAAATATGGTAAATATTATTATACTAGTAGACCTTATCAGACTATAGCTGGAATTGTTCGTGCAAACGTTCCGAATACAAAATTGAAGGCAGAAAAGGATTATACTCTGAATTTAGGACTTGAGACATCTATGTTATGTAACAGGCTTCAAATAAATCTTGGCTATTATAACGTTCAGGCAAAAGATGTGCTTGTGAATTATTCTCGCTCTTCTCTTTCTGGTACGAGTGTGTGTTACGACAATGGAGGAGAATTGAGTTCTAAAGGTTTAGAATTGTCAATCTCGTTTTCTCCAATATATAATAAGAAATTCCGTTGGACTATTGGGGGAAATTTGACCACACTCAATAATAAGGTTAGAAAGTTAGCCGATGAAAGTGAATATGTTACGACATTGAGTGATGGTGCAGAGATTATAACACGTGTGGGTGAATCTCCTTATTCCTTTTATGGATATAAGACAAAGGGCGTTTTTTCAACTACGGCAGAAGCTAATTCAGCCAATTTAGCTAACTCAAATGGTGTCAAATACACTGCTGGTGATATTCATTATGTAGATCAAAATAATGATGGCATTATCAATGATAAAGATAAAGTGGTACTAGGGTCAGCTACTCCTGATATTTTTGGCAATGTCTTTTCTCGTTTTGAATATAGAAATTATGCACTTGATATGACATTCGTTTATTCGTGTGGAAATGATGCATATAATGCTGTAAGGAGAATTACTGAATCAGGATTAGATTTTTCAAATCAAAGTACTGCTTTAAACCGGCGCTGGTCAATGGAAGGACAGATAACTGATATACCTAAGGTTTCGTATGGTGATAAAATAGGCAATAATGATTTTTCTGACCGATGGGTAGAAAATGCATCTTACTTAAAATTACGTGATATAACTTTAACTTATACATGGAAGAAACCTTTGTTGAATTTTATCCAAGGAGGTTCTATCTTTTTAACTGGAAGAAATCTGCTTTGCCTGACTGATTATCTGGGACTTGATCCTGAGTTCTCTTATTCATATAGCAGTGTATTGCAAGGTGTTGACGATGGGAAGGTGAATGCTCCCAAATCAATAGAATTTGGTATTAAATTAAAGTTTTGAATATTCCAATAATAAGAAATATATATTCTTATAATAAAAATACACGAACATGAAAAAAATAATATATTCAATATCAGAATTGGCATTTGCTATCCTTGTTTCTAATATTTTTATATCTTGTACAGATTTCTTTGATCCAAATACAGATGATGAGCTAAATGGAGAGGATTATATTTCGTCTAATACCGAGATGTATACAGGATTTCTTGGGATTATGACCAAGGTTCAGGCAATAGGAGATAAAGAAATATTACTTACAGATACCCGAGGCGAACTGCTTGAGCCAACAGATAATTCAAATAAGCAATTGATTGCTTTATATGATTATGACACAGATCTTCAAAATAATTCTTATGCAGACCCAGCAGGATATTATGAAGTGATCATAGCTTGTAATGATTATCTTGCCAAGATGAAAGCATATAAGAAAAAACCAGGTGTTGATGAAACTGTCTATGATAATCTTGTAGCTTCAGCGGCACGTATTAAAGTTTGGATATATAAGACATTAGGGGAAATATATGGTAAGGCTGTTTGGTTTGATGATCCAATAACGAAGATTACAAGCATTGCTGATTCTACAAACTTCAAAGTGATGAATATGCCACAACTTGTTGATAAATGCTTAAGTGTTATGGATAATGGGATTGACAGCATAACATTAAACAGAAATATTGACTGGATTGCCTGGCTTGATCCGGAAAATATAACGAGTATTGCCAGAAGTCAATATCGAAAGTGGAATTATATGGTGCCGCCTTTTAATGGTTTATATGCAGAATTGTGCCTTTGGAAAGGAGCTTTTTTAGATTCGAAAAAGCAGGATGCTACTATCTATTATCAAAAAGCTGCAGATTTGTTACTTGCATCCTTAAATACCTATATTGGTGATGAAAATTATTCAGGCAATTCTCCTTATTGGCTGCCAACTGCAACAACTCCAGGTCATTATAAGAGTTATTGGGATTATGAACAACCTTATGCAGCAGAAACTATAGCAGCTATCATTTATGACTATTCAAAAAATCAAACAAATACATTATTAAAGCATTTTTCAAATGAATATCCTAATAAATATTGGCTAAGACCATCTCAAATAGGGATGAACCGGTTTTCCGATAATGATTTTAATCCTGGGGCATCTGGTGGCAAGACTACACGTGCTGAATGTCTTTTCGGCATGAATAACGGTTGTTATTATATTGCCAAGTATCGTTCGGTCGGTAGTGCGTTTCGTGCCAATCCTTATCAGGATGATGTCCACATTTATATATATAGGGCGACCCAATACCATATGATGCTTGCTGAGGCCTTGAATCATTTAAAACGATTTAGGGCAATGAATGCAGTTTTGAATAGTGGAGTAAAAACTGCTGATTTTTCACCAACAGATCCTGAATGGAAAGGTTTTACCCCAAATTGGACGTCAAGTGCTGTATGGGGTACACGGAAATATCCAAGTATGGGAATTCGGGGATGTTTGAATTTAGCAGCACGTCCTGTAAAGACAGATACTGATGAATTGGTCAAAGATTCAACTATCAAATATAATGATATGGCTATTCTGAATGAAACCATGTTGGAATTTGCTTGTGAGGGAAAGATATACCCAGAGATGAATCGTATGGCTATGCGTTATAAGGATCCTTCTATCGTTGCAGATAGAGTTTGTCCGAAATATCAAAGAACAGGGCGAGAAGGAGTTATTCGCTCAAAGATTATGGCTGGTGGATATTGGGTTCCGTTTGACTTGAAATTTAAATAGGTCATTTTATAACAAACGGCATTACTTTAATCTTTTTATAAGAGGCTCCTCCTTTATATTGCGTGAGTTCCAAAGAGATTAAGTGTCTAGATATTATTTAAATAGCGATATTTTTTGTGTATTTGTTTTTATCAATACAAATAACCAAGAAATATCGCTATATTTATAGATGATAAATTATAGAGATTTATAGTCTTGTAAATATTTTATGTTTTGATGAAAGAATATAAGGTCTATTCCAATTTTCGATCATTATATCATAGACCTGATAATTCCAACAACCAGTGCGAGGGAATGGATATCCGAACAAGACAATTCAAAAGGATCATAACCTTATCTTCAGACACAACAAGGATATGTTTTTTATCATGACCCGGCTTCACACGCTTGACAAGAATCCCCTGAGAGGTATCCATCACATAAATATTGTTCCACTGAAAGAATTGATTTTTCAACGGAATATTCTTACAAGCTATAATATCATCAGGTCTGAATGCAGGAAGCATAGAAGCCCACCTTACCGTAAAGAGAAAATCAGCATCATCAAAAGCAGGTATGAGATTAAAGCGTTGCTATTATTTTCTCAATATTGCCAATCATATAGAATGGAATATTAACAAGTCGGAATGGTTTCTTACCGAATGACGTTTGAACATCATCCACTGAATATGGACCAGACCAAACCCTGATACCTATGTCAACTGACGACAGGTCTATGAATGAATGTATAGATCGGAGATGTGAATTGCGTCCACTTTTTACCTCTATCGGGAAAAGATGTGAATCAAATGTCAGCACAAAATCTACTTCTGCTGAAGCATTTCCCCTCACCCAGAACTGGCGACGCTGGCTCACTTTATCGTTCAGTGTAAGAAGTTCCTGAGCTACCACCTGTTCTGCCAGATGACCCCGCCATACATCAAGAATATCATTGGCGCCAATAAGCTCTTTGCGTACTCCGGCTTGATAATTGGTAAGACCAGTATCGAGCATAATCACTTTAGGCTGGCGTTTCTCTTCACTCAATGCCGGAACGGTTACTGATGTTGTAGGATAAACAAGTTCAAGAAGCATGGCCTTCTGAAGCAATCTGAAAGATTCTCCCACCTCGCGCGCTTTATAGTCGGAATTGGCAAAACCGCCTAGTGTAACGATCTGACCAGCTTTTGTCCATGAAGTACTTATTAGAAAGCGTACTACTTCCGCCAACTTACCATTTTTAACATATTTCTCTACATCGTCTTTATATCCTTGCATCAAACTCTCATAGATATCGTCAAGAGCCAGCACATCCCGTGTGTTGGCATATTCCTGTACTGCTTCCGGCATTCCGCCTACAATGGTATATTGATTGAAGAGTGACATAAGTTCATCGTGCACTGCTGCACTCTGCTCGGGATGATCAATGAAATATCGAAGATTTTCCTTACCCAGAGCTGTGAGAAATTCATAGAACGAACATGGACGCAGAGCCATGTAATCAACTCGCCCTACAGGAAATGACACTTTGACATCAACAACATTTTCAAGAAGAGAGCCTGCCGAAACCACATGAATATCAGGACGTCTCTCCTTGAAATAACGAAGTAGAGATATCGTCTGGGGAGAATTCTGAATCTCATCAATGAAGAGCAATGTAGAACCTTTCTTCTTTCTCCTTCCAAGACGGGCAAAGAGAGAATCAATAAGATCGTCAAGTGGAATATTACGTTCGAAAAGAGCCCTGTCGCTATCCATATCAAGGTTGAAATAAAGATAATTATCGAATTCCTTCCCGAATGCATTAATAACGGTGGTCTTACCCACCTGACGTGCTCCACGCAATACCAATGGCTTACGATTGCTTTTTTCTTTCCACCTGCGTAGGTGCATCATTATTTGTCGTTCAAACATAATCGATATAACTTGATATTTATGTCGCAAAGATAATCAATTGTTTTAAAACAGAGGATATAATTAACAATATTTGTTTTAAAACAGATGATAAAAGATATTGTATTTGTTTTAAAACATAGGATTAAATTATAAATATATGTTCTAAAATATAGGATATAAACATCCCTTTCTGTCTTTGTTTCCGACAGTTTTTGTAGCATATCCGGCAGATCAAAACAAATGGGGTGATAATGCCATGTTGACTTATACCCAGTTTTATCCTTCTTTGAGCAAATTTATTGACGGTTATCGTGAGAAAGTGAAGGATCGTGTTGGTACTCGGGATGGCACCTTGCTCGTCTCGTTGAAACTTATTTTATTGCAGCAGAAGCATTTATCCGGCAGGGTAAATATCAAGAGGCTCCTCCTTTATATTGCGTGAGTTCCAAAGAGATTAAGTATCTAGATATTATTTAAATAGCGGTATCTTTTGTGTATTTGTTTTTATCAATACAAATAACCAAGAAATATCGCTATATTTATAGATGATAAATTATAGAGATTTATAGTCTTGTAAATATTTTTTGTTTTGATGAAAGAATATAAGGTTTATTCCAATTTTCGATCATTATATCATAGACCTGATAATTCCAACAACCAGTGCGAGGGAATGGATATCCGAACAAGACAATTCAAAAGGATCGTAAGCATCATCTTCAGATACAATAAGGACATGCTTTTTATCTTTACCTGGCTTCACACGCTTGACAAGAACCCCCTGAGAAGTATCCATCACATAAATGTTATTCCACTGAAAGAAACGACCATTCAAAGGAATACTCTTGCAAGCCACAATATCACCCGGCCTGAATGCAGGGATCATAGAAGATCCCCTTACCGTAAAGAGAAAATCAGCATCATCAAAAGCAGGAATAACATACCGTTCACACTTAGATGCCATCTCCTTCGAAAGCACGCCAACCTTCTCATTCAAAGGAATCAACGGAATACTATTCTTATAATAACCATCAAGTGAAAGAGGTTCAGCCGTAAAAGCATCTTTATTATCAGAAGAAACCTTTTCAGAGCCAAGTTGATAACTTCCATTCACGATCATATCCCCCTTACCAGAAAACAACCAATCAGGAGAAAGATCAGAATACGTCCTTAGAATATTTTCTAATTTATCACTACCTATTGCACCCTTGTTATTCAGAGACTTTCTGAACGAAGCATTAGACATGCCGATACTCTTTTCGAAAGCAGAGATGGATATATTCTTATAATCCAGATATTGTTTGATACGCTCCAGCACCATAGTGCGTTTTCCTTAAGTAA